>DATFHB010000016.1:0-29982 GCA_035248845.1 Amycolatopsis sp. | reverse complement strand
GGCGGTGGGGAAACGCCCGGTCCCATTCCGAACCCGGAAGCTAAGCCCACCAGCGCCGATGGTACTGCACCCGCCAGGGTGTGGGAGAGTAGGACACCGCCGAACATAACATGAAAAGCCCCGGGGCTCCGGTCGAGAATCTCGAATTCTCCCGAAGCCCCGGGGTTTTTCTTTGCCCGACAAGCTAATCCTGCGCGAGCAGCGCCTCGACGTCCGCCCGCACGGCCGACAGCCGTGCCTGCGCGGCGCGGCGAGCTTCCGTCAGCGCATCCGAAGGCGGCTCGGTCACCTGCAGATACGTCTTCAGCTTCGGTTCGGTGCCCGACGGCCGGATCACCACCCGCAGACCCACCCCCGTGAACCGCAACGCATCCGTCTCCGGCAACAGGTCCTCGGTGCTGACTTCGACGCCCGCCAACCGGCCCGGCGGAGTCGTTCGCACCGCATCCAGGAGCTTTGCGCGCACACTGAGGTCCGTGACCCGCAACGACAACTGATCCGTCAGGTGCACCCCGAACCGCGCCGACAATTCGTCCAGCACATCCAACGGCGACCGGCCCGACTCCTTCAGTGTCGCGACGAAATCAGACGCCAGCACCGCAGCGGCGATCCCATCCTTGTCCCGCACGAAGTCCGGGTTCACACAGAGCCCCAACGCCTCCTCGTAGGCGAAGATCAGCCCCTCGCCGGCGCGCGTGAGCCATTTGAATCCGGTCAACGTCTCCGCGTAGCGCGCACCGTGCGCCGCCGCGACCTCTCGCAGCATCGACGACGACACAATCGTGGTCGCCACCAATGGATCGACCTGGTCCGTCGTGTCCAAAATGTACGACCCCAGCAGTACGCCGGTCTCGTCGCCGCGGAGCATCCGCCATGAACCGTCGCGCTCCGGCACGCCAAGCGCACACCGATCGGCGTCCGGGTCCAGCGCGATCGCGAGGTCGGCGTCCACTTCGGATGCCAGTGCCAGCAGCAGGTCCGTGGCACCCGGTTCCTCGGGATTCGGGAACGACACAGTGGGGAAGTCCGGGTCCGGCTCGGACTGCTCGGCGACGAAATGCACGTCGGTGAACCCGGCCGCGGCCAGTGCCCGCCGCAGCACACCGGAGCCGACTCCGTGCAGCGCCGTC
Organism: Amycolatopsis sp.; assembly: GCA_035248845.1. Taxonomy (GTDB): domain Bacteria; phylum Actinomycetota; class Actinomycetes; order Mycobacteriales; family Pseudonocardiaceae; genus Amycolatopsis_E. Next base: position 28,852 of record DATFHB010000016.1, on the reverse strand, counting down.
GCAGCGACCCGGAGCATTCGGGCGTTGCCGCGCGGGATCGCGGCGACCCGCTCGAGATAGGCCGACACGATGTCGTCACCGAGCACCGGTGCCCCCGACGTCCGGGACAGGCTCACCGCCCCGGGTGCGGCCGCGATCGCGGCCTCGATCTCGCCGTCGGCAGGCGGCACGATCTGTGCGCCGCTCTCGTCGTAGAGCTTGTACCCGTTGTCGGCGGCGGGATTGTGCGACGCGGTGATCTGCACGCCGGCGGCCGCGTTCAGGTACCGCACCGCGAACGCGAGGACCGGCGTCGGCAACGGGCCCGGCAAGAGGCGGACATCGAAACCCGTCGCGAAGAGCACCTCGGCGGCCGTGTGCGCGAACCGCTCGGACCCGTGCCGCGCGTCGTAACCGACCACGACGATCCGCGACGTCTTGCCCTGCCGCGTCAGCCACGCCGCGACGCCCGCGGTGGTGCGGGCCACGACGGCCGTGTTCATTCCGTTCGGCCCGGCGCGAACCGGGCCGCGCAGGCCGGCGGTGCCGAATTCGAGCGGCCCGCTCATCCGGTCCTCGAGATCGCCCAGTGCGCCGGGCGTGCCGGCCATCGCCTCTGCGACGATCTTTTGCAGTTCGGCGCGCGTGTCGGCGTCGACGTCGTCGGCGATCCAGCGGAAAGCGCGGTCCCGCAAAGCAGGCGTCAGCCGATCGCTCATGCGCGACCCACCAGCTGCCGCAGCAGGGTCCCCATGCGTACGGCGGACGCGCGGCCCGCCTCCAGCACCTCTTCGTGGTTCAGCGGCTCACCGGTCATCCCGGCGGCGAGGTTGGTGACGAGCGAAAGCCCGAACACCTCGATCCCGGCCGCTCGGGCCGCGATCGCCTCCAGCACCGTGGACATGCCGACCAGGTCGGCGCCGAGGGTGCGCAGCATCCGGATCTCCGCGGGGGTCTCGAAATGCGGCCCCGGCAGGCCCGCGTAGACGCCTTCCTCGAGGCTCGGGTCGATCTGGCGGGCGAGGTTGCGCAGCCGGGGCGAGTACAGGTCGACGAGGTCGACGAAGTTCGCGCCGATGATCGGCGAAGTGGCGGTCAGGTTGAGGTGGTCGGAGATCAGCACCGGTTGCCCGACTCGGAAACCCTCGCGCAGACCCCCGGCGGCGTTGGTGAGGAGGACCGTTTTGGCGCAGGCGGCTGCGGCGGTGCGTACGTTGTGCACGACGCGGCCGATGCCCTTGCCTTCGTACAGGTGTGTGCGGCCGAGCAGTACCAGCGTGCGCTTGCCGTCGAGGTCGAGCGAGCGCACGGTGCCCCCGTGACCGACCGCGCCGGGCTGCTCGAAACCGGGAAGCTCGCCGAGCGGGATCTCCGCGTCGGGGGTGCCGAAGACGTCGGCGGCGGGCCGCCAGCCGGACCCGAGCACCACAGCGATGTCGTGCTCGGCGAATCCGGTGCGGTCGGCGATCGTCCTCGCCGCCGCGACGGCCAGGTCCTGTTCACTCATGCCGCGAGCGTAGTCACCCGGTGATGGTGAACGTCGGCGCGATGTGCTCGTAGAGCTCGGTCTTCGCCGTGTTCTCCTGCTCCGTCGGCACGGTGACGCTGATCGCCCACAGCCCACCGTTGACGCGGAAGATCTGCGCGAAAGTGGTGCGGCTGATCTGGTTCGCCTTGGTGCCGCTGCCCCGGTCGAACGTCCGGTAGATCATCTCCACGCCGTCGCGCCCGTTGGTCAGCGGCTTCGAGCTGACCTGGGTGAACGCGCCGGTGCCGCGGTTGGTCTGCAGGCCCTTCGTGTACTGGTCGATGTTGTAGGTGGCGAAGTACCCGGCGATGTGGTCGACCGCGAACATCTGGGAGCCGTCGGGCGACACCCATTCGACCAAAGTGGACGGTGGCAGGTTGTCACCGAGACCGGAGGTGGTGAATCGCGTCCACTCGGCTGGCACGTCGACGGCGAACGTGGCGCCCTGGCCACCCTTCACGTTCGACGCGTCGCCCGTGCGGCGCTCGAACTTCGTCGGCGCGGGCTCGGTCTGCGCCGCCGGGCTGCCCTGCTGTGGCGGGCCGACCGGCTCGGCCCCGATCACCCGGGCGGCGACGAACCCGCCGGCGGCCGAGACGAGGAACAGCAGGATCGCGACCACGGCCACCACCGTCGTCGTCCGCACCGGGCGGCCCTTCGGCTCCGGTTTCGGGGACTCTGCAGCGGCGCCGAAGGGCAGCGGACCGGGGTCGAGCGCGAGCTGCTGGCTGATTTCGGCCGGCTGCTCGGCCGGAACCGGCGGGGTGGCGGGCGCGAGCTCGCGGGTGTCGGTCGCCTCGGCGCGGCGCCCGCTGGCCTGGCGGAACATCTCGGGCCCGAACAGCACGCGCGGCGCCTTGGTGAGAAGCGGATACAGCTGCTGGCGAACCCGGTGCAGCGGCGTCCGGTCGCGTGGCTCCTTAGCCATCAGCCCGCTGATGATCGACGCCAGTGGACCCGGCGTCGGCTGCGGCACCTCGCCCTTGACGACCTTGCCGATGGTCTCCATGGGATCGCCGTCGGCGTCGTAGGGCGGGCGCCCTTCGGTCGTGTTGAACAGGGTCGCGCCGAGGCCCCACAGGTCGGCGCCGGGTGTGACCGCCCGGCCGGACGCGATCTCCGGCGCGATGTACGCGGGTGACCCGAGCGTCATCCCGGTGCGCGTCATCGTCGCCTCGGACACGTTGCGGGCGATGCCGAAGTCCGTCAGCTTGATGCGGCCGTCCTCGGCGACGAGCACGTTGCCCGGTTTGACGTCGCGGTGCGTGATCCCGGCGGCGTGCGCGGCCTCCAATGCGGCGGCGACGGCGTCACCCACCGCGGCGGCCTGCTCAACTGTGAGTGGTCCGTGCTCGCGGATCAGCTCGGCGAGGCTGTGCGACGGCAGCAGTTCCATGACGACGAACGGCTCGCCGTCCTGACGTGCCACGTCGTGCAGCACGATCACGTTCGGGTGAGACAGCACGGCGATGGCCCTGGCCTCGCGCAACGTGCGTTCGCGCAGCTCATCGGCTTGGCCCGCGGTCACCCCGGGGGGCAGGAGGATCTCCTTGACGGCTACGGGGCGTCGCAGGAACTCGTCGTAAGCCGACCAGACGGTGCCCATCGAGCCGGAGCCCAGCACGGAGCGCAGCCGGTAGCGTCCGGCTATGACGCGAGGCTCCTCGCTGGCGGTCGACACACCGACATTGTGGCGGATGCCCGCAGGGTGAACCGCGAGCAGGCTCACACCCGGTGGCACGGAGTGCCCCCTACGATCTGGAACTATGACTCAGGCTGGGACAACGGCGCCCGAGGAGCTCGTGCTCGCCGGCGAGTTCGACGCGCCAGAACGGGCCGACTGGCAGAAGCTGGTCGCGGGGGTCCTCCAGAAGAGTGGCAAGCTCAAAGAGGGCTTCGACGGCGCGCCCGAGAGTCTGCTGACTTCCACCACCTACGACGGCATCGAGATCCAGCCGTTGTACACGGCCGAGGACACGGCTCCGTCGTCCGGGTTCCCGGGCCTCGCGCCGTTCGTCCGCGGCACCCGCCCCGAAGGCGCGGTCGGCACCGGCTGGCACGTGCGTGTCCTGCACGCGCATCCCGACGCGGCGGTCACCAACCGCAACGTGCTGGCCGACCTGGAATGCGGCGCCACCTCGGTGTGGCTGCGCGTTGGTGGTGGCGCGCTGCCGGTGGCCGCGCTCGCCGACGCGCTGAACGAGGTGTACGTCGACCTCGCGCCCGTCGCGCTCGACCCCGGCGCCGACTACGAGGCCGCCGCGAGCGCGCTGCTCGAGGTATTCGCCGAGAAGAACATCCCGGCCAGCGCGGTCACCGGCACCCTCGGTGCGGATCCGATCAGCCTGCGCGCCCGCACCGGCGCGGCCCACGACATCGCGCCTGCGGCAGCGCTGGCGGCCCGGCTCGCGGCGAAGCACCCGAAGCTGCGCGCCCTCGTCGCCGACGGGCTGCCCTATCACGAGGCCGGCGGTTCGGACGCCCAGGAACTGGGCGCCGTCATCGCCGCCGGTGTCGCCTACCTGAGGTCGTTGAGCGCAGCGGGCCTGAGCGTCGAAGACGCCGCCGCGCGGCTCGAGTTCCGCTTCGCCGCCACCGCGGACCAGTTCCTCACCATCGCCAAACTGCGCGCCGCGCGCCGCCTGTGGGCGCGCGTGACCGAGGTGTCCGGTGCCGCGCCGCAAGGCATGAAGCAGCACGCGGTCACCTCGACCGCGATGCTGACGCAGCGCGACCCGTGGGTGAACATGCTTCGCGCCACCGTCGCGTGCTTCGCGGCGGGTGTCGGCGGTGCCGACGCAGTCACGGTGCTGCCGTTCGACGCGGCGATCGGCCTGCCGGACGCGTTCTCGCGCCGCATCGCCCGCAACACGCAGGCGATCCTGCTCGAGGAGTCACGGCTTTCCGGCGTCATCGACCCGGCGGGCGGTTCCTGGTACGTCGAGAACCTCACCGACGCGCTGGCCAACGCCGCGTGGCGCGAGTTCACCGAGATCGAGCGGCAGGGCGGGATCGAGGCCGCGCTCGACTCCGGTTTCGTCCGTGACCGCCTCGCGCAGACGTGGGAGAAGCGCGCGAAGCGGCTGGCCACCCGCAAGGACCCAATCACCGGCGTCAGCGAGTTCGCCAACCTGGACGAGAAGCCCCTCGATCGCGAACCCGCACCGCCCACTGTGGACGGAGGGGGGCTGCCGCGAATTCGCTACGCGCAGGCGTTCGAGCAGCTGCGCGACCGTTCCGACGCGCACCTCGCCGAGCGCGGCGAACGTCCCAAGGTCTTCCTCGCCACCCTCGGCCCGCTCGCCGCGCACACCGCTCGCGCGATGTTCGCGTCGAACCTGTTCCATGCGGGCGGCATCGAGCCCGTCAACCCCGGCGAGGTCGACGACCCGGTCGCCGCGTTCCGGGCGAGCGGCGCGAGCCTCGCGTGCCTGTGCGGCACCGACGACGCGTACGCCGACCAGGCCAACGACGTCGCCGCGGGCCTGGCCGAAGCCGGGGCGAAAGCCGTGCTGCTCGCGGGCAAGCCGGCCGAGTCCTACCGCGGCATCACCGGTTTCGCCTTCACCGGCTGCGACGCGCTCGCAGTGCTGACCAGCGCCATCGACACGCTGGGAGTTGAATGATGGCCATCCCTGACTTCTCCGACGTCGAACTCGGCATTGCCGACCCCGGCAGCCGGAGCGACTGGGCCGAGGCACTGCACGCGAGCACCGGCAAGGGTGCGGACGCGCTGGTCTGGGAGACGCCGGAGGGCATCGGCGTCAAACCCGTCTACGGTGCCGAGGATCTGTCCGGTGTGGACTTCCTGAACACCTACCCGGGTGTGCCGCCGTTCCTGCGCGGCCCGTACCCGACGATGTATGTCAACCAGCCGTGGACCATCCGGCAGTACGCCGGGTTCTCCACCGCCGAGGAGTCCAACGCCTTCTACCGCCGCAACCTCGCCGCCGGGCAGAAGGGCCTGTCGGTCGCGTTCGACCTCGCCACCCACCGCGGCTACGACTCCGACCACCCGCGCGTCGCCGGTGACGTCGGCATGGCGGGCGTGGCGATCGACTCGATCTACGACATGCGGCAACTGTTCGACGGCATCCCGCTCGACAGGATGAGCGTGTCGATGACCATGAACGGCGCCGTGCTGCCGGTGATGGCGCTCTACATCGTCGCCGCGGAAGAGCAGGGCGTGCCGCCCGAGAAGCTCGCCGGGACCATCCAGAACGACATCCTCAAAGAGTTCATGGTCCGCAACACCTACATCTACCCGCCGCAGCCCTCGATGCGGATCATCTCCGACATCTTCGCGTACACCTCGCAGCGGATGCCGCGCTTCAACTCGATCTCGATCTCCGGTTACCACATGCAGGAAGCCGGGGCGACCGCCGACCTCGAGCTGGCGTACACGCTGGCGGACGGCGTCGAGTACATCCGCGCCGGGCTCGACGGGGGCCTGGACATCGACAAGTTCGCGCCGCGGCTGTCGTTCTTCTGGGCCATCGGGATGAACTTCTTCATGGAAGTCGCCAAGATGCGCGCCGCGCGGCTGCTCTGGGCCAAGCTCGTCAAGCAGTTCTCGTCAGCCGAGAGGCCACTGTGGGACAAGTCCCTTGCTCTCCGCACGCACTGCCAGACCTCGGGCTGGTCGCTGACCGCGCAAGACGTCTACAACAACGTCGTCCGCACCTGCGTCGAGGCGATGGCCGCGACCCAGGGCCACACGCAGTCCCTGCACACCAACGCCCTCGACGAGGCGCTGGCGCTGCCCACCGACTTCTCGGCGCGCATCGCCCGCAACACGCAGCTGCTGCTGCAGCAGGAGTCCGGCACCACGCGCGTCATCGACCCCTGGGGCGGCAGCGCGTTCATCGAACGGCTCACCTACGACGTGGCCCGCAAGGCGTGGGGCCACATCACCGAGGTCGAGTCCGCGGGCGGCATGGCGCGCGCGATCGACGCCGGCATTCCGAAGCTGCGCATCGAGGAGGCCGCGGCCCGCACGCAGGCGCGCATCGACTCCGGGCGGCAGCCGGTGATCGGCGTGAACAAGTATCGTCTCGCCGGCAGTGACGCAGCTGAGCAGATCGACGTGCTCAAGGTCGACAACGCGGGCGTCCGTGCCCAGCAGCTGGAGAAGCTGCGGCGGCTGCGCGAGGAGCGCGACACCGAGGCCGTCGGGGACGCGCTGCGGCGGCTCACCGCGGCCGGCGAGGGCGGCGGCAACCTGCTGGAACTCGCCGTCGACGCGGCCCGCAAGAAGGCCACCGTGGGCGAGATCTCCGAGGCCCTGGAGAAGACCTGGGGACGCCACGCCGGCCAGATTCGTACGATCTCTGGCGTGTACCGCGACGAGGTCGGGAAATCCGAGCACGTGGACGAAGTACGCAAGCGCGTCGACAAGTTCGCCGAGGACGAGGGCCGCAGGCCCCGGATCCTGGTCGCCAAGATGGGTCAGGACGGTCACGACCGCGGGCAGAAGGTGATCGCGACCGCGTTCGCCGACCTGGGCTTCGACGTCGACGTGGGCCCGCTGTTCTCCACCCCGGCCGAGGTCGCGCGGCAGGCGATCGAGGCGGACGTGCACGTCGTGGGCGTGTCCTCGCTGGCGGCCGGTCACCTGTCGCTCGTGCCGGCGCTGCGCGAGGAGCTGGCGAAGCTCGACCGGTCGGACATCAAGATCGTGGTCGGCGGCGTCATCCCACCGCGGGACTACGACGAGCTGCGGGCGTCGGGCGCGGTCGCGATCTTCGGGCCGGGCACGGTGATCGCGGACGCGGCGATCGACCTGCTGGACCAGCTGGAGCAGGCCTGAGTGGCTCGCGCGGTTGACGTCAAGGCGTACGCCAAGGGCGTGCTCGCAGGCGACCGCGGCATCCTGTCGCGCGCGATCACGCTTGTCGAGTCGAACCGTGCCGACCACCGCAAGCAGGCACAGGAGCTGCTGGTCGACCTCCTTCCGCACTCCGGTGGCGCCCGTCGGGTCGGCATCACCGGGGTGCCCGGTGTCGGCAAGTCGACATTTATCGACCAGCTCGGCACGGACCTGACCGAGGCCGGGCACCGCGTTGCGGTGCTGGCGGTGGACCCGTCGTCCACCCGCACGGGGGGCAGCATCCTCGGCGACAAGACGCGTATGGCGCGCCTGTCGACCGACCCGGCGGCGTTCATCCGCCCGTCGCCCACGTCCGGCACGCTGGGTGGCGTCGCCCGTGCCACGCGCGAGACGATCGTGCTCATGGAGGCGGCCGGGTACGACGTCGTGCTGGTCGAGACCGTCGGCGTCGGCCAGTCCGAGGTGACCGTCGCGAACATGGTCGACTGCTTCCTGTTCCTGACCCTGGCCCGCACCGGCGACCAGCTGCAGGGCATCAAGAAGGGCGTACTGGAACTTGCCGACGTCATCGCCGTCAACAAGGCCGACGGCGAACACGAACGCGACGCCAAGCGCGCCGCGCGAGAGCTGGCCGGGGCGCTGCGGATGATCTACGGACCGGACGCCGCGTGGACCCCACCCGTGCTGACCTGCAGCGGGCTGACCGACATCGGGCTGGACACGGTGTGGCAGCAGATCGAGCGGCACCGCACGGAGCTGACCGAGTCCGGCGAGCTCGAGCGCAAGCGCAAGCAGCAGCAGGTCGACTGGACCTGGGCGATGGTGCGAGACCAGCTGCTCGGCAGCCTGTCGGCGCATCCCGGGGTGCGCGCGGTCGTGCCGGAGGTCGAACAGGCGGTCCGCGACGGCGAGCTGACCGCCACTTTGGCGGCACAACGTATTCTCGACGCCTTCGGAGCGTGACTTCACCCCACCTCACCAGGCACACTGTGCCGTGGTTTTCGAGGGAGGCGATGTCGTGACGAAGGTTCGTGCCGCGCTGGCCGGACTGCTGCTGGGACTGCTGGTGGCGCTGGCCGCCCCGACGGCGGTCGCCGCTGCCGCGCCGGTGGTGCAGGTCGCGTCGGGTGCGCAGGCCGGTCCGGTCGCCGAGCAGACCACCGCGCCGCCCGGTCCGCGCATCGACCCGGCCGACAACGCGCGTGCCAACGCGCAGAAGACGAAGAGCAAAATCGTCGTCGGCGTGCTCGCGGCGATCCTTGCGGTGCTCGTACTGTGGGGCCGCAGCGTGCGCAAGAAGAGGCGTACGAAGACCGCCAACCAGGCGAAAGGCAAGTAGCCGCCGCCTCGATACAGCTAGGCCGAAGTGCGGTCTGCCGTTCAACGCAGATCCGCTACCGGCCGTCCCCAAACCCCGTTCGAAACGGCCAGTTGCGCGCTGCATGGTGCAGGATTGCGGCAAATGGGTTAAGTGTTTTGGCTAGACGGAGGTTCGGTGTGACCGTGCTCGACTCACGGCGGGAGGTTCCCGGCGACCGCGATGGGCGCCATGCCTCATTCGGGGTGTCGGACGCGCTGATTACCGCGGATGGGGTCAGCATGGCTCCTGTGACCGACCTCGGTGCGGGCAGAGGGCCGTTCTGGCTGGACCAGTCCCTGGAACGTGGCGGGGCCGACATCGTGGCCTGGCGCCGGCGCCTCCACGCGAATCCGGAGCTTTCCCGGCACGAGTTCGCGACCACCGAGTTGATCTGTTCCGTGCTGCGGTCGGCCGGGCTCGAGCCGTCGGTGCTCCCGGGCGGGACCGGCGTGATCTGCGACGTCGGCACCGGCTCGAAGTGTGTCGCGCTGCGGGCCGACATCGACGCGCTGCCGCTGACCGAGGCGACCGGGCTGCCGTACTCGTCCACGGTGGAAGGCGCGACGCACGCGTGCGGGCACGACGCGCACACGTCGATCCTGCTGGGCGCCGCCGTCGCGCTGGCGTCCGCGCCCGAGCTGCCCGGTCGGGTCCGGCTGGTCTTCCAGCCCGCCGAGGAGGTCATGCCCGGCGGCGCGCTCGACGTGATCACCGCGGGAGGGCTCGACGGAGTCGACCGGATCTTCGGCCTGCACTGCGACCCGCGCGTGCCGGTCGGCAAGATCGGGTCCCGGGTCGGGGCGCTGACCTCGGCGGCCGACCTGATCGAGCTGCGCGTGACGTCGCCCGGCGGGCACACGTCGCGGCCGCATCTCACGGCCGATCTGGTGCACGCGCTCGGCGTGGTCATCACCTCGCTGCCGTCGCTGCTGTCGCGCCGGGTGGACCCGCGCTCCGGCACCGTGCTGGTGTGGGGCGCCGTGCACGCCGGCCAGGCCGCGAACGCCGTGCCGCAGGACGGTGTCCTGCGCGGCACCCTCCGGACCGCCGACCACGAGGTGTGGAAGGCGCTGGAGCCGCTCGTCGCGTCGTCGGTGCAGTCGCTGCTGGCGCCGACCGGCGTGGGTTTCGACCTGGACTACCGGCGCGGCGTGCCGCCCGTCGTGGGCGACGGCACCAGCACCGCGCTGCTGCAGGCCGGCGTCGAGGCGGCGCTCGGTGAGGACGCGCTGACCGGCACGGAGCAGTCCTCGGGCGGCGAGGACTTCGCCTGGTACCTGGAGCACGTGCCGGGCGCCTTCGCCAGGCTGGGCGTCTGGCCGGGCGAGGGCGAGATGCGCGACCTGCACCGCCCGACCTTCGAACTGGACGAGCGGGCCCTGGCCGTCGGGATCCGGGTCATGGTGCACACCGCACTGGCGTCGCTGGCCAGCTGAAGTCGGTGACGGCGGTTTCCGCCGTCACCCAGTGGGCGCCCGTGCACAGAGTTGTCCACAAGTACCGGCTTATCCACAGATCGACTTTTTCTGCTCGCGGGCCCCGTACCTGCGGGTCCATCCTGGAGGAATGAATCAGCCTGGGGATAACCGCGGCGCCGGCGCGCCGCTGACCGTGATCCTTACGTCGCGATGCCGCGGCAGGGGCGCGTGCGCAGGTCGTCGACGTAGTCCGTCGGCGCGCCGGCCGCCTCCGCCGCGTCCGCCAGCACGCCCAGATAGCTGGCCGAGGGCAGCCCGCCCTCATAGGCGTCGAGCACGTACAGCCACGCGAGCGCCGATCCGTCCATGGTCTGGACGCGCAGCCGGATCTTGTTGTGCAGCCCGAGTTCGCCGCCCTCCCAGCGATCGAGCTGCGCCTCGTCGAGCGTGGTCACGTCGTAGATCACCACGAACACGCGCGAGCCTGGGTCCTCGACGATGGTGGCGAGCGCGCCTTCCCAGCCGATGTCCTCACCGCCGAACGTGAGGCGCCAGCCCTCGAGCCAGCCGGTGCCCGCCGTCGGCGAATGCGGCGCGCGCTCCATCATCTGGGCGGGTTCCATGTTGGACCCGTAAGCGGCATACAACGGCACCGCCACAGCCTAGCGACCCGTTGCTCCCCCGACCGGATGTACTCCTGGTGTGCCCACTTAAGGTGGACATGAGCGGCGCGAAGAGGAGGATCGACGTGACCCGGATCGTGATCATGGGTGGGGGCCCGGCCGGCTACGAGGCGGCCTTGGTGGCCGCTCAGCACGGCGCGAATGTCACGGTCGTCGAACGGAACGGGCTGGGTGGCGCGTGCGTGCTCTACGACTGCGTTCCGTCCAAGACCTTCATCGCGTCGTCGGGCGCTCGGGCGAGCATGCACGGCCTCGGTGAGCTGGGCATCGTCACCGACATGGCGGACATCAGCATCGACCTGCGCACGGTCCACGGCCGCGTCAAGGGGCTCGCGCTGGCGCAGTCGGCCGACATCCGCGCCCGCGTGCAGCGTGAGGGCGTCCGGGTGATCGTCGGCGACGCCAAGTTCGCCGACGAAGAACCCGGTCTTGCCGCGCACAAGGTCGCCGTCACCCCCCGTTCAGGCGAACCCGAGGTGCTCGACGCCGATGTCGTGCTGGTCGCCACCGGCGCTACCCCGCGCGTGTTGCCCGGTGCGGTGCCCGACGGCGAGCGCATCCTCGACTGGCGTCAGCTCTACGACCTGCCGGAACTGCCGGAGCACCTCGCGGTCGTCGGGTCCGGTGTGACCGGTGCCGAGTTCGCGTCCGCCTACACCGAGATGGGCGTCAAGGTCACCCTCGTCTCCAGCCGCGACCGTGTCCTGCCCCACGAGGACGCCGACGCGGCCGCGGTGCTCGAGGAAGTCTTCTCGCAGCGTGGCACCGCGGTGGCCAAGCATGCGCGTGCCGACAAGGTGGAGCGCACCGAGAAGGGCGTGGTCGTGCACCTGGCGGACGGCCGCGCCATCGAGGCCAGCCATGCACTGATGACGGTCGGTTCGGTTCCGAACACGCAGGACATCGGCCTGGAACGAGTCGGCATCGAACCCGGCCCGGGCGGCTTCATCACCGTCGACCGGGTGTCCCGCACGAGCGTCCCGGGCGTGTACGCGGCGGGCGACTGCACCGGTGTGCTCATGCTCGCCTCGGTCGCCAGCATGCAGGGCCGCATCGCGATGTGGCACGCGCTGGGCGAGGGCGTCGCGCCGATCAAGCTGAAGACCGTCGCGGCCAACGTCTTCACGCACCCGGAGATCGCCACCGTCGGCATCTCCCAGCAGGCGATCGACTCGGGCGAGGTGCCCGCGCGCACGATCATGCTGCCGTTGGCCACCAACGCCCGCGCGAAAATGGAGGGGCTGCGCCACGGTTTCGTGAAGCTGTTCTGCCGCCCGGCCACCGGCGTGGTCGTCGGCGGTGTCGTGGTCGCTCCCACCGCGAGCGAGCTGATCCTGCCGATCGCACTCGCGGTGCAGAACCAGCTGACCGTGGAACACCTCGCGCTGACCTTCTCCGTGTACCCGTCGCTGTCGGGCTCGATCACCGAGGCCGGCCGTCAACTCATGCGCCACGACGACCTCGACTGACCCGCCGCCATCACGGTTTGATGTCGGCGCGCAACCGCACCGGGCGGCCGAACGCCTTTGTCGACATCAGCGCTCGATCGCCGTGAGGCAACCATGAGAAGTCCACTCCTCGCCGCCGCTTTCCTTCCGGGCCTGCTCCTGCTGGCCCCCGTTGCGTCGGCCGAAACCACGACCACCACCGAGCCCACCCCGCAGCCCCTGCCAGTGTGGCTCAACCTGTCCGCCTACAGCGGGCATCCCGGCGAGAAGGTGTCTGTCGCCGCAGCGTGCGCCGACGACGCCAGCCCGTTGACGACGGAAGCCCTTCAGGTCACGGAACCCTTGGCGCGCAACGCGGAGGGACACCAGCCGTGGGCGCTGTTCGCCGAGACGGTGATCCGGGACGTGCCGCAGGCCTCGTACCCGGTCTCGTTCCACTGCGGCGGCGAGCCGGTCACCGTCCATTTCACCGTACTGGCAAAGGAAAAAGCCACCACCCCGGCGAAGCAGCCGGCGCCGAGCACTACGTCGTCGGCGGCGGATCAGCAGGTGTCCAAGGTGCCGAAGGGAGCGCCGCAGACGGGTGACGGTTCGCTGACGGACAACGTAACGCTGCCATGAAGCGCTTGCTGTTGCCGTTGTTGGGCCTGGCACTGCTCGGCGGGTGCGCCGCTCAGCAGAGCCAGGCCCCGGGACCCCTCGCAACGACGTCCGGTTCAGCGCAGGCACAGCCACCCTCACCGGTAGCGGTGGACATTCCGAAGATCCAGGTGCACTCAACGCTCGTTGCACTCGGGCTGAACCCGGACGGCACGATCGAGGTACCGCCGGTGAGCCGGCCTTGGCAGGCCGGGTGGTACCGCTACGGTCCGGTGCCGGGACAGCCGGGACCCGCCGTCGTCCTCGGCCATGTCGACGGCAACCACCAGCCGGGAGCCTTCTTTCATCTCAAGGAAACCGTGCCCGGCGACAAGATCACCATCTCGCGTTCCGACGGCTCGGTCCTGCGCTTCGTGGTTACCCATGTCGACCAGGTGGCCAAAGATCATTTCCCGACGGCGGACGTGTACGGCGACACGGCCGGTGCGCAACTGCGGTTGATCACATGTGGCGGTGTCTTCGATCGCGCGGCACGCAGCTATGAGGACAACGTCATCGTGTACGCCGCCCTCGGCTGAGCCGTTTTTGTCGGTACCCGGTGCAAGACTATGAACCGCACCACAGACAGACAAGAACAGGAGTCGAAGATGGTTTTCCGCGATACCGCCTGGCCTGAAGGCACCCCGTGCTGGGTCGACGTCATGGTTGCAGATCCCCAGCGTGCCGCTGATTTCTACAGTGCCCTGCTCGGCTGGCAGGTCGAAGACCAAGGGGAGGAGTACGGCCACTACGCGATCGCCGCGCTCCAGGGCAGAGCCGCGGCAGCGGTGGGTCCCAAGCCGCCGGGCATGGAGATGCCTTCGGTGTGGACGACATATCTGGCCGTGAACGACGCGGACAAGACGGCGGCCAAGATCACCGAGGCGGGCGGCCAACTGGTGGTACCGCCCGGCGACGTGGGTGAGTCCGGTCGCATGGCGATCGCCGTGGACCCTACCGGTGCCGCGTTCGGCCTCTGGCAGGCCAAGCAGAACCCGGGTATCCAGATCGCCAACGTTCCCGGCGCCGTGACCTGGAACGAATGCATGACGCACGATTTCGAGGGCGCGAAGGCCTTCTACGCGGAGGTCTTCGGTTACCGCCTCGACGACATGTCCGGCGACGGGTTCAAGTACGCGACTCTCAACGTGGGTGACAGCACGGTCGGCGGGCTCGGTGCCTGGCCCGGGGATGTGGCGGCCGAAGCCCCTGCTCAGTGGGTCACGTATTTCGGTGTTTCGGACACCGACGCCGCGGTCGCCAAGGTCGTCGACCTCGGCGGCACCGTGACGCGCGAGCCGGCGGATTCGCCCTACGGCCGGTTGGCGCAAGCGACCGACAACCAGGGCGTTCCGTTCACCGTGATTTCGGTGAGCGAGTGAGGCTGCGCGCATGAATTTCCATACTGTCCAGATAGGACGGTGACGCCGCCGGGTATCCCTACTCGACCCAGTCGAACGTCTTGGTGACGGCTTTTTTCCAGTTGTGGTACTGGGTTTCGCGGGCGGCTTCGTCCATGTCCGGGGTCCACGTCCTGTCCAGGGCCCAGTTGTCCCGGATGTCGTCCTCGCTCGCCCAGAACCCGACGGCCAGACCAGCGGCGTAGGCAGCGCCGAGTGCCGTGGTCTCGTTGACCACGGGCCGGATCACCGGCACGCCGAGGATGTCGGCCTGAAACTGCATCAGTAGTTCGTTGACCACCATGCCGCCGTCCACCTTGAGCGATTTCAACGGCATGCCGGAGTCGGCGTTCATGGCCTCGATCACCTCACGTGACTGGAAAGCCGTGGCCTCGAGCACCGCACGGGCGAGGTGTCCCCTGTTGACGTACCGGGTGAGTCCGACGATCGCGCCGCGCGCGTCGGAGCGCCAGTAAGGAGCGAACAAACCGGAGAATGCAGGAACGAAATACGCGCCACCGTTGTCCTCAACGGTCTTCGCGTGCTGCTCGATCTCGGCGGCCGTGCCGATCATGCCGAGGTTGTCGCGCAGCCACTGCACCAGCGACCCGGTCACCGCGATGGAGCCCTCCAGGGCGTACACCGTGTCGTTCGAGCCGATCTTGTAGCAGACCGTGGTCAACAGCCCGTTCCGCGACATGACCTTCTCGGTGCCGGTATTGAGCAGCACAAAGTTACCCGTGCCGTAGGTGTTCTTGGCCTCGCCGGGGGACAGGCACGCCTGGCCGAACGTGGCAGCCTGCTGATCGCCGAGGATCCCGGCGATCGGCACGCCGGCCAGCACGCCGCGCTCACGGACCGTCCCGTACTCCTCCGACGAGGAGCGGATCTCCGGCAGCATCGACATCGGGATTCCCATCTCCGCGGCGATGTTCGCATCCCAGGACAGCGTGTCCAGGTCCATCAGCAGGGTGCGCGACGCGTTGGTCGGGTCGGTGACGTGGACGCCGCCGTCCGGTCCGCCGGTCATGTTCCAGAGCAGCCAGGTGTCCATGTTGCCGAACAGCAACTCGCCCGCTTCCGCGCGCTCGCGCGCACCGTCCACATTGGTCAGGATCCAGGCGATCTTCGGGCCGGAGAAGTAGGTGGCCAGCGGAAGCCCCGTGATCGCGCGGTAGCGCTCCTGGCCGCGCGGTCCCGCCAAGTGGGCCAGCTCGTCGACGATCTTGTCGGTGCGGGTGTCCTGCCAGACGAGCGCGTTGTACACGGGCTTGCCCGTCCGGCGGTCCCAGACCACGGTGGTCTCCCGCTGGTTGGTGATGCCGACGGCGACGATGTCCCCGGCGGTCAGGCCGGCCTTGCCGAGCGCGCCCGCGGTCACCGCCTGCGTGTTGGCCCAGATCTCCTCGGCGTCGTGCTCGACCCAGCCGGCCTTCGGGAAGATCTGCTCGTGCTCCTTCTGGTCGGAGGCGACGACGCGGCCGGAGTGGTCGAAGACCATCGCGCGGGTCGACGTGGTGCCCTGGTCGATGGCGGCGACGTAGGAAGTCATGCGTCTCCCATATCAGGTCAGGCCGCCCACGACCAGACTTCGCTCCGACGCCACCCGGGCTCTCTGCGCTGGTCCGGACCAATCCAGGCGTGGTCAAGGGCCGATCACCTGGTGGCCGACCATCGGCCGCCGGCTCCTGGCTCATACCTGGGTGTCCGGGAACACCTGCGTCAAACCGGCCCGGCGCCGCGCTCCGTGCCATCCTGGTTCCTGGGCACGTCAGCGGGAGCCGCGAGGAGGGAAGCCGGAGTGACTGAGGCGGAGCTGGGGCCGGCCGCAGGCGAGCGGAGCTGGCGCAGGCTGGGCGCGGAGACGTTCGATCTCGTGGTCGTCGGCGGTGGCATCGTCGGTGCCGGCACCGCGCTCGACGCGGCCACACGCGGCCTGCGGGTCGCCCTTGTCGAGGCCCGGGACCTGGCATCCGGCACGTCCAGCCGGTCGAGCAAGCTCTTCCACGGCGGCCTGCGCTACCTCGAGCAGCTGGAGTTCGGCCTGGTCCGCGAGGCGTTGCGCGAGCGCGAGCTGATGCTCACCCGGATTGCGCCGCACCTGGTCAAGCCCGTCAGCTTCCTGTACCCGCTGACCCACCGCGGCTGGGAGCGCCCCTACACCGCGGCGGGCCTGTTCCTCTACGACACGATGGGCGGCGCACGGTCGGTGCCCGGCCAGAAGCACCTGACCAGGGCCGGCGCGCTGCGGATGGTGCCCGCGCTGAAGCGGGACGCGCTGATCGGCGGGATCCGGTACTTCGACGCGCAGGCCGACGACGCTCGGCACACCATGACCGTCGCCCGCACGGCTGCCCACTACGGCGCCGTGGTCCGCACGTCCACCCAGGTGGTCCAGTTCCTGCGCGAGGCCGACCGGGTATCCGGGGTGCGCGTGCGGGACGTCGAGGACGGGCGCGAGACCGAGATCCAGGCGAACGTGGTCGTCAACTGCACGGGCGTGTGGACCGACGAGCTGCAGCGCCTGTCGGGCAGCCGGGGCCGGTTCCGCGTGCGGGCCAGCAAGGGTGTGCACATCGTCGTGCCCAGGGACCGGATCGTGGCGGAGTCCGGGGTGATCCTGCGGACCGAGAAGTCCGTGCTGCTCGTCATTCCATGGCGCAACCACTGGATCGTGGGCACCACCGACACGGACTGGAATCTCGACCTGGCGCATCCGGCGGCCACCAAGCACGACATCGACTACCTCCTCGCCCACGTCAACTCGGTTCTCGCCACCCCGCTGACGCACGACGACATCGAGGGCGTCTACGCGGGTCTGCGGCCGCTGCTGGCGGGGGAGAGCGAGGAGACGTCGAAGCTGTCGCGCGAGCACGCGGTCGCACGCGTCGCGCCCGGGTTGGTCGCGATCGCGGGGGGCAAGTACACGACGTACCGCGTGATGGCGGCCGACGCCGTCGACGCGGCGGCGGTGGACCTGCCGGGCCGGCCGCAGCCCTCGATCACCGACAAGGTGCCGCTGCTGGGTGCGGACGGTTACCACGCGCTGGTCAACCAGGCCGATCACCTGGCCGCACAGCACGGTCTGCACCCCTATCGGGTGCGGCACCTGCTCGACCGCTACGGGTCCCTCGTGCACGAGGTCCTCGCGGCGGCCGACGGGCGGCCGGCGCTGTTGCGGCCGCTGGAGCACGCGCCGGACTACCTCGCGGTGGAGGCCGTCTACGCGGCGAGCCACGAGGGAGCACTGCACCTGGAGGACGTGCTCGAGCGGCGCACGCGGATCTCGATCGAGTACCCGCACCGCGGCGTCGACTGCGCGCGGCAGGTGGCGGGGCTGATGGGTGAGGTGCTCGGCTGGTCGGACGAGACGATCGCGCGCGAGGTCGCGGTGTACGACGCCCGGGTCACGGCCGAACGCGAATCGCAAACCGAGCCCAACGACGAGGCGGCCGACGCGCGGCGCAACAACGCGCCCGAGGCCCGGGCGCGCCTCACCGAACCGGTGGGCTGAGACCTACCGGGCGGGCGGCATGGCCGAGCCGCTCTGGACCGGCTCCGCCGTGCGCTCGTGGAGGACGACCGTGTCGCCGGCCAGCAGCGCCTTCACCGTGATGCGGTTGCCGATCGGGTGCGACATCGGGGCGATCAGGAGCACTTCCTGCGGCCCGGCCGGGTTCGGTTCGCAGGTGCGGGCCAGTTCTTCGTACGCTTCGCTGCACGTGAGCGGCTTGGAGTCCTTGGACAGGAACAGCGTCTCCACCGAGCGGGGCATCACGATGTCGGCCTCGGCGGTCTGCGCGCCGGTGGACGCGAGCAGCAGCGGGCCGTCCGGATCCGAGGACAGGACGTGGTCGGGGGAGACCTCGTCGAACGAGCAGCGGTCGACCTGCACCACTTTGGCCCCGCGCAACTGCGCGGCAATCTGCAGCAAAATGGTTTCCGGCATGTTTCCGCCGGTGATCGCGACCGTCTGCCCGGGGGAAATCCCATCGGCTTTCAGCGTCGCATGCAGGCGCCGCAATGTGTCAAAGGTCTCCTGGTAGCTCATCGATCGGGCACTGTGGGCGAAAGCGATTTTGTCGCCGCCATCACACAGTACGTCGAGGATGCGAGTCAGGAAGGCGCTGCACTCACCCATTGTTTCCCCCCGTTCGGCACTGAATCGGTTTCCCAATCCAGATCATCACAACTTCCGCGAGGGGGAAAGGAATTGTGTCAGCTAGCACAGAGTGACGAAGGCGGCGGAGGGGCATGTAACGGCGCTGTGGGGCAGCGTCGCCGGGTGTACGCGACCTGTCCGCAGCATAAACGGCGGTTTAATACCGGTCCGTTCGAATCCATTCGATCAGCCGTTGGTCCGGCAGTGTGGGGTCCGTGGCGTCGCCGGCGCGCGTGAAGCCACAACGCCGCGCGACCGCCGCCGACGCGTGGTTGTCCGGATGATGGCGGTAGCGCACGGTGCGCAGGTCGAGTGCGCCGAACCCGAATCGCAGCGCGGCGCTCAGCGCGGTCACGGCGATCCCGCGACCGCGCACCTTCGGGTGCACCCACAGCGCGACCTGCGTCGTGCCCGCCGACAGGTCGAGGTTCTTCAGCCCCACTTCGCCCAGCAGGGCGCCTGTGGTCGGCTCGGCGACGGCCCACGAGCACCGCTCGTCGTCGGCCCACTCACGTGCCCGCTGTTCCACGTACTCGGCGGCCTGATCGAAGTCGCGCACGTCGTAGTTGACGATGGCGCGCGCGTGGACCGGATCGGCGAACGCCTCGATCAGCGCCGGCCGGTCGTCCATCAGGTCGTCTGCCCGCAACTGGCGCAGGTAGTACCCGCCCGCGTTGATTTCCACCGGCTCCATGCGTTACCTGGACCTCGCTCCCAGCGCCAGCGCCACGACCGCGGGCAGCACGAACACCAGCCACGTGTGCACGACGGTGAGGAACAGCAGCAGCGCGACGATCGCGGCGATCGGCACCAGCCCGGTGAGCCGCCGTGCCGGCGCCGGCGACGGCGGACGCTGGGTGGGGCGGGACGCGTTCTTCAGCACCCTGGGATGCGGCTCGGGCAGGTCCTCGAACAACGGCACCAGGTCGGACGTGGTCTTCGCCGTGGTCACGCGGGCCGACCTGGTTCCGTACTCGTCGACGTCCAGCCGCCCGGTGCGGACGTGCTCGGAGAGCACTTCGAGCGCTTCGTCGCGCTCAGCGTCGCTGAGCCGCATGTTCGCGCTCACCGGTCACGGATCTCGCGGCGGCGATGCCGCTCGCGGTCCCGTCCATGCTGGCGGTCTCGGTCCCAGTCCTGCCCCCACATGCTGCGGCCCAGTGCGCCGACGACGAACGGCACCGCGATGAACCACCAGACGCCGGTGGTGATGCCAGCCACGATGGCGCCGAGGAACAGCACCGGGATCAGGGCCGCGGTCAGCCGCTGGGCCAGCGGCCGGTCGCTCCACGTCACGGGCGTGTTCGGCCTCGGCGGCGGATTCTCGACCGCGGGCTTGGGCGCTCCCGGATGCGGCTGGGGCAGGTCGGTGAAGATCGCGGTCAGCTCGCCGCGCGTCCTGGCGGCGGTGACCCGCGCCGACCGTTCACCGTATTCGTCGACGTCGAGCCGGCCCGCGCTCAGATGCTCGCCGAGCGCGCCCAGCGCCTGCTCACGGTCGACATCACCGATCCGGACGTCCGGAGACTCGTTCACCCCCGCGAGTTTAGTCCTTGATTTCGAGCAGGACGGAGCCCTGAGTCACGGCGGAACCGACCTCGACGGCGAGACCCGTCACGGTGCCCGCCTTGTGGGCGGTCACCGGGTTCTCCATCTTCATCGCCTCGAGGACGACAATGAGCTCGCCAGCCTCGACCTGCTGGCCGTCCTCGACCGCGACCTTGACGATCGTGCCCTGCATCGGCGCGGTCGCCGCGTCACCGCTGACCGCGGCCTTCACGCCGCCGCCACGCTTGCGCGGCTTGGCCGTCGCCGCCGCGCCACCGTTGCCGCCACCGAGCGCGAGGTCGCCGGGCAGCGTGACCTCGACCCGCTTGCCGCTGACCTCGACGACGACGGTCTGCCGGGGCGCGGCGTCCTCGTCGGCCTCGGCGCCGTCGGTGAACGGCTCGATCCGGTTGTCGAACTCGGTCTCGATCCAGCGGGTGTGCACGCTGAAGCCCTTGTCGTCACCGATGAACGCGGGGTCGCGCACGATGACGCGGTGGAACGGGAGCACGGTCGCCATGCCGTCGACGACGATCTCGTCCAGGGCGCGGCGGCTGCGCTCGAGCGCGTTCTCGCGGTCGGAACCGGTGACGATCAGCTTCGCCAGCATGGAGTCGAACTGGCCGCCGATGACGCTGCCGGTCTCGACACCGGAGTCGACTCGCACGCCCGGCCCCTCGGGGTACCGGAGCTGCGTGACCGTGCCGGGCGCGGGCAGGAAGTTGCGGCCGGCGTCCTCGCCGTTGATGCGAAACTCGATGGAGTGGCCGCGCGGCTCGGGGTCCTCGGTGAACCGCAGCTGCTCGCCGCGCGCGATGCGGAACATCTCCCGCACCAGGTCCAGGCCCGTCGTCTCCTCCGACACCGGGTGCTCGACCTGCAGCCGGGTGTTGACCTCGAGGAACGAGATCGTGCCGTCCTGGCCGACCAGGTACTCGACCGTGCCGGCGCCGGAGTAGCCGGCCTCCTTGCAGATCGCCTTGGCCGATTCGTGGATGGTGGCGCGCTGCTCGTCGCTCAGGAACGGCGCGGGCGCCTCCTCGACGAGCTTCTGGTGCCGGCGCTGCAGCGAGCAGTCGCGCGTGCCGACGACGATCGCGTTGCCGTGCTTGTCGGCCAGCACCTGCGCCTCGACGTGCCGCGGCTTGTCCAGGTACCGCTCGACGAAGCACTCGCCGCGGCCGAACGCCGAGATGGCCTCGCGGGTGGCGGACTCGAACAGCTCGGGGATCTCCTCGATGGTGCGCGCGACCTTGAGGCCGCGACCGCCACCGCCGAAGGCCGCCTTGATCGCGATCGGCAGGCCGTTGTCCTTGGCGAACGCGACGATCTCGTCGGCGTCCTTCGCCGGCTCCTTGGTGCCGGGCACCAGCGGGGCACCGGCGCGCATCGCGATGTGCCGCGCGGTGACCTTGTCACCGAGGTCGCGGATGGCCTGCGGGCTCGGGCCGATCCAGGTGAGCCCGGCGTCGATGACGGCCTGCGCGAAGTCGGCGTTCTCCGACAGGAAGCCGTAACCGGGGTGGACCGAGTCGGCGCGGGAGCGCTTCGCGACGTCGATCAGCTTGTCGATGACGAGGTAGCTCTCGGCGGCGGTGGTGCCGCCCAGTGCGTACGCCTCGTCCGCGAGCCGCACGTGCGGGGCGTCGCGGTCGGGGTCGGCATACACGGCGACGCTCGCGAGGCCAGCGTCCCTGGCAGCTCTGATGACGCGCACCGCGATCTCGCCGCGGTTCGCGATGAGGATCTTGGTGACCGGTCCACCGCTGGCCTGCTCGGGCACGCCCCTACCTCCATGTGGTCTTCGCCGATAACCTCTGAAGTGCCGTTGACGTGGCTCTTCAGCGGGCCTTTCCGCAGTTTACGGTCCGGCCCTCCCCCTGCGGTGAGAGGCGGCTCACGCTTACTCTGGCGGGAAACAGGCCGGGGGAGCAGGGGGCGTGGAAGGTGCGAGCTCCTCGGCCCGTGGTGTTCACGGCTGTGCTCGCGGCGCTGGTGACCATCGCTGCGCTGGTCGGCGTCGCTTCCCTGCGCGGGCGGAACGACGGGCGCGCAGACTTCGAGGCCGTGCCCGGCGTGAGCGCGCCGACCTCGGCCGAGGAGTGCGGTGCGGCGCCGTGCACGGTCCTGGCCACCCAGACCGTCGGCGCCGACACGGTGCGCCTGCTCGCCGACCGTCAGGGCGCGAACGGCCGGTTCCAGGCCGGTGCCGCGCTCCTGGAGAGCACGATCACCCAGCTCGGCGCGCGGCTCGGCGCCGGTTCGCTGTCCTGCGTGCCGGGCTCGACCTCGGCCTGCCTGGTCACCGCGCCGTTCAACGGCGGCCGGGTCGGGCAACTGCTGATCGAGCGGGCGGGCACCTGGCGGTCGGTGGACAAGCCGTACTTCTCCGACGCCGGGGTGCTGGTCCT
The DNA here is from genome assembly GCA_035248845.1 of Amycolatopsis sp. Classification (GTDB taxonomy): domain Bacteria; phylum Actinomycetota; class Actinomycetes; order Mycobacteriales; family Pseudonocardiaceae; genus Amycolatopsis_E. Next base: position 6,446 of record DATFHB010000016.1, on the reverse strand, counting down.
GGACGACGTGTCCGGTTCCGAGGTGCCCGAAGTGGTGGTCGTGCAGAGTTCGCCGGTGCTGGCCCGGGTGTTCGCGCTGGAGGGCAGCGTCGTCGGGTGCACGCGGCACTACACCGCGCTGTCGCAGCTGCGTGGCTGGCCCAATGTGCGACTGCAGGCCTCCGACCTGCGGTCCTGCTGACGCGTCAGGAGTTCCAGAGGTCGACGACGCTGACGCCGACCTCGGCCAGCAGGCGGCGGGTCAGCGGCAGGCTGATGCCGATCACGCTGGACGGATCCCCGTCGAGCCCCTCGACGAACCAGCCGCCCTTCGCGTCCAGGGTGAAGGCGCCGGCCACGACCAGCGGTTCGCCCGTCGCGAGGTAGGCATCCAGTTCCTCGGCGGTGGGCTCGGCGAAGCGGACGGTCGTCGTCTGGCTGCCGGTGGCGCGGCCGGTCACGGCGCCGTCCTCGAGTCGCAGCACCGCGTGCCCGGTGAGGAGGTCACCAGTGCCGCCCGCCATCTGCGCCCACCGCTTGCGCGCGACGTCCGGCTCGCCCGGCTTGCCGACCATCTCGCCGCCGATGGACAGCATCGAGTCGCAGCCGACGATGACGGCATCGCCGGTAACGGTCTCCACCACGGCTTCCGCCTTCGCCGCCGCGAGCGCCGTGACCAGTTCCGCGGGCGAGGGGTCGGACAGCGACGCCGCCACGGCGTCCTCGTCGACGCCCGAGACGACGACGCTCGGTTCGATGCCCGCCGCGCGCAAGACGCTGAGGCGGGCCGGGGAGGCGGAGGCCAGGACGAAACGCACGTGGCGAACATAGCCTCCGCCGCACCCCTCACGCGGTGGCGGTCTCCGCCTCGGCGCCCGTCGCGGGCACCTGGTCCTGCGGGACCGGGCGCCGCATCAGCAGTGCCGCCCCGGCGCCGATCAGCAGCACGATGATCGGCAGGATCATGGTTTCCCGCGCCGCGTCGGTCAGCGCGCGACCCACGTTGCCGTGCTCGGCGGCGATGTTCGCGGTGATGCGGGCCTGCAGCAGCACGCCGATCGCGGCGCTGCCGAGCACGCCGCCCACCTGGCGCGACGTGTTGAAGATGCCCGACGCGGAGCCCGCCAGTTCCCGTGGCACCGAGCCCATCGCGACGTTGCTCATCGGTGCGAACACGCAGCCGGTGCCGACGCCGGACAACAGCAGCGCCGGGACCAGCGCCCACGGATCGGTGTTCGACCTGGCCTGCAGCACGATGATCGCCAGCCCCGCCGCGAGCGCGAGGAACCCCGTCATCACCAGGTACTTCGCGTTGACCTTGTCCGACAGTCGCCCGGCGAACGGCGCCACGATGCCCGACAGCAACGACATCGGCGCCGTCAGCAGCCCGGCCGCGGCCGGCGTCATGCCCAGCACTTCCTGGATGTAGACGACAATCGGCAGGAACATCCCGGTGATCGAGAACCCGATGGCGATCGCGGTGACCGTGCCCGTGGAGAAGTTGCGGTTGTTGAACACGCGCAGCGGCAGCAGCGGCTCGCGCGTGTTGAAGCGTTGCCACAGCACGAAGAACACCAGCAGGAGCACCCCGGCGCCGATGATTTCGTAGACGTCGATCGGGCCGAACACCTTGCCCCACGAGTAGTGCTGCCCGTTCTGGATGCCGAACACCAGGCAGCACAACCCGGCGGCGGACAGGAAGATGCCGAGCACGTCGAAGGAGTGCGAGTGCCTCGGCTGCCAGTCCGGCACGAGGAGCACCGTCGCCACGATGCCGATGACACCGATCGGCACGTTCACGAAGAAGATCCATTCCCAGCCGAGCCCGTCGACCAGCACGCCGCCGAGTAGTGGGCCGGCGATCGTGGCGAGTCCGGCCACCCCGCCCCAGAGGCCCATGGCCGGGCCGCGCTTCGCCGGCGGGAACAGGTGTGTGATGAACGCCAGCGTCTGCGGGGTCAGCAGCGCGGCCCCGAGGCCCTGCACCGCGCGGGCGGCGATGAGCATCTCGGCCGTGCCGGACAGGCCGCACCACAGCGAGGCCAGCGTGAAGACCGCCAGGCCCGCGAGGAACACGCGCTTCGGGCCGAAGCGGTCGCCGAGGCGGCTGGTGAACAGCATCGGGACGGCGTAGGTGAGCAGGTAGACGCTGAGCACCCAGACCACGGAGTTGAGGTCGGTGTGCAGCCCGCGCACCATCGCCGGAATCGCGATGGTCACGATCGTGGTGTCCAGCAGGATCATGAAGAACCCGATGCACAGCGCGACCAGTGCCGCCCACGGGTTGGTCTGTCTAGCCATTCGAAGCGTCCTTAAGGTCTACAAGGGACAGTTTGGGGAGTTCGTCCGGCTTCTCGTCGGGCCACGGGATGCGCCCCGATTCGAGGTCGGTGATCAGCTTATTGGTCCAGTCCAATTCGGACTGTCGCTGATGGAGCGTGTAGTCGAAGTCGATCCAGTACATGCGTGGAAGTTCTTCGTCGATGAGCTTCGCCGCGATCGCGCGTTCGGCGGCCACCTGGGCCGTCAGCAGGGTGCTGCGGACGTGCAGCTGGGCGAGGAAGTCCTCGCGGGTGAGCTCGCCGCCCGCGGACAGGGCGACCGGGTAGCCCGTGTAGTCGGGCGCCAGCCTGGACAGCATGTCGCGGGTCTGCGTGGCGAACGTGTCCCGGCCGAAGTCGGTGAGCGCGTAGACGGTGCGCTCGGGCCGGCGGCCCTGGCGCTGGGTGTCCACGACCTCGATGATTCCGTGCGATTCGAGGCGCTCGACGGTGTGGTACAGGGAGCCCGGCCGCAGCTTCACCCGGCGGTCGACGTGGCGCTCCAGCATCAGCTGCGTCATCTCGTATGGGTGCATCGGCCGCTCGTGCAGGAGCTCGAGGATGGCCATCGCCAGCGTGGTGAGTGGCTTTGCCGCGGCCATTGTCGATCACTCCCTGCGGAGGACTCCATGTCGTTTATTCCAGATGGACTATATGGGGCTGGACTAGTGCCTGTCGAGGGACCGAACTCGCTCGGTTGCGCGACATCGCACGGCGTCCGGACGCGACCGCGGAGCCGCCCGGGTGGTGCGGGCTGAATGTGTCACTCGGCCCATAGAAGAAGCTGAATGCCACATTCAGCCACCGTGCGCTTCGGTAGGGTGACAGTGGCCGGGGGGCTGACCGTGACTTTCTGGGGGTTCTTCGGTGGTCGATCCACTGCTCACCGCACTCGGCGCCACCGTCTCCGCGTTGCACCAGTGGGCCGTCGGCCGCGTCGCCGACGTGACGGAACAGCAGCTGATCAAACGCAAGCTCGAGGATCCGGACCGCGTCGTCAACCAGGTCGCGGGTGAACTCGAGGAGTTGTGGCGCGTCGAGTTCCGGCGGCTGGACGACCACGACCTGCGCGCGGCGCGGGACGCCGTCGCCGGGGCCTTGGGCGCGGCGAGGATCCCGGACCTTGCGAACGACTCGCCCGCCGATCTGGTCAGCGCCGACCGGCTCTACGAACACGTCCGCAAAGCCGGGCGGCCCGCGCTCAAGTCCGCCGGGCTCGGGCGGGACGTCCGCGACGCCTACGACCGGCTGCTTCGCCACACCTGCGGCCGCGTCGCGACGAACGCCCGCAAGGTCGACGACATCATGCGCGGGGCGCTGTCGGAGATCGGCGGAGATCTCGGCGAGATCAAGAAAATACTCACCAAGCCCGACGAGCACGCTGCGGAGTTCGAGAGCGCGTATGTCGACTACGTCGCCGACGAGCACGCCACGTTCGAGCTGTTCCAGGTCAGTACGGGCCGCGCCCCGGCGCGCCACGCCTACGACACCTTCTACACGGCACCGTCGATCGCGCGGCGGCAGCGGTCCACCGGCAGCACCGAGCTGACCGGTGCCGGCACGGACAGCGCCAACGCGATCGGCTCCGCCAAACGGGTCCTGCTGCTCGGCGGCGCGGGTGCCGGGAAGACGACGTTCCTGCGCTGGCTCGCGCATGTGGCGGCCACCTCCGTGCGCGACGGGCGGGAAGGTCCGTGGCGTGCCGTCGTGCCGTTCTTCGTTTCGTTGCGCCAGTTCAGCGACCGGGCGTTGCCGGGGCCGGAGGAACTCGTCGCGGCGACGGCGCCCCCGCTCGCGGCGGAGAAGCCGGCCCGATGGGTGAGCTCGATGCTGCGCGAGGACCGCGCGATCGTTTTGGTCGACGGTGTGGACGAGTTGCTGCTGACCCGGCGCGAGGAGGTCCGGACGTGGCTCACCAAGCTCGTCCGCGCCTACCCGAAGGCGCGATACGTCGTCAGCACCCGGCCGTCGGCGGTGCCGGACGACTGGCCGGACAAGGAATTCCAGCCGTTCGAGCTGCTTCCGTTGAGCAGCAACGGATTGCGCGGCCTGATCGGCCACTGGTACGCGGCTGCCCGCGAGCTGGAGAGTGATCCGCACCAGCAGGAGTGGCTGAGCGGCTGCGAGGAACGGCTCGTGCAGAGCCTCGTGACCCGGCCCGACGTGCGTGACCTGGTGTCCAGCCCGCTGCTGTGCTCGCTGCTGTGTGCCTTGTACCGCAAGGAAAACATGTACCTTCCGCAGAGCCGCAAGGAATTGCTGGACAGGGCGCTCGAACTGCTGCTCGGCCAGTGGGACGTGCAGCGCGACATCGAGGTCGAAGACGAGCTGCGCATGTCCAACAAGGAAAAGGTCATCCTGCTGGAGCGGTTCGCCGCGCCGATGGTGCGCAACTCCGAGCTGATGATCAACGCCGAGACCGCGGAGCGTCGGTTCGGGCGGGCGATGTCCGGCCTGCGGTCCGAGGCACGCGAGCTGGAACCGGCGCAGGTGCTGCGGCACCTGCTGGAACGCACCGGCCTGCTGCGCCAGGTCGGCGGGCGGATCCAGTTCGTGCACCGGACGTTCCGCGATTTCCTCGCGGCGGGCGAGTTCGTGAAGGCGGGTGAGCTCGGCTATCTCATCGAGCACGCGCACGACGATTCGCTCATCGAGGTCCTGTTCATGGCGGCCGCGCAGGCCCGCGCCCGCGAGGCGGGCGAGCTGATCGGACGGCTGCTGGAACGCGCCGGAAAGCGGGGCATCGGACGCCTGGCCGCGAACCGGCTGGTGCTGCTGGCCGCGGCGTCGCTGAGCTATGTCGACGTGATCGACCCGGAACGGGTGCGCAGCGACGTGGAAACGGCGCTCGGCCAGCTGATCCCGCCGAACACGTTGCAGGAAGCGGAAATGCTCGCACGGGCGGGCACGTTCGTCGTCGATCTGCTGCCCGGCCCGGACGAGGTCGGCGAGCAGGTCGCGGCCTACGTGATCCGCACCCTGGCGCTGGTGGGCGGCGAGGAAAGCCTGGAAAAGATCCACGCCTTCGCCGACACCGACCATGGCGTCGTGATCGACGAGTTGCTGCGGGCGTGGCGCCAGTTCGACTACTCCGAAGACTACGCTCGCGCACTACTGTCCGATGTGGACTTCGGTGACCACGTGCTGGAGGTGTCGCGCTGGGTGGTGCTGACCCGGGCCGGGTTCCTGCGGAAGCTCACCAAGATAAGGATCATCGGCAATATTGCACTCACCGATAGCGACGGAGGCCGGCCGCTGGCCGAGATCCCGAATCTGCAAGATGTGGAGATCCGCGCAAACCAGGTCGAACGCACCCTCGACGGGCTGCGTGGCTGCCGCAACCTGCGCACGCTGCGGATCTCCGGTCCCAGCAGCCTGCGTGACCTCTCCGCGCTCGAGGACCTGGGCGTGACCGAGTTGGACATCCGTGTTCTCCACGACCGCAACGGAGTCGGGCCGCTGCTTGCCACTCTCGGGCGTGCGCCGCTGGTGAAGGTGACAGTGGCGGACGTGCCATCCCAGGAGGGGGTGCGCGGCTTGTGCGCGCTGCCGAAGCTGGGGTACCTCGTGGTCCACGGGGCGCGAAATGTTGAGGCGCTGGTGCGGCTGCAGCCGCTCGGGGCGGTGCGCCTGGAGTTGTTCGACGTGCCGCGGGAGCAGGAGCCGCGGGCGCGGGAACTGCTTCCGCAGGCCGAGTTGGTCATCCACCGGCGGAAGTAGTCCGCAACGCGACTCGCCGCGGGCGACGCCCGTGGCGAGTCGCGAGCCGGTGTCGTCTAACCGGGCAGTGCCGATGCGCGCCAGGCGCCGGCACCATGGTGCGGCGCCGCGCGCAGCAGCCGTGACCGGTCCGCCCACGCCGACGCGCGGCGCGGACTTTGGGGCTCGCCCGGTGCGGACGCGGCGGCCGCGATGACGGCGGTCAGGGCCGCCAGCTCCTCCTCGTCCAAGGTGCCACGGACGATGCGCAGGAACGGTCGTTTCTCGTCGCTCATCGGCTTTGCCTCACAGCGGGATGTTGCCGTGCTTCTTGGGTGGGAGGGTTTCGCGTTTGTCGTGGAGCATGGTGAGGCTGCGGGCGATGTGGCCGCGGGTGTGGGAGGGCAGGATGACGGCGTCGACGTAGCCGCGTTCGGCGGCTTCGTA
>DATFHB010000015.1:0-4246 GCA_035248845.1 Amycolatopsis sp. | reverse complement strand
GAGCCTGATGTTCGCGTGCGACCTCATCGTCGCCCGCGAGGACGCCAAGATCACCGACATGCACCTCGCGATGGGGGGAATGCACATGTCGGACGGCCGTGGGCCGGTCGGTATCGACTGGGGCACCGTCCCCGGTGACGGCGCGGGCTCGCTCGTGCCGCTCTACATGTCGCCCGCGGTGGCGAAGGAGTACCTGATGCTGTCCCGGGAGAAGACCGGGGCGGCCCTCGCCAAGGCCGGGATCATCAACCGCGCCGTCCCGGCGGCGGATCTCGACGCCGCCGTGGACGAACTGGTGGAGGAGCTGCTCGCGCGGCCGCCCTACGCGCTCGGGTGGACCAAGAAGGTCGTGAACTCCCGCATGAAGGACCACATGCTGAAGTCGCTCGACCTGTCCGTCGCGTACGAGATGATCAATTATCTCCAGCAGAAGCTGGGCGGCGCTCCCGGGGCGTGGCGGCCCGAGGATGAGTCCGAGAAGGCGACGGGCACCGGCTGACCCAGCGCGGCGCCAGGAGTGCGCTCCCGCCGCGGGTCCGGTGATCCTCACCGGACCCGCGGCGCGATGCCGTCCGCCTACTGTGCCGGTCGTGACTAATCCTTCTTTTGGTCAGACTGGTAACGCGCGTTTCACCGTGGCCGAACGGCCCGTTCACAGGCACGACACTAGCCGCGCCACGCCTTGATCCGGAACTTGGCCAGCTGGATGCGGTGGATCTCCGAAGCGCCTTCCACGATGCGCAGGAACCGGCTGTTGCGGTACATCCATTCGATCGGCAGGTCCTTGCTCAGGCCCATCGCGCCGTGCATCTGCATGGCGCGATCCACGATCCGGCTGATCATCTCCGTCGCATAAACCTTGGTGATGCTCGCCTCGCGGCGAATGTCGACGACCCCGTCGTCGAGCTTGCGGGCGCCGTCGTCGACCATGAGCCGGGTGGCGTGCAGCTCGATTTCGGAGTCCGCGATCATCCACTGGATTGCCTGCCGGTCGGCCAACGGCTGACCGAATGTTGAGCGGTTCCTCGCCTGTTCGACCATCAGCTCCACGAGCCGCTCCCCCATACCGAGGCAGCGGGCGCCGAACTCCAGCCGCCGCACGCCGAGCCGATTGGACATCGGCCGGAACGCCTCGCCCACCGCGCCCAGCCGCTGGGTATCCGGGACGCGGATTCCGTGCAGCACCATCTCGAACGGGGTCGGCTCGCCCATCGTGGCGATGTGCCTGCCCACCTCCAGACCAGGAGTATCACGATCGATCAGGAAAGCCGTCATGCCACCGCGTGCCCGCTTCTCCCGGTCGGTCACGGCGATCACGATGAAGAAGTCGGCGGTATCGGCGTTGCTGATCCACATCTTGGTGCCGTCGATGACCCAGCCGTCGCCGTCGCGCCGGGCGTAGGTCTCGATCGCGGCGGCGTCGGACCCCGCACCCGGCTCGGTCAGCACCAGCGACGATCGCAGATCGCCACGTGCATAGGGCTTGAGGTAGCGATCGACCTGTTCCGGACTGCAGGTCTGGACCAGCATCGCGAGATTCGGCGACTCCGGCGGCAGCCGGAACGGCACGATCGTCCGGTGCAGCTCCTCGATCGCGATCATCTTGGCGACGGTGCCGTAGCCCTGGCCGCCGTACTCCTCGGGAACGTCGAGGCCCCACAGGTCGAGCTCGTGCGTCCGCTTGAGGAGACGCTCGTGGTCTTCCGGTGGGATGAGTGGGTCTCTGCCAAGCCCGCGGGCGGCCTCACGCTCCTGGACGGTCCGCTCCAGCGGAACGAGCTCCGCGGAGACGAACTCCCGCAGCATGCTGCGGAACATGCGCTGTTCGTCGTCGGTCATGTGCTTGACCACTGTCACGTCCTTTGCGACACTCGGCTTTCAGGGGATTTCGATGCGGCGGCAGGGGCGACACAGGTCGCTAGCCCGAGGCGAGCTGACGGCCGATGATTTCCTTCATGATCTCGGTCGTGCCGCCGTAGATTGTCTGTACCCGGGCGTCGACGTAGGCCCGCGCGATCGAATACTCGTTCATGTAACCGAAACCGCCGAACAGCTGCAGGCAACGATCGATCGCCCGCTTCTGCATCTCGGTCATCCACCACTTCGCCTTCGCGGCCGACTCGGCGGTCAGCAGACCCGCGGCGAAATCGCACACCTGCTCGCGCATGTACGCAGCACCGATGTCCAGCTCCGTCGAGAGCTCCGCGAGCTCGAAGCGCGTGTTCTGGAAGTCGATGATCCGGGTACCGAAGGCCTTACGCTTCTTGGTGTAGTCGATCGTCCACCCGACCGCCGCCGTGGCTCCCGCGAGTCCATAGTAGGCGATCGCGAGCCGCTCGATCGGGAGATTGTCCATGAGGTGGGCGAAACCCTGGTCGAGGGTGCCGAGCAGCGAGCCGGGCGGCAGGTGGACGTCGTCGAAGAACAGCTCCGCGGTGTCCTGCGCGTGCATGCCCATCTTGTCGAGCTTGCGTCCGCGGGAAAAGCCCGCGGTCCCGCTTTCGACGAGGAACAGGCTGAGGGTAGGGCGCTCCGTCCCCGCTGCCGTCCCGGTCCGTGCGGCCACCACCACGACGTCCGCCTCGATACCGTTGGTGATGAAGGTCTTCGTGCCGTTGAGCAGCCATCCACCATCGTCGAGTCGAGCGGCCGCCGTGCGCAGCGCGCGCAGGTCGCTACCCGCCCCCGGCTCGGTCATGGCGATACCCGCGATCGTCCGGCCGGTCGCCATTCCGGGCAGCCAACGCTGCCGCTGCTCGGGCGTGCCGAGCTTGACGAGGTAGGGCGCGACGATGTCCTCGTTCATGGAGACACCCGCCGAGAGAGCGGCCGCACCGGCCCTCGCGAGCTCGTCCATCACGATGCAGCGATAGCGAAAGTCGCGCGATCCGTTACCGCCGAACTCGTCGGGGACCATGACGCCGAGGAAACCGTGCTCGCCGGCCGTCATCCAGGGCGCCCGTGGCACCCCGCGGTCGCGATCCCATTCGGCGAGGTGAGGGTGAACCTCTTTGTCCACGAACCGGCGCACCGACTCGCGGAACTGGTGGTGCTCGGGAGCGTAGAAGTGTTGTGGCATGTCCTCCGCCATCTTGTCCGACAGAAGGCTATCTCGTAAATATCAGACCGAGATGTTACGGTACAGGCACAGCAAAGCGGAAGGGGTCACGGTGTGGAGCGGTCAGGACGTTGAGCAACGGTTACCGGCCGAACAGACGCGGGCCGAGCCCGCCGCGCAGGCGGAGAAGGTGCCGCCGGAGTGGTTTCAGCGGGCCGTGCGGACACCGGCCGAACACCTCTGGACCACGTGCGCCGACGGCACGAGGATCGCGTTCCGGTGCTGGGGCGCGGAAGGCGCGCCTGGCGCGCTGCTCGTGCACGGAGGCGGCGCACACGCGGGCTGGTGGGACCACATCGCGCCGCTGCTGGGCGGCGGTCTCCATGTCGCCGCCGTGGACCTGTCCGGTCACGGCGAGAGCGAGCGGCGGCCGGACTACTCGCTGCCACAGTGGGCCGGCGAGGTCGCAGCCGTGCTGGTCGCCGCACGACTGGGAACGCGCCCGATCCTCGTGGGGCACAGCATGGGCGGTGGGGTTGCCCTGTGCGCGGCCGACCACATCGGCGACGACCTCGGCGGGGTGGTGGTCGTGGACTCGCCGTTCCGCGACCTGACCGCGGAACAGGCGCGGGAACGGGCAGCCCGAGCCCTGCGGCCGGTGCGGCCGAGCCCGACCCGCGCCGAGATGGTTGCCCGATTCCGCCCGCTGCCCGACGCCGGAACCTACCCCGCGTGGATGCTGTCGTGGATTGCCGAGAGTTCGGTGGTCGAGACTCCGCAGGGTTGGGTCTGGAACCACGATCCTCGCGTTCGTGCCCGCCCGCCGCTGGGTTTCGCCGACGTCACGCGCGTCGGGTGCCGGCTGGCCGTCCTGCGGGCCGAGCACGGGATGTTGACCCCGCGGATGTGCGCGACGCTGGCCGAGCGGGTCGGCTCCCCATTCCCGGAAGTCGTCCTCGCCGGCGCGACCCACCACGTCATGCTCGACCAGCCGCTGTCGCTCGCCGCCGCGCTTTCCGCCATTCTCGCCGTTTGGAGCTGCTGACATGACACCCCTTGTGTCAACCTCAAGATCGAACTCACGCGGCAGCGGGTTGCGCGATGAGGTGCTGGGCGCCGCCGTGCAGAGTGGGGTCGTAGGGTGTGCCGTTCTGCCAGCAGCGCCATATGACCCGTACCCAGGCGCGG
>DATFHB010000014.1:0-42695 GCA_035248845.1 Amycolatopsis sp. | reverse complement strand
CGGCGGCTCCGGGGCCGGCGTCGGCTCGGGCGCCGGGGCCGCTGGGGCGGGCGTGGGCTCGGGCGCCTGCTGCTGAGCGGGCGCGGCCGAGGCGTCGCCGATGACGGCGAGGGTGCCGCCGACCTCGACGGTCTCGTCCTCGTTCACCGTGATCTCCAGCAGTGTGCCCGCGATCGGCGACGGGACCTCGGTGTCGACCTTGTCGGTGGAGATCTCCAGCAGCGGCTCGTCGACCGTGACCGTGTCCCCGACCTGCTTGAGCCACCGGGTGACGGTGCCTTCGGTGACGCTCTCGCCCAGCTCGGGCAGCGTCACGGGGGTGCCCTGCGCGGAACCGCTGGGCGCGGCGGGCGCCGGGGCGGACGCCTGCGCGGCCGGAGCAGCGCGCTGCTCGGGTTCCGGTTGCGGCTCGGGCTCGGGCTGGGCCTGCTGCGCGGGCTCGGCCGGAGCGCTCACGCCACCGGAACCGTCGTCGATCACCGCGAGTTCGCCGCCGACCTCGACGGTCTCGTCTTCCTTGGCGACGATCCGCGCCAGTGTGCCCGCGACCGGCGACGGGACCTCGGTGTCGACCTTGTCGGTGGAGATCTCCAGTAGCGGCTCGTCGACCGCGACCGGGTCACCTTCCTGCTTCAGCCACCGCGTGACGGTGCCCTCCGTGACGCTCTCCCCGAGCTCCGGCAGTGTGACGGAGTAGGCCATCGTTCGCTGACTCCCTTTGCGTCTTTGTTGCTGTGGTCTTCAGGCGGTAGAGGTTCGCGTCAGCTGTGCACGTGCAGCGGCTTGCCCGCCAGGGCAAGATGTGCTTCGCCGAGGGCCTCGGTCTGGGTCGGGTGCGCGTGGATGAGCGGGGCCACGTCCTCCGGGAACGCCTCCCAGTTGTAGATCAGCTGGGCTTCCCCGATCAGCTCACCGACGCGGTCCCCGACCAGGTGCAGGCCGACGACCGGGCCGTCCGGCGCCTTGACGAGCTTCACGGCGCCGGAAGTCTTGAGGATCTGGCTCTTGCCGTTGCCGGCGAGGTCGTAGGTGAAGGTGGTGACGCCCGCGCCGAACTTGTCCTTCGCCGCGGCCTCGGTGAGGCCGACGGAGGCGACCTCGGGGTGGGAGTACGTGACGCGCGGGATGCCGGACTCGTCGATCGCGCGCGGGTTCCGGCCGGCGATCTCCTCGGCGACGAAGATGCCCTGGGCGAAGCCGCGGTGCGCGAGCTGCAGGCCCGGCACGATGTCGCCGACCGCGTAAACGTTCGGGAGGTTGGTGCGCAGCCGGTCGTCGGTGAGCACGAAGCCGCGCTCCATCCGGACGCCGGCCTGCTCGTAGCCGTGGCCCGCGCTGTTGGGGCCCCGGCCGACGGCGACCAGCAGCAGGTCCGCGTCGAGCGTCTCGCCGGTCTCGAGCGACACGCTCACGCCGCCCTCGTCCTGCTTGGCGCCGGTGAACTTCACGCCGGTCTTGAAGGCGATCTTGCGACGGCGGAAGGCCCGCTCGAGCTGCTTGGACGCGAACTCGTCCTCACCCGGCACCAGCCGCGGCAGCGCCTCGACGATCGTCACATCCACGCCGAAGGACGCCCAGACGCTCGCGAACTCGACGCCGATGACGCCGCCGCCGAGCACGACGACCTTCTCCGGGATGTAGTCCAGCGCCAGCGCGTCCTCGCTGGCGATGATCCGGCCGCCCAGCTCCAGGCCCGGCAGCGTCTTGGAGTAGGAACCGGTGGCCAGCAGCAGGTTCTTGCCGGTGTAGCGCTGCCCGTCGACCTCGACGGTGGTGCCGCCGACGAACGTGCCGGTGCCTTCGACGAGGGTGACCTTGTGCGCCTTCGCCAGTCCCTGTAGCCCCTTGTAGAGGCGCGAGATGACCTGGTCCTTGTACTTGTTGACGCCCGCGATGTCGATGCCCTCGAGGGTGGTCTTGACCCCGAACTGCTCACCCTCGCGCGCCGTGTCGGCGACCTCGGCCGCGTGCAGCAGTGCCTTGGTGGGGATGCAGCCGCGGTGCAGGCAGGTGCCGCCCAGCTTGTCCTTCTCCACCAGGACCACGGAAAGTCCCAGCTCTGCCGCCCGGAAAGCCGCAGCGTAGCCGCCCGATCCGCCACCAAGGATCACCAGGTCGGCGCCAGCGTCGGTCACGTCAATTTCTCCTCGAAGAGAGTCTTCTGCAACGTCATGTCACGTCTTGGCCCTCATCATCTTGTCACTACGCACATCACGCTTGCGAGGTAGTCGGGTGTGTTGCTCGGCGCACTCGCGATCTTCGGGATAATGGCAGGGGAGGAGAGTCAGAGATGAGGTGGTCGAGGTGGGTCTTTTCGACTCACTCCGCAGGAAACGCAGGCCAGGCACGCGGCGCGGGCCCAGCGACAGTGACACCCGGCATCTCGACGCCTGGGCCGCCACGCGCAGCGGGGTCGAGGCCTACGTCGAGCCCCGCACCAGCGTCACCGAGACCACCGTGGTGCTGATCGCGCACGACGGCGAGTGGACCCGCCGCCGCATTGGCAGCCTCGACGAGGCCCAGCGGTTCGGCCGCAAACGCGGCATCCCGGTGTACGAGGTGGCCCGGGTCGGCTACCCCCAGCGTATGCGCGAATACACCCAGCGCAGGAAGAAGTCCCAGCAGTAACTGCCGTGAGGGACCCCCGATGGCTCCACGAGGGGGTCCCTCACGGCGTTCAGCCCTGGTCCGCGATGTCCGCCAGTACCGCGGCGAGGGTGCGGACCGGGATTCCGGTGCCGCCCTTGGCGGTGTAGCCCCACGGCCCGCCCGCGTTGTACGACGGGCCCGCGATGTCGATGTGCGCCCACGGAAGCCCGTCGGCCACGAACTCGCGCAGGAAGATCCCGGCGGCGAGCATGCCGCCCCACCGGTTCCCGGTGACGTTCGAGATGTCGGCGAGCTTCGAGTCGAGTTCGGCGCGCAGCTCGTCCGGCAGCGGCATCGGCCAGCCGCCCTCGCCGGTGGCCTGCGCGATCGCGGCCACCCGGTCGCGGAACGCGTCGGAACCCATGATCCCGGCGGTCCGGTTGCCCAGCGACACGACCTGCGCCCCGGTCAGCGTCGAGGTTTCGATGAGGTAGTCCGGGTCCTCCTCGGCGGCGCGCACGATCGCGTCGGCGAGTACCAGGCGGCCCTCGGCGTCGGTGTTGAGCACCTCGACGGTCTTGCCGCCGTACATGCTCAGCACGTCACCCGGCCGGTACGACGTGCCGGACGGCATGTTCTCGGCGAGTGGGATGTGCGCGGTCACCTCGAGCGGGTACCTGAGCGTCGCCGCCAGCACGACCGACGCGAGCACCGCGGCGGCACCCGACATGTCTGAGGTCATCTGGTCCATGTTCGCGGCCGGCTTGATCGAGATGCCGCCCGAGTCGAACGTGATGCCCTTGCCGACCAGCGCGACCTTCGCCGCGGGCTTCGGGCCCCGGTAGCTGATCCGCAGCAGCCGCGGCGGCCGCGACGACCCGCCGCCGACGCCGAGGATGCCGCCGAAACCCTTGCGCTTCAACGCTTTCTCGTCGAGCACTTCGTACTCGAGGTCGTGCGCGTCGGCGAGCTTCTTCGCGCGCTCGGCGAACGAGGCGGGGAACAGGTCGTTCGGCGGGGTGTTGATGAGGTCGCGCGCGGTGATGACGGCCTCGGCGATCGCGGTCGCGGCCTTCAGGGTTGCCTTGTGGGCACGCGCGGTGCCCTCGGCGGGCTGCACGAAGTCGACGGCGCCGACCGGCGCGTCACCCGGCTCGGACTTGTACTCGGTGAACTTGTACGCACCGAGCGCGGTGCCTTCGACCGCGGCGTGGAGGTCCACAGTGGACGGGAAGACCAGGGCGCGGGCGGTGCCCGCCAGCGAGCGCGCCGCCGCGCCGAGTCCGCGCCGCACCTGCTCGGGGGTGATGACGCCGTCCGCACCTGGTTTGCCGAGGCCGACCGACAGCACGACGTCGGCGTCGAGCTTACCCATGGTCGGCAGCTTGACGATCTCCTCCGCCTTGCCGCTGGCGCCGAGCGAGGCGAGCAGGGTCTCGAGGGCGCCGTCGAACGCCTGGTCCACGGCTTCCGCGCCGGGCGCGAGTACCGCCGCCTTATCGCCCTGGAGCAGGCCGACCACCACGACTTCGGCGCGGCTCTTGGCCAGCGCGGTCTCGGCGTTCTCATACAGGGCAAACTTCGGCACGGTCACTTATGGCTCCTCGCGCGGCGTGGATTCGATTGTGAGCCATGCTAATGAGCAGTCGGCCAGGAAAGAAAGGCAGGTGGCGGGCGTGCGGCAAGGGCACCTGGGTGCCGGATTGCTCATCGCGGTGGCGGCGGGCGCGGCGGCCGCGGGGTGGTGGCTGCCGGTCGGCGTGCTGCTGGCCGCGGTGCTGGCGTGGTGCGCCGCGCGGCAGGCACCGGTACCGCCGCGAGCGGAACCGCTGGTCGGCGGCGCCCGGCTGGCGGCGCGGCTGGCCCTGCTCGCCGTCATCGGTTCCGTTTTCGGTGCCTACCTCGTGCCCGGGCACTCCTCGCCGGCCGCGGCCGCGTTCGTGCTGGTCGTGACGGCGGCAGAGGCGCTGGGCGCGGCGGTGCCGCGCTTCCTGCGGGCGTGGGTCCTCGGCATCCTGCTGGTCGCCGGAGCGGGGCTGGTGGCGCTCTGCCTGGCCATTTCGCCCGAGCGGGGGAGCGGCACAGGCCCCGCCGTGACGGGGATGTTCGCGGCGGCGGGGGTGATCTTCCCGCTGCTGTACCGCCGGGAACCGAAGGCGAGCTGGTGGCTGGCGGGGTCGGCCGCGGCGGCGCTCGCGGTGTGCGCGGCCGCGCTCTACCAGCTCGGCCCGGACCGGCTGGGACTGTCCGGGGTACCGATGCGCGACCTGCTCGCCGCGGTCGACGGCCAGGCCATCCAGCCGTTGCTCGCCGGCGTGGTGGTGATCGCCACCGTGCCGGCCGCACTCGGCGTGCTCGGGGAGACCCATCGGGAGCTGCCGCCCATGGTGGGCGGCGTGCTCGCCGCGGTGGGGGCCGCACTGCTCGAACCGGTCCAGGCGTTGCTGCTGGCCGCCGCGATCGCGCTCGCCGAGGTGGTCGTGACGAGCCTGCTCACGGTGTCGCAGCGGCGGCGCGACGTGCGGGCCGTGCTGACGGCGGCGCTGGCGATCACGTTGCTGGCCTGGCTGCCGCCGGTCTACCTGCTGCTCGCGGTGGTGGTGATCGCCGTCGTGGCGGTGGCTAGGACATCAACAGGACCGCGAGCACGGTCAGCACCACGTCCACGACCGCCAGGATGACGATCGACCTGGTCGGCAGATCACGCGGGAACACCTTGTCGTGCTTGTGCCGCCACCACAGGACGCACAGCCCGCCACCGACGAGGCCCAGGATGGCGCCGAACACGCCGGACAGCAGGATGTAGCCGTCCAGCATCAGCACGCCCGTGCCGTAGGTGAGCAGCACGGCGGCCAGGAAGGTCCGCGCGTCGGACCCGGTGCCGGCGGAGACGGTGTTGGTGGTCACGGGGTCATGCTAGAGCGAGCACGGTCCCCGCGGTGTGACTCCCCGCATTTCACGGGACCGATTTTCGGACGTCCAACCAAGAGATATTCTTGTCCGATGACGACCACGTTGCCTTTCACCCGTACCCCGAACGCCACTCCCGCCTCGGCGGAGCGGGTAGCCGAGGTACTGGCGAACCCGGGCTTCGGGACGTTCTTCACGGACAACATGGTCACGATCCGCTACAGCGCCGACCGCGGCTGGTACGACGGCGCCGTGCGCGCCTACGAACCGATCGCGCTCGACCCGGCCACGTCCGTGCTGCACTACGGCCAGTCGATCTTCGAGGGCCTCAAGGTCTACCGCCAGCCCGACGGCTCCCTCGCCGCCTTCCGGCCGGACGCCAACGCGGCCCGGTTCCGCACGTCCGCCCGCCGGCTCGCGATGCCGGAACTGCCCGATGAGCTGTTCCTCGAGTCGCTGCGCGAGCTGATCGCGGTGGACAACCGGTGGGTGCCCGGCACACCCGGCGAGACCCTGTACCTGCGGCCGTTCATGATCTCGACCACGGTGGGCCTCGGCGTGAACTCGCCGGCCAGCGAGTACCTCTACCTGGTGTTCGGCTCGCCGGCGGGCAGCTACTTCACCGGTGGCGTGAAGCCGGTGAGTGTGTGGCTGTCCACCGAGTACGTGCGCGCGGCCCCGGGCGGCACCGGCTTCGCCAAGTGCGCCGGCAACTACGCGGCGTCCTTCGTCGCGCAGGCCCAGGCCGTCGAGCAGGGCTGCGACCAGGTGGTGTGGCTCGACGCGGTCGAGCGCCGGTGGGTCGAGGAGATGGGCGGGATGAATCTGTTCTTCGTGTTCGGCTCCGGTGCCGACGCGAAGCTGGTCACGCCCGAGCTGAGCGGTGCGCTGCTCCCGGGTGTCACGCGCAGCTCGCTGCTGCGGCTGGCGGCCGACGCCGGCCTGGTGGTCGAGGAGCGACGCATCTCCACCGACGAGTGGGAGAAGTCGGCGGCCTCGGGTGAGCTGACCGAGGTGTTCGCGTGCGGCACGGCGGCGGTGATCACGCCGGTCGGCCGCGTGAAGCACGCGGGCGGCGAGTTCCTGGTCAACGGCGGCGCGCCGGGCGACTGGACGATGAAGCTGCGCGCCGAGCTCACCGGCATCCAGGAGGGCACCCGCCCCGACCCGCACAACTGGATGCACCCGCTGTCCTGACAATTCCCGTGAGGGGCCCGATCATGGCCAGGCGCCATGATCGGGCCCCTCACGGCGGTCATGCCTCGTCCCAGGTGGAGACGTCGGTGAGCAGGCGGGCGGCCATCTGCAGGACGGGGAGCGCGGTCAGGGCGCCGGAGGCTTCGCCGAGCCGGATGTGCAGGTCCAGGATCGGCTTGAGGTCCAGGTGCTCCAGCGCGATCGCGTGCGCCGGCTCGGTGCAGCGGTGCGAGGCCAGCCACCACGCGCGGGCGCCAGGGGCGAGTTCCTCGGCGACCAGCGCCGCAGCGGTCGCGGGCAGCCCGTCCAGGAGGACCGGCGTGCGGCGGATTGCCGCCTGGGCAAGGAAACCGGTCATCGCGGCCAGGTCCGCGCCAGCCGCGGTACGCAGCAGCGCGACCGGCTCGGTGAGCACCGCGCGGGCGCGGCGGAGCGCGTCGCGGATCGCGGCGGCCTTGCGCATCCACGCGTTGTCGTCGATCCCGGAACCGCGGCCGACGACGGCGACGGGTTCCGTGCCGGTGAGCGCCGCGACCAGGACCGACGACGGCGTGGTGACGCCGGCGCCGAGGTCGCCCGCGATGAGCAGGTCCGCGCCCGAGTCGACCTCCGCGTTCGCGAGGTCGGCGCCCGCCTTGAGCGCCGCGACGACCTCGTCCTCGCTCAGCGCGTCCTCGGTGTCGATCGAGCCGGATCCCTTGCGTACCTTGAGTTCCTGCTCGGCCGTGTCCGCGTCCACCGCGATGTCGACCACCCGCACGCTCGCCCCCGCGACGGCCGCGAGCGCGTTCGGCACGCCGCCGCCCTTGAGCAGGGTCGCGACTATCCGCGCCGTCGTGCCGGTGGCGTAGGCGGACACGCCTTTCGCGGCGATGCCGTGGTCTCCCGCGAAGATCAGCACGCGAGGCCGGGTGAACGGGCGCGGCGGGCAGGCGGCCTGGCACGCCGCGACCCAGGCACCCAGGTCCTCCAGCAGGCCCAGCGACTCCACCGGCTTCACCAGCGACGCGTGGCGGCGCCGCGCTTCCGCGCGCGTGGACTCGTCCGGCTGTGGCACCGCGGGGAACTCAACAGTCATGGGGCAAATCTAGCGAGATCGGTTCCGTATGATTCCGCCCGTGGTGAAAGACGTGTTGGCGGCCGGCGTGGTGCTGGCCAGCGGTTCCGGGACGCGGGTCGGGGCGAGCCTGAACAAGGCGTACCTGCCGCTGGCCGGACGCAGCCTGGTGTCGTGGTCGCTGGCGGCGTTCGCCCGGGTGCCGGACATCGGCTCGATCGTGCTGGTCACGCGACCGCAGGACGCCGAGCTGGTCGGCCCGGTCGTCAACGGCCTCGACGCCGAGATCGAGGTCGTTCACGGCGGCGCGACCCGGCAGGAGTCCGAGCTGCGCGCGCTGCGGCACCTGGCCGGGCGCATCCACCGCGGCGCCGTCGACACCGTGCTCATCCACGACGCGGCACGCCCGCTGCTCAGCCCCGCGCTGATCGAGGGGGTGCTGCGGTCGGCGCGCGAGCACGGCGGCGCGATCCCGGGCCTGCCCGCGGACGACATCGTCGCGGTCGGGGAGGGCGAGAACTCGCTCCGCGGCCGCCCCGAGGGCACCGTCGTCCGGGCCCAGACGCCACAGGGCTTCCGGGCCCGGCCGCTGCTGGACGCCTACGAGCAGGCCTCGCGGGAGGGGTTCGACGGCACCGACACCGCGTCGGTCATGGAACGGTTCTCCACGCTGCCGGTGCACTGGGTCCGCGGCGAGCAGCAGAACTTCAAGGTGACCTACCCGCACGACCTCGTCGTCGCGGAGCAGGTCCTTTCCTTGGCGGCCAACCGGTTCTAGCGCCCTGAACGCGAGGAAGGTCTCCTCCAGCGGCCACCGTAGCCGAAGATCTTTCGCGATGCTAAGTACCTGGAGCAGGTCCAGGTGAACTCATTCCACCGATTCGCCGGGCTGGACGCGCGGCTTCGGCATCCGGAGCTTGCGGATCTGGCTCGCCCGCACGAACGCGTACCACCCGATCGACCGGCCGTTGACGGTCTCCTTCGGGAACTTCTCCCGGACCTGCTTGGTGATGCGGCGGCCGGACAGGAAGCCCTCGACAACCATCCCCGCGAGCACCAGGGTGGTCAGCAGCGTGGCGAACTGCTGGATGCGCGGGTACGGCACGAGCAGCGCCACGAACACCAGGATCGCCAGCGGCATGAACAGTCCGAGCAGGTTGCGCCGCGAGTCCACGAGGTCGCGCACGTACGCCTTGACCGGGCCCTTGTCCCGCGGCAGCAGGTACTTGTCATCGCCCGCGGCCATCCGCGCCTGGCGTTCCTTGGCGGCGGCGCGACGCTCGTCCTTGCTGGCCGGGTTCGCCTTGCGGATATCCCGGTTCCGCTTCATCGCTTCGCGCGTGGTCTTCGGCGGTGGGGCGACCGGCCCGCGGCGCTTGCCTTCGGCCTCTTTGCGCTTCGGTGTGGCGCGGCCCTTGCTGGGCGTGAACCCACGGTTGTGAGATTCGACGCTTTCTGCCACCTCGGCCTCAGGGCTGTCTTCGGTGGTTGCGCTGCTGCGGCGTAGGAACCTCACGCGGCCAGCATATTCCAGACGCCTCGTCACATGGTGAGCGCCTCGGAAGATGTGCGACCATGAAGGCAACGCCGCACCAGGGAACAGAACGGGCCTGGGGAGTGTTACGTCGTTGAAGGACGCATCCCCGCCCACCCAGCAACACCCGAGGGAGAGCCATGACGACCGCTGAGACCGGGGCCCCGCAGACCGAGAGCACCCACGGCGTGACCTTGACGGACGCTGCGGCTGTGAAGGCGAAGGCCCTGCTCGAGCAGGAAGGCCGCGACGACATGCATCTGCGCATCGCCGTCCAGCCCGGCGGCTGCGCGGGTCTGCGCTACCAGCTGTTCTTCGACGAGCGCGAGCTCGACGGCGACCTGTTCCGCGACTTCGGCGGCCTGCGTGTGGCCGTCGACCGGATGAGCGCGCCGTACGTGCAGGAAGCCGTGATCGACTTCGTCGACACCATCGAGAAGCAGGGCTTCACGATCGACAACCCCAACGCCACGGGCTCCTGCGCCTGCGGCGACTCGTTCCACTGAGAACGACGACAGCGGGCGCCGCTCACCTGCCCGGGTGAGGGCGCCCGTTTTGGTGACAGGTCGGAGGTCCGGCATGCCTGACACGGTGCTCGTGCGCTACATCGTCGACGACGTAGCGGCGGCGATCGCCTTCTACACCGGCCACCTCGGGTTCGCGGTCGTGATGCACCCGGCGCCGGCGTTCGCGATGATCGAGCGCGGCGCGCTGCGGCTCGCGCTCTCGGCGGCGAGCGGGCAGGGCGGTGGCGGGCAGATCCTGCCCGGTGGCCAGGTGCCCACCCCGGGCGGCTGGAACCGAATCTCGCTCACCGTCACCGATCTCGACGCCGAGGTGGAGCGGCTGCGCGCGGCGGGCGTGCGCTTCCGCAGCGATGTGGTGATCGGCGTCGGCGGTGATCAGGTGCTGATCGAGGATCCCGCAGGCAATCCCGTGGAGCTGTTCCGGCCGAAGCGCTGACTCAGCCGTAGTCCTCCCAGGCGGCGACCTGGGAATGGGATCGCTCGTCCACCGACCAGCCGCGCGGCGCGGGCGGTCGGGGCGCCGCTTCCCGGCGAACCCGCAGGTCGTGGGGGATATCGGCGCAGTCGCTGATCAGCTCGGCGAGGTTCTCGGGTTCTGTGGGAGCGCTCACGACGGAGACGCTAAGCGGTTGCGGTCGCTCCGCGACAGCCCTACCAGAGGGTAGTGTCGTTGCGCGGTGCCGAATTACCTCCGACGGGCGACGACCCGCAGGCAAGTTCGGCCGACGAGCAGGTCGAGAACAGGGAGCACTGGTGGCAGGGAACGCGAAGATCGCGGTATCCGGCAGTATCGCAACCGACCATCTCATGCACTTCCCCGGTAGGTTCGCCGAGCAGCTCATCGCGGAGCAGCTGCACCGCGTGTCGCTGAGCTTTCTCGCCGACGACCTCGTCGTCCGCCGGGGCGGGATCGGCGCCAACATCGCGTTCGGGCTGGGCGTGCTGGGTGTGCGGCCGGTGCTGGTGGGCGCCGTCGGTGCCGACTTCGCCGACTACCGCGCGTGGCTCGAGCGCCACGGCGTGGACACCGGCGGCGTGCACGTCTCCGAGATCGCGCACACCGCCCGGTTCGTGTGCACCACCGACGAGGACCTCAACCAGATCGCGACGTTCTATGCGGGCGCCATGGCCGAAGCGCGCAACATCGAGCTGAAGCCGATCGCCGACCAGGCCGGCGGCCTGAGCCTCGTGCTGATCGGCCCGGACGACCCGGACGGGATGCTCCGTCACGCCGACGAATGCCGCGAGCACGGTTACGACTTCGCCGTCGACCCGTCGCAGCAGCTGGCCAGGATGACCGGCGAGCAGGCACGCGCCTTCGTGGCGGGCGCGCAGTACCTGTTCACCAACGACTACGAGTGGGAGCTGCTGCGGCAGAAGTCCGGCTGGAGTGAGCAGGACGTGCTCGACCAGGTCGGCTACCGGGTGACCACGCTCGGCGAACACGGCGTGGAGATCGTCGGCCGCGACGGCACCGTGCTCAAGGTCGCGGCGGTACCCGAGTTCACCAAGGCCGACCCGACCGGTGTCGGTGACGGGTTCCGGGCCGGCTTCGTCGCGGGCCTGCACCGCGGTCTGGGCCTGGAGCGGTCCGCGCAGCTCGGCTCCCTGATCGCGGTGCTGGTGCTGGAAACCGTCGGTACCCAGGAATGGCAGCTGGACGCGGCGAGCGCCCTCAAACGCATCGCCGACGCCTATGGATCGGATGCCGCGGTGGAGATCGGCGAGGTCCTCAACCCCTGACCGGGAAGGACCCCCTGGTGGCGCATACGACCATGAGGGTCCTTCGCGGCACGGGTCAGATCTTGACCGGGTAGGCGGGTTCCGGGACCTCGGGCTTGATGCGGTGTTCGATGAAGATGTCGTGCCACAGCATGAAGACCAGGAGCGCCCAGATCTGGCGGCTGCGGTCGAACTGGCCGGCCTTGTGCTCGTCCAGCAACCGCAGCACCGCCTGCTTGTCCAGCAGCCCGCCGGTCTGCGAGTCGGCGATGATGCCGCGCGCCCAGTCGTACATCTCGTCGCGCAGCCAGATCCGGATCGGCACCGGGAAGCCGAGCTTGCGCCGGTTGAGCACGTGCGCCGGGACGATCCCGTCCAGCGCGCGGCGCAGCGCGTACTTCGTCGTCTCGTTGGTGATCTTCTGCTCCAGCGGGATCCCGGCGGCGACCTTGAACACCTCGGCGTCGAGGAAGGGCACCCGCAGCTCCAGCGAATTTGCCATGGTCATCTTGTCGGCCTTGACGAGGATGTCCCCGCGCAGCCAGGTGAACAGATCCACGTGCTGCATTCGCGCCACCGGGTCCCAGTCCGCCGACGTGCGGTAGTGCTCGGCTGTGACGTCGCGGTGGCCGACACCCTCGGCGAACGTGCGCAGTACCCCGCGCAGCTCCTCGTCGCGGAAGTTGCGGGCGTTGCCGTAGTAGCGCTCCTCGAGCGTCAGCGAGCCGCGATGCAGCAGGCTCTTGCCGCGCGTGCCCTCGGGGATCCGCTCGGACACCTTGCCGATGAGCTTGCGCAGACCGCCCGGCACCTTCTCGAACGGCGCGAGCGAGATCGGCTCCCGGTAGATCGTGTAGCCGCCGAACAGCTCGTCCGCTCCCTCGCCCGACAGCACCGCCTTGACGTGCTTGCGGGCCTCCCGCGCGATGAACCACAGCGGGACCAGCGCCGGGTCGGCGACCGGGTCGTCGAGGTACCAGACGATCAGCGGCAGCGCGTCCATCATCTCGTCCGCCGTGACGGTGCGGATGACGTGCTTCACACCGATGGCGGCTGCCGACTCGGCCGCGACGTCCACCTCGGAGTAGCCCTCACGCTCGAAGCCGGTGGTGAACGCGATCAGGTTCGGGTTGTGCTCCTTGGCCAGTGCCGCGATCGCGGTCGAGTCGATGCCGCCGGAGAGGAACGCGCCGACGGTGATGTCGGGGTCGGCGATCATGTGCCTGGCGACCGAGTCGCGCATCACATCGGCGATGCGGCCGTGCAGCGCCTGCGCCTCGGCGCCAGCGGTCACGGGGCGTGCGTTGAACTGCGGGAAGAAGTACCGCTCCTGCTTGAGCTCGCCGCCGGGGGAGATCCGGAACGACGTGCCCGACTCGATCCGGCGCACGCCCGTGTGCAGCGACTCGGGCTCCGGCACGTACTGCAGCGTGAGGTAGTGCTGCAGCGCCTTGCGGTCCAGCTCCTCGGGCACGCCGAGCACACCGGACAGCTCCAGCAGGCTCTTCTTCTCACTCGAGAAGGCGGTGCCGCCGGGGCCGGCAGAGTAGAACAGCGGCTTGATGCCGAACGGGTCCCGCGCGCCGTGCAGGACCTTCTCGTCGGAGTCCCAGATCAGGTACGCGAACATGCCGCGCAGGCGGCTCACCGCGCTCGGGCCCCAGTAGTGGTGGGCCGCGACGATCGCCTCGCCGTCGCCGTCTGTGGCGAATTTCGCATCGTGCTCGGCGACGAGCTGTTCCCGCAGGTCACGGTAGTTGTAGATCTCACCGTTGAAGTTCAGCGTGTACCGGCGGGGCGACTCCGGCGGACCCCACACCAGGGGCTGGTGGGCGTGCTCGACGTCGATGAAGGCGAGCCGGTTGAAGCCGTAGACCACCTCCCCGTCGGCCCAGGTGTCGGTCTCGTCGGGACCACGATGACGCTGGCAGCGCAGGGCCGCACCGAGCGCATCACGGGCCTCAACTGCATCGTTGTCACTGGGACACACGAGTCCGAGCAGGCCGCACACGCGTACTCACACACCTCTGGGGTCGGGGGCTGGATGGTGAGGGCCAGTATGCCGGGTCCGCCCGCCGCGAACGGTTACCCCTTGGTCGGCGGGTTTCCGCAATTCGGCTAGGCTCCGCCTGTCACGCCAGAATTCGAGGAGGCCTGGGTTGAAGAGGGTCGGTAAGGTCGCCGCGCTGACCGGGCTCGTCGCTCTGTTGGCGACCGGGTGCTCCGGTGACGAAGTGCTTCGGTTCGGCTGGCCGGTCGGTGTCACCGAGCAGGCCGACAAGATGCGGTGGCTGTGGACGTGGTCCGTCATCGCGGCACTCGCTGTCGGGGTGATCGTGTGGGGGCTGATCTTCTGGGCCTCGGCGTTCCATCGCAAGAAAAAAACAGTCGACCCGGCTGGTGATACAGCGCTGCCCCGCCAGTTCCAGTACAACGTGCCGCTCGAGCTGTTCTGCGTCATCGTGCCGCTGGTGATGGTCTGCGTGCTGTTCTTCTTCACGGCCACCACCGAGAACCAGGTGCTGTCCAAGAAGCCCAACCCGGACGTCACGATCAACGTGACCGCGTTCCAGTGGAACTGGGAGTTCGGCTACCCGAACGAGCCCAAGGACGCGACCGGCCAGATGATCCGCACGGTCGGCAACTCGGGTGAGATCCCGCTGCTGGTGCTGCCCATCGGCAAGAACATCCAGTACAACCTGCGGTCCACCGACGTCATCCACTCCTTCTGGGTGCCGGAGTTCCACTTCAAGCGCGACGTCTTCCCGTACCCCGAGAAGAACAACCAGGACTCGTCGTTCCAGAACACGATCGACACCACCGGTTCGTTCGTGGGCCGCTGCGCCGAGCTGTGCGGCACGTACCACTCGATGATGAACTTCGAGGTCCGCGCCCTGCCGGACAACCTGTACCAGCAGTACATTCAGCTGAGGACGCAGAACAACCCGGCCACCGGGCAGCCGAACACGGCCGCCGAGGCGCTCACCGCGATGAACTGCGGCCAGCTGTGCACCCCGCACGCGGTGACCACGCAGCCGTTCAACACCGACCGCACCGCGCGGACGGCCTCCGGCTGAGGCCGGCGCGCCGGGCAATGTCGAGTGTTTGAGACAAGAGTGAGGACAGCTTCATGAAGGTCGAAGCCCGTATTTTCGATTTGGTCACGGGGTTCTGTTTCTTCATCGCGATCGTGTACGGCGTGACCACGTACTACTGGAGCGGGTTCGGCGTCGAGCCGGTCGGCCTCGTCGCGCTGATCCTGACCGGTGGCCTGTCGCTCATCGCGGGCAGCTACATGCGGTTCGTCTCGCGCCGCATCGAGCCCCGTCCCGAGGACCGCGACGACGCCGAGATCAGCGACGGTGCCGGTGAGCTGGGCTTCTTCAGCCCGGGCAGCTACTGGCCGATCGCGATGGCGGGCGCGGCCGCGTTCATCGGTCTCGCGCTGGCCTTCTTCCACATCTGGATGATCGTGGTCGGCGGCGCGCTGATCCTGCTCACCGTCGGCGGCCTGGTCTTCGAGTACCACGTGGGCCCGGACAAGGACTGAGTCACTCCGGAACGTTCGAAGGGCGCCTTTCCCGCATCGGGGAAAGGCGCCCTTCGTCGTGAGTGCCCGGAACGGCCGGCCCGCCCGGTGCGTCTGCGTGGTGCCTGCACGGAAGGGGACGTGGTGGACGGGGTCGTCGTACTCATCGTGATCGCGCTGTTCGTCATCATCGGGGGCGGTGCGGTGGCGGGCTTCCACCTGAAGGACAAACGTTGGCAGCGGGTCCACGAGTTCGCCGTGCGGCACGACTGGGCGGCGGTCGAGGAGGACAGCTCGCTGGCCCAGCGCTACGGCGGCAAACCGTTCGACCGGGGCCGTAGCCGGCGGGCGCGCAACGTGGTCCGGGGAACGCACCGCGGGCGGCCGTTCGTGGCGTTCGAGTACAGCTACAGCGACGGCGAGAACACCCACACCTACGGCGTCTACGCGGTCGGTCTGGGCGAGACCGTGCCGGTGCTGGAGGTCCGCGAGCGCGGCGTCCGCATGACGCTCCTGCGGCTCGTCGGCCTCGAGGGCGTGCGGACCGGTGATATCGAGTTCGACCAGCGGTTCGCGGTGGAGGTGGGCGACGAGCCGACCGTAGGGCGCCTGCTCACCCCGCCGGTGCGCGCACAGCTGCTCCAAGGCTGGCATCCCGCGACGGCCCGACTCCGGTTCGAAGGCGCCGAATTGTGGACCTGGACGCGCGGCCACGCCGAACCCGAGGACCTGCTCCCCGTGCTGGACTACCTGTGCGCCGTGGCCGGGGCCGGCTGATCAGCGGAACGCGGCCCAGCGGGACAACAGATCCGCGGCAGCACCGGAGTCGATCGCGGCGGCGGCCTTGACCAGGGCCGTGGCCAGATCTTCGCCCAGCGAGCCGGTCAGGCCGTCGTAGGCGGCCAGCGCGCCAGCTGCGTTGATCAGCACCGCGTCCCGCACCGGGCCGGGTTTGCCTGCCACCAGTTCGCGCACGACCTCGGCGTTGTGCGCGGCGTCGCCGCCCCGCAGGTCCTCGGCCGTGGCCCGCGCGATGCCCAGGTCGGCCGGGTCGAGCCGCACCTGCCGGACCTCGCCCCCGGAGACCACCCAGACCGTGCTGGTCGTGGTGGTGGTGATCTCGTCGAGCCCGTCGTCGCCCCGCACGACCAGCACCGAACTGCCGCGGCCGGCGAACACACGTGCCACCAACTCGACCTTGTCCGGATAGGCGCAGCCGATCATGCCCGCGCCCGGCTGCGCGGGGTTGGTGAGCGGGCCGAGGAGGTTGAACGTGGTCGGCACGCCCAGCTGGCTGCGGGTCGGGCCCGCGTGCCGGAAGCCGGGGTGGAACACGGGCGCGAAGCAGAACCCGATGCCGACCTCGGCCACGCACCGCTGCACCGCGCCGGGCTCCAGGTCGATCGCCACCCCGAGGGCCTCGAGCACGTCGGCCGCGCCCGACTTGGACGACGCCGCTCGATTGCCGTGCTTGACGACGGGAGCGTCCGCGGCGGCCACGACGATCGCGGCCATCGTGGAGATGTTCACCGACCCGGACCGGTCGCCGCCCGTGCCCACTATGTCGACCGCGCGGCCGTCGACGTGTACGCGGCGCGCGCGGGCAAGCATGGCCTTGGCGAGTCCGGCGATCTCGGCCGGCGTCTCGCCTTTGGCGCGCAGCGCCACCGCGAAACCGGCGATCTGGGATGGGGTGGCCTCGCCGGACATCACCTGGTCCATCGCCCAGGCGGTGTCCTCGGCGGAGAGATCGGCGCGGGCGATGAGCTGGTTGAGCAGGGCGGGCCAGGTCTGGTCGGTCATGCGCGCAGGGACGGGACCGGCTGTGCCCGCAACACGTCCGCGACGGTCTCGGCCGCGGTCAGCGGGTCGAGCGGGTGCACCAGCACGGCGTCGGCCTGCGACCAGGTGGCCAGCCAGCGGTCGTCCTTGCGCCGCACGGCGACCACGATCGGCGGGCAGTCGTCGATCTCGTGCTTGAGCTGGCGGCACAGGCCGATGCCGCCGGTGGGCTGCGCCTCGCCGTCCAGGATCGCCAGGTCGAGGCCACCCTCGTCCATCTCGGTCAGCACGTCCGCGACCCCGGCGGCCTCGACGTAGGTGATCCGGCCGAGATCCGTCGCCGGCCGGCGGCCGATCGCGTTCATGATCGACTCGCGGACTTCCGCCCGGTGGCTGAACACCAGGATCCTCATCGGCTGCTCGGTCACGTCAAGCCTCCGGCCTCATCGCTGCAACAGGTGCCTTGAATGCTAGCGGTCACTGACCGCATCACCGAGAGTCCACCGGCTGTAGCGCGTCCCAGCCCAGCGAGTCGCCGCCGAGCCGTTGCGCGAGACCGGCCATCCGGGAGCGTTCCTGCGCGCAGTGCAGCGCGTCCAGTTCCTGCACCCGCAGCGCGTGCAGCCGCGAAATCCCGTCCGATTCGGACACCGTGCGTAGTTCCCACTTGTCCTGGACGAGCAACCGCGCGGCTTCGTCCACCCGGCCCGACGGCAGCGACAGGTGGTGCCGCAGGACGGCCGCTTTCCCTTGGTGCCAAAGATGTGATCTCGCCAGCACGGCCGAGTCCGCCTCCGTGATGTCGAACGCTTCCGCCACCACCACCAGCCCCGGTGTGTCGGGCGTCAACTCTGGCTCCTTGGTGCTTCTCAGCAGGTCACGCACTCGATCGAGCAGGCTCACCGGCGTTCCTCACCCTCGGTGTTCGTGGATGTGACCAACTCGCTCGGGCACCCGAGGACGCAAGCCGGTTTCGTGGAGGACATAATGCGACTCGTGACAACGGCAGCTCCCAACATCAGCCAGCGGGTGCACTCGCTGAACCGGCCGAACATGGTCAGTGTCGGCACCATCGTGTGGCTCTCCAGCGAGCTCATGTTCTTCGCCGGCCTGTTCGCGATGTTCTTCACCGTCAAGGCGCAGAACTCCACGGGCATCTGGCCGCCGATCAACGCGGCGACCGGTGAGCCGATCCATCTCGACATCCCGTACTCGCTGCCGTTCACCATCATCCTGGTGGCGTCGTCGTTCACCTGCCAGCTCGGCGTGTTCGCCGCGGAGAAGGGTGACGTCTACGGGTTGCGCCGCTGGTACCTCATCACGTTCGTGATGGGCGCGGTGTTCATCGGCGGGCAGGTCGGTGAGTACATCAGCCTCATCCACGAGGGTGTGACCATCCCCTCCGGGGCATGGGGCTCCATCTTCTTCATCGCGACCGGGTTCCACGGACTTCACGTGCTCGGCGGGCTCGTCGCCTTCGTGTTCCTGCTCATCCGCACCAGGCTGAGCAAGTTCACGCCCGCGCAGGCCACCTCGGCGATCGTCGTGTCCTACTACTGGCACTTCGTCGACATCGTCTGGATCGGCCTGTTCGCGGTCATCGAGATCCTTCCCTGACCGCACCAGCCCGTCTCGAACCACCGAACAGCAAGGGTTGCCGCAAGATGACCACCAGCAAGAAATCCTCCGGGCGCCGCCTCGGCGCCCGCACCAAGCTGCGCAGGCGGATAGCCGGCCTGCTCGTGCTGGGCGTGGCGTTGATCGGTGCGGGCGCGATCTACGCCATCTTCGTGCCGAAGGCACAGACGGCGCAGGCGCAGGAGGATCCGGCGCAGCTGCGGCTGGGCCGGCAGGTCTACAACAACACGTGCATCACCTGCCACGGCGCGAACCTGCAGGGAGTGCAGGACCGCGGTCCCAGCCTCATCGGCGTCGGCGACGCGGCCGTGTACTTCCAGACCTCGTCCGGCCGGATGCCGGCGGTGCGGCAGGAGGCCCAGGCCGAGCGCAAGCCGCCGAAGCTGACCCCCGAGGAGATCGACGCGGTCGGTGCCTACATCCAGGCTCACGGTGGCGGCCCCGAGCGGCCGACCGAGACCGGTGCGGCACTGCAGGGCTCCGACCCGGCGCGCGGTGGCGAGCTGTTCCGCCTCAACTGCGCGTCCTGCCACAACTTCACCGGTCGCGGCGGCGCGCTGTCGGCGGGCAAGTTCGCCCCCGACCTGGACCCGGCGAGCGAGGACCAGATCTACACCGCGATGCTGACCGGCCCGCAGAACATGCCGAAGTTCTCCGACCGGCAGCTCACTCCGGACGAGAAGAAGGACATCATCGCCTACATCAAGTCGGTGTCGGGCAGCAACAACAACCCCGGCGGCGACTCGCTGGGTGGTTTCGGCCCGGCATCCGAGGGCGTTATCGCGTGGATCGTGGGGATCGGCGCGCTGGTAGGCGTCACCCTGTGGATTGGATCGAGGGCATGAGCGGCAGTAACGACACTGCGGGGACTCCGCGGCCGTCGGACGACGAGCTGGCGGCAATGGACCGCGACCAGCTTCTCAAGCTGGGTGGCGAGCTCGACGGCGTCGAGCTCGCCGACTACCCGGACCCCTGGCCCGTCAAGGGCACCCGGGCGGAGAAGCGCGCCGAGCGGATGGTCGCTCTGTGGTTCACGATCGCGGGCCTGGCCGGTCTCGGGTTCGTGGTCAGCCTCATCTGGTGGCCGTGGCAGTACAAGGCGCCCGGCACCGCGGGCACGTTCATGTACTCGCTGTACACCCCCATGCTGGGCATCACGCTCGGCATCTGCGTGATCGCGCTGGGCGCGGGCATCATCCTCTACACCAAGCGGTTCATCCCGCACGAGACCGCGGTGCAGCAGCGCAGCGACAACGCCGGCGAGGGTTCGGCCGAGGTCGACCGCAAGACGATCGTCGCGCACCTCGAGGACGCGGGTGTGCGCAGCACCATCGGCCGCCGGTCGCTGGTCAAGCGCAGTGTCGGCTTCGCGGGCGGCGCAATGGGGCTGGGCCTGGTCGCCCTGCCGGTCGCGTCGTTCATCAAGAGCCCGTGGAAGGAACCCAACCCGTACGACACCCTGTGGGACACGCCGTGGATGAAGCGGTACCCGGGCGAGACCGTCTACATGCGGGTCAACACGGGTGACCCGCATGAGGTCAGGCTCGTGCGTCCGGAGGACCTCGACGCCGGCGCGCTGGAGACGGTGTTCCCGTTCCGCGAGTCCGAGCGGAACAACCCGGAGGAGCTGGCCGCGGTCTTCCTGCGGTCGGACACGCCGGTCATGCTGATCCGGCTGCGGCCCGAGGACGCGGTGCGCGTGGTCAAGCGCAAGGGCCAGGAGGACTTCAACTTCGGCGAGTACTACGCCTACACGAAGGTGTGCAGCCACGTGGGCTGCCCGGTCTCCCTCTACGAGCAGCGGACGAACCGGCTGCTGTGCCCCTGCCACCAGTCGCAGTTCGACGTGCTGGAGTACTGCAAGCCCATCTTCGGCCCAGCGACTCGCGCTCTGGCCCAGTTGCCCATTACCGTGAACGATGAGGGATACATGGTCGCGCGGGGCGACTTCGTCGAACCCGTCGGGCCGGCTTTTTGGGAGCGGAAGTCATGAGTTCTCTCACCACGCCCACCAAGGGCTCGAGCATGGTGCAGAAGCACGCCGCCGAGGCCGCGAACAACGCGGACCAGCGGTATCACCTGGCCAAGGGCCTGCGGCACCAGATGAACAAGGTGTTCCCGACCCACTGGTCCTTCCTGCTGGGCGAGATCGCGCTCTACAGCTTCATCATCCTGCTCCTGTCCGGCGTGTACCTGACCCTGTTCTTCGACCCGTCGATGACCGAGGTCGCCTACAACGGCAGCTTCAAGAACCTCCAGGGCGTTCAGATGTCGCGGGCGTTCGCGACCACGCTGGACATCTCGTTCGACGTCCGCGGCGGTCTGTTCGTCCGCCAGCTGCACCACTGGGCGGCGCTGGTGTTCGTCGCGTCGATGATGGTGCACATGTTCCGGATCTTCTTCACCGGAGCGTTCCGCAGGCCGCGCGAGGCCAACTGGATCATCGGTGCGCTGCTGCTGATCCTGGGCATGTTCGAAGGCTTCTTCGGTTACTCGCTGCCCGACGACCTGCTCTCCGGCACCGGCGTCCGGGCGACCCTGTCCGGCATCGTGCTGTCGGTGCCGGTCATGGGCACCTGGCTGCACTGGGCGCTGTTCGGCGGCGAGTTCCCGGGCGACGTGATCGTGCCGCGCATGTACACGCTGCACATCCTGCTGCTGCCGGGCATCATGCTGGCGCTGATCGGCGCGCACCTGGCGCTCGTCTGGTACCAGAAGCACACCCAGTTCCCGGGAGTGCGGCGCAAGGAGACGAACGTCGTCGGCGTGCGGATCATGCCGTACTTCGCGCTCAAGGCCAGCGCCTTCTTCATCCTGGTCACCGGCGTGATCGCGCTGATGTCGGGCCTGTTCCAGATCAACCCGATCTGGAACATCGGTCCGTACAACCCGGCGCAGGTGTCCGCGGGCTCGCAGCCCGACTGGTACCTGGCCTGGGCGGACGGTCTGCTGCGGGTCTTCCCGGCGTGGGAGCTCTACCTGGGCAACTACACAGTGCCGGCGGTGTTCTTCGCCGGCGCGGTCTGGATGCCGATCCTGTTCGCGCTGCTCATCGGGTACCCGTTCATCGAGCGCAAGCTGTCGAAGGACACCGCGCACCACAACCTGCTGCAGCGGCCGCGTGACGTGCCGGTCCGCACCAGCATCGGCATCATGGCGCTCTCGTTCTTCATGGTGGTGGAGGCCTCGGGCTTCAACGACATCATCGCCGACCATTTCGACATCTCGCTCAACGCCACCACGTGGGCCGGCCGGATCGGGATCCTGGTGGTGCCGCCGCTGGCGTACTTCATCACCTACCGGCTCTGCATCGGCCTGCAGCGGGCCGACCGTGAGGTGCTGGAGCACGGCGTCGAGACCGGCATCATCAAGCGCCTGCCGCACGGTGAGTTCATCGAGATCCACCAGCCGCTGGGCGGGGTGGACGACCACGGCCACGCGGTCCCGCTCGAGTACCAGGGCGCGCCGGTGCCGAAGAAGATGAACAAGCTCGGTGCCGCCGGCCGCCCGGTGCCCGGCACGATGATCGCGCCGGACCCGGCCGAGGAGGTCGCGGCGCTGGAGCGCGCCCGCGCCAACGGCCACGGCGACGGTCACGGCTCCGAAGAGTAGAGCCACACGCGAAAAGCAGGCCCACACCGCTCTGCGCTGTGGGCCTGCTTTTCGCGTGCCTCGCGAGTTGAGGTTTCCCGGCGCGTGAGTTGAGGTTTCCGGGCTACTCCTCGGCGCCCAGGGCGAACGCCGACTCGGTGTCGGCGGTCGAGTAGGACCGGAACGCGATGTGGGTATCGGTGTCGATCACGCCGTCGACGCGCCCGATCTTGCCGGGGATGAGGTCCGCGAGGTCCTCGTGCGTGTGCACCCGCACCATCGCGATCAGGTCGACGTCGCCGGCGCACGAGTACACCTCGGACACGCCTTCGATGTCCGCGATCGCCTGCGCGGTCTCCGGGATACTGTCCGCCACGGCATGAATCAGCACGATCGCGGTGATCACGTATGTCCTCCTCGGATGGTTGCCAGCGCCGCGATCGTATCCACTGCGCTCAGCCCACCGCTCGTTCGAGTTCGTTCGCCACCGCCGCGCGGTCCAGCCAGTTCTGCCAGCCGCCGGCGCCGTGCGCGGGCTCGGCCCATGGCAACGCGGTGCGGACCAGCCGAATCCCGGGCCTGGCCAGCCACCGCAGCAGCAGGCCGACTTCCTCGGCGGGAGCCCCGTAAAGCGGTCCCACATCCGGGGTGACGGTTTCGGCGGCGGCGACCAGGGCGTCCACGATCGGCATCGGCGGCACCCCGCGGCGGGCGACGCCGGCGGAGGCCAGCCGCCCGTGCCGAATGACGGCGAACTCCCAGCCGCCCTTGCCATCCGGTGCGGCCGCGACCAGTTCGGGGATCGCGGCGAGCGCGGTCAGCCGATGCGCCTTGGCGACCGCGCGGACGAGGATCGCCAGCTCGTCCCGCCGTCGCGCGGCCTGCTCGAAATGTTCCGCCGCGGCCAGCTCCTCCAGTTGCCGCAAGGCCGACTGCAACGGCGTCGCGTCCCGGCCGCCGACGAGGTTCCGCACCGCCACGACCGACGGCAAGTAGGCGTCGGTGCTCTGCCTGCCCGCGCACGGCGCCCCGCACCGCCCCAGTTCGGCGAGTGCGCACGGCCGGCCGGTCGGCGCGGTCGCGGAGATCCGCTGGCTGCACGTCCGCAGGCCGGACGCGCCGGCGAGCACGTCGGCGGCCAGTTTCGCCATCGCCTGCGACGTGAACGGACCGAGCGCCCCGTCCTTCGGCAGCCGCACCACGGACAGCCGCGGGAACGCCTCGTCGGTCACCACGACCCACCACGACTTGCGCGGGTTCTTCGACCGCCGGTTGTAGGCGGGCCGGTGCGCGGCGAGCAGCCGCAGCTCCCGGACCTGGGCCTCCAGCGCGTGCGAGCATTCGACGCCGTCGACGCGGTGCGCGAGCGCGACCATCTCCCTGATCCGGCCGCGGCTGTCCGAGCCGGTGAAGTACTGCCGCACCCGGCGCCGCAGGTTGCCGGAGGTGCCGACGTAGAGCACCTCCTCGCCGGGGCCGCGGAACAGGTACACGCCCGGCCGTTCCGGCAGGTGCGCCGCCATACCCCGCTTGGCGCGCTGCGCCGGCGTCACGTCGGGCAGATAGTCGACCAGCTCCTCCAGCGAGTGCACGCCGACCGGCCCGAGCCGTTCGAGCAACGCGTGCAGCACGTCCACGGTGGCGCGGGCGTCCTGCAGCGCCCGGTGGTTGGGCGTGGTGGGGGAGCGGAACAGCGCCGCGAGCGCGCCGAGCCGGAAGCTGGGCGTGTCCTGGCGCGTCAGTACTCGCCGCGCCAGCTTCACGGTGCACACGACGGCGGGTTTCGGCCATGGGTAGCCTTGCGCGGCGCAGGCCGCGCGCAGGAACCCGGTGTCGAACGGGGCGTTGTGCGCGACCAGCACCGCACCGGCCGCGAATTCCAGAAACGCGGGCAGCACCTCGTTCATCGGCGGCGCGTCGTACACCATCGCGCCGGTGATGCCGGTCAGCGCGACGATCTGCGGCGGGATCGGCATCCCGGGGTTGACCAGCGTCGCGAACTCGCCGAGCACCTGGCCACCGCGGACCTTCACGGCGCCGATCTCGGTGATTCCGTCCGGACCCGCCCTGGTGCCGGTGGTCTCGAGGTCGAATACCACGAACGTGGTGTCCCGTAGTGGCGTGCCCAGCTCGTCGAACGTCAGCTGATCGTGCCCCGCATGCATGATCGGCACCCTAGGTAAGGGCACCGACAGTTTCCGCGATCCCACGACGCGAGCCCGGCGATCGGCTGCGACTACCCTGGATGGATGCCGCCCTCTGTGCACGCCGAGCAGCCCGAAGACCCCGGTCTGCCGGCCCCGGCTGCTGCCTCGCCACCACCTGAGTGGCGCGAGCTGCCGGAGGCGGTCCGGGCCAGACTTGCCGAACTCGCCGCCGAAGCGCTCGGCCGGATGCCCCGCGTGGACATCCCGCAGCAGCTGCGGCCGGTCGCGAAGTTCGCCCCCGCCAAGCGAGCCCGCCTCGGCGCGGCCGCGCTGCTGGCCACGCTGCAGGACTCGCTCGCGTTCCGCACCGCCGTCCTCGAATGGGTGCGCGAGCACCGGCAGGATGCGTTGAACCCCAACGATTCCGACTCCGTCGCGGCGGCCACCGCGGCCGTGCTGCTCGGCGAGTCCAGCGCGTCGTCGCGAGTGCGCCTGATCGAGAAGAACGCGGCGGAGACGGCGTTGCGCGCCGAGCGTGACGTGGCGGTCGCGCGGAACCAGAAGCTCGAGGCGGAACTCGACCGCACGCGCGAGGAACTGGCGCGGGCGCTGGAGGCCGTCGAGGAGGCCCGCCGGGAGCGCGAGGACGAGATCGTCAAGCTGCGTGGGCGCCTGCGTGAGCAGGGCACGCTGCTGCGCCAGGCCCGCGACGCCGCCGACGAGGCTCAGGCGGCCGCGGACCGGGCTACCGGAGGCCGTGACGACGAGCTGGCCGCGCTGACCGCCCAGGTGGAGCGTGAGCGGCAGCGTGCGGCCACGGAACGGGGCCGGGCGGAGCGGGCGCTGGCCGAGGCGGAAATCGCCCGGCAGGTGGCGCGTGAGGCCCGCGAAGCGGACGAGGTACGCCTGGCGCTGCTCGTCGACACGGTGGAGGGCGCCGCGGTGGGCCTGCGCCGCGAGCTGGCGCTGGACGCCAGTGCACGCAGGCCGGCCGACCAGGTGCGCGGGGCGTCCAGTTCGGGCGGCACGGGTATCGCCGTGCGCGACGGGACGGCGCTGGAGCGGCTGCTCGGGCTGCCGGCCGTGCATCTCATCGTCGACGGCTACAACGTCACCAAAACGGGTTATGCCGAGCTCGCGCTCGCCGATCAGCGGAACCGGCTGGTGCAGCAGCTCGGCGTGCTCGCCGCCCGCACCAGCGCCGAGGTGACGGTGGTGTTCGACGGCGCGGGCGTGCTGTCGGTCCCGGTCGCGGCGCCACGCGGCGTCCGCGTGCTGTTCTCCGATCCCGGGGTACTCGCCGACGACGTGATCCGTGCGCTGGTCAAGGCCGAGCCGCGGGGGCGGCCGCTGGTGGTCGCGACGTCGGACCGCGCGGTGGCCGACTCGACGCGCGGCTGCGGGGCACACCCCGTCGCGTCGGCGGTATTGCTGTCCCGCCTTGGTCGCGTGTGAGTTCGAAACAGTTCTCGGCGGAAAATGTCGGGGGGTGTCTCTAGCGTGCTTCCTGACAGACCGAATCGGATCTTTCCGGAGGTAGTGATGAGCGAGAACACTGTGATCGTGGACTGTGCCGGCTGCGTCGTCCATGGCATCGGGTGCGCCGATTGCGCAGTCGGTGTGCTGCTGAACGCGCCCCCGGTGCCCGAATTCGACCGGGCCGAGTTACGCGCGATCGACGCGCTCGCGGAGGGCGGGTTGATCCCCCGATTGAGGATGGTCCCGGTCCATCAGGAACGTACGGACCGGGCCGCCTGAACGGGCAGGACACACCGAAGACGACAAGCGGTCTTTCGGTGCGGTGAACGGTCAGTAGCAATAACGCTCGGGATTGTTACGCTGCTCACACTCAAGGAGTCATGCCTGGTCCGATCGGACCCAGCGGTGGTTACTCACAGTTTTCAGCCTGCTCCTGCTGGACGCGGCGACCGTCGTTTCGTAACCTAGCCGAGACCTCGCGCCCGGTAGCTGTTGCAAACCCGCGATGGCGACGTGAGGTTGCCGCCGAATCAGCTTTGTCGGGGAGCTGTGCCGGAACCACCGTGTGCGCAAGACCCAGGTGCGATACCTGCGTGCCTGCACAGGGTGGGTAGTGCCGTTTTGCCGGAAGCCGGCGATGTGCGCCAGCTTCGGGTGAGCAGAGGGCCCCCGACCTCTGCACGCGGCGACCAGTGGCGGCCGAGTGCAAAGGAGACGCGCGCGGCGTGCAGTCGCAACCAGTCAAGCGCGTGGTAGCGGGAGCTCTCGCAGCCACCGCGGTGATCACGGCGATCGGCGTCGGAGCCCCGGCCGACGCGGTGACCTTCACCGCTCTCCCAGTCCTTCAGGACCCCCCGACCAACTCGACCGACGCCCTCGCGCAGTACCGCGCGGCCGCGGCGCAGGCCGAGCAACTCAACGAGCAGGCGCTGCAGGCGCAGGACGACTTCAACGCCAAGCAGGCCGAGCTGAACAAGGCCAACTCCGACCTCGCGGGCGCGCAGCAGAAGGTGCAGCAGGCGCACGGCGAGGTGGCGCAGTTCCAGACGGTCGTCGACCGGTTCGCCGACGCGTCGTTCGTCAGCGGAGCCGAGTCCAACAAGCTGTCGGCCCTGCTGTCCGGCACGTCCGTGCAGGACTTCCTGGACCGCTCGTCCGCGCTCGCGGTGCTCGCCGACGACAAGAACAGGGCGCTCGGGCAGTACACCGGAGCACTGCAGGCCGCGGCCACCGCGCAGCAGCAGGCCACGGATGCCCGCAACCGCGCGCAGGCCGCTTCCGACGCCGCGGCGCAGCTGCTCAACGACCTGCACACCCGCCAGGACGCGTTGAACAAGCAGGTGTCCGATCTCCGGCAGATCAGCACGCGGCTGTCCTCCGCCGAGAAGGCGCTGCAGAAGGACACCGGCGGCTCGGCGCCCGGCGTGCCCGCGCCGACCGCGGCCGCGCAGACGGCGATCAACGTCGCGCTGAGCAAGCTCGGCGACCCGTACGTGTGGGGCGCGACCGGGCCGGACCAGTTCGACTGCTCGGGTCTGATGGTCTACTCCTACGGCAAGGCGGGGATCACCCTGCCCCGCACCGCCGCCTCCCAGCAGTCGTCCGGGGTCGCGGTGCCGCTGTCCGCCATCCAGCCCGGTGACCTGCTGTTCGAAG
The DNA here is from genome assembly GCA_035248845.1 of Amycolatopsis sp. GTDB lineage: Bacteria > Actinomycetota > Actinomycetes > Mycobacteriales > Pseudonocardiaceae > Amycolatopsis_E. Next base: position 15,337 of record DATFHB010000014.1, on the reverse strand, counting down.
GGTCGCCCGCTTACCATGTGGTGATGTACCTCGGTGGCGGCAAGGTGGTGCAAGCGCCGACATCAGGTGACGTCGTCAAGATCTCGGCGGTGCCGAACAACATCGTCAACGCCCGCCGGGTCGCTCGCTGACCCAGGGCTTCGACCAGGGGCGGTGCCGGATCCGGCACCGCCCCTGGTGCATTTCGGGCGCCGCGGCCGGGCCCGGTACCCTCCGCAGCGTGCCTCGCACCCTGCTGGTGACCAACGACTTCCCACCGCGGCCCGGGGGAATCCAGAACTACCTCGACGCGCTGGCCCGCCGGATGCCGGCCGACGACCTGGTCGTCTACGCGCCGTCGTGGCAGCGCTCGTCCGGTTCGCATCCCGAGTTCGACGCGGCCGCCCCGTTCGAGGTGGTGCGGCATCCGACGTCGCTCATGCTGCCCACCCCCGACGTGCTGCGGCGCGCGAAGGAGATCATGCGGGCGCGCGACTGCGAGGCGGTGTGGTTCGGTGCCGCGGCGCCGCTGGCGTTGCTCGGGCAGTCGTTGCGGGCGGCGGGGGCGCGGCGGATCGTGGCGTGCACGCACGGGCACGAGGTGGGCTGGTCGATGCTGCCGGCGGCACGGCAGGCGCTGCGCCGCATCGGCGACACGGCCGACGTGGTCACCTATGTCAGCAAGTACACGCGGCGGCGGTTCGCGTCGGCATTCGGTGCGATGGCGGGACTGGAGTATCTGCCGTCCGGCGTGGACACCGACCTGTTCCGTCCCGACGACGCGGCCCGCGCGGAGATCCGCGAGCGGCACGGCCTCGGTGACCGGCCGACGATCGTGTGCGTGTCGCGGCTGATGCCGCGCAAGGGGCAGGACGTGCTCATCCAGGCGATGCTCGAGGTGCGCCGGCGGGTGCCGGACGCGGCGCTGCTGATCGTCGGCGGCGGGCCGTACCGCAAGACGCTGGTCCAGCTGATCGAATCGCGCGGGCTCGGCGGTGCTGTGGTGCTGACGGGTTCGGTGCCGTGGCCGGAGCTGCCGGCGCACTACGCGGCGGGCGACGTGTTCGCGATGCCCGCGCGGACCCGCGGCAAGGGCCTGGACGTGGAGGGCCTCGGCCTGGTCTACCTCGAAGCGGCGGCCACCGGGCTGCCGGTCGTCGCGGGCACCTCGGGCGGCGCCCCGGAGACGGTGCTCGACGAGGTGACCGGGCACGTGGTCGACGGGCGTGACGTCGGCCAGCTGGTCGAGACGCTGGCGCCGCTGCTGGCCGACCCGGGCCGCGCGCGCAAGATGGGCGCCGCGGGCCGGGCTTGGGTGAGCGAGAACTGGCGCTGGGACCTGCTGGCCGAACGCCTGACGCAGCTGCTGACCCCGGCCTGATTCAGGCCGACCGCCGGGGCTGGGCGACCGCGGGATGGTTCGGGTCGTCGGCGCGGACCAGGACGTCCGCGATCTCCCCAGGGTGCACCTCGTCCTCGTAGCGGGCGAAGGCGGGCAGCGCCCAGTGCTCGGCCGCGGGCAGGCGACGGCGCAGCGCACCGGCCGACAGCGCCAGGTGCACGGTCAGCTCGAACGGCAGGCCACGGCCCAGCACCAGCTCCCCGTCGGCGATCAGCACCCCACCGGGCGGCAGCTCGGCCCGGTCGAGCCTGGTCGCACGGTCACGGCCGGCGTCCCACAACGCCGGCAGCACCAGGCCCGTCCCGCCCGCGCCCAGCGGGTCGAGGACCTCGCGCCGCAGCGCGCCTTCGTCCAGCCAGTCCTCGTACCGCGCGTCCGGATCCTGCTTGCCCTTCTCGAACCGCAGCGACGCGGGCCGCAGGAAATCCACTGTCGACACCCGAATCGCGGGTCTTCCGTTGACCCGCAACGGATCAGCCATCGCGTCGGCCAGCCGTGCGGTGCCCGCGGCGCCGTCGACCGCGACCCGCACCCACGGCGTGCCCGGCAGCGTGAGCACGCGGTCGACCAGTTCGGCCGCCAGTCGCTCGAAGGAGATCGGCCGGTACCTCATATGGTCGATCTTGCCGCATGGCTCGCCGGATGCGGAACGTTGAACGTCGTACACCCGTTGTCCTGGTGACAAAGGAGGGCTGCACTGTGCGACTGCTCGAGGAGCCGATCCACCTCGACCTGGACTTCATCCAGCATCCCCACGCCGCCTACCAGCGGCTTCGCGTGGAGGCACCGGTCCGGCCGGCGATCATGCCGCGCGGGCTGCGGGTCTGGCTCGTGACCGCCTACTCCGACGCGAAGGCGCTGCTCGCGGACCCGCGGCTGTCGAAAGACAACGGGCGGGTGCGCGAATTGTTCGAGGCCAGGGTGCCCTCGAACGGCGGACCGGCATTCGCGTCGTCGCTCGCGGCGCACATGCTCAACACCGACCCGCCGGATCACACCCGGTTGCGCAAGCTGGTGAACAAGGCGTTCACCGCCGGCACGGTGTCCCGGCTGCGCCCGCGGATCGGGCAGATCGCGGACGAGTTGCTGGACGAGGTGGCCGCGGCCGCTTCGGTCGACCTGCTGGAGTCGTTCGCGTTCCCGCTGCCGATCACGGTGATCGGCGAGCTGCTGGGGGTGCCGGGGGAGGACCGCGGATCCTTCGGTCACTGGTCGAACACGATCGTCTCCGCGGCGAGCCCGGAGCTGTTGCAGCAGCACTCGGCCGAGATGGCGGCGTATCTGGGCACCCTCATCGCGACCAAGCGCGCGCACCCGACGCAGGACCTGCTCTCCGGCCTCATTCACGTCTCCGACGAAGGCGACCGGCTCTCCGAGGTCGAGCTGCTGTCGATGGCGTTCCTGCTGCTGGTCGCGGGCCACGAGACCACCGTGAACCTGATCGGCAACGGCGTGCTCGCGCTGCTGCAGCACCCCGACCAGCTCGCCGCGCTGCGCGCCGACTCCTCGCTGCTGCCCGGCGCCGTCGAGGAGTTCCTGCGGTTCGAGGGGCCGGTGAACATCGCGACCCTGCGGGTCACGAAGGAACCGGTGCAGATCGGCGATGCCGAGATCCCGGCGGGCGAGTTCGTCATGGTGTCGCTGCTGGCCGCGAACCGGGACGGGGAGCGCTTCGCCGACCCCGGCACGCTCGACATCACCCGCCCCGCCGGTGGTCACCTGGCCTTCGGCCACGGCATCCACTACTGCGTAGGCGCACCGCTGGCCCGGCTCGAGGCCGAGATCGCGCTGGGCAAGCTGCTCGACCGCTTCGGCAAGATCGAGCTGGACGGGGAACCCGCTGCGCTGCGCTGGCGCGACAGCACGCTGATGCGTGGCCTGCAGGCCCTGCCGGTCCGGGTGCGCTGATACCGCACGTAGGGTGCGAGGGTGGACCCCGCGCAGCTGCTCGACCTGGACGCCCGGCATGTCTGGCACCCGTACTCGCCGATGCCGGGCCAGGTCGAGCCGCTGCTGGTCACCGAGGCGTCGGGCGTGCGGCTGCGGCTGGCCGACGGCCGCGAGCTGATCGACGGCATGTCGTCGTGGTGGGCGGCGATCCACGGGTACCGGCACCCCGTGCTGGACGCGGCGATGGCCGAGCAGGCCGGCCGGATGAGCCATGTCATGTTCGGCGGGCTGACCCACGAACCCGCGATCCGGCTCGCCACCCGCCTGGTCGAGCTGACGCCGGAGGGGCTCGAGCACGTCTTCCTGTGCGATTCCGGATCGGTGTCGGTCGAGGTCGCGATCAAGATATGCCTGCAGTACTGGCAGTCCTTGGGGCGTAAGGGAAAGCGCCGGCTGCTGACCTGGCGCGGCGGGTACCACGGCGACACGTTCCAGCCGATGAGCGTGTGCGATCCCGAGGGCGGGATGCACTCGCTCTGGCACGGTGTGCTGCCCGAGCAGGTCTTCGTTCCCGAACCTCCCGGCGGCTTCGGCACGCCCGTCGACGAGTCCTATGTGGACACTTTGGCGGCGGCGATCGAGCAGCACGCCGACGAGCTGGCCGCGGTGATCGTGGAACCCGTCGTGCAGGGCGCGGGCGGCATGAGGTTCCACAACCCCGGCTACCTGCGGGCGCTGCGGGAGCTGACCGAGGCGCACGACGTGCTGCTGATCTTCGACGAGATCGCTACGGGATTCGGGCGCAGCGGCGCGATGTTCGCGGCCGGCCACGCGGGCGTGACGCCGGACGTGCTGTGCCTGGGCAAGGCGCTGACGGGCGGCTACCTGACCATGGCGGCCGCGCTGTGCACGCCGAAGGTGGCCGACGGCATCTCGCGCGGCGAGGTGCCGGTGCTCGCGCACGGGCCCACGTTCATGGGCAACCCCCTGGCCTCGGCGATCGCGAACGCGTCGATCGACGTGCTGACCGGCGGGGACTGGCAGGCCGGGGTGCGCCGGATCGAGGCCGGGCTGAACTCGGGTCTCGCGGCCGCGCGCGATCTCGCCGGCGTGCGCGACGTGCGCGTGCTCGGCGCGATCGGGGTCGTCCAGCTGGACCACGACGTGGACATGGCCAAGGCCACGGACGTGGTCGCCGGATGCGGAGTGTGGTTGCGCCCGTTCCGCGATCTCGTCTACGCGATGCCGCCGTACCTGTGCACGGACGCCGAGGTCGGCGCCATCGCGGCGGCCATCGTCGAGGTCGCGAAAACGGCCTGATCCGCCACTCGCGGTCAAGATCACCCGAAGTGGTGTGACGGCCGACACGGCGCCGTTTCCGATCACTCAGAGTAGATCTTGGGTGCGCTCCTGAGTGAGACCCGTCATGCTGCCCGCTGTTCTGTTCGGGATTGAACTCCCTGACCACTCACTACGCGCAGTTGACATGATGTGAAAAATTCTTCGTGTATCGGACATTTCTGCCAGTTTTCGGTATCTGTGAGCTACCGGCGGGGTCACTGGGGACGAAGCCGGATCTTCCAGTCATCCCCGTCGGGGAACTTGATCACGGAGGCGTGAATGATCGACATGTCCGCACGCGAACGCGAGCACGCACCACCGCCCGGCCCCGCCGGGCGCAAGTGGCCGCTGCTGGAAAACCTCCGGCACGACCTGCCGGCGTCGCTGGTGGTGTTCCTGGTCGCGGTCCCGCTCTCCCTCGGCATCGCGCTGGCCTCGGGCGCGCCCATCGTCGCGGGGCTGATCGCGGCCATCGTCGGCGGCATCCTCGCCGGCGCGCTGGGCGGCTCCCCGCTGCAGGTCAGCGGCCCGGCCGCGGGACTGACGGTGATCATGGCCGAGACCATCGCCGAGTTCGGCTGGGCCACCACCTGCGCGATCACGGTGCTCGCCGGCGGGCTGCAGATCGTACTGGGGCTCAGCCGCATCGCCCGCGCCGCGCTGGCCATCTCGCCGGCCATCGTGCACGGGATGCTCGCCGGCATCGGCGTCACCATCGTGCTCGCGCAGATGCACGTCGTTTTCGGCGGCAGCCCGCAGAGTTCGCCCGTCGACAACCTGCTCGAGCTGCCGCGGCAGATCCTCAACCCGCACGGTCAGGCCACCCTGATCGGCCTGCTCGCCATCGCGATCCTGCTCGTGTGGGGCAAGCTCCCGGCGGCGGTGCGCAAGGTGCCGGGGCCGCTCGCCGCCGTGCTCGCGGTCACCGTCCTGTCCGTCGTTTTGAACATGTCCGTGCCGCGGGTCGACGTGCCCGCGAACGTGCTCGACATCCGGTTCGTGCCGATGTTCCCGGACGGCGGCTGGTTCGACTTCGGCGTCGCCGTGGTCACCGTCGCGCTCGTCGCCAGCGTGGAGAGCCTGCTTTCCGCGGTCGCCGTGGACAAGATGCACACCGGCCCCCGCACGAACCTCAACCGCGAACTGCTCGGGCAGGGCGCGGCGAACATGGCTTCCGGCGCACTGGGCGGGCTGCCCGCCACCGGCGTGATCGTGCGCAGTTCCACCAACGTCCAGTCGGGTGCGCGCACCCGGGCCTCCGCCATCCTGCACGGCCTGTGGATCCTGCTGTTCGTGGCGGTGCTCGCCGGCCTGCTACGCAACATCCCGCTCGCCGCGCTGGCCGGTCTGCTCGTGCACGTCGGGGCGAAACTCGTCAACCCCGACCACATCAAAACCGTGCTGCGCCACGGGGATCTGCCCGTCTACCTGATCACGCTCGCCGGTGTCGTCTTCCTCGACCTGCTGACCGGCGTGCTGATCGGGATCGGGGCGGCGGCCCTGGTGATGCTGCGCCGGCTGCTGTGGTCGGGGATCCATGCCGAACGCTCCGGCGACGAGTGGCGGGTCGTGGTGGAGGGCACGCTGTCGGCGTTGTCCATCCCACGTCTGTCCACTGTGCTCGGTGGGATCCCGCAGGGCACGCGGGTCACGCTCGAACTCGTGGTCGACTACCTGGACCACGCCGCGTTCGACACGCTGTCCGCGTGGCAGCAGTCGCACGAGCGGGCCGGGGGCGAGGTCGTCGTCGACGAGGTGGGCCACCCCTGGTTCGCGCGGGGCAAGTCGGGCGCGCCGACGGTCACCAAGGCCAAGGGGCGGCACGTCGTGCCCCGGTGGTTCGCGCCATGGTCGGAGTGGCAGCGGGCGCAGGAGGAGGCCGAGGTGCCGGTGCCGCGGCAGCGCGGCGCGGACAGTTCGATGCGGCGCGGCATGGCCGAGTTCGAACGGCGCACGTCGCAGCTGGTGCGGCCGTACCTGAGCCGGCTGGCCGACGTGCACGAGCCGGAGACGCTGTTCCTCACCTGCGGCGACGCGCGTATCGTGCCGAACCTCATTACCAGCAGCGGGCCGGGCGACCTGTTCACCATGCGCAACATCGGCAACTTGGTGCCCGACCACGCCACCTGCGCCGACGGCGCCGACGCCTCGATCGGGGCGTCGCTGGAGTTCGCGGTGGACGTGCTCGGGGTGCGCGAGATCGTGGTGTGCGGGCACTCGTCGTGCGGCGCGATGAAGGCCCTGCTGGGCGGCACGCCGGACGACGCGCCGGCCCTGCGGTCCTGGCTGCGGCACGCCGAGCCGAGCGTGGACCGCGCGCGCACCCGGCCACCCCTGACCATCGACGGGGAGCTGCCGGAGTCGGAAGGTGACCGGCTGGCACTGCACAACGTGCTGCAGCAACTGGACCGGTTGCGCGAGTACCCGACGATCGCCCGCGCCGAGGCGCGCGGGGACATCGAGCTGCTGGGGATGTACTTCGATGTCGGTGCCGCTCGCGTGTACCTCCACGACCCGGAAAGCGAGGTTTTCAAGCCCGCGGGTCACCGGGTCGTCACGCGCCAGTAGGACGGTGTCCACATGTCGGGCCGGCGCCGGTACTACGGTGAAGCTTCGTGAGCATGCTGGTGGTGACCGGAACCGGTACCAGCGTCGGCAAGACAGCGGTGACAGCCGCCATCGCCGCGCTGGCCAGAGACAGTGGGCGGCGCGTCGCCGTCCTCAAGCCGGCGCAGACCGGGGTCGCGCCGGACGAGCCCGGTGACCTGGCCGAAGTGGTGCGGCTCGCGGGTGACGTGACGACCCGCGAGTTGCTGCGCTACCCCGACCCGCTCTCGCCGGAGGCGGCGGCACGGCGCAGCGGCCTGCCGGCGCTGACCCCGCCCGAGATCGCTGCGGCCGCCACCGAACTCGACGCCACGCACGATCTGGTGCTGATCGAGGGCGCGGGCGGGCTGCTCGTGCGGTACGGGCCGGACGGCAGCACGCTGGCCGATGTCGCGTGGGCGCTCGGCTCGCTGCTCCTGCTGGTGGCCGAGCCGGGGCTGGGCACGCTCAACGCCACCGCGCTCACCGCCGAGGTCGCGACGGCGCACGGGCTGAACCTGGCTGGCCTGGTGATCGGCTCCTGGCCCGCCGACCCCGACCTGGCGATGCTGTGCAACGTCGCCGACCTGCCGGTCGCAGCCGGGGCGCCGCTGGTGGGCGCGCTCGCCGCCGGCGCCGGTGGCCTGGACCGGGCCAAGTTCCTCGAGCAGGCGCGGCTCGGGTTGTCGCCGTGGTTCGGGGGCGATTTCGACCCCGAACGCTTCGAAAAGGCCGCGTCCGCCCGAACGTGATACTTGTCGCTAGGCTGCCTTCCGGCGGTAAGGCAGCATGGCTACCGGCCCGTAACGAAACAGGAGAGGAGATGTCCGTGACCTCAGCGCCCGAACAGACCGATGTGCTCGCCCTCGCGCGGGAACAGGTCCTGGAGAAGGGGATCGGCCTGTCGCAAGAGCAGTTGCTCGAGGTGCTGCGCCTGGACGACGACCGCCTCTCCGACCTCCTCGCCCTCGCGCACGAGGTACGGATGCGCTGGTGCGGTCCCGAGGTCGAGGTCGAGGGCATCGTCAGCCTCAAGACCGGCGGCTGCCCCGAGGACTGCCACTTCTGCTCCCAGTCCGGCCGGTTCCCGACGCCGGTGCGCTCGGCGTGGCTGGACGTCCCCGGCCTGGTGAAGGCCGCCCGGCAGACCGCCGAGACCGGCGCCACCGAGTTCTGCATCGTCGCCGCCGTGCGCGGTCCGGACAAGCGGCTGCTTTCGCAGGTGCGAGAGGGCATCAAGGCCATCCGCGAGGACGGCAACGACATCCAGATCGCGTGCTCGCTCGGCATGCTCACGCAGGAGCAGGTCGACGAGCTGTTCGAGATGGGCGTGCACCGCTACAACCACAACCTCGAGACCGCGCGCTCGCACTTCCCGGAGGTCGTCACCACGCACACGTGGGAGGAGCGCTGGGAGACGCTCGAGATGGTGCGCGAAGCCGGCATGGAGGTGTGCTGCGGCGGCATCATCGGCATGGGCGAGACGGTCGAGCAGCGCGCCGAGTTCGCCGCACAGCTGGCCGAGCTGGGGCCCGACGAATGCACGATGAACTTCCTCATCCCGCAGCCTGGCACGCCGTACGAGGCCTACGAGATCGTCGAGGGCAAGGACGCGCTGCGCACGGTCGCGGCGTTCCGGCTGGCGATGCCGCGGTCTCTGCTGCGCTTCTCCGGCGGCCGCGAACTCACCTTCGGTGACCTCGGCACCCGGCAGGGCATGCTGGGCGGCATCAACGCGATCATCGTCGGCAACTACCTGACCAACCTGGGCCGCCCGGCCGGCCAGGACCTGGAGATGCTGGACGAGCTGAAGATGCCGATCAAGGCGCTGAGCGAGACCCTGTGACGGTGACCGAGCAGGCGTCGTACTGCGTCCACTGCGGGCACGCGCTCAGCGGTGACCACGGCGCGTGCCGCAGCGCGCGCACGGCGCTGGAGCCGCCCCGGTTCTGCGCCCAGTGCGCGCGGCGGATGGTCGTGCAGGTGACGCCCACGGGGTGGACCGCGCGGTGCAGCCGACACGGTGAGTACACGAGCGAGGGACCCGGATAGGAGGCCTGGCGGGCGACAAGGGCGGAGCCCCGCCCGCTGAGGCCGACCGGGTGTGGGTGTCCCACGGGCGCTAGTCTCGCTGTGCCTGCCGGCGCGGCGAGAGGGGACACAGTGGCGCAGGGACACCTCGAAGGTCCGCGGATGGTGTTCCGCCTGCCGCGGCCCCGGCCGCGCGTGGTGGTCAAGGCCGACCTGTTGCCCGCCGTCAGTGTGTTGTCGCTGATCGGGCTCGTCGGCATCCCGCTGGGCTGGATCTGGTCACGGCTGGCCTCGTCCGAGCGGATGCGGGTGCTGGACGGCAACCAGCTCGTGCCGCTGCAGCTGGAGAGCTGGCACCGCTTCGACGACCTGGCGATCTTCGGCATGCTCGGCGCCGGTGTCGGGGTGGTCACGGGCGTCGCCGTGTGGCTGATGCGGGAACGGCGCGGGCCGGTGATCATGATCGCCGCGGTGCTCGGCGGGCTGCTCGCGGGCTGGCTGGGCGTGACGATGGGCGAAGCGTTCGCGAACGGCCTGTACGCGATCACCACGACGCCGAAGCTGGGGGATGTCGTCGAGAAGGCGCCGCGGATCGAGTCCGAGTGGGTGATCGTGCTGCAGCCGCTCGCGACCGCCGTGGTCTACGGCCTGCTGGCGGGGTGGAACGGCCGCGAGGATCTCGGCCGCAGACTGGGGTAAAGGGGAGTCAGTGTCCACTGAGGTCACGTCGTCCACTGAGGTCACGTCACATCGCGTTCGCTTTCCGGGGATCAGCTCGCGCGCCTACGAACACCCCGTGGATCGGGGTGCGCTCGCGGCGCTGCGCGCGGTTCCCGGCTTCGCCCAGGTGCTCAAGGTGATCTCGGGGATGTTCGCCGAGCGCGGCGAGCGGCTGATGGCGCTGGCGTCGGCGATCCGCGTCGGGCCCCGGCAGTATCCGGCGCTGGACCGGCTGCGCCACGAGTGCGCCGAGACGCTCGACCTCGACCCGGTGCCGAACCTGTTCGTGTACGGCGATCGCGAGATCGGCGCGAGCACACTCGGCATCGACGAGCCGTTCATCCTGGTGTCCAGCGGTGCCGTCGAGCTGATGGACGCCGAGTCGCTGCGCTTCGTGATCGGGCACGAGATGGGACACGTGCTGTCCGGGCATGCCGTGTACCGGACGATGATGGTGCGGTTGCTGAAAATGCTGCCGCTGCTGTCGTCGATGCCGGCGAGCGCGCTGGGAGCGCGGGCGGTGATGGCGGCGCTGTCGGAGTGGTACCGCAAGGCCGAGCTGTCGTGCGACCGGGCGGGTTTGCTGTGCGGGCAGGACCCTTCGGCGGCCCTGCGCGTGCACATCCTGCTCGCCGGCGGTGCCATCGCGTCCGAAGTAGACATACCGTCTTTCCTCAAGCAGGCCGAGGAATACGAGGGTGTCGACGATCTGCGGGACAGCCTGCTGAAGGTGCGCAACGTCGAGACGATGACGCATCCGCTGGCCGTGGTGCGGGCCGCGCAGCTGCAGCGCTGGGCCGCGTCCGAGGAATACCGGGCGATCCTTGCGGGCGACTACCCCCGCCGCGATGACGAGGCACCGCACACCACCGTGAGCGACGACGTGAAGGCGGCCGCGAAGTCCTATATGGACGCGTTCGCCGAGTCGACCGATCCGCTCGCCAAGGTGCTCGCGGACGTGGGCAACACCGTCTCGGGTGCGGCAGGCAAGCTGTGGAGCAGCTTGAAGGACTACTGAGCCGATTGTTACCAATCCGACCGGCAGTCACGGCGATCCCTGACGGCAAGGCGGCTTCTCGTTGCGCTGGTCGGCCTACTTTAGGTCGGATCAGTAATGTCTCAGTTCAGCGACGCACGGGTCAGCATGGGCAGGTCCGGGGGCGGGGCGGGCACCGCGTGCAGAGTGGACAGGAAGCCCGCTTCCCGGGACAGCAGCCGGCAGACCATCCGCAGGCGGCGCAGCGGGTGGGTCTCCTCCAGCAGCAGCTGCCGGTCGGCCAGCGGGAGCAGGCAGTCGGCGGCCAGCAGGTACGCGAGCTCGCCCACGGGGGTATCCGGGGCGGGGGTGGACCACGAATCGCGGTGCCACGCCGCCTCGCAGTAGCGCCGGTAGGCCGACCGCGCCGCCTCCGACATCCGTGCCGTCGCTTCCGACGCGGCCGCCGGGAGGCGCTCGTCGTTCCGGTACTCCACGGTGCCGACCAGGTACGGCGCCCGCGTGTGGTCGACGTCCAGCAGCCGGAACCGCCGCTCCCCGGTGGTGATGATGTCGAAGCGGCCATCGGGCAGGCGCTTGCTCTCCCCGAGCAGTGCCGTGCAGCCGACCGCGTGCACGTGGTCCACCGTCTCCACCTCGCGCACGGCCGGGCTCTTGATCGCCACGATGCCGAAGCGCCGGTCGGGCACGGTGCCCGTCAGCAGGTCGACGGCCAGTTGCCGGTACCGCGGCTCGAACAGGTGCAACGGCAGCACCGCACCCGGCAGGAGCACCGTCTGCAGCGGAAACAACGGCAGCGTTACCTTCGCGCCGTCGGGCTGTTCCGCATCCGTCACGGGCTACACGGTACTTCGAAACCCGCCCCCGCGCTCAGCGCCGGCCGGGTGGCGGGCGGAACACGGCGAAGGGGTCCGTCACCTGGATTCCCTCCCACCCGAAGGAGAACAGCGCGCCAGGACGGCCGCCGCCGCGGCCGGACGGTGCGGTGTGACCGGTGGGGACGAGCAACCCGCGCCGGGAGAGCACGCGCTGCAGGTTGGTGGCGTCGACCTTGTAGCCCAGCGCCGCGGAGTAGATCTCGCGCAGCGCCGACACCGTGAACTCGTGCGGCGCGAGCGCGAAGCCGACGTTGGTGTAGCTCAGCTTGGACCGCAGCCGGTCCCGGGCGCGCAGGACGATGTCCCGGTGGTCGAACGCCGTGCGCGGGAGGTCGTCGACCTCGTGCCACCGTGTGTCCTCCGGCATCTCGGGATCGACGTCGGAGGGCACCAGGCCGAGAAACGCCGTCGCGACCACGCGCGGGCCCGGTACGCGGCCGGGCGCGCTGAACACGGCGAGCTGCTCGACGTGCTTGAGCTGCCGCACGTCGACCTTCTCGGCGAGCTGCCGCCGGATCGACGTCTCGACGTCCTCGTCGGGGCGTAGCCGGCCACCGGGCAGTGACCAGCGTCCGACGTGCGGATCCAGCGCCCGTCTCCACAGTAGGACGCGCAGTGTGGCGTAACGCACCTGCAATACGGCCGCCAAAACCTCGTGTGCCAGGGGCGAGCTGCTGTTAATATGACTGCGCACGGTTTTCGATTATAAGGCGAAAACTAGCGAGCGGTCTAGGAGGGGCGTATGCCCGGCATGGCTTTGCAGGACGCCGCGACGGTGGAACCGGACGAGGCGTGGGCGCACGAGGTGCGCAAGCTGGCCCGCGAACGCGACGCGGTGCTGCTGGCGCACAACTACCAGGCGCCGGCGATCCAGGACATCGCCGACCATACCGGCGACTCGCTGGCCCTGTCCCGGATCGCCGCCGCCAGCGACGCCGCGACGATCGTCTTCTGTGGCGTGCACTTCATGGCCGAAACGGCCAAGATCCTCGCCCCCGGCAAGACCGTCCTGATCCCCGACGCGCGCGCCGGCTGCTCGCTCGCCGACTCGATCACCGGCGCCCAGCTGCGCGAGTGGAAGGCCGAGCACCCCGGTGCCGTCGTGGTCTCCTACGTCAACACCACGGCCGAGGTCAAGGCGGAGACCGACATCTGCTGCACCTCGTCGAACGCGGTCGACGTGGTCGCCTCGATCCCCGCCGACCAGGAGGTTCTCTTCTGCCCGGACCAGTTCCTCGGCGCGCATGTCAAGCGCGAGACGGGCCGGGAGAACATGCACATCTGGGCGGGGGAGTGCCACGTGCACGCCGGGATCAACGGTCCCGAGCTGGCGCAGCGCGCGGCGGAGTACCCCGACGCGGACCTGTTCATCCACCCCGAGTGCGGCTGCGCCACCTCGGCCTTGTACCTGGCCGGTGAGGGCACGGTGCCGCGCGAGAAGGTCAAGATCCTCTCGACCGGCGACATGGTGCACGCGGCCCGGGACACCAAGGCGTCCTCGGTACTGGTGGCCACCGAGATCGGCATGCTGCACCAGCTGCGCAAGGCCGCGCCGGAGATCGACTTCCGCGCGGTGAACGACCGCGCGTCGTGCCGCTACATGAAGATGATCACCCCTGGTGCCCTGCTCCGTGCGTTGCGCGAGGAGACCGACGAGGTACACGTCGACCCGGACGTCGCGGCCCGGGCACGCGCCTCGGTGCAGCGGATGATCGAGATCGGCAAGCCCGGCGGCGGCGAATGATTACCGACGCCCAGTCGAAAACTCCGGTCTGGGAGGCCCGCGCCGACCTGCTGGTACTGGGCAGCGGCGTGGCCGGCCTGACCGCCGCGCTCCGCGCCCAGGAGCTCGGGCTGCGCGTTCTGGTCGTCACGAAGGCCGCCGTCGAGGACGGCAACACCCGCTGGGCCCAGGGCGGCGTCGCGGTCGTGCTGGACGGGGAACACGACGAGAGCGATTCGGTCGACCGGCACGTCGAGGACACCCTGATCGCGGGCGCCGGGCTGTGCGAACCGGACGCCGTCCAGGCCATCCTGCGCGGCGGCCCGCGGGCCGTGTCGTGGCTGCGTGCGGCAGGTGCCCGGTTCGACCCGGGCGCGCCGGGCGTGCTGGCCCGCACGCGCGAGGGCGGGCACAGCGCGTTCCGCGTCATCCACGCCGGCGGCGACGCGACGGGTGCCGAAGTGGAGCGCACGCTGGTCGCGGAGGCCACCGGGCGCCGGCTTCCGGTGCTGGAGCGGCATATCGCGGTCGAGGCGCTGGTCACGCCGCTCGGCGACGTCGCGGGCGTGACCGTGCTCGACCCCGACGGCATGCCGGGCGTGCTGCGGGCGCCGGCGGTGCTGCTCGCGACGGGCGGCCTCGGCCAGCTCTACCAGGCCACCTCCAACCCCGAGATCGCCACCGGAGACGGGCTCGCCCTCGCGTTGCGGGCGGGTGCGCAGGCGGCGGATCTGGAGTTCGTGCAGTTCCACCCCACTGTGCTGTACACGCCGGGGGCGCGCGGCCGGTGCCCCTTGGTCACCGAAGCCGTGCGCGGCGAGGGCGCGGTGCTCGTCGACGGGGCGGGGCGGTCGGTGATGCAGGGCGTGCACCCACTGCTCGACCTGGCGCCGCGTGACGTCGTCGCCGCGGCGATCACCCGCCGCATGGCGCAGGCGCCCGGTGGCGTCGACGATCACGTCTTCCTCGACGCCACCGGAGTTTCCTCATTCGCGCAACGGTTTCCGACGGTGTCCGCGGCGTGCCGTGCTATCGGCGTCGACCCGGCAACCGATCCGATTCCGGTTGCCCCGGCGGCCCATTTCGCCTGCGGCGGCGTGCTGACCGGCACCGACGGGCGGACCAGCGTGCGCGGGCTCTACGCCGCCGGCGAGGTCGCGCGCACCGGCCTGCACGGCGCGAACCGCTTGGCGTCCAACAGTTTGCTCGAGGGGCTGGTCGCCGGAGCGGCCGCGGCCGAGTCGGTCGCCGCGGACCTCGCGTCGGGCGCGCTGGCCGATCCGAAGCAGGCGCGGCTGCCGCGGCCACGCCCGGTGTCGGTCGCGGAACGCGACGCGCTGCAGCGCGCGATGAGCCGCTACGCGGCCATCGGCCGCGACGCCGAAGGGCTTGCCGTGCTCGGCTCGGTCCTCGATCTGTCCACTCAGGACACTGCGGTGCGTACGCACCGCGAAGTGGAGGACGCCGCGCTGACGCTGGTTGCCCAGGCGCTGGTCGCGGCGGCGAGCAGGCGAACCGAGTCGCGCGGCTGCCATGTACGCGCCGACTTCCCGCAACGGGACGACACAGCGTGGCAGCGCAGCCAGCTCATCCGGCTCAGCCCATCGGGCCAGCCGGTGCTTGCCGACCCCATCGCCGCGGAAGGAGTGGCATGACACCCCTTGTGTCAACCTCAAGATCGAACTCACGCGGCAGCGGGTTGCGCGATGAGGTGCTGGGCGCCGCCGTGCAGAGTGGGGTCGTAGGGTGTGCCGTTCTGCCAGCAGCGCCATATGACCCGTACCCAGGCG
>DATFHB010000013.1:0-11113 GCA_035248845.1 Amycolatopsis sp. | reverse complement strand
GACGCGCTGGCAGGTGGGCTGATGGTCACCAAGGGGCAAGATCACTGCCTCTACGTCTTCCCGCGTGCTGAGTTCGAGCAGATGGCCCGCAAGGTCGCGGAGGCACCGTTCACCAACGAGGCGGTCCGTGCCTACCAGCGGTATCTGTTCGCCGG
The DNA here is from genome assembly GCA_035248845.1 of Amycolatopsis sp. Lineage (GTDB taxonomy): Bacteria > Actinomycetota > Actinomycetes > Mycobacteriales > Pseudonocardiaceae > Amycolatopsis_E. The sequence goes on along the minus strand of DATFHB010000013.1, from coordinate 10,958 downwards.
AACCGACGAGCAACGCCCGGACGGGCAGGGGCGCATCGCGATCGCGTCCGAGCTGCGGCGCTATGCCGGGCTCAACAAGGAGTGTGTGGTCATCGGCGCGATCACCAGGTTGGAGATCTGGGATTCCCAGGCGTGGGAGACCTACCTGGAGGAGCACGAAGACAGCTACGCCAAGGCGCAGGAGGAGGTTCTCCCGGGCGTCTTCTAGGCGCCCGCCAGGCGGCACCTGCGCCGTCGGGGGGCGCGGGTGGCGAGATGGGAACAACCGGACTCGGATGCCGTGAGGCCTCTGTCCGCTCAGTGGCCCTGGTGCACCTTCCCCGGCACCAGACCCGCAGCGGGCGGGCGGGGACCTGACGGCATCCGATCGGTCTTTCAAGGGGGTGGGTACGCAATGGCGGAGCACGTTCCGGTGCTGCTCGAGCGAGTGCTCGAACTGTTCGCTCCGGCTCTCGCGGACCGCCCCGCGGTGCTCGTCGACGCGACCGTCGGCCTCGGCGGCCACTCCGACGCGCTGCTGGAGGCGCACCCCCGGCTCCGACTGATCGCGCTCGACCGCGACCCGAACGCCCTGGAGCGCGCGGGTTCCCGGCTCACGCGGCACGGCGACCGAGTCGAACTGGTGCACGCCGTCTACGACCGGATCCCTGAGGTCCTCGCCGAACGCGATCTGTCCACTGTGGATGGCGTGCTGTTCGATCTCGGCGTCTCCTCGATGCAGCTGGACTTCGCCGAACGCGGGTTCGCCTATGCCAAGGACGCGCCGCTGGACATGCGCATGGACCCCACCACCGGCCCGACCGCCGCGGACGTGCTCAACACCTACCCGCCGGGCGAGCTGATCCGGATCCTGCGGACCTACGGCGAGGAACGCTTCGCCCAGCGGATCGTGAAGGCGATCGTGGCCGAGCGGGCGCGCGAACCCTTCACGTCCAGTGAACGGCTGGTGCGGCTGCTCTACGACGCCGTGCCCGCCGCCAGCCGGCGGACCGGCGGGCATCCCGCCAAGCGCACGTTCCAGGCGCTGCGCATCGAGGTCAACGGCGAACTCGACGTGCTTTCCGCGGCGATCCCGGCCGCGCTCGCGGCGCTGGATATGGGTGGGCGGATCGTCGTCGAGTCCTATCAGTCGCTGGAGGACCGGATCGTCAAGCAGGCGTTCGCGGAGCTCGCGAAATCACGGACCCCGCCGGGCCTGCCGGTCGAACTGCCGGGGCACGGCCCCGAGTTGAAGCTGCTCACGCGCGGCGCCGAGAAGGCGACCGAGGCGGAAATCGAGCAGAACCCGCGCGCCGCGCCTGTGCGGCTCCGCGCGGCGGAACGCATTGAGGAGGCGGCATGACTGCGCCCACCCGGACCCGGCGGAAGTCTTGGGACATGGCGCCCCGCTCGCGCGTGGACACCATGCCCAGGGAGGCCGAGCGGCGCCAGTCGCGCACCGGTCAGCAGCGCACGGCGGCCGCCGAGCGGGCCTACGCGCGCCGCGCCCAGCGCGCCGATCTGTTGCGGGAGCAGGAGGCCGCGGCCAAGCCCGCGCGCAAGCTCCGGCTGAGCTGGCCGCGGTCGCGCGCCTCGTTCGTCCTGATCGTGATGACGCTCCTGGCGGCCGGGGTGATCACTACGCTGCTGCTGTCCACGCAAGCGATCGCCGACTCCTACCGGCTCGAGCAGATCAAGCAGGAGAACGCGACGCTGGCCGAGCAGTCCCAGCGGCTGCAGGAGGATGTGACGACGGCCGACTCGGCGTCGTCGCTCGCGGCGCGCGCGAAGGCACTGGGCATGGTGCCCTCGGACGAGCCCGCGCACCTGGTGCAGAACGCCGACGGCACCATCACGGTCGTCGGCAAGCCGGCGAAGGCCGTCGCGGCCGCGACCCCGGCACCCGCACCATCGACGCCGACGACGGCCCCGACGCCGCCGACGGCTGCGCCCGCCCCGGTCACCACGCCCGCACCGGCGCCGCCGCTGGGCGCGACCGCGCCGATCGAGGGTGACGTGGCACAGGGAGACGAGCAGCAGGCGCCGGTCGTGGCGACGGGAGGCCAGTGATGCCCGGCCGCGGGGCTCCGCGCCGCCGTCCCTACACCGCCCGAGTCCGCCAGGTCGCGGGGCGGCCGTCGGCGGCGACCGGCAAGGGCCGGTACGTCGCGGTGCGGGTGATCCTGGTGGGTGTGCTCGTCGTCGCCGGGCTGAAGCTGGTGCAGGTGCAGGGTTTCCAGGCCGGCGCGCTGTCCGCGAAGGCGGAAAGCCAGCGGACCACCACGATCACCATCCCCGCCCAGCGTGGGTCCATTGTGGATCGCAACGGGTCGAAGCTGGCGTTCAGCGTGGAAACCCGTGCACTGTCGGTGAACCTGCGGCTGATGCGCAAGAACTGGGCCGACTTCGCGCAGAAGAACCCCACGCTGGGGCAGAACTTCGAGACGCGTGCGGCCGCGGCGGCGAAGTTCCTCGCCCAGAAGCTGCCGGGCAAGCTGACCGAGGCCGAGGCGCTCGCCGACTTCCACAAGAACCAGGACTTCACCTACCTGGCCACCGACGTCGAGCCGTCGGTCTCCGACGAGATCACCAAGCAGTTCCCGGAGATCGGCAGCGAAACGCGGGCCACGCGCGAGTATCCGGGTGACACGCTCGCGTCCAACGTGGTCGGACTGGCGAACTGGCGGATGGACGACCCCGACGTCTCCCAGCACAACCTGCACGGTATCGACGGCCTTGAGTTGACCGAGGACAAGGACCTGGCGGGCACGCCCGGCAAGATGATCGCGGACACCGCGCAGGGCAGCGACACCGTGGTGATCCCGGGCACCGAGCGGGATGTGCAGTCCGCCGTGGCGGGCAACAACCTGGTGCTGACGCTGGACTCGGACGTGCAGTACATGCTGCAGAGCCAGCTTTCGGACTACGTCGCGCAGTCGCACGCCAAGGGCGGCAGCGCGGTCATCATGGACGCGAAGACCGGTCAGATCTACGCGCTGGCCGACGACCGCACGTTCAACCCCAACGATCCGAAGACGTACACCCCGGACCTGATGAACGACAAGGCCGTCACGACGCCGTACGAGCCGGGTTCGGTGAACAAGGTGGTGACCGCCACCGCGGCGATCGACATGGGCATCACCACGCCCGAGGCGGTCAACGTCGTGCCAGGGTCGCTCAAGGTCGCCGACCACACGGTGCACGACGCGTGGACGCACGGCACCGTGCACTACACCACGACGGGGATCTTCGCGAAGTCGTCCAACATCGGCACGCTGCAGCTCGCGCAACAGGTCGGGCCGGACAAGTACACCGACTACCTGAAGAAGTTCGGCATCGGCCAGAGCACCGGGCTGGGGCTGCCCGGTGAGAGCCGAGGCTATGTGCCCGCGCGCAAGACCTGGACCGGCACCACGTTCGGCAACCTGCCGATCGGCCAGGGCCTTTCGATGACCGTCGTGCAGATGGCGGGCATGTACCAGGCGATCGCGAACAACGGGCTGCGCGTGCAGCCGCGGATCGTGAAGGAAGAGGTCAAGCCCGACGGCACGGTCGTGCCCGAGCCGGCGCCCGCGACGGAGCGGGTGGTGAGCCCGCAGACGGCCACGACGGTGCGCAACATGATGCGCGCGGTGGTGCAGAACGGCAAGAACGGCAACAGCGGCACCGCGCCGACCGCGGCGCTGGAGGGCTACCAGATCTCGGGCAAGACCGGTACGGGCCAGCAGGTCAACCCCGTGACGGGCGCGTACAGCGATTCGCTGTACAACATCACCTTCGCCGGCATCCTGCCCGCCGACAGCCCGCGGTTCGTCGTGGGCATCTGGCTCGACGCCCCCGACACGACGCTGCCCGCGGGCCATTCGGCCGCCCCGTTGTTCCACGACGTGGCCTCGTACCTCGCGCAGCGGTACCAGATCCCGCTTTCCCAGGCGGCGACCCCGTACATGCCCCTCCAAGTGGACAACTGACCCTGTCTCCCCGCGAGTTGAGGTTTCCGCGCACGCGAGTCCAGCCTTCCGCGCGGGCGAGTCGCGCGTTCCGTGCGGCCGAGTTGCGCGCGCACCTGATTCCGCGTGGCACGGAAACCTCAACTCGGCCGCGTGGACGCCTCAACTCGCGTGCAGGGAAGTCTCAACTCGCGAAGGGGCGGCGTGGGCCTACCGGCTGCCGGGCGCCCAGCAGCGCGTCGGTAACCTTCTCGCCTGTGTCGGTCAATAACAACGAGGCCGGTTCCGCCCGCGGGCAGGTGCCGGAAAACCCGGTGAAACCCGCGGTCGCGCCACCGCGGCCGGAGCGGACGCACCCGGTGCCGCTCACCACCCTGGCCGCACGTGCCGACGCCCGGCTCATCGCCGACGTGCACGCCGCAGACCCGGCCGTGACCGGGTCGACGCTGCGCGCCCAGCACGTCCTGCCCGGCGACCTGTTCGCCGCACTGCCCGGGGCTCGCGTCCATGGCGCGGACTTCGCCGCGGAGGCGCTCGCCGCGGGCGCGGCCGCCGTCCTCACCGACCCCGAGGGCGCCGAGCGCCCCGCGCTGCGCGACTCGGGTGTGCCGGTCCTGCTGCACCCCGACCCACGCGCCGCGCTCGGCTCGATCGCCGCGTGGATCTACGGCGAGCCGTCGCTGGAGCTGGCCGTGCTGGGTGTGACCGGCACCTCGGGCAAGACCACCACCTCCTACTTCGTCGAGTCGGGCCTGCGCGCCGCCGGTCTCGACACCGGGCTGATCGGCACGGTCGAGACCCGCATCGCGGGGGAGCGGCTGACCAGCGCGTTCACCACCCCCGAGGCGCCCGACCTGCAGGCCCTGTTCGCGGTGATGCTCGAACAGGGCGTCACGCACGTGCCGATGGAGGTCTCCAGCCACGCGCTCGCCCTCGGCCGGGTCAACGGCACCCGTTTCACGGTCGGCGCGTTCACCAACCTTTCGCACGACCACCTGGACTTCCACCGCGACATGGAGGAGTACTTCGCCGCCAAGTCGCTGCTGTTCGACGGCCGCTCGACCACCGAGATCGTGGTGATCGACAGCGCGTGGGGCCAGGCACTGGTCACCCCGCAGACCATCACGGTGGCCACCGAGGCCGGCATCGACGCGATGTGGACGGCGACCGACCTGCTGGCGGCCCCGACCGGCGAGCAGGCCTTCACCGTGCACGGGCCCGAGGGGCGCACCGCGCGGGTGGCGCTGCCGCTGCCGGGCACCTTCAACGTCGCCAACGCGCTGCTGGCCGCCGCGATGCTGGACGCGGCAGGCGTGCCGATGGACGCGATCGCCGCCGGGCTCGCCGCGGTCGAGGTGCCGGGCCGGATGGAGCGCGTCGACCTCGGCCAGCGGTTCACCGCCGTCGTCGACTACGCACACAAGCCGGCCGCGGTCGCCGAGGCGCTGGACGCGCTGCGCGCCGGCACCGACGGGCGGCTGATCACCGTGCTCGGCTGCGGCGGGGACCGCGACACCGGCAAGCGCCCCCTGATGGGCGAGGCCGCCGCGAAGCGCAGCGAGATCCTCATCGTCACCGACGACAACCCCCGGTCCGAGGATCCGGCGCTGATCCGCGCCGCCATGCTGACCGGTGCACGCACCGCCGGGGCCATCGGCCGTGTCGTCGAGATCGGCGACCGGCGCGCCGCCATCACCCAGGCGGTGGAGCTGGCCGCGCCCGGCGACGTGGTGCTGATCGCGGGGAAGGGACACGAGACCGGCCAGGAGCTGGCCGGGGTCGTGCACCCGTTCTCCGACCGCGAGGAGCTGGCGGCCGCCATCCGCCACCGGCTCGAGGGACAACCAGGAGTAACCGCTTGATCTCGCTCACCCTGGCGGAGATCGCCAGCATCGTCGGTGGCCGGCTGCACGCGACCGACGGCAGCCCGGTCGTGACCGGCAGCGTCGAGTTCGACTCGCGCCGGCTCACCCCTGACGGCCTGTTCCTCGCCCTGCCCGGCGAGAAGGTCGACGGTCACACCTTCGCCGCACAGGCCGTGCAGGCCGGAGCGACGGGCGTGCTGGCCGCGCGGGAGGTCGGCGCGCCGTCGATCATCGTGCCGCCGCTGCCGCCGGGCCAGGCGAACGAGCGGGCATTCGCCCTGGCCGGCGATCGGGACGGGTCGGGCGCCGCGGTGCTCGCCGCGCTCGGCAAGCTCGCGCGGCACGTGGTGACGGTGCTGTCGCGGGGGCAGCTCACCGTCGTGGGCGTGACCGGCTCCTCGGGCAAGACCTCCACCAAGGACCTCATCGCACAGCTGCTCGAACAGCTCGGCCCGACCGTGGCCCCGCCGGGTTCGTTCAACAACGAGCTGGGCCACCCGTGGACCGCGCTCCGCGCCGACGAGACCACCCGGCACCTGGTGCTGGAGATGTCCGCGCGCGGGCCGGGGCATGTCGCGGAGCTGGCCACGATCGCGCCGCCGCGGATCGGGGTCGTGCTCAACGTCGGCAGCGCGCACGTGGGCGAGTTCGGTTCGCGCGAAGGGATCGCGAAGGCGAAGGGCGAGCTGGTCGAGGCGCTGCCCGCGGACGGGCTGGCCGTGCTCAACTACGACGACCCGCTGGTCGCGGCCATGGCGAGCCGGACGAAGGCCCGCATCGTCGGTGTCGGCGAGCATCCGGAGGCACACGTCCGGGCCGAGGACATCACGCTCGACGAGCACGCGCGCGCGTCTTTCCGGCTGGTGACCGCGCACGGTGCGGCGCCGGTGACGCTGCCGCTGTACGGGGAGCACCACGTCGGCAACGCCCTGGCGGCCGCCGCGGTCGCGCTCGAACTCGGTTCGTCCGTGGAAGATGTCGCGGACCGACTGTCGCAAGTGGAGCGTCGTTCGGCGCGCCGGATGGAGGTCACGACCCGTGCGGACGGGGTAACGTTCCTCAACGATTCCTACAACGCGAACCCCGAATCGGTGCGGGCCGCGCTCAAGACGCTGGCGTCCGCCAGCCGGGGAAGGCGATCTTGGGCGGTCCTCGGTGTGATGGCCGAACTGGGGGCGGATAGCGTGTCCGCGCACGACGAGATCGGCCGCCTGGCGGTCCGGCTCAACATCGACAAGCTCGTGGTCGTCGGCGAGCAGGCCGCGGCCATGCACCAGGGCGCCTCACACGAGGGATCCTGGGGCGAGGAGTCGGTCCTGGTCGCCGACACCGACGCGGCGGTCGAGCTGCTGCGCGAGCAGCTGAGCCCAGGTGACGTCGTGCTGGTCAAGGCTTCCAAGGTCGCCGAGCTGTGGCGGGTGGCCGACGCATTGCTTGAGGATGGTGTTGCGTGATCAGCATTCTGATCGCGGCCGCGATCGGCCTGGGCGTCTCCATTCTGCTCACGCCGTATCTGATCCGGGTGTTCTCCCGGCAGGGCTTCGGGCAGGAGATCCGCGAGGAGGGCCCACAGGGCCACAAGTCCAAGCGGGGCACGCCCACGATGGGCGGGGTCGCCATCATCGTCGCGATGGTGGTCGGCTACTTCGCCGCGCACCTGGTGAACTGGATCGGCTACGGCAAGGAGGGCCCGTCGGTCTCGGGCCTGCTGGTCCTGTTCCTCGCGGTGGGCCTGGGCATCGTCGGGTTCCTGGACGACTTCATCAAGATCCGCAAGCAGCGCAACCTCGGCCTGAACAAGACGGCGAAGCTCGTCGGCCAGCTCGTGGTGGCGGTCGCGTTCGGGGTGCTGGCGCTGAACTTCGCCGACCGCACCGGGCTCACTCCGGCCTCGCTGCACCTGTCCTACGTCCGCGACCTGACGCTGATCGCGTTCCCGTCGGTGCTGTTCATCGTGTTCTGCTATGTGGTGATCTCCGGCTGGTCGAACGCGGTGAACTTCACCGACGGCCTCGACGGCCTCGCCGGCGGCACGTCGGCCATGGTGCTGGCCACCTACGTCGTCATCGCGTTCTGGCAGGCCCGCTTGTCGTGCGTGGTGACGCCCCAGGCCGCCTGCTACGACGTGCGCGATCCGCTCGACCTCGCGGTGGTGGCCGCGGCCGCGGCCGGTGCCTGCTGTGGCTTCCTCTGGTGGAACGCCGCGCCCGCGAAGATCTTCATGGGGGACACCGGTTCGCTCGCGCTGGGCGGCCTGGTGGCCGGGCTGTCCATCACCACCCGCACCGAGCTGCTGGCGATCGTGATCGGCGGGCTGTTCATGGTCGAGATGATCTCGGTGGTCCTGCAGATCGCGGTGTTCCGCACGACCCGTCGCCGGCTGTTCCGGATGGCGCCGTTCCATCACCATTTCGAGCTCGCGGGCTGGGCGGAAACCACGGTCATCATCAGATTCTGGTTGCTGGCCGCCATCTGCTGCATGTTCGGGCTCGGCCTGTTCTACTCCGAACAGCTCGGCGCGGGAGGGTAACGCGTGTTCGCGGGACGTCACGTCCTGGTCGCCGGTGCCGGGGTCACGGGCAGATCGGCGGTGCCCGCGCTGCTCGGCCTGGGCGCCCGGGTGACCGTCACCGACGGCAACGCGTCGCGGCTGGCCGAACTGGGCGGCCTCGGCGCGGAGCTGGTATCCGGCCTGAGCGCGCCTCCCGAAGGCACGGACCTGGTGGTCACCAGCCCCGGCTGGCGGCCCACGGCGCCACTGCTGGTCGCGGCGGCCGACGCCGGTATCGAGGTGATCGGCGACGTCGAGCTGGCCTGGCGCCTGTCGCAGACCTGGGACAGCCCGCCGGTGTGGCTCACGGTGACCGGCACCAACGGCAAGACGACCACCGTAGGGATGCTGGAATCGATTCTGCGTGCGGCCGGTGTCAACGCCGTGGCCTGCGGGAACGTCGGTTTCGCGGTGCTGGACGCGGTGTCGGCCGGCTACGACGTGCTCGCCGTCGAGCTGTCCAGCTTCCAGCTGCACTGGTCGAACACGCTGGCGCCGCAGGCGTCCGTCGTGCTCAACGTCGCCGAGGACCACCTGGACTGGCACGGCTCGATCCAGGCCTACGCCGCCGACAAGGGCAAGGTCTACGCGCACGCGGATACGGTCGTCTACAACACCGGCGACACCTGGTCGGCCCGGCTGGCCGCCGGGCACGAGCGCACCGTCGGCTTCCGGCTCGACACGCCGCGCCCCGGCGAGGTCGGGTTGGTCGAGGATCTGCTGGTCGACCGCGCCTTCGTGGCCGACCCGGCGCACGCGCGGGAGCTGTGCACGGTGGGCGACGTGCGGCCCGCGGGCCCGCACAACCTCGCCAATGCGCTGGCGGCGGCCGCGCTCGCCCGCGCCTACGGTGTCGACACCGACGCTGTCGCGAAGGGGTTGCGCGAGTTCCAGCCCGGCGCCCACCGCGCCGTCGAGGTGGGCGAGGTCGAGGGCGTCCGGTATGTCAACGACTCGAAGGCCACCAACCCGCATGCCGCCGCAGGATCACTGCTCGCGCACGGCGACGTGGTGTGGATCGCGGGCGGCCAGCTCAAGGGCGCGTCGGTGGACGACCTGGTCGCGGCCGTGTCCGGGCACCTGCGGGGTGCGGTGCTGCTCGGCGTGGACGCGGAGGTCATCGCGGCCGCTCTGGCGCGACACGCGCCGAATGTCCACGTCGAGCGGGTCCCGGCAGGTCACGATGAGCCCATGAATGCGGCGGTAGAGGCAGCGCGCAGGCTGGCGCGCCCCGGTGATGTCGTCCTGCTGGCACCTGCCGCGGCGTCCCTGGACATGTTCCGTGACTACGCCCAACGGGGCGATGCGTTCGCCGGCGCGGTGAGAGATCTCCTGGACCGGGGCAGCGCGAGTGACCGCGGTTGACGAAAAGCCTGAGCCACGCCCGGCGCCCAGTGGTGAGCGCCGGCCCCGGCGCAAGCGGGAGACGCGGCTCGGCGCGCTGACGGCGTGGATGTCGCGGCCGCTGGCCGACTTCCACCTGGTGCTGGCCCTGACCGGCCTGCTCACCTCGATCGGCATCGTGATGGTGCTGTCGGCGTCGTCGGTCGCTTCCGTCGACCCGGCCACCGGGTCGGGCGTGTACTCGCTGTTCAAGAAGCACGTGATCTTCGTGGCCAGCGGTGCGCTGGTGTTCTGGATCGGGCTGCGGATGCCGCTGCGCCGCACGCGGGCGCTGTCGTCGGTGGCGATCGTGCTGTCCCTCGGCGCGCTCGCGCTGGTGCTCACGCCGCTGGGGTCGGCGGGCGGTGGCGCGCAGCGGTGGTTCGTGGTCGGCGGGTTCTCGGTGCAGCCCGTCGAGTTCGCCAAGGTCGCGCTCGCGTTGTGGGGCGCGCACGTGCTGGTGACCAAGTACCACCTGCTGCACCAGTGGCGGCACCTGATGGTGCCAGTGGTGCCGGTGGCGCTGCTGATGTTCGCGCTGGTGATGCTGCAGCCCGACCTGGGCGGCACGATCACCCTCGCGGTGGTGCTGCTCGGCCTGCTGTGGTTCGCCGGCGCGCCGAAACGGCTGTTCGGCGTGATCCTGGCGGGCGGCCTGAGCGGCATCCTGGTGCTCGCGATCATCGCGCCGTACCGGCTCGCCCGGGTGATGTCGTTCCTGTCGCCGGACGCGGACAAGTCGGCCGCGGGATTCCAGGCGAACCAGGCCAAGCTCGCGCTCGCCGACGGCGGGCTGTTCGGCAAGGGACTGGGCCAGGGCGCGTCGAACTGGGGCTACCTGCCGAACGTGCAGAACGACTTCATCTTCGCGCTGATCGGCGAGGAGCTCGGCTTCGTCGGCTGCGCGGTGGTGCTCGGCCTGTTCGCCGGGGTGGCCGTGGCGGGCCTGCGCATCGCGACCCGCAACATCGACCCGTGGATCCGGATCGTGGCCGGCACGCTGACCGTCTTCCTCGTCGCGCAGGCCGCCATCAACGTCGGCTACGTGGTGGGACTGCTGCCGGTCACCGGCGTCACGCTGCCGCTGATCTCCTACGGCGGCACGTCGCTGGTGATCACCATGCTCATCATGGGCGTGCTGGCGAACGCCGCGCGCCACGAACCCGAGGCGGTGGCCGCACTGCGCTCGCACGGCCCGGGTAAATTCGGACGCCTGCTGCGGCTGCCCGC
>DATFHB010000012.1:0-2072 GCA_035248845.1 Amycolatopsis sp. | reverse complement strand
GGCGGCGGTTCGGGCACCTCGTAGGCCGCGGGCGCGGACAGGTCTTCAAAGGCGTCCGCGACTTCGGGTTCCTCCTCCACCTCCGGACACGCGGCGTCGATCCGAGCCAGCACACCATCACGGTCGTTGAGCCAGGCCGGCAGCCACAGCCGGATCACACTCGGCCAGCCCATCACGGTGGCGAGCAACTGGGGCGCCGCCTCGCGGTCGGCGACAGTGGGCCGCGAACTCCATTGTGGCCCGTCCAGCATCACCGCCACCTGCCATCGCCTCGACCCGGGCCGCCGCACCGCCAAGTCGACGGTGAAGTGGGACAGGCCGTGGTGCTTGCGCATCTCGAAGCCGCGCGACTCCAGTACCGCCGCGACCTCGTCAAGTACGCGGTCGATCTGGTGCTCGCGCTGCGACGCCGACGACGTGGTCCGCTCGGGCCCGTGCGCGGCCATCTCCAGATAGGCGCGCAAGTGCTTGGTGCCGACCGCCCTGGTGCGGGACAGGTCGATGTCGGTGGGGTCGAACGAGCTGTACAGCACGACCTGCTTGCGCGCCCGGGTGATCGCCACATTCAGGCGGCGCTCGCCGCCGGCCAAGCTTAGCGGGCCGAAGTTCAGCGGCAGGATGCCGGACTTGGGGTCCTTGGAGAACGCGAGTGAGAAGAGCACGACATCCCGCTCATCGCCCTGCACGTTCTCCAGGTTCTTCACGAACAGCGCTTCGCCGTCCTGCCGCGCCAGCGCCGCCTGGATCCGCTCGTCGGTACTGTCCTCGAGGAGGTTCAGCAGCAGGTCCCGCTGCTGCACGTTGAAGGTGACTACCCCGATCGAGCGGGCCCCGGTGCGGGGATCCCGTAACAGGGCGGCGATCTCGTCCACGATCGCCTCGGCCTCGACGCGGTTCGTGCGGCTGGCGCGGGTACCGCGATCGAAAGCGCCGTCGACCCGCCGCCAGCTGATGCCCAGCGTCGGGTCGCTACCCGGCGCCGGCAGCGTCGCCAGCTTGCCGTCGTAATAGCGGTCGTTGGAGAACGCGATCAACGACTCTTCGGTGCTGCGGTAATGCCACGACAGCCACTCCTGCGGGAGTCCGGACTCGACGCTCTCGGTGAGGATGCTGTCGAGGTCCTCGACGACCGAGCTGTCCTCCTCCGCGTCGCCATCGTGGCTCGCCTCCATGATGCTGGTCGGCGGCATCTGCTTGGAGTCGCCGACCACGACCACCGACCGCGCCCGGCCCATCGCGCCGACCGCTTGCGCCACCCTGATCTGCGAAGCCTCGTCGAAGACCACCAAATCGAAGGTCAGCGCGCCCGGCTCCAGGAAGTTCGCCACCGACGCCGGGCTCATCAGGAAGCAGGGCGTCAACGCGGCGACGGCGCGAGGGTAGGTTTTGACCGCCTCCCGGAACGACAGCCGGTCCTTGCGCGAGTTCAGCCGCCGAATCAGCTCGCCTGCCTCGTCGCGACGGCCGACGCTGTCTCGCGGCCTGCGGTTCACCACGGCCGCGCCGAGCTGGGCCGGCAGGTGGTTCCTCAGGTCGGCGCCGAGCCGCAGGTACTGCTCGACGTGACGGTCGTGCGCCGCGCCGTCGAAGTACTCCAGGCCCTGCGAGCGCGCTCGCTCGGCGAGTGCTGCGGCAGCCACCCCGCGCAAGAAACAAAGTTCGAGCTCCCCGTTACGGAATTCCCCGCGCAACAGCTGCTGCCGGAACTCCGTCAGCCCGGCACGGCCGAGGAGTCCGGCCTGGTCCAGCAGCGCGCCCCACCGCTGAACCGGCAGGAGCCCGAAGGACCGCAGATCCGCGAGCCACGCCGCGCCGTCACGCTGCCACGCGGGGGCCCAGCCCTGCTCGCCCCAACGCTGGCGGGACTCGGCGGTGATGGCGAGCAGTTCGGTCCATTGTGTCCAGACGAGACAGAACTGCCGGAGTTCGTTGGCCGGTGTAGCGGTGCCGGAGGTCAGCAGGGCGCGCCACACCTCTGGATGACTGGCGCTCAGCTCCCGTGAGGTCATGACGGCCTGGACGGCGGCGTTCCACTGTTGCCTCGCGTCGGGTTGGGTGGGCAGCCAGCCGGC
>DATFHB010000011.1:0-16526 GCA_035248845.1 Amycolatopsis sp. | reverse complement strand
GGCCGCCAAGCTGCGCCGCCGCGGGTATGTGCTCGACACCGATCGTCTCGGCAAGCTCGTGAGCAGGCGTTCCGAGGTCATCAGCGAGGGCGACCAGGCGCGCGCGCAGTCCAAGAAGTCGGCGCAGGACGTGCAGGCCGCCGCGCGCCGCGGTGAGGACATCACGGAGCTGCGCGAGCAGGCCCGGCAGCTCAAGATGCGCATCGGCGAGCTGGAGGAGGAGCAGCGCGAGGTCGAGGCGGAGCTGAACGAGTTCCTGCTGGCCATCCCCAACATCCCGCTCGACGAGCTGCCCGACGGCGCCACCGAGGAGTCCGCGGAGGAGATCCGCCGCTGGGGCACGCCGCCCGAGTTCGACTTCGAGCCGCTCGACCACGTCGACCTCGGCGAACGCGCCGGCTGGCTCGACCTCGGCCGCGCCACCAAGCTGTCGGGCCCGCGGTTCGCGGTGTTCCGGAACGCGGGCGCCCGGCTCGAGCGCGCACTGAGCACGTTCTTCCTCGACCTCCACACGCGCGAGCACGGCTACACCGAGTTCTCGCTGCCCGCGCTGGTTACCCGGCAGACGATGACCGGCACCGGCCAGCTGCCGAAGTTCGAGGAGGACCTGTTCCGGACCGGGGTCGCCGACCGGGAACTGTTCCTCATCCCGACCGCCGAGGTGCCGCTGGTCAACCTGCACGCCGGCGAGATCCTCACGCTCGACGACCTGCCGCTGCGCTACACCGCGTTCACCCCGTGCTTCCGCTCGGAGGCCGGTTCGTACGGCCGCGACACGCGCGGTCTGATCCGGCAGCACGAGTTCTCGAAGGTCGAGCTGGTGCAGTTCGTCGAGGCGGAGTCCTCCCGCGACGCGCTGGAGGAGATCGTCTCGCACGCCGAGGCCGTGCTGCAGCGGCTCGGGCTGGCGTACCGCCTGATCAAGCTGCCGGCCGGGGACATCGGGTTCAGCGCGCAGATCACCTACGACGTCGAGGTGTGGATGCCGAGCCAGGGGACCTACCGGGAGATTTCCAGCGCGTCGGACACCGGCGTGTTCCAGACCCGGCGCGCGAACATCCGCGGCAAGGGCAAGGACGGCAAGCGCGGCGCGGTCGCGGCGCTGAACGCGTCGGGCCTGCCGATCGGCCGCACGCTGGTCGCGCTCGTCGAGCAGAACCAGCAGGCCGACGGTTCGGTCCGGATCCCCGAGGCGCTGGTGCCGTACACGGGATTCTCCGTGATCAACCCGGACGGCACCACCGCGTAACCACCCGCGAGTTGAGGCTTCCGCACCCGCGAGTTGAGGCTTCCGCGCCCGCGAGTTCAGGGTTCCGCGCCCGCAAGTCCCAACTCGCGCGCCGGGAAAGCTCAACTCGCGGGTGTGTCTCGGACGAAGTCCGCGATGATCCGGCCCAGGTCGGTGCCGGCGTCCTCCTGGAGGAAGTGGCCGGCGCCGATCACCACGGGGTGATTCCGGTCCGCGGCGCCCTTCATCGCGCGCTGCAGCACCGGGGACATCCCACCGGTGATCGGGTCGCCGTCGGAGAACGCGCACAGGAATGGCAGGTCCATTTCGGACAGTGCGGCCCAGGCGCGGCGGTTGTCCTCTGTGGCCGGATCATCCGGGCGGGTCGGTACCAGCGTCGGCATCACGCGCGGGGCGGCTTTGTACATCTCGTTGGGGAACGGCGCGTCGTAGGCGGCGCGGACGTGTTCGTCCAGTTTGGTCTTGCAACCGGACTGCACCAACCGTCCGATGTCGAGGATCGGCGCCTTCTCGACGGCGCGGCGGAATGCCCACCACTCCTCGGGCATGTCGTGGTCGCCTGTGGGCAGTCCGGTGTTGGCCGCGACGACGCGCGAGAAGCGGTCCGGGTGCTCGGCGACCAGGCGCAGCCCGATGAGCCCGCCCCAGTCCTGGCCCACCAGCGTCACGTCACGCAGGTCGAGCGCGTCGAACGCGAACGCGCGCATCCACTCGACGTGCCGGGCGAAGCTGTGCGCGGCCATGTCGGCGGGCTTGTCGGAGCGGCCGAACCCGACCAGGTCGGGCGCGATCGCGCGCAGGCCAGCGTCGGCGAGCACGGGAAGCACCTGGCGGTAGACGAACGACCAGCTCGGTTCGCCGTGCAGCAGCAGCACGGCCGGGCCGTCCGGTGGACCGGCCCCGACATAGGCCACCCGGACGATGCCGTCTCTCGGGTTTTCGATGTCGGCGTACAGCGCGGGAAAGTCGAAGTCGGGCAGGTCGGTGAACCGGTCTTCGGGTGTCCTCAGCAGACGCACACCCTTACCCTAGGAGATCGCGACCGCCACGACGAGTCCCAGCGCGAGGTGGGCGGCCGCCACCACGACACTCACCGGCTGGAACTGCTCGTGCTCGATCGTGCGGCCGACGTCGATCCGGGTGGCCCATTCCAGCAGCCGCACGGCGATGACCTGCACGATGATGCCGAGCAGCCCGTAAACCAAGGCGGTGACGAGGCCCGCGGTCAGATCGCTGGCCGAGTTGAAGATCGCCACCACCACGATGAACGCCATCGACAGCAGCCCCGACGCCGTCACGATCACGGCGTTCGGCAGGCCGCGGTGCACCAGCGCCGACAGCTTGCCGGGTGTGGTCCAGTCGATGGCGTAGAACCCGGCGAACATCAGCAGCAGGCCGACGACGCCGTAGAGCAGGATCGCGCCGATACCGTGCACGAGGTCGGAGCCGAACGTGGCAGGCAGCGCGAGAGTGGTGGTCACAAGGTCTCCCAGGTGGGTGCTTCAGCGGTGATGTCGCGGGGTGTTTATCACGTTTGCGGGATTCGGTGGGGGACGAACGCCGCACCGTCGTCGGTCACCAGCCCGGCCGTCTCGCGGATCCCCAGTCCGGCGGAGGCGTCGCCGACGATCCACGCGCCCAGCGCCGGCCGGAAGCCGTCGAACTCGGGCAGCGGGTCGAACGCTTGGAAGACGTAGCCTTCCTGGCCGTAGACGCCGGGTGTCTCGGTCTCGGAGCCGGGAGCGACGATCTGCACGTTCGCGCCTTCACGGCCGAGTTTGGGCTTGCGCACGTACTCGGTGAGGATGCCCGGCTCGTCGACGAACGCCGGGAGCAGGTTGGGGTGCCCGGGGTAGTTCTCCCACATGACCGCGAGCAGCGTCTTGTTCGACAGCAGCATCTTCCACAGCGGCTCGACCCACAGCGTGCGCGGCAGCGTCTCGACGGCGTGCCTGCCGAACTCCTCGTCCACCACCCATTCCCACGGGTAGAGCTTGACGATCGTGTTCATCGGCGCCTCTTCGAGGTCGACGAACCGTTTGAGCACCGGGTCCCAGCCGATCTCCTCGATCGCGATGCCGACCGTGTCGAGGCCGCCCTCGGCCGCGGTTTCCTGCAGGTAGGAGGTGGTGATGTGGTCCTCCCCGGTCGGGTCGGCGGACGACCAGGTGAAGTAGGCGTCGCTGTCGGGCAGGTGGCCGCGGATCTCGCCCCAGCGCTCGACCAGCTTCTCGTGGATCGAGTTCCACTGGTCGTCGTCGGGGAACACCTCGGTCTTCCAGTGCCACTGCAGCACCGACGCTTCGAGCAGGGAGGTCGGGGTGTCGGCGTTGTATTCGAGCAGCTTCGCCGGGCCGCTGCCGTCGTAGCGCAGGTCGAAGCGCCCGTAGACGTGCGGGTCGCGGCGCTTCCACGACTCGGCGATGTGCGGCCACACCCATTCCGGGATGCCGAACTCGCGGTAGCGCTCGGTCAGGACGACGTTGTCGACCGCCTCGAGGCACATGGAGTGGAGTAGCTCGACGTCGGCTTCGAGCGAGAGCACCTCGTCCATCTCGAGGACGTAGTGCACGGACTCGTCCCAGTACGGCCGGTCGGCTCCGGTGCCGTAGCGCGCGGGGGTGCCGAACACCAGCCCCTGCTCCTCGACGATGCGCTGCCAGTCCCGCCGCGGCGAGCTGGTTCCCCTTCGCACTCTAGGAACCCCCGGACTTCCCGCTGCTGCCGCTACTGCCGCTACTGCCGCTGCTGCTCTTGCCGCTGATGCCGAACCCACCGCGCTGCACGGTGGCGCCGGAGGCGGTCTTGACGGTGGTGTGGCCCGACGGCTTGGTGAAGCTGCCGCCGGCGACATGGCTGCCGATCACGCCCGTGCCGCCGTAGTTGTAGCGGTACTGGCTGTGCCCGCCGGTGGACAGCGGCACGAACCAGAACCCGGTGCCGGAGTTGTAATAGCCGTGGTGGCTGGTCACGTACGAGTCGTCGCAGTACTCGTCGTTCTGCACGACGCCGTTGGAGTCGGTGCACACGGCACCGATCTCGTCGGGCGTGCCGACGACGTACCAGGCGGCGACGACGCCGACGAGCCCGACGGTGACGCCGCTGCCGATGAGCAGCTTGCGGCGCGTACCGGCCTTGCGTTCGGCCTCGACGTTCGCCGCTTCGAGGCGCTCCTCTTCGGCGAGTGCCTTGCGGCGGGCGCGCTGTTCCGCGAGTGTGGGTTCGCGCGGTTTGCTGGTCTCCGCGTCCTGAAACCGCATGGAGCCGCGGTGTTGCTCCCCTTCGGGCGGTTTCGGGGCGTCTGGTGGGGTGTCTTCGGTCATCGAGCACACACTAACGACCCGAGGGGTGTCCTGTGATGGCAACGCGGGCATTATTGACGGCGATGCTCGGTGACGGTTTGGCAAAGGACACTCTGCGTACGCGGCTGCTCATGACCGGTGTCTTCCTGGGCGCCGTGCTGGCTCTCTCGTTGAGCGTCGCCTTCTCATGGGGCGGCGGCGCGGCCGGCGGTGGGAAGGTCGACGAGTCGCCCGAGGCGCGGGCCGCGTTTCACGCCGGCCCGGGCAGCTGCATCACCTGGGCGCAGCCCGACGCGAGCGACATTCGCCTCGTGCCGTGCGCCCAGGCGCATCTGTACGAGGTGACCGGCGTCGCGAACGTCGCCGACAAGTACCCGGCCGGTTCCCCGGCGCCGACGGTCGACCAGTGGCGCGACATCGCGATGGAACGGTGTGGCGGCGGCGCCATGCAGTACCTGGGCAAACCCCTCGACCCGTACGGCAAGTTCACGATCAGCGCGCTGCGGCCCGGCAGTTCGCAGTGGGCCGGCGGGGACCGGGACATCCGCTGCGTGCTGCAGTGGGCGGCGCCCGGGGGCGCGCTGCAGCCGGTCAAGGGCACCGTGGCGAGCCAGTCGCAGGCCGCCGTGTGGGATCCCGGCACGTGCCTCGGGCTGCAGGACAAGACGGTCGGCAACCCGATCGACTGCGCTCAGCCGCACGCCTACGAGATCGTCGCGACCGTCGACGTCAAGACGCACTTCACCAGCGGCTATCCGTCGCAAAAGGACCAGGGCGGCTGGCTGGACACCGAGTGCAACAAGGACGTGCAGAGCTACGCGGGCGGGGTGAACCTCGACGACCAGAAGCTGATCCTCACCTGGGACACCCGGGAGCAGGAGAGCTGGGACGCCGGGTCGACGCTGGTCAACTGCAAGGTGGGCGCGAAGCTGGCCGACAACAGCGGGCTGGCGCCGGTCACCGGCAGCATCCGGCAGCAGGCGCAGGACGCGCCGCCGACGTCGTCGCAGCCGGCCGCGCCGGGCGGCGGATAGCCGATGCCCGTGCAGATGTCGGAGGCGCGGTTCGAGGAACTGGTCGCCGACGCCCTGGACGCCGTCCCCGCCGAGTTCGCCGAGGCGATGGACAACGTGGTGGTGCTCGTCGAGGAGCACAACGAGGAGGCGCCGGGCATCCTCGGGCTGTACCACGGGGTGGCGCTGACCAGGCGCACCAGCGACTACGGCGGTGTCCTGCCGGACCGGATCTCGATCTACCGGCGCCCGATCCTCCAGATGTGCGAGGACGAGGACCAGGTCGTCGAGGAAGTGCTGATCACCGTGGTGCACGAGATCGCCCACCACTTCGGGATCGACGACGCCCGCCTCCACGAACTCGGCTGGGGCTAGCGGGTCGGATTGGTAACGGGACGGCGCCGTGGCTGGCTCGCCGGCACGCGTGGTGCTGGAATTGGTCATGCGGATCAGGCGCGACGACACGGCGCCGGAAGCCGGTGAGCCGGCCGTCTCACGCCGCCCGCTGGTGCTCGCCGGCGTGGCCGGGTTCGTCGTGGGGGTGTCGGTCATCGGCCTGCTGTGGGGGCTCTCCGGCGACGCCGACGCCGCGGCCCAGGACGCCAAGGCCGCCTGCGCGGCGCTGGTGTCGGCGATGCCGCAAATCCCCGCCGGGTACATCCGCGAGGCGATCGGCCCCGACGTCGTCCACCACGTCGTCGCCGCACGGGAACTGTCCGCGGCGGCGGCCGACGAGAGCGACGTCTACTCCGACCTGGCCGATCACCTGGACGGCGTGAGCCGGATGGTCCTCAGCCTCAACTTCGCCGACCCGGCGGGCCGGCGCCACCTCACGCTGGCGGAGCAGTTCTGCGCCCACGTGTGAGCGCGCTACTGCTCCCCCGCGCCTGCCTGGATGGTCTTCACGGTGAGATGGTTGCCCGGAATGTTCGCGTTCGCGCACCCGGTCCCGGCCGCGTCGACGAAGGTCGACGCAGTCTCCTGCGGCGGGTACACCCGCAGCCCCCGCACCGGCTGCGGCTGGCAGGTCATGGCGTCGTAGTTCTGCACGTTCACGAACCCGACGTCGGCGTACGCGCTGGCGCCCTTCGCGAGCGTCACCGGCGCCCCCTTTGTGCCGTCGCGGTAGGCCGGCGCACCGACCTGGTGGCCGTCCGCGCCCGCGACATAGGACACGCCGGGGAAGCCCTGGATCACACAGGGGTGGTCGCTGACGTTGGTGAACACGAGCGGCCGGTAGACCGTGCCCGCGGCTGCATCGCCCCGGCCGAGTGAGAGCTTGAGATCAGCGGACTTGCAGACGCCGTTGTCGGCGGGCTGGGCCGCCGGGGCCGTCGTGGCCTGCGTGCTGCCCGAGCTCGCCGACGAGCTGGGCGTGCCGGCTTCGGTCGGCGTGGCGGCACTCGAACTCGGCTGCTGCGCGTTGTTCGTGCCCCCGCCGCACGCCGACACGGCCGCGGCCAGCGCGGCCGCGGTGCAGGCCAGACCGATGTGGGAAATCCTCACTCGCACCATCTTGTCGCCTCCCTGTGCTGGTGAAGAACTACCCGGAGGACGTGCGGCGGATACGGTCGGTTGTCCGGCAGGTGCCATTCCGTTACCGAAAACCCGCGCACGCGGTGAAACTACAACAAGATGGTCACGCCGGCCTGCTACACCGGCATGCCGACCCACGACAGGCAGCGCCAGCCGCCGTCGTCGAGCGTCTCCAGCTCGACGATGCCCGTGTTCGGGATCAGGCCCTGGTCGGCGAGCTCGGGCCGCACGTTGTCGGCCAGCCATTCGGCGCTCAGCCGGATCGCCCCGCCGTGACTGACTAGCACGATCGTGTGATCTTCGAGATGCTTCGCGCGCAGTTCGCCCACCGCCGCCGTGTACCGCCGGCGAACCTGGAAACCGCTCTCCCCGCCGGGCATCGACGGGTTCAGGTCACCCTGCGTCCAGGGCCGCACGGTAGCCGCGAACTCGCGCAGGGCTTCCTTGTCGCCACGCCCTTCGAGATCGCCGACGTTCACCTCGTGCACACCCTCGATGACCTGCACCTCCATCGCGAGGGCGGCGGCCAGCGGCGTAGCGGTCTGCTGCGCGCGGGTGGCCTGCGAGGCGTACACCGCCGCGATCGGCTCGCCGGCGAGCTTGGCCGCAAGCGTTTGTGCCTGCTCCTGGCCGAGGTCGGTCAGCGGCGGGCCGGGCAGGGCGGTGTCGAGGATCTTGCGGACGTTGCCTGTGCTCTCGGCGTGCCGGACCAGGTACAGCCTCACGCTTGTTCCCCTCTGCGGACCGCCGCGAGCCAGTCCGCGGCGTCGACGAAGTCTCCGTTGGTGGCGGACGGATCGATCGTCGCGCGCACCCCGTCGGCCCGCGGATGCGAACCGAGGAAGCGGAGATTGCGGCACCTGCGGCGCAGGGCCGCCAGCGCGTCCCCGATCCGCGGCTCGGCGATGTGCCCCTCGAAGTCGATGAAGAACCGGTACTCGCCGAAGTTGGTCTTCGACGGCCGCGCGTCGAGCCGGGTCAGGTTGATGCCGCGACCGGCCAGTTCGGTGAGCAGCTCTGCCAGCGTCCCGGTGCGGTTGGCGGCGGCCGCGACCAGCGACGTGCGATCGGCGCCGGTGGGCTCGGGCAGCGGGTGGCGGGGCGAGCGGACGAGCAGGAAGCGGGTGCGCGCGTCGCGCACGTCGGCCACCTCGGTGGCCCGGACTTCGAGCGGGTAGTGCTCCGCCGCGACCGGGGCGGTGATGGCCGCGTCGAACTCACCGGCCTGCACCGCCACCGCAGCCGCCGCCGTCGAGGACGACACCACGACGCGCGCGCCCGGCATGTTCGCCCCGAGCCACAACCGCACCTGCGCCAGCGCGTGCGGATGGCTCGCGACGGTCCTGATCTCGGTGGTGCCCGGCCGGGTGAGCACGGAGAAGTGCACCGGCAGCAGCGCTTCGGCCACCGCGATCAACGGTTCGTGCTCGGCGAGTGTGTCCAGTGTCGCGGGCACCGGCCCCTCGACGGAGTTCTCGACGGGCACGCAGCCCGCGTCGGCTTCTCCCTTGCGCACGGCGGCCAGCGCCGCCTGGACGGTTTCGAAGGGGATCAGCTCGTCGCCGGTGGCCGCGAGTTCGCGTGCCGCCTGTTCGGTGAACGTCCCTTCCGGTCCGAAATATGCGATCCTTGCCACTAACCCAGATTACGCACCAGGTGCCGCGCTGCTCTGTTCAGGCGTCGCGAAGAACGCATGGTTACCACGGGTGGCTTTTTTTGGCATGGTGTAGGACGTGACCGCGGAATCGGGCACGCACGCCAGCCCCAACGGAACCGAAGATCCCTTCGGCCCCCGTACTCCGGCGCTGATCCTCTGTGCCATACACGAATCTCTTTTCACCGCTTGGCAGAAAGTGGTGGACACAGTGGACGGTGCCGTTCGCGTGCACCGTGGTTCGGTGCTGGACGTCGAGGCGCACGCGGTGGTGAGCCCGTCGAACTCCTACGGCTGGATGCGCACCGGTGTCGACTCGGTGTACGCACGGGCGTTTCCCGACGTCCAGCAGAACGTTCGCTCCGCGGTACTCGCGTACCACGGAGGGGAACTGCCGATCGGCGACGCGGTGATCGTGCCCACCGGCGAAACCGAGCCGGCGTGGCTGATCAGCGCACCGACGCTGCGCGAGCCCGGCGAGCACCTGCCGGAGGACACCGTGCACCCGTATCTCGCCGCGCGGGCGGTGTTCCTGTTGTGGCGCGACGGCAAGGTCGATCACGGCGTCGAGGTACGCCGCGTCGTCGACACGATCGCGATGCCCGGCCTCGGCACCGGCGTCGGTGGCGTCACCCCGGCGACGTGCGCGCGCCAGGTCGCCGCGGCCTGGACCGAGGTCTTCGGCACACCCTGACGTTCGCCCCGCTCCGCGCGCTCACTGTGCGTGTCGTGTAGTAAGTCACAGCGCGTTCACCGCCGGTAAGACCTAACGTGAGAGCAGCGTTATGTGCACATCGAACGCCGGCGCAGGCGACGGGCAAGGAGTGTGGGATGCCGCCACGAGTCCTCCAGGTCAGCCCCTACGTCGAGCTACACCGGGACCAATGGCGCGATCTCCGTCGCAGCACTCCGCTCCCGCTCACGGCCGACGAACTGCTGAACCTGCGCGGCCTGGGCGAACAGGTGGATCTCAACGAGGTCGCCGAGGTGTACCTGCCGCTGTCCCGACTGATCAACCTGCAGGTGGCGGCCCGGCAACGGCTGTACGAGGCCACCACGACGTTCCTCGGCGAGGACTGCCGGGGCACGAAGGTGCCGTTCATCATCGGCATCGCCGGCAGTGTCGCGGTCGGCAAGTCGACCTCCGCGCGCCTGCTGCGCACGCTGCTCGCCCGCTGGCCCGACCACCCGCGCGTCGACCTCGTCACCACGGACGGCTTCCTGTACCCGCGCACCGAGCTGATGCGCCGCGGCATCATGCACCGCAAGGGTTTCCCGGAAAGCTACGACCGCCGCGCGTTGCTGCGGTTCGTCACCGAGGTCAAGTCGGGCGCCGAAGAGGTCACCGCGCCGGTGTACTCGCACCTGGCGTACGACATCGTGCCCGGCGAAGAGCAGGTCGTGCGCCGGCCGGACATCCTCATCATCGAGGGCCTGAACGTGTTGCAGCCGGGCCCGCGGCTGACGGTGTCCGATCTGTTCGACTTCTCGATCTACGTCGACGCGCACACCGAGGATATCGAGACCTGGTACATCGAGCGGTTCCTCGAGCTGCGGCAGACCGCGTTCGCCGACCCGGCCTCGCACTTCCACCACTACGCGGGCCTGCCGGACGGCGAGGCGCGCGCGGAGGCCCGCCACCTGTGGCGGACCATCAACGAGCCGAACCTGATGGAGAACATCCGGCCCACCCGTCCGCGGGCAACGCTGGTACTGCGAAAGGACGCAGACCACTCCATCAATCGCGTGCGCCTGCGCAAGCTGTAAGGGCAACTCGGCCAATCGGCTGATCCTGTTTGCCGGCCACTAACCGGTTGGCCGATACCGTCTCCGGTGCCCGCGCCGCACCCTGGTGGAAGTGCGAAAAGGGCACTCCTACCAGGGAGGAGGTACGCCGATGGTGACGATCGTGTTCACCTGGATCGGGGCGGTGCTGGGCATCGCGATGCTGCTGGCCATGGCGGTCGGCGCGTTCGTCGTCGACTTCGACGACGCCCTCGCGGACCGGCGCGAAAAGGCCGTCAGCCGAGTTCGCTGAGGGCTTCGAGGTAGTCGTCGAGGTCGAACTCGAGGCTGTCGCCGTCCCCTGTCTCCAGCTGGGCTGCGAGCGTGCGAGCCAGTTCCGTGATGACCTGGTCGCGTTCCAGCCCGCCGTCCACCAGCCGCTGCGCGGTCTCCCACACCTGCGGCGGCTCGTTGTCCCACAGCTGGTCCGCGATCGTGGTGTGCGATGCGACCAGCAGGAACGTCTCCTCGTCGAGGTCGTCCTCGGCGAGTGAGTCCTGGAAGTCGGGGTGCTCGCCGATCACCAGCAGCCGGCGCTGCTCCGGGTCGGCCGGGTCGAGTTCGACCTCTTCGCCGGCGATCTCGGTGTATACCGACGGGATCGCGAACTGGCGGCGACGGACCAGCTCCGCCGCGTCGGTCTCGTCGAGATCGTCGGCGCCGTCGAGGTAGGCGTCCAGGCTGGTCTCGGACTCCAGCACGCGCTCGTAGAGCCGGTCCTCGACGGCCTCCAGCAGCGGCTCGACCGCGTCGGCGGGCAGGCCGTCGCGCAGCGCGCCCCAGCGCGCCCACGCGGGCAGCACCTCGCCCAGCGCCTCGTCCTGCTCTCCGGTCAGCTCGATCGCGCCGTCGTCCACGAAGTCCACAAAGGACGAAAGCTTCTCGGGACCGGCGCGCAGCGGGCTGTGCGGGTCGTGCTCGGCGCCGAACTCGACGAGCCGCAGTGCGCAGACACGGGCGGCCTCGGTGTCCTCCAGGTCGGGGGACGCGGCGAAGAACTCGTCGATTGCCCGCGCCTGCTCCTCGACCGAGAGCGCGGCGGACTCGGGCTGCGGCTCCGGCTCGGGCAGCACGCGCGTGCGTGCCAACGCGAGCGCGCGGAACCGCAGGTAGTCGTCGGTGACCTCGGGTTCCTGCTGCGACTCGGTGCCGTCGAACGCGTCGGCGAGCAGCCGGTGCGCCCGCGCCGGGCTGATCTGCTCGCAGATCACCAGGTCACCGCCGTCGGCGGCCTGTGTCCGCATCTCGTCGATCACCTCGGCAGGCGACTCGACGATCACCGCCTCGTCGGCCCAGCCGCCCAGCATGGCGTAGCTGATCGACACGAGCAGACCGTGCGCCGCCTCGCCCTCGCCGAACACGACCAGTACCGAGGTCTCGTCGCCGTACACGTCCGCGGTGCGCCAGCATTCGGCCACCGTGACCTGGTTGAGCCGCCCCGCCCAGTCGGGCTCCGGCAGGCCCAGTTTCTCCAGCGCGATGCCGGCCGCGGCGCGCTGCTCCTCGCCGGTGGCCAGCGTGCACAGGGCCGCCAGCGGCGCCGCCAGCCGCGCGGGCTCGGGGGCGTTCGAGGCGAACTCGATCAGCTCCGTCGCGAGGTCGTCACCGGCCTCCCACCACTCGCCGAGGATCTCGGACGTCACCAGCTCGACCCGCAACGGATCGGCGCCGGGGCCCAGCTCGGCGAACTCGCGCAGGACTTCCTCGAGCAGTTCGTCCACGTTCTCGTCGGCGGAATCCTGTTGGGGCAGCTCGGTCATGAGGTCATATTCGCACCGCGCCCGGAACTCATCTACTTCGGGATCGCGATCCGGGCGTCACGGATCTCCGCGAGCAGCCGCGTCTTGCGCTTGTGCGTGGTGACGAGTCCGGCGAGGTAGGTGGTGAACTCCGCCGGCTCGCCGGCCCTGCGGCACAGCGTCCGCACCGTGCGCAGGACCTTCGCCACCTCGGCATAGTGCGCCGGGCCCTTGGCGATGAGCGCGTCGATGTCCGCCTTGTGGGTGGCCAGCTCGCCGCCGATCGGGGTATGCCGGAATTCGCCTCGCAGCAGGCTCATCGCGTCCTCGGTGCGGCCCGCGGCGTGCAGCACCCGCATGATCCGGCGGTTGACCTCGACGCTCGGCGGGCGGCGGGTCAAGATCTCCAGGAGGGTGTCGGCGTCGCCGGTCACCGCGGCGACCTGCTCGCTCAGCCACTCCGGGCCGTCTTTGTCCACAATAGACTTCAGGTGCCCGAGTCCGTTGTCCCCCAGTGCTTCCGCGAACGCCGTGAGGTCCACGTGGTACCCGGAGAAGGCGAGCGCCGACAGCCATTCGGCCAGCTCGGCGGGCACCGGCGGATGCGCGGCGCACGCCCGCGCGTAGAGCCGCACGGCACGGGGCAGCTCGGCGTGGTCCTCGGCGTCGACGATCCGGTCGACGGTGCGGCGGGCCAGCGGCGCCAGGTCGGCCTGGCTGCCGGCGTCGAGCAGGCGCTGCAGCGTGTCCAGCACCGCGCCGACGCGCGACGTCTCGGCCGCCTCACCTGCGCGTTCCGTCAACCTGCCGTGCAGCTCAGGATCCCGCACGGCCTGCTCCGCCAGCAGTTCCGCCAGCGTGTCCACATCCAGCGAGCGCAGGTAGGCACGAAGATCCACCGCGCCATCCTTGCCTATGCCGATAGGGCCTTCTGGCGCGGCGTGATCTTGGGCATCGCGATCCGCGCGTTGCGGACCTCGATCAGCAATCGGGTCTTCCGTTTGTGTGTCTCGACCAGATCCGCCAGGTACAGCGCGAAATCCTCGGCCGTTTCGGCGCGCCGGTGCAGGCCGCGCAGCTCGCGCAGGGCACGGGCGGCCTCGCGGTAGCACGACGGGTCCTTCTGCTGGATCAGGTCCTCGACGTGCAGCCGGTAGACCGGGATCGCGGTGGCCGGATCGCCCTCGCCGAGCAGTGTGAAGGCCGCGTCGCGCTCCTCGGGCCAGCAGTCGAGGCGGCTCGCCGCCTCGCGGAGCGCCCGGTAGCTGGCCGGATTGGGGTTGCGCCGGAACTCGGCGCGGCGCAGCGCGAGGATGCCCTGGCGCGGCCGGTCCGCCCGCACGATCGTGCGGGCGGCGTAGGCGATCGCGTCGGCATGCCTGCCCGCCTCGCGCAACACCCGGATGATCTTGAGGTGGACGTCCTGCGCCGGCGGTTTGCCGCGCAGGATCTCCAGCAGCCGGTCGACGTCCCCGGTGACCTCGGCGACCTGTTCGGCGAGCTGCCGCGCGACGTCGCGGCGTGGGCCGGGCCGCCCGCACAGCACACCGTCCACTGTGGACCGGATGCGGGCGAGGCCCCGCTCGCCGAGCGCACCGGCGAACTCGGCCAGGTCGATCCGCGGCCACTCGTCCTCGCCGAACTGCGTGGCCAGGATCCAGTCGGCCAGCTGCTCGGGCTCGGGCGGATGGGTCGCACACGCCTGCGCGTACAACGTGAGCGCGCGGCGGCGCTCCGCGGCCGACGCCTGATCGAGACTGTCCAGCATCCGCCGCGCCAGCGGGGTCAGGTCGGCCTGGGTGCCCGCGTCGAGAAGGCGCTGCATCGTGTCGAGGACCGGCTCGACCTTCTCCCGCACGACCGCCCGAACCTCCAGCTCGTGCCGTAACCGTGAGTCACGCCCGGCCTGGTCCAGCAGCAGCTCGGCCAACGTCTCCACGTCGAGAGTGCGCAGGTAGCAGCGCAGATCGGGGGCCGAGTTCACCCGCCCTATCCTGCCCGACCCCAAGGTGTGAAGCCGTCACCCACCAGCGTTGACTTCGTGGCCTGGATCACCACTCTGCGCGCGCGCCTACCAGGGGTTGAGCCAGCAGAAGAAAACCCCGCCGCAGGCACTCCGGTCGATGTCCTCCAGCAGCGGCACCGGCGAGATCCCCGGCGTGCTCTCCGAATACCGTCGCCACCGGCCCTGCTCATCCACCCAGCGGTACAGCGTCCAGAGGCCGTCCGTGCCGTACCGCAGCTGCGCGAACGCACGCTCCGTGACGCCCGCGGGCCCGCCGCTGACCGACCACTCAGCACGCTGCTCCACCAACGTGACCGTCCGGGCACGCCAGCGGGAGGTAACGGTGAACTCGTCGCGCTTCTCCGCCGGCACACGCCGCGCACACCAACGATCGATCTGGCGTTGCTGAAGCTCGGGGATGGGCGACATGCCCACAGTGATACCGCATGCCACCGACGGCCCCGCATGGAGTATTCACGGGACCGTTCGCGGTCGGTGGGATCAGCCGGTGGCCGGTTCGCTCAGGTACCAGCCGCCAACCAGCGCGGCCACGCCGAAGACGCCCAGGAAAAGCCCGCCCACAACGGCCGCGCCCGCGAACAGCGCCACCAGCGTCAGCAGCATGACCACCAGCCCCGCGCCCATCAGTGCCCGCGCCGCCCAGACCTGCCACGGGTGCGCCTGTTGCGGGGGCCGAGGTTCGCCGGGCGCGATCAGCCCCAGCGCGGTCCACCCCGACCGGAGGTCCAGCCGCATGATCCCGAGATCGGCCGCGCGCACCAACCGCGGATCGCGGGGCGAGACGTCGTCGCCCGCGAGGAGATGTGTGACCGCCTCCGTCAGCCGTGGCGCGAGCCGGATGCCGGCGCGCAGCACGGCGGCGCGCAGCGCGTCCGCCTCCGGGGTCTCGCCGAGCACGAGGACCCGGGTGGGGCGTGCACCGCGCTCGTTCGGCCGCAGGTCGGCCACGACCTCGGGCACGTCGAGCGCGTGGGCGACCCGCCGCAGGTCGCGCACTTCGGCCTCGGTGATCAACCCGTCGTCCTCGGCGATGCCGCGCATGGCGGACACGTAGTGCTGGTGCGTCTGCCGCACCTCCGGCCACGGGATGCCCGCGTCGACCGCCAGCGCACCCAGTTTTCGGCCCTCGTCGGCGGAGACGGACTGGTCGGCGACCGCGATGGTGAGCAGTTCGCGGTGGGCGTCGCGGCTGGGGTCGGTGCCCGCGGCCAGCGGCACCCGCACGAGCAGGTCTGACAGCCAGCCCCTGCCGGGCGAGGTCTCCCTGCGGGGCAAGGGAAGCACGGTCGGGTACTGCGGCAGGTCGGGCAGCGCGGGCTGGTCGGCGAACGCGAAGCCGTGCGTGGTGACCAGCGCCGCGACGACGTACCCGCAGGTGCGGGCCCTGGCGAGCGCGAGGTGCGCGGGGAAGTCGTCGATGCCGAGCGCGCCGGCGACGGTCGCGAGCTGGTAGTTCGGCAACCGCAGCGCCTGCCGCGCCGCGTCGAGCGTGCTCACCGCGGGCAACGGCGGCAGGGCGATCCGCAGTCGCGTCAGCTCGGCGGCGAGGAACGCGTCCACGAACGGCAGGTTGTGCGCGACGAGCACGCTGCCGCGGCACAGGTCGAACAGGCGGCCGAGAATTTCGCCGAAGCCGGGCGCGTCGTCGAGGTCGCGCCGCGTGACGCCGTGCACATGCGAAGATCCCGTTTCGATGTTCCACCCTGGGTTGGTCAGCGACGTGAACTCGTCGAGCACGGTGCCGTCGGCACGCACCCGCACCGCGCCGATCTCGAGCACGTGTCCGGGCCGCAGGCCGGTGGTCGTCGTGTCGAGCGCGGTGAATTCCGCCGATCTCGCCGGGACGCGGCCTTTGTGGGTCAACGGGAGCAGGTGTGTGAAAGTCATCACCTACTCAGTCGCCGGCGAACGGGAAAACGTAACGACGTCGCCAGGTAACGCGAGGAACAATTCGCGGGAGCGGAAATGGGGGTGTGAGTTGCGACGGCGGGTGCCACTCTGGCTCAAGATCACGCTCGGTGTATTCGCGTTCCTTTTCGTGCTCGGCGCTGTTTTCGGCAAGTCCGCAGAGACTCCGCCAAGGCCGGCGGCACCCGCGACGCAGGCCGGCCGGCCCGCGCTGACCTACACCGTCACGAATGTCCTCGACGGCGAGCAGATCTACCTCCGTGATTCCACCGGCGTGCCGAAAACGGTGCGGGCCGCGGGAATCGACGCACCGA
>DATFHB010000010.1:0-17910 GCA_035248845.1 Amycolatopsis sp. | reverse complement strand
TCGCGTTCTCCCTGACCGCGTCGTCGGTGTACCTGGTCAACGACGCGGTCGACGTCGAGGCGGACCGCGCGCACCCGACGAAGCGCAACCGCCCGATCGCGGCGGGCATCGTGCCGGTGCCGATCGCCTATGTCGCCGCCGTGGTCTTCCTCGCGGCCGGCATCGGGATCTCGTTCCTGGCCAGCCCGCAGCTCGCGATCGTGCTCGGCGTCTACGAGGCGGTGCAGCTGGGTTACTGCTTCGGGCTCAAGCACCAGCCGGTGGTCGACCTGGCCATCGTCGGCTCGGGCTTCCTGATGCGCGCGATCGCCGGTGGTGTCGCCGCCGGAATCGCGCTGTCGCAGTGGTTCCTGCTGGTCACGGCGTTCGGTTCGCTGTTCATGGTGGCGGGCAAGCGCTACGCGGAGATCATGCTGTTCGAGCGCACCGGCGCCAAGATCCGGTCGTCGCTGAAGAAGTACTCGGCGAGCTACCTGCGTTTCGTGTGGGCCACGGCCGCCGCGATCCTGATCATGTCGTACTCGCTGTGGGCGTTCACCCTGCGTGAGGGTGCGCACGGGTCGATCTGGCCGATGATCTCGATGGTCCCGTTCGTGATCGCGGTGCTGCGGTATGCGGTGGACGTGGACGGCGGTACGGCGGGCGAGCCCGAGGAGATCGTGCTCAAGGACCGCGTGCTGCAGGTGCTGGGTGTGCTGTGGGTGGCGACGCTCGCGGTGACCTTCTACCTGTGACGAGCACGGTGGCGCGTTCGGTGGCCGAGGAGACCGAGCCCGCGCCGGAGCCGCCGCTCACCAGGCTCACCCTCGGCCGCACCCTGCTCGAACTGGTGCTCGGCGGGCTGCTGGCGGTGGTGCTGAGCCCGGTGCTGACGTTCGCGGCGGGCCACATCGGCACCGATCCCGGCACCAACGTGCCCGCCGCGCTGGTCAGCCTCGCCGCCGCGGGGCTCCTGCTGGTGTGTTTCGCGCTGATCGGCTTCGGCTGGACGCGCCGCTGGCCGTCGTGGGTGAAGCTCGCCGGCGCCTGCTCGGCGCTCGCGGCGTTGTCGACGCTGCTGCTCGCGATCCCGCTCCAGGCGACCCGCTTCTACCTCGGCGGCTCGTCGGTCGACAACACGTTCCGCCTCCAGTACATGGAGCGGATGACCGCGGGCCACGGGCTCGCGGACATGAACTATCACGGCATCGCGCCGTACTACCCGGGCGCGTGGTTCTGGCTCGGCGGCCGGTTCGCGAACCTGCTCGGCTGGGACGGCTGGGCCGCCTACAAGCCGTACGCGATCATGTGGGTCGCGCTCGCGACCGTCGTCGCGTTCGTGCTGTGGAGCCTGGTCACCGATCGGCGCATCGCCTTGCTGGCCACGGTTGCAACGGTGTTCGCCGGGCTGGTCACGGTCGTCGTCGACGAGCCGTACGCGTGGCCGACGACCGCGTGGCTGCCGCCGATCGCGGTGCTGGCGTGGTCGGTGTTCCGGCGCCGTCGGATCCCGAAGTGGCCGGTCGTGCTGATCGGCGTGTACCTGGGCATCGCGGCCATGACCTACACGCTGCACGCCGTGCTCGGGGTCGCCGTCGTCGTGGTGCTGGCGATCGTCGCGGGCGTACTCGACGTCCGGCACGGCGAAAAACCGGGCCCGACGGTCAAGCGGCTTTTCCTGCGGCTGGCCGGAATGGGCGCGCTCACCGTACTGCTCGCGCTCGTCACGTGGGGCCCGTTCCTGGTCGCCGGCGGGCTCGGGAAGCCGAACGTGGCGGCGCATTTCCTGCCGGAGTCCAGCGCGTACTTCCCGACGCCGTTCGAGCCGACGAGCGTGCTCGGCATTCTGTGCCTGGCCGGCCTGGTGTGGCTGATCGTGCGCGCCCGGCGCAACCCGATCGCGTTCGCACTGCTGACGGTCGTGGCGATCGTCTACGTGTGGTTCGTGCTGAACACGCTGGCGCTGATGGTGCACACCACGCTGCTGGCGTTCCGGTTCATCGGCAGCCTCGAGACGGTGCTCGCGGTCGCGGGTGTGTTCGCGGCCGTGGAGGTCTTGCGGCAGGTGCCGAAGCTGCTGGGCAACGCCCGCCCCGTGCTGATCGCGGGTTTCGTGCTCGCACTCGCCGGTGCCGTGTCGCTGGCCCAGACCAGTGTGCGGTCGCTCGACCCGCAGGTGCAGGACGCGCAATCGGACTACTACGCCGACGGCTACAACGCCAAGGGCCAGCACGACCCGAGTCAGGACGGCGCGTGGACCGGTGAGCTGATCAGCACGATCGACCAGCTGTCCGGCCGGGCCCCGACCCGGAACGTCGTGCTCTCCGCCTACGACCGGCTGCTGTCCTTCGCGCCGTACTGGGGTTTCCAGCAGACCACCCCGCAGTACGCGAACCCGCTCGCGCGCTACACCCAGCGGAGCGCGGAAATCCGGGGCTGGGCGGCATCTTCGGACTCCGCCGAGTTGATTCGCCGCCTGGAAAGCAACCCGCACGAGGCACCGAACGTGTTCGTGTTCAGGAAGGTCGACCGCAAACTGGCGACCTACGTGGCATCCGACTCGTTCCCGCAGGCGTCGCCCGTGCACGTCGACGAAGTGACCTTCGATCCGAAGCTCTTCGCCGATCCGCACTTCGCGCTGCGCGACGTCGGACCGTTCACGGTGGTAGCGCGGGTCTGACACAGGTCCGCCCGTCGACGGGGCTAAGGTGAGTCAGCGCTGGTGCTGACCGAATTGGGGGTTTCGCGGTGACCGAGGTGGCTCCGAGACGCCGGGGACTGTGGTCCCGTCGCTTTCCCGATTGGCTGCTGGTTCTCGGAATCGGCTTCGTGGCCGTACTGATGTTCTCGATCCCGTACTGGATCCACCCGCTGTTCTACTACACCGGCGACAATCCCGAGTCTTTCGTGCCGATCTGGCACCACTTCGGCGAGCAGCTGCGCGCGGGCCACTGGCCGATGATGGACCCGGCGAGCTGGTACGGCGGCAACTACGCCGCCGAGGGCGAGTATCCGATGTGGAATCCCGTCGAACTCGTCAACTACGTCCTCGTCTCGCTGTTCGACAACCTCGCCGCGGCGTCCGCGCTGGTCAACATCGAGTTCCTCGCGCTGCTCTCGATGGGGCTCTACCTGCTGTGCCGCGAGTACGGCGCGACCCGGGTTCCCGCGGTCGTGATGGCGCTCGCGATGCCGGCCGGCGGGTTCACGCTCTACTACGCCGCGGCGGGCTGGCCGGCCGAGCTGATGGCGCTGACCTGGATCACGTGGTTCTGGTGGGCCGCCCGGCGGCACGTGCGGGGCGAGCTGAACCCGTTCGTGCCCTTCGTGTTCGGCGTCCTCGCGATCACCACCGGCAACCCGTACGCGATCCTCGGGATCGCGATCGTGAGCGTCGGGATCTGCGTGGAACTGGCGCGCCAGCGGCGATACCGCACCATCGCCGGGTACGTGCTGACGGTCGCGTGCGTCGCCGCGTCGGCCGCGCTGGCGTTCCTGCCGCTGCAGCTGGCGTTGCCGGTGACGAACCGGCAGACGCTGGCGATGATCAGCAACGACATGTTCCTGGTGCCGGGGCTGGGCGACCTGTTCGCCTCGAGCGGGCCGACGTACCTGCCGGGCATGGTCACCTGGAACGGCGCGGTGCAGGAGATCGTCCCGTCGACGTACTTCGCGTGGTTCGTCGTGCCGCTCCTGCCCTGGTTGCGGTTCCGCGCGCTGCGCAGCGCCGTGCGGCCGCTGACGAGCGTGGTCGTGATCTGCGGGATCTACCTGCTGCTGGTGCTGGGGCCGTCGAACCTGTGGCTGTTCCGCTGGCCGATCCGGCTCGTCGAGCACTGCTACCTCGGGCTGGCGGTACTGTTCGCGGTGGTGCTGTCGGCGGGGGTCGCGCGCGATCGCATCCGGTACCGGGCGGTGGCCAGCGCGGTCCTGGTCGCGGTCACCGGGTACCTGGCGTGGGCGCTGAACCCGCAGCTCTACCGCAAGCACCTGCTCGTGACGGCGGTCGTGCTCGCACTCGTCGCCGCGGCGGTCTGGGTGTGGCACCGCTACGGGGCACGGCGCTTCGGTCTGGTGCTGGTCGGCGGCACCGTCGCGATCATGACGTTCCAGGCGGCGCGGATCCCGGCCACCGCGAACACCGTCATCGCCGGGGCGCCGCTCTCGGTCGGCCAGGTGCGGCAGGGCGCGTCGTTCGTGCAGGGAACCGTGCTGCAGCTGGCCGAGCAGAAACCGGTGCGCGCGCAGGACTACGCCGACGGCGACCTCATGTTCGGCAACGAGAACCTGTTGCGTGGCACGGAAACGATCAACCACTACAGCGGCATCAGCTTCCAGAAGCTGAACGACGCGTTGTGCATGACTTACAAGGGCGAGGTGTGCGCCGACGCGTACCAGCGCCTCTGGCGTCCCGTCGACGGCACCGGCGTGCCGCTGGTGGACGCGTTGCGCGTGCAGACCCTGATCCTGCAGAACGAAATGCTGCCGGACGTGGTGAACGCGCCTCCGCCGCCGGACTGGAAAGTGGTGGCGCGCGACGACGTGCGCACGGCATGGGTGCGGACCGATCCGATGCCTTATCCGGGCCGGGTTTCGTGGGCATCTGCCGGTACGGAAGTGCTTTCGTCGAATAACCAACCGGAACAGGAATCGGTCACCTACCGCGCGCCGGCGAATGGTGGCCGGTTGCTTTTCGCGCGACTCAACTGGCCCGGATACACGGCCACCGTGGACGGCGCCGCCGTGCCGGTCCGGACCGGCGAAGCGGGTTTGATCAGCATCGACGTGCCGCCGGGGGACCACACGGTGCGGCTGTCGTTCACCGAGCCCGGGTTGCGGCTCGGTGCGTGGGCGCTCGGCGCGGCGACCGCGATTGCGTTGCTGCAGAGCGCATTCTGGTGGTGGCGCCGCCGGCGCCGGCGCACACGCGAAAAGCAGCAGCCCGACGTATCAGACGTGGTGGAGGAAAATCCGCCGGCATTCACTCGCTAAGAGGGGGCCTGAGAATGCAGCTGGGACTTGTGATTCCCTGTTTCAACGAAGAACAGAACCTCTGGCAGCTCTACGAGCGGCTGACCGAGGTACTGCCCGGCATCGTCGACGAATTCGAGGTGCTGCTCGTCGACGACGGAAGCGCCGACCGGACTCTTCCGATACTGCGCGAGATCGCCGCGGCGGACTCGCGGTTCCGTTACCTGGCCCTGAGCCGGAACTTCGGCAAGGAGTCGGCGATGCTCGCCGGCCTGACCCAGGTCAACGGCGACGCGGTCGCGATCCTGGACGCCGACCTGCAGCACCCGCCCGAACTGCTCGGCGAGATGGTCGGGCTGCTGGACCAGGGATACCAGCAGGTCGTCGCGCGGCGCACCCGTGACGGTGACCCGCGGATGCGGACCTTGGGCACGCGGCTGTTCTACCGGCTCATCAACCGGTTGATCGAGATCGAGGTGCCGGACGGGTTCGGCGACTTCCGGCTGCTCAGCCGCGACGCGGTCGACGCGCTGCTGCGGCTCGGCGAGTACAACCGGTTCTCCAAGGGCCTGTTCGCGTGGATCGGCTTCGACACTGCCGTCGTCGACTACCAGAACGTGCAGCGGGCCGGCGGTGCCAGCAGCTGGACGTTTCGCAAGCTGCTCGACTACGGCATCGACGGTGTCGTGTCGTTCAACAACAAGCCTCTGCGGCTGGCGATCTACCTCGGGGCGCTGTGCGCGGTGCTGGCGTTCGCCTACGTGGGCTACGTCCTGGTCGCGGAACTGCTGCACAGCAACCCGGTGCCCGGCTACGTCACGATCATCTCCGGCATCGTCGGGTTCGGCGGGCTGCAACTGCTCGTGCTCGGCGTGATCGGCGAGTACCTCGGCCGGATCTACTTCGAGACGAAGCGCCGGCCGCACTTCCTGGTCAAGGAGGCCAGCGGGGCCCGGCCGCACCTGCTGGCGGCGGAGCGGCAGGCCATCGTGCCACGGGTGAGCCGATGACGCTGCCGCGGATGATCCGGTTCGGCCTGGTGGGCGTGCTCAACACCGGCACGTACTACGTGCTGTACCTGCTGTTCACGCAGGTCCTGCCGTACCTGGCGGCGCACGTCTGCGCATTCGGAATCAGCATGGTCGGCTCGTATTTCCTCAACTGCTACTTCACTTTCCGCACGCGCCCGACGCTGAAGAAGTTCCTGCTGTTCCCGCTGTCCAACGCGACGAACTTCGTGGTGCAGTCGGTGGGGCTGTACGTCCTGGTCAGCCTGCTGCACGTCAACCACGTCGTCGCGCCGCTGCTGGCGGCCGCGGTGGCCATCCCGATCACGTTCGTGGTCGCGAAGCTGGTGCTGCTCGGCCCGGATCGCGAGCCGGCCGCACAGCAGGCGAGTCCAGGAGTGTCGCGGTAGCTTCGCTTGAGTGAGGCGCACGTGGTGGTTACCGGCCGCTGCCGCCGTCGTGTCCGGGCTGACGTTCATGATCGCCAAGGACAGTCTCACCGACGACGCGTACATCACGCTGGCGTACGCGAAGAACCTCGCGCTCCACGGTGAATGGGCGCTGATCCCGGGGCATCCCGCGAACACAGCCACGTCGCCGCTCAACGTGGGCCTGATCGGGTTCGTCGCGTTCCTGACCCGGGTTTCGGGCTCGGTGCATCCGGTGCTCGCGCTGGGCATCGTCAACGTTCTCGCGGGCGCGGCGATCGGCTGGGCCTGGGCACGGCTGTGTTCTATCCGGCCCCCTGACGGGGGCCCACCCCCTCCGCGTTCTATCCGGCCCCCTGACGGGGGCCCACCCCCTCCGCGCTTACCGACCTTGGCCGCCGTGCTCGGTACCTTGGTAGCCCTGCTCAACCCGTTGCTGCTTTCCGCGCTGGGACTGGAAGTCCTGCTGATCGCCGCGATGCTGATCCTGCTCGTGTCCTACGCCGAACAGCCGATCGCGTTCGGTGTCCTCTCCGGACTCGCACTGCTGACGCGGCTCGATCTCATCGTGTTCGTGGTGGTGATCGGGCTGAGCTCGGCGCCCGTCCGGCGGCACGCGCTGCGCGTGGTGGGCCTGGTGCTGCTGGTCGCACTGCCGTGGAGCGTGTTCAGCTGGTTCTACTTCGGGTCCGCGGTGCCGGACACGCTGGCCATCAAGCAACTGCAGCCGTCGTTCGGGACGAGCTATTTCGAGACCGGCATCGACCAGATGTGGCACGGCAACGAGTTGACCGTCCTGACGTTCGCGCCGGCCGAACTCGGCGTGCTCGTCCTGGTGGTGTCGTTGTGCCTGCGCCGGTTCGGGCCGATGGAGGCGCTCGGATTGAGCGGAATCGCTTACTACGCCGTGTATTCCGTCCTCGGCGTGCCCGCATATCACTGGTACTACGTGCCGCCGATCGTCGCGCTGGGGATGTCCGGCGCGGGAATCGCGGGCAGCTGGCTCAATCCGGCACGCACCGGGGCGCTCGCGCTCGTCGGTGCGCTGGTCATCGCGTATGTGCCGGCGGGGTTCCTGGGCCGGGGCTGGGTGTGGACGTCGCCGCCGTTCTTCGGGAACTGGGCGAGCGCGCGGGACTACGCGCGCGTCGGCGCCGAGCTGAACAGGCGGCTCGACGGCGCGGCGACCGGCGGCCCGGGCGAGATCGGCACGCTCGCGTTTTTCTGCGACTGCGCGATCGTCGACGGCTTCTCCGATCGCGGCCTGGTCGGACCCGAGATCCGGAAGCGCATCGACCGCGCGGGCCCCGTCACGCGCTGGCTGCTGAACCTGAACTACGCGCGTTTCGAGTGGTCACAGCGGCCGATCCGGCTCACCTACCAGATGCAGTACCTACCGGGGGCGGGTGCCGACGACTGGACGGTGTCGTCGGCGGCCAAGGGTGTAGGCCACTTCGTTCTCGTGCCGACTCGCTGACGCTGTAAGGTCCTCGTAAACTCCCGCGCAAAAGCGGAGTTCGGGGAAAGCAAAGGGTGGTCATGAGTTACCCCCTGTACCGGCGTGGCATGTTCGCCGTTCTGGACGGTGCATCCCACGCGGTGACCTATGCGTACGGCGACAACTACGTGCATATGCGCGACAATGGAAAGCCGACGCCATACCCGAGATCCGGCCCCATTCCGGTCGAAATGTGCGAACGCGTCTTCTCGGTGCAGGTGTACGCCCGCTACCGCGGGCACGGCGTCCTCGTCGACGCTGTGGACGAATCGGGCATGGCGCGCGTAATGGAGGCCGAATGGGACGGCGAATGGGCCACCGCCAACGGTTTCCTGCAAGAGAACAAGTACGAGTACTACAAATCCGCGGATGTGCGTGACCTGCGCGAGTACTACGAGAAGCAGACCGATCTGCTGTTCCCGCGCTGGCGTGCGGCGCATTTCGCGCGACCGCTGGAGGGGCTGCCGCTCCGCGGTGGCTGGGCCAATGGCACGCCGGCCGTGGTCCACGGCCGCCCGCGGTCGGGCATCCTCGAGACGGAGGACGGCCGGGTCGCGCAGGTGACCACGCGGGCCGAGTACCTGGGACATCCGTGCGAGCTGGCGGGAATCTCGTCCAACGGGTCGGTGGGCCTGTACTACCTGGGCACCGACGAGGACCGCGCGGAGGCCGACGAGTTCGCCCGCACCGACGACGGCCGCTGGGCGAAGACGGTGCACGTCTACGACCTGGCCCGCTACCACGAGCACCACGCCGACCTCCTCTTCGACCACTGGCGTGAATCCCAGCAACTCCCCGGCTGAAAGCGCTTTCCGTCCACTGTGGAGCTTGCTCGTCCGAGCCGAATGTGACACCGCGCCACTAGCGGGGCCCGATCTCGCAGTGAGCCCGCGGCGCGAGCCGGCAGCGGCGCCCGTACCGTTGGCGCGTGCACGCACCGGGGCGCGTCCGCGCCCGGCAAGGAGCCAAGCCCGCCGCGCTCATGGGTGGCGGGCTGCTGGTCATGGGCGCCGCCGGGTACGGGTTCATCGCACTCGCCGGGCACACGCTGTCCACCGCCGACGCGGCCGCGGTCTCCGCGCTGTACCTGCTGAACAACATCATCGGCCCGGGCATCTTCAGCGCGCTCGAACAGGAGACCAGCCGCACCCTGGCGGCCGGCGCCGGGCTCGCCGCAGTCCGACGTCGGGCCGTCGTGGCCGGCGGAATCCTGCTCGCCGTGCTGCTGGCCGCGCTCGGGGTCGCCGGGCCCGCGCTGACCCGGACGGCGCTCGGCGGGCAATGGGCACTGTTCGCCGCCCTCGTCGCCGGCACCGCGACCTCGGCCGCGGTGTACCTGGTCCGCGGGCTGCTCGGCGGCCGTCGCCGGTTCGGCGGTTACGCCGGCACCCTCGCGGTCGAAGGTCTGGCCCGGATCCTGCCATGCGTCGCGATCGCGCTGGCCGGGATGCCGAGCGCCGCCGCCTACGGGATGGTGTTCGCCGCCGGGTCGGCGGTCGCGGCCCTGGCCGGCCTTGCCGCGCTCGGCACCGCTGAGCCCGACGACGGCGGTTCCGCCCAGTCCATGACGCGGGCGACCGCCGTGCTCGCCGGCTCCACTGCACTGTCCCAGCTCGTCGCCAACCTCGCACCCGTCGTGGTGGCTGCCCGCCTCGTCGCGGACACCGCGACCGCGGCCGCCTTCGCCGCGGCGTTCGTGCTGGTCCGCGTCCCGCTGTTCGTCTTCTCCCCGGTGCAGGCGATGCTCCTGCCGACGCTGACGGCAGCCGTCACGCGCGGCGACACCACCGCGGTGCGGCGCGCGCTGCGCCTCATCCTCACGGCGGTGGGCCTGGTCGGGAGCGCGGGCGTGCTGCTGTCGGTCACGGTCGGTCCGTGGGCGACCGAGGTCTTCTTCGGCGCCCACGTGCGGCTGCCGCGGCTGCTGCTGGGCGCCCTCGGGGTCGGCACCCTCGCGCTCATGGCCGCGCAGGTGCTGCAGCCCGCGCTGGTGGCGCTGCGCCGGCACCGCGCGGCGACGGCCGCCTGGGCGCTGGGCTCCGCGGTGCTGACCGGCCTGCTGTTCCTGCCCGGCGATCCGCTCACCGCGGCGGTGCTGGGCCAGATCCTCGGCTCCGCCCTTGTGGTGTGCGGGATGGCCGGGGCGCTCGTAGCCGGGCTGCGCAGGATTGGCGCCGACCGCCCCTAGGTATGCTTCCCCCGTGCCGAGAGCAGCGTCCGACCAGCGCGTTCTGGTCGTCGTGCCCGCCTGGAACGAGGAAAGCGCCGTCGGCCGCACGATCGGTGAAATCCACGGTGCCCTGCCCGGTGTCGCCGTCCTGGTCGTCGACGACGGGTCCACCGACGACACCGCCGCGGTCGCCCGGCAGGCCGGGGCCGCCGTGCTCGAGCTGTCGTACAACCTCGGCGTCGGCGGCGCGATGCGGGCCGGGTTCCGCTACGCGGTGCGCCGCGGCTACGACACGGTGGTCCAGGTCGACGCCGACGGCCAGCACGACCCCGCCGAGGTGCCGCGGTTGCTCGCCAAGCTGGACGACGCCGATCTGGTGATCGGTGCCCGCTTCGACGGCGAGGACGACGGCGACAGCTATCGGGCGCGCGGGCCCCGCAGGTGGGCGATGGTGGTGCTGGCCCGCGTCCTGTCCCGGCTGGCGCGCACCCGGCTCACCGACACCACGTCCGGCTTCAAGGCCACCGGCCCGCGGGCGCTGGCGCTGTTCGCGCAGCACTACCCCGTCGAGTACCTCGGCGACACCATCGAGTCCCTGGTCATCGCGTTGCGGACGGGCTGCCGGGTGACCCAGGTGCCGGTCCGGATGCGGCCGCGCACCGACGGGCGGCCGAGCCACCGCCCGATGAAGGCCGCCGTGTACCTGTTCCGCGCTGGGTTCGCGCTGGTGCTGGCCCTCGTCCGGCGCTGGGACGTCACCGTTCCGGCACCGGCGTTGCGTGCAGTGGAAGACGGTGCGCGGCCGTGAGTTCCTACGCCCTGGGTGTGGTCGGCAGCCTGCTGGTGCTGGCCGGGATCTTCGAGTTGCTGCGGCGCCGCCAGCTCAGCGAGAAGTACGCGGTGCTGTGGCTGGTCGTCGGCGTGGTCATCCTGGTGCTGACGATCTTCCCCGGCCTGCTGACCGCGCTGGCCGAGGCGACCGGGGTTGCGCTCCCGGTCAACCTGCTGTTCTTCGTCGCGATCATCTTTCTGGTGTGCGTCGCGCTGCACCTGTCCTGGGAACTGTCCAGAGTGGAGAACGAAACCCGCAGGCTCGCCGAGGATGTCGCGATCCTCCGGCTGGAGCTGGAAGAGCTGAAGAAGCAGGCGGAGCATGACGGCTTGGGCACCGCCCGCAGCGAGCGCGACGAAGGAGCGCGGTGAACAGGACCGATCGGGTGCGGGTGTCCCGCGAGAGCTCCGTTGACGTGCTCATGCCGTACTACGGCGATGTCGGGCTGATGCGGGAAGCGGTGCGCAGCGTGCTCGCGCAGACCGACTCGCGGTGGCGGCTCACCGTCGTCGACGACGGCGCCGAACCGGGTGTGCCGGAGTGGTTCGACGGGCTCGGTGACGAGCGGGTGCGCTACCTGCGCAACGACCGGAACCTGGGCGTGACCGGCAACTTCAACCGCTGCCTCGAACTGGCCGAGCACGACCTGGTCGTGCTGATGGGCTGCGACGACCGGATGCTGCCGGGCTACCTCGAGACAGTGCTTGCCGCGCACGACGCGGTGCCCGACGCCGGCATCATCCAGCCCGGGGTACGGCTGATCGACGGCGCCGGGCGCCCCACCCGGACCCTGGTCGACGAGGCGAAACGCCGCGTGTACGCACCGAAGGTGGCCGACCGCCTGCTGATGTCGGGGGAGCGGCTGGCGTTGAGCCTGGTGCGCGGCGACTGGCTGTACTTCCCGTCGCTGTGCTGGCGTTCCTCCGCGCTCGAGGGCGTGCGGTTCCGCGACGACCTCGGCGTGATCCAGGACCTGGCGCTGTTGCTGGAACTGGTACAGCGCGGGGAAAGCCTGCTGGTGGACAACACTGTCTGCTTCGAGTACCGGCGCCACGCCGCGAGCGAGTCCTCGACCGCGCTGCAGGCCGGGGCGCGGTTCGCCGAGGCCGAGGCATTCTTCGCCGAGACCGCGACGCGGCTGGCCGAGCACGGGTGGGGACGCGCCGCACGGGCCGCGCGGCTGCACCTGTCGTCGCGCCTGTTCGCCGTGACGCAGTTGCCGTCGGCGCTCGCCGACCCCGGCCGCCGCGGGGCAGGCGCGCTGGCACGGCACGCGTTCGGCTCCCGCCGCGCCGGTAAGGTCCACTCGTGACGACCGGTTCTTCGGACTACACCCAGCGCCTCCTCCGACTGGAACAGCCATGGTGGAAGCGCGCGCTGGACGTGCAGGCGCCCTACCGGTGGAACGTACGCCGATTGTTCGGCGACCGCGAGGTGCTGGACGTGGGCTGCGGGCTGGGGCGCAACCTGGCACACCTCAGCCCCCGCGGTGTCGGCGTCGACCACAACGCGCACTCGGTCGAGGTGTGCTGCGAGCGGGGCCTGACCGCGTTCGCCACCGACGAGTTCGGCGACACGCAGTACGCGCGCCCCGGCCGTTTCGGCGGGCTGCTCGCCGCTCACCTCATCGAGCACCTGACGCGTCCCGACGCCGTGCAGGTGCTGTCCGGATACCTCGACTACCTCGCGCCCGGCGCGACCGTCGTGTTCATCTGCCCGCAGGAGCGCGGCTACGCCACCGACAGCACGCACGTCGAGTTCACCGACTTCGAAGGCCTCGCCGACGTAGCGACGCAGCTGGGCCTCACGGTCGAGCGAGGGCTGTCCTTCCCGCTGCCGCGAGTGGCTGGAAAAGTGTTTCCCTACAACGAGTTCGTGCTCATCGCCCACAAGCCGTGAACGAAGGAGCCCGGGTCTCCCAACGGGAACCCGGGCTCCGGTGCGACTGCTGTCAGCCGGCCGCGTAGTAACCGAACAGGTCGGCCACGATCTGCACCGACCCCGTGTGGTTGTAGAAGTCGATCGCCGACCCGTTGACCGGCGCGACCACCGCGTTCGGGATGGTCTGGCCCGCCAGGAAGTTCAGGTTCGACGACGTCGGCCGGGTCACGCCCGACGGGTACACGGTGACGAAGCTGCTGTCCGTCGGCTCGGTGACCGTCACGTTCAGCATCAGGGCCGCCGCGCTCGCGAGCGGTCCGGCGTTACCCGCCCCGTTGCTGTCCGTGAGCGACAGCGCCAATACCCCGTTGGGGCCGACCGGCGCCGGCTGGCCCGGTGTGACGCCCTGCCCGCTGCGGGTATCGAGCAGCCGCTGCGGGGTCGAGGTGTGGAACTTGTAGCCGGTCCCGTCGGTGGTGAAGTACCCGAACAGGTCCGCGACGACGTGCGTGGTGCCGAAGAAGTTGTAGATGTCTATGGCGCCGTTGCTGCCGACGGGGACGGTGACCAGGTTCGGGATCGTCTCCCCGGGGGTGAAGTTCAGGTTCGACGATCCGGGCCGCGGCTGGCCGTCCGGATACAGCGTCACGTACCCGCTGTCCGAAGGTTCGGTGACGGTCACGTTCAGCACGACCGAGGTGACCCCGGTGGCGGGAATGCCGTTCGTGCCGGCCAGCGGGAGTGTGAGCGTGCTGTTGCTCCCGATCGGGGTGGTGGTGGCCACGCCGACTGCCGAGCGGGTATCCAGCACCCGCTTCGGCGTCACCGGCTGGTACAGACTCGCCCCGCCGGTGGAGTAGTAGCCGAACAGGTCGGCGACGACGTGCACGGTGCCGAAGCGGTTGAAGATGTCCACCGCGCCGTCGCTACCGACGGGGACGGTGACCAGGTTCGGGATCGTCTGTCCCGCGGTGAAGTTGAGGTTCGACGATCCGGGCCGGGGCTGGCCGTCCGGGTACAGCGTCAGGTAGCCGCTCTGCGTCGGCTCGGTCGCCGTCACGTTCAGCACGACCGCGGTGACGCCGCTGGCCGGAACGCCGTTGGCGCCGGTGATCTGCAGCTTGAGGGTGCCGCCCTGGCCGATCGGCGTCGTGGTGCCCACGCCGATCGCGGACCGGGTGTCGAGCACGCGGGTCGGGCCCGCGGCCGTGAACGCGGTGCCGGGGGAGGCCGGCTTGGCCGCGCACATCGCTTCGACCAGCGGCGCGGCCTTCGGCGTGCCCAGCCCGGTGGCCATGTCGTAGCCGGCGGTCGCCGGGTACAGCCCACCGGTGTAGCCGGACGCG
Source organism: Amycolatopsis sp. (assembly GCA_035248845.1). Classification (GTDB taxonomy): domain Bacteria; phylum Actinomycetota; class Actinomycetes; order Mycobacteriales; family Pseudonocardiaceae; genus Amycolatopsis_E. Next base: position 3,798 of record DATFHB010000010.1, on the reverse strand, counting down.
GTCACATCGTTGTTGCCGGTCGTGATGTCGGTCAGCAGCGCCGCGTTCTGGTACAGCGCGGGCTGGACCAGTCCGACGGTGCCGTTGGCCGCGCAGGACTGGCTGGCGTCGGCCAGCGCGATGAGCGCCGCCCACAGCGGGGCCGCGCCACTGGTGCCGCCGATGATGCCCCAGTACTGGCCCGTCCCGTCCGGTGTCTGGCCGAACGCGATGAGGTAGCCGGTGGCCGGGTCGGCCACGCCGGCGACGTCCGGCACCTGACGGCAGGTCGCGCCGGCCGCGGCACCGCAGAGGTTGCTGTAGCCGGAGCCCTGGACGCCGCTCTGGTAGTTGCCGGTGCCGGAGAGCTGCTCGTAGCGGGACACCCCGCCACCGCTGGCGCCCGAGCCGCCGCTGGTGTTCCAGGTCGTCTGGTTGGCGGCCGAACTGGTCATCGTGGTGCCGCCGACGCCGAGCACGTACGGCTGGGCTGCGGGGTCATCCGCCTGCAGCTGGCTGCGGGACGGGCTCGACGGGTTGGGGTAGCAGGCCGTCGAACCGGCGTCCCCGGACGCGGCCACCACGGTCTGGCCCTGGGCCGCGGCCTGCGCCAGCAGCGTTCGCTCGGACGAAAGCAGGTTGGGGTCGAGCGCCTGCAGGTCGCTTTCGCAGTTGCCCCACGACGTCGAGAGCACCTGTGCCGAGTCGTCGTTGACCATCTTGCGCATGACGTCCAGGTACTGCGTGGTGTTCGCGTTGTCCGGGCCCTGGTAGACGGTGATCGCCGCGCCCGGCGCGAGCCCGATCACGGTCTCGATGTCCAGCGCCGACTCGATGCCCACCCCGGTGTCGCTGCTGGGCGGGGCGGTCGGGCCGCCGTCGATGCGGACCGACGACACGGATGCCTGGGTGCCGAAGCACGACTGGTAGGCGGCGATGTCCGTGGTCGAGTAGCTCTCCAGCGACAGGATGCCGACCGTGATGCCGGCGCCGGTGTTGCCGTACTTGGTGTGCAGCTGGCCGAAGCCGTAGGCGGAGTCGGCGGAGAGGCTGCCCGGCTGCCAGTAGTCACGGGTGTCCAGCCAGTTGTTGCTCGCCATGAGGTTCTGCACGCCACTGCAGACGCTCGGGGAGGCGGTGTTGGGCTGCACCGCCGCATGGGGCCGCAGCGCCGACGTCGGCACGGCGACGCGGTGGTCGCTCGACTTGTGGTGCGGCTCAGGCGTCACGAGGTCGTTGAGGCCCATGATGCCGGTCACGGCTGCCGCCACCGACGACGGCAGCTCAGGCGCGTCGGTGTTCGCGTAGGCAATGCGGCCGTCGGTGAGCCGGTACCCGGTGAACGACGTGTGCAGCGCGGACGACGCCTGTGCCACGGTCGTGGCGACGGGGATCGACAGACCGTCCGGCGACACCTGGCCAGGGGTGAGGCCCTGCGCCTTCAGCGCGTCCGTCACGGCGGCGAGGGTGGCCTTCGTCGGCCCGAACTCAGCCGAGAACTGGCCCTTGGACAGGTAATGGTGGTATTGCGGCGAGCCGGGTGTGGACACCCCGTTCACGAATGCGGTGAGCGCGGCCTCGTCGCGGGGCGCCAGCTCGACGGTGAGCCGCAACGGCCGGTCCGCGGCCGGCGCCGCCGCCTGAGCCGCACCGCGCGGCACGCCGGGCGCGTGCCCGATCGGCTGCGGGTTCTGGGCAGCGGTGGCGGCAGGCAGCGGGCTCAAGGTGAGGCCGAGTGTCGCGATCGCGGCCACGGTCAGGCCCCGGCGCCACGGACTTCGATGCGTTTTCCTACGTTCAGCGCAGGCTTTTTCAGCCACGCCGTCCTCCCTCGGTGAGCGTGTGTCGATGTCACACAACCCCCGACAGGGACAGGGATGACCACGTCACCACTGCGCGTCCCCCAGTAGTGTGACGGGCAGAGGAAATTTAACAGCCCGATCACGGCCAGGTTCTGACGCACAGGTAACGGTTAGAGCACGTAATGGTCTGGCGTCAGATCGGCAGCTTGCGGAAGATCGGCCGCGGCACATGCCGCAGCAGCGACATCACCAGGCGGAACTGCGCGGGCGCCCACACCAGTTCCTTGCCCTTGCGCGCGGCGTCCACCGCGATCTCCGCGACCTGCTCGGCGGTCTGCTCCAGCGGCGCCTTGCCCATGCCCTCGGTCATCTTCGTCTTGACCTGGCCCGGGCGAACCACCGTGACGGTCACGCCGTTGGGCCGCAGCGCCTCGCCGAGACCGAGGTAGAACCCGTCGAAACCGGCCTTTGTGGACCCGTACACGAAGTTCGAGCGGCGCACGCGCTCACCGGCCACCGACGACAGCGCGATGATCGCACCGTGGCCCTGCTTCTTGAGCTTGTCGGCCAGCGCGACGCCGACCGACACCGCCGCGGTGTAGTTCACGGTCGCGAGCTCGACGGCCTTCGCGTGGTCCTGCCACACCTCCTCGGCGTCGCCGAGCAGACCGAACGCGATCACCGACACGTCGATGTCGCCACCGGCGAACACCTGGTCGAGAACCGCCGGGTGCGAAGCCATGTCCTTCGCGTCGAAGTCCACTTCGGACACTTCGGCGCCGAGACCGCGCAGCTTCTCCGCGGCGAGCTTGCGACGCTCGGACGCACGCGCCGCGAGCACCACCTTCAACGGGGGCTCACCGAGGTAGCGCTGCGCGATCGCGAGCGCGATGTCGGAGGTGCCGCCGAGCAGCAGCAGGGACTGGGGGTTGCCTACCGCGTCGATCACAGCTCGAGCCTCCGGCTCATGTCTGAGGCGAAAACGCCTTCGGGGTCAACGGAATGGCGGACCTTGCGCCACTCCTCCAAGCGCGGGTACATCTTCGCGAACGTGTCCGCCGCGGTGCGCGAGTCCTTCGCCGTGTAGAGCCGCCCGCCCGCCGCGAGCACATCGTCGTCCAGCTCGCTGCAGAACCGGCCGAGACCCGACTTGATCGGGAAGTCGACGCTCAGCATCCAGCCCGGCGACGGCCACGACAGTGGGGCGGGGTTGCCCTCGCCCATCCGCTTGAACACGTTGAGGAACGAGTAGTGCCCCGACGTCGCGATCCTGCGGCACAACAGTTTCAGGTCGTCCTCGCGGCCGAACGGCACCGAGAACTGGTACTGCAGGAAACCCTTCGAGCCATACGCACGGTTCCACTCGCTGAGCATGTCCAGCGGGTGGTAGAACCGCGTCAGGTTCTGGATCTTGCCGCGCGCGCCCTTCTTCGGCACGGTCAGCTGCCAGAGGTTGCTCAGCAGGCCGAAGGTCAGCTTGTTGCCCAGCCCGTTCGGCAAGACGTCCGGCAGCGTCATCAGCTGTGGCGCGTCGAACTTCAGCGGGTCGGCCTGCAGCTTCGGCGGCAGCTGGTCCAGCTTCGCCAGTGAGCCGCGGGAGAACGTGGCGCGGCCCAGCCGGGAATCGGAGTTGATGAGGTCGGGCACCGACATCGAGTAGTCGTAACCCCGGTCCGAACCGTTGGTGAACAGCTCGAGCGTCTCGTCGAGGTTCGACGTACGGTCGGCGTCCACGTAGAAGTACGCGCTCTCGGTCTTCTTCATCTTGACCTTGGCGCGCACGATGATGCCGGTCAGGCCGATGCCCGCGACCGTCGCCCAGAACAGCTCCGCCTCGGGGCCCTCCGGGGTCAGCGTCCGGACCTGCCCGTCCGCCGTGATCAGGTCCATCGACAGCACGTGGTTGCCGAAGCTGCCCGCGCTGTGGTGGTTCTTGCCGTGGATGTCGTTGGCGATGGCGCCGCCGATGGTGACCTGGCGCGTGCCCGGCAACACCGGCACCCACAGGCCGTGCGGC
>DATFHB010000009.1:0-25574 GCA_035248845.1 Amycolatopsis sp. | reverse complement strand
CGCCTGGGTACGGGTCATATGGCGCTGCTGGCAGAACGGCACACCCTACGACCCCACTCTGCACGGCGGCGCCCAGCACCTCATCGCGCAACCCGCTGCCGCGTGAGTTCGATCTTGAGGTTGACACAAGGGGTGTCATGCGGCTTCCTTGGTGGGGTTGACGACGAGCTTCCCGGTGAGCGCCCCGTCGATCATGAGCTGGAATCCTTTGTGGATTTCGGTCAACGGGAGGGTCCGGTCGATCACCGGGCGGAGTCCGGTGGCTTCCAGCAGGCGCAGCAACGCCAGCAGCTCACTGCGCGTGCAGCCGGTGGAGCCCAGGATGCGCTGCTGGAGGTAGAAGATCCGGCCAAGGTCGGCCGGCGGGTTCATGCCGCTCGTGGCGCCGGCGACCACGACGGTGCCGCCGGGTCGCAGCGCCTTCAGCGAATGCGCCCAGGTCGCCTCCCCGACGGTCTCGATCACGATGTCGACCCGTTCGGGCAGCCGTTCGCCGGTCGGTACGGCGGCGCGGGCACCCCAGGCCACAGCTTCGGCGCGCTTGTCCGCGCTCCGGCTGGTCACGTAGACGACGGCACCGGCGGCTGCGGCGAGCTTGATCGCCGCCGACGCCACTCCCCCGCCCGCGCCCTGCACGAGGACCCGATCCCCGGCGGCCACCCTGGCCTGGGTGAACAACATCCGGTACGCGGTGGTCCAGGCGACCGGCAGGCAGGCGGCCTCGTCGAACGACAGCCACCGTGGCTTCGGGACCAGGTTGCGTGCCGGCACGGTCAGGTACTCCGCGAACGCGCCGTCGTGCTGCTCGGACAGCAGGGCGCGGGCGGGGTCCAGGGTCTCGTCTCCGCGGCCCGCGTCGGGATCGGCGATCACCGGGTGGACGATCACCTCGTTGCCGTTCTCGTCGTAGCCGGCCGCGTCGCAGCCGAGGACGATCGGGAGCCGGTCCGCGGGATGGCCCACCCCGCGCAGCGTCCACAGGTCGTGCATGTTCAGCGAGGACGCCACCACACGCACCACGGACCAACCCGGCTTCGGGCGCGGCTTTGACATGTCGCGCAACACCAGCCCCGAGAGCGGGTCGGTGGCGTTCTGGGAAACTGCGGTAGCTGCGAGCACGAGAACCACGGTCGCGCGGACCGTCCCTCCCACCCCAGCGCGCGTGCCGTCCTGCGGAACGCGCGCTGGAAACAGCCGGGGCACGCCGGGTTTCCTGAACGCATGACTTCCACCGCCGAACCCGCTGCCGGGTGCGAGACCGCCACCGCGACGCCCCGCGGCATGCTGCGGCGGCCGGCCGGACTGGTCCGGAACATCGACGTTTCCGGCCTGGTCGACGCCGCAGGTGGTCTGCTGGATCGGGCCATTTTCACCGACGAGCGGCTCTATCGCCAGGAGCTGCGCCGCGTGTTCGCTCCGAGTTGGCTGTTCCTGGCGCACACGGACCAGTTCCACAAGCCGGGCGACTTCTTCACCACGTACATGGGTGAAGACCCGGTGATCGTCACGCTCGACCGGAATCGGCGGATCCGTGCCTACCTCAACTCCTGCCGGCACCGCGGCGCCCGGGTGTGCCGCGCCGAGGGCGGCGCCACCCGGAACTTCACCTGCACCTACCACGGCTGGTCCTACGACCTCGAAGGCAAGCTGGTCAGCATCCCCAACAAGGACGGCTACCCGCAGTCCTTCCGCGACGAGGACTGGGGCCTGGTCGAAGTGCCGCACGTCGAGTCCTACCACGGGCTGATCTTCGGCACGTGGAACCCGGATCCGGCATCGTTGCGCGAATACCTCGGCGACATGGCGTGGTACCTGGACGCGATGCTCGACCACGACGCCGAGGGCACTGTGGTGGTCGGCGGGGTGCACAAGTGGGTGCTCGAAGGCAACTGGAAGCTGGCCGCAGAGCAGTTCGCCACGGACTGGTACCACGTCAACATGAGCCACGCGTCGGCGCTCATGGTGCTGTCGCCTTCGGGCAAGAAGCCGAAGGACGAGATCGTCCACCGGACCGGACGGCAGTACGTGGACCCGAACGGCCACGGCGCGGGATTCCCGGTCCATCCCCGCAACCGGTTCGACGCGCAGACAGTCCACGAGTGGACGGACTACGCGGCGCTGCGGGAGCGGCTCGGCGACGCCCGGGTCGAAGGCCCGCTGACCAATGGGCACGCCACCGTGTTCCCGAACTTCTCCTACCTCCCGGTCAACGGATCGATCCGGATCTGGCACCCGAAGGGACCCGACCGGATGGAAGTCTGGGCCTGGACCATTGTGGACGCCTCGATGCCCGAGGAAGTCCGGGAGGCCCAACGGCTCTACAACCTGCGCACCTTCGGACCCAGCGGCGTCTTCGAGCAGGACGACGGGGAGAACTGGAGCGAGGTGCAGTCGATCTCGCGCGGATTCATCACCAACGGCGTCCCCCTCAACTACCAGATGGGCCTGGACTCGGAACGGGAGGACGGCCGGTTCCCAGGCAGGACCAGCGAGCTGTACAGCGACGCGGCCGGCCGGGCCTTCTACGCCCGCTGGCGCGAGCTGATGAACACCCCGGCCTGGCACGAACAGGAGAACCCCCGATGAGCGAAGGCATTCGCGTCGCGTCGCTCGACGACATCCCCGAAGGCGAGGGCATCGCCGTCGACAAGGCGATCACCGGCACGGCCGACGACATCGCCCTGCTGCGGGACGACGACGGCTCGGTGTGGGCACTCGACGACACCTGCACCCACGAAACCGCCTCCCTCGCCGAGGGCTGGGTGGAGGACGGGTTCGTGGAATGCCCCCTGCACTCGAGCAAGTTCTGCCTGAAGAACGGCGAGGTGCAGGGTCTTCCGGCGACCCGGAACGTGTGTCCGCACCGGGTGGAGATCCGCGACGGCGAGGTCTACCTGTTCCCGAACGAGGCACCCTGATGCTCACGCGGGTCGTGGTCGTCGGCGGCGGCATCGCCGGAGTCAGCACCGCCGCCGCCCTGCGCGCGGGCGGGTTCGATGGCGCTCTCACACTCGTCGACGCCGGCGAACTACCCTACGACCGGCCGCCGCTGTCCAAGGAATTCCTCTCCGGCGAGAAGGATCTCCCCACCATCGCCTTGCAGCCGGAGAGCTGGTACGACGAGCAGTCCGTGCGGTTGGTCAACCGCACCACGGTCATCGCCTTGCGGCCCGGCGACGGCACTGTCGAACTGTCGGACGGCTCGCTGGTTCCCGCCGACCGCGTCGTGCTCGCCACCGGTGGCCGGGCGGCGCGCCCGCCGATCCCGGGTGCGGACAGCCCGCGTGTGCACGTCCTGCGGACCGCCGAGGATGCGCACCGGTTGCGTGAGGCGCTCGTCCCGGGGGCCACGGTGCTGGTCGTCGGCGCGGGCCTGATCGGCGCGGAGGTCGCTTCGACCGCGTTAGGGCTCGGCTGCGACGTCACCCTCGCCGATCCGGCGTGTCCGCCGCTCACGGCAGCGCTGGGCGATGAGGTTGCCGCGTGGCTGCACAGCGTGCACGCGGAACACGGCGTCAAGACCGTCGACAGTGGAGTGTCCACACTGGATGATTGCGATGCGGACGTCGTCGTGCTGGGCTTGGGCATGGTGCCCGAGACGACGCTGGCCGAGGCGGCCGGGCTGGAGGTCGACCGCGGCATCGTCGTCGACACCGGCCAGGTGACGTCCAACCCGGCGACCCTGGCTGTCGGCGACCCGGCCCGGACCCGGCGCGAGGGCGTCCTGCTCCCCCGGACCGAGCACTGGGAAGCCGCTCAGCTCGACGGGCGGCGGGCCGCCGCGACCATCCTCGGCACGCCCCCACCCGCGGCCACCGCGCCCTGGTTCTGGACCGACCGCCACGGCCTGCACGTCGAAGCGGTCGGCGACTTGCACTCCGCCGCCACGACCATCCTCCGTGGACAGCTGGGTACACCGCCGTTCGCGGTGTTCGGCTTGCGTGAGCGCCAGGTCGTCGCCGCCGTGGCCGTCAACGATCCCCTGTCAGCGCGAGCTGCCCGCCGGCTGATCGACCGCGCCGTCGATGTCGAACCGGACCGCCTCGCCGACCCTGCGACCGACCTCCGCAAGCTCCTCCGCGGCTGAAGGGAAGCACCATCGTGACCACCACCGCCGAAAGCCGAGCCGGTCGGCGTGCGGACCGCGACACCCACTTCGAGGTCGAGCAGTTCTACTACGAGGAGGCCGAATTTCTCGATGACGGCCGCTTCACCGACTGGCTGGACCTGCTCGCCGACGACCTCGACTACTGGATGCCCACCCGCACCAACCGGCTGCGCCGCCAGCAGGCGCTGTCCGTCGCGCAGCGTGGCGAGGCGGCGTTCTACGACGAGACCAAGGAAAGCCTCGCGTGGCGCATCCGCCGGTTCGACTCCGGCATGGCCTGGGCCGAGGACCCGCCGTCCCGCACCCGGCACCTGGTCACCAACGTGGCCGTGCGCCACGCCGACCCGGCCCAGCATGGCGGCTTCACCGACGAGGACCTGGTCGCCCGATCGGCGTTCCTGGTCTACCGCAACCGCCTCGAGCGGGAGGAGAACGTCTTCGCCGGCCGGCGCACCGACCTCCTCCGCCGCGGACCCGAGGGCCTGCGCGTCGCCCGCCGGCAGATCCTGCTCGACCAGAACGTCCTGCTGGCCAAGAACATCTCCACCTTCTTCTGAGGGGAACCACCGTGAACGACCTCAAGCACCACCAAGTGCCGACCTCGCTCGGCGAGATCGCCGTCGACGAAGCCGGCGAAGGCCCGGTTCTCGTGATGCTGCATGGCGGCGGGCCCGGCGCGTCCGGTGTCGCGAACTACCACCAGAACCTGCCCGCCTTGACCGACCGGTTCCGGGTGCTGCTGCCCGACCAGCCCGGCTTCGGCGGCAGCTACCGGCCCACCGACGCCGACCTCGAGGCGCACTCGATCACCGAGATCACCGTCGATGCACTGTTCCAGGCACTCGACGCGCTCGGCGTCGACCGGTTCCACCTGCTCGGCAACAGCCTCGGCGGCGCGGCAGCCCTCGCGATGGCCCAAGCACGACCCGAGCGCGTGTCCGGGCTCGTGCTGATGGCTCCCGGCGGAGGCTGGCTGCCGTTCGGCCCCACACCCACCGAAGGCCAGAAGGAGATGTTTCGCTACTACAACGGTGGCGGGCCGTCCGAGAAGAAGATGGCGAACTTCATCCGCACCATGGTCTTCGACCACAAGCAGTTCGGCGCCGACGTCGTGAAGGCGCGCTACGAGGCCTCGCTCGACGAAAGCCATGTCGAGTTCTACCACCGCTACAACGCCGCGTTCGGCCGGCGCCACGGGATGGATCCGCTGTGGCGGGACCTGCCCAAGATCAAAGCGCCGACGCTGCTGCTGTGGGGGCGTGACGACCGGACGATCACGCTGGATGGCGCGCAGCTCATGCTCAAGCAGATCCGCGACGTCCAGCTGCACGTGTTCGGCAACTGCGGGCACTGGGTGCAGCTCGAACGGCAGCACGACTTCGAGCGGCTCGTCACCGGCTTCCTGGCGGCACTGTCATGACCGGCTGGCTCGAGGGCTACACGGCACTCGTCACCGGAGGCGGCTCCGGCATCGGGCGTGCGGTGGCCGACCGGTTCGTCGCGGAAGGCGCGTCCGTGACCATCCTCGGGCGCGACCTCGAGCGGCTCACCGAGGTCGTCAAGACCTGTCCCGACCCGGCGCGGATGCACGCCATCCAGGCCGATGTCCGCAGTTCCGGGCAGCTACACGACGCGGTGGCCGAGACCGTCGAGCGCTTCGGCAAGCTCGACACGCTCGTCGCCAACGCCGGCATCTGGGACTACCAGCGGCAGCTCACCCGGCTGACCGCCGACGAACTCGAAGCCACCTTCGACGAACTCTTTTCGATTAACGTCAAGGGTTACGTGCTCGCCGCCGAAGCGGCGTGGCGCGAGCTGGTGAAGACCCGCGGCAGCATCGTGATGACGCTGTCCAACGCGTCCTTCTACGTCAACGGCGGCGGGCCGATCTACACCGCCAGCAAGCATGCCTGCCTCGGCCTGATGCGCGAACTGGCTTACGAGCTGGCACCGAAGGTCCGGGTGAACGGCGTCGCCTGCGGCGCAATGAACACCGACCTGCGCGGACCCGACGCACTGTCCATGAAGGACCGCTCGCTCGCCGCGTCATTCGCGAAGAAACGACCGGACGCCCCACCGCCGCCGATCCCGCTGCACGACTCGAGCACCGACCCGCGCGACTTCACCGGACCGTACGTGCTGCTCGCCTCACGCGAGCAAAGCGGACCCATCACCGGCCAGGCCCTTCCGGTCGACGGCGGCATCGGCGTGCGCGGCTTCGCCACGCCGTCCGGCGGCGACCACCTCTGACGTTCAGCGACGAGCGCTAACCAGGAGCCCCGATGAGCAGCGTCGACATCAACCCGGCCACCGCCGTGCACAGAAACGCCTACTACGAACCCGATTCGGTCGTCCTCCGCTACTCGGGCGGTGACCTGACCTACGCGCAGCTCGACGAGCGTGCCGCCAGGCTCGCGACGGTATTCGCCGAGGGCGGTGTCGGCCCGGGCGACCGGGTCGCCTACCTCGGGCTGAACAGCCCGTCCTTCCTGATCACCATGCTCGCCGCGTTCCGGCTCGGCGCGATCTTCGTCCCGGTCAACTTCCGGCTCGCCGGCCCCGAGCTGCGCAGCGTGCTCCAGCGCAGCGGCTCGTCGGTCATCGTGTGCGAGGAAGGGCACCGCGACATCGTGGACGCCGTGCGGCGTGAGACGGCGCTCAAGCGGCACCTGCTCGTGGACGACGACCCCGAGATCCCCGCGCCGGAAGCCGCCGCGGGCTGGGAGCCGTGGGGCGAGCTCATCGCCCGGTCGGCGCCGGCCACGGAGGTGGTCCGTCGCACGTTCGACGATCCCGCGATCCTCATGTTCACCTCGGGCACCACGGGACTGCCCAAGGGGGTGGTCCTCACCCACGGCAACATCTGGTGGAACGCCGTCAACGTCGATGCCCGGCTCGACACCCGCCGCGGGGACGTCACGCACGCCGCCGCCCCGATCTTCCACGTCGGCGCTCTGAACAGCTTTCTCATGCGCACGCTGGTCCGCGGCGGCACGATCGTGCTGCGCCGGGCGTTCGAACCGAACGCGTTCCTCGTCGACCTCCGCACACACCGGGTGAACTCGTTCTTCGCGGTACCCGCCATGCTCGCGGCGCTCGCGCGTGTGCCCGGCGTGTTCGACGTCGAATTGACCGACCTGCGCGCCATCGTCGTCGCGGGCGCGCCGGTGCCGCCGTCGCTGGTCGCCCTGTACGCCGAGCACGGGATCATGCTGGAGCAGGCGTGGGGACTCACCGAAACCGCGCCGTTCGTCACGCACCTGCCGGCCGAGCGGACGCTGGACAAGCTCGGCTCCGCGGGGATCCCCATGCCCTACAGCGAAGTCCGGGTCGTCGACCCGGCGACGAACAGACCTGTCCGGGCTGGCATCAGCGGTGAGCTCGTGGCGCGCGGCCCGAACGTCACGCCCGGCTACTGGAACGACGACGACGCCACCGCCGCCGCGTTCGACGCCGACGGCTGGTTCCACTCCGGCGACATCGGCTACCTCGACGACGACGGCTACCTCTACATCGTCGACCGGCTCAAGGACATGATCATCAGCGGCGGCGAGAACGTCTACCCGGCCGAGGTCGAACGAGCCATGGCCGACCTTCCCGGCCTCACCGACGTCGCCGTCGTCGGTGCCGACGACGAGCAGTGGGGCGAGACCGTCGTAGCCGTCGTGTCCGTGGCCGAAGGCCACCAGGTCACGCTCGAGGACGTCCGCGAGCACACCGCGGCGCGGCTCGCGCGCTACAAGCTGCCCAAGCGGCTCGAAGTCGTCGGCGCCGTGCCGCGCAACGCCTCCGGGAAGCTGGACAAGCTCGCCATCCGACGCCTCCTCTCGGGAGGTCAGTGACGTGTCCCGACGAGGTGTGCGCATCGAGCACTGCGCAGGGGGGCGGCTCGGGGACGCCTACCCGGTGAACGCCCACGATGTCGAGGTACGCGTCCACGACCGGCTGTCCGCGGCCGAACTGTCCGTGGTACTTGGCGCAGCCGTCGAGGACGCGCTGGCGTCGGATCCCCGCTGCCGGCGCGTGGTGTTCGCCGCCGAGGTGGCCGACGTCGCGACGATCACCGCCGCCGAAGCCGCCGGGTTCCGCCATGTCGTGGATGTCGACTTGCCCGACGCGGAACTCAGCCTGCTCGTCGCCGAACCGGCCTGGGTGACCGCCGTGGACATCGATCTCGACCGGGTACCCGGCACGTGATCACGACAGCACCGAACGGTGCCGGTGCGCCGCCTGGGAGGCGGCCGCCGCGATCCGGCGCAGCTCACCACTGGCCTTGCGCGGGTCGAACACGCCACGATGCCCGGCAACCGACAGGGCGGCAACAGCATGGCCGCTGCTGAATACCGGCGCGGCGACACAACTCAAGCCGAGCCGGCTCTCCTCGTCATCGAAGGCAACGCCGTGGCTGCGGATGCCCGCCAGCTCGGCGGCCAAGTCGACCGGGTCTGTGACCGTCCGCGCCGTGACCGCCGGCAGCGGCGCCGACAACGCCGCCTCGGCGGCGCCGAGATCGTAGGCCAGCAGCACCTTGCCGACCGCGGTGCAGTGCGCCGGCAGCCGGCCCCCGATTCGCGAAGGGGCGGGCACCGCACGGTGGCCGTAGAGCTTGGCGAGATAGAAGACGTCCGTACCGTGCAACGCCGCCAGGTGCACGGTCTGCCGTGTCGCCTCGTAGAGCTCGGTCAGAAACGGCAGGAGCAAGTCCCTGACCCGCTCGTGACCCGGCGCATACACCGCGCGGCCCAGCTGGTGCAGCCGCTCACCGAGCCGGTAGCCCCGCCCCGACCGTTCAACGACACCGTTGCGTTCGAGCATGCCCAGCACCCGGAACGCGGTCGACTTGCTCAGCTGCGCCCGCCGAGCGAGCTCGCTGACCCCGAGCCCGCTCGTGGCGTCTTCGCCGAAGGCGACCAGCAAGCTGATCGCCTTCTCGACGGCGGCCCGGTCGTCGCGCGTCGGTTCGGCGACAGTGCTCGTCATTGGTGGTTCACCTCGACCTCGAGGAGTGGTGTCAACTTGAATACACCGGTTGGGAAGATTTACGTGACAATCGTGCCGACTGACGCCCCGTCCGTCAATAATGACGAGATGCACATTAAAAGTGACGAGCCGCCGGCCGAGACCGACCTGGTCGCACGCAACCTCCGCCGCTTCCGACTGGAACGGGCCATGTCGCTGGGAGAACTGGCCCGGCGCGCCGGCCTGTCGAAGCAGACGCTGTCCAAGATCGAACAGGGGTCCGGCAACCCGACGGTCGAGACCTTGTCGCTGCTCGGCGCCGCGCTCGACGTACCGGCACGACGGCTGCTCACCGAGTGGGGTACGCCGGTCTACGTCCAACGCGCGGCCGAGAGCGAGTGGACCGGGGCGGCCGGCCGGCTCGAACGCATCCTCGACGAAACCTACGGCTCCGGCCATGTGCGCGGTCTCGTGCTTCGCCTGGAACGGACCGGCAAGGAGCCGCAGGTGATCGATGCGCACGCCGCCGGCACGCTGCACCACCTCTACCTGATCACCGGCAAACTGCGCACCGGCCCGCTCGCCGAACCCGTGGACCTCGCGGCGGGCGACTTCGTGCGGTTCCCCGGCGACGTCCCGCACCGCCACATCTGCCTCAGTGACCGGGTGGTCGCGCACGTGGTCACCACCGTGCCCCAGGTCCGCCAGTTCGGCCCCATCGTCACCCGCAATGCCGCAGGCCAACCATGATTCCGACTCCGCATTGTCCACCGATCGCCAGGAGGCAGAGTCCGTGCTGGATGGTTTCCCTCGGAAACGAGTAGACGTCGACGGTATCGGTATCAACCTGCGCACTGCGGGTGATGGTCCACCGTTGCTACTGCTGCACGGCTATCCGCAGACCCACGTGATGTGGCACCAGGTTGCACCGACGCTCGCTGAGCACTTCACCGTCGTCCTCGCGGACCTGCGCGGCTTCGGCGACAGCTCGAAACCGCCGGGTGACGAGGGGCACGCCACCTACTCGAAACGCGCCCTGGCCGCCGACCAGGTCGCCGTGATGGAAGCCCTCGGCTTCACCCGCTTCCGGGTCGCCGGCCACGACCGCGGCGCCCGCGTTACGCACCGGATGTGCCTGGACCACCCCGACCGCATCGAGCAGGCCGCCGTTCTGGACATCGTCCCGACCGCCACCGTCTACGCCACGACCGACCGGGACCTCGCCACGACCTACTTCCACTGGTTCTTCCTCATCCAACCCAACGGCCTGCCCGAACACCTCATCGGCGCCGACCCCGAGCGCTGGTTCGATCACCTCACCGCCAGCGGCGCCCACTTCACCCCCGACGCACTGAACGAATACCGGCGCTGCTTCCGCGACCCCGCAACCATTCACGCCACCTGCGAGGAATACCGGGCGGCCGCCACCATCGACCTGGACCACGACGCCGCCGATGCTCATCGGAAGATCACCTGTCCGCTGCTGGTGCTGTCGGGCAGCCGTGGATTCGTCGGCAGCCACTACGACCCGGTGACTCTCTGGCGGGACAAGGCCGTCGACGTTCGCGGCACGGCACTACCCAGCGGCCACTTCCTCGCCGAAGAAGCACCCAGGGAAACCACCCAGGCATTGCTCACTTTCTTCACGGCAGGCCGGGAACCGGCCTAACCTCCTTGTATATCCACTTGCGTTGCGTCGGCCCACGCACCGCAATCGGGTGCGTGGGCCCGATGCCCCGCCCTACTGACTAACGGCAGGCGATTTGGACGCCCGCGGAAGCCGGGGCCCGATCAGCCTGTCCAGGCCGAACCGTCCCCCGCCGATCGCGGCGAGGACGATGGCCACCGCCGCGAGAGTGAGCACGAGTTCGAACCCGTTTCCACCGACGAACACCCCGTTGCCGGCGTGGACCAGGACGAACGCACCCACCATGTCGAGGGCCAGCAGCACCCCGACCACGGGTACGGCAAGACCGACGACCAGCGCGGCACCACCCGCCAACTCGACGACAGCCGCGAACCAGGCGCTTACGGTCGGCAGTGGGACGCCCATCTGCCCGAACGCGGCGGCGGTGCCGGACAGACCCCACTCGGTGAACTTCTGCCAGCCGTGTGCGATGAAGACGACGCCGACTGCGACGCGTGCCAGGAGCACGGCGATGTCGCGCAGAGCGCTCTTGTTCATGAAAATCCCTCTCTCCGGGTACTGGTCAGGAGGCGACGGCGAAGCCGCCGGTCCACGAAACCTTCTCGGCAGCGGCCAATGTGATCTGCAGGAAGCCCACCGCTTCGAGCTCGCGAGCCCTCTTGAGCGCGCCTGCGTCGATCGCGCGCAGCCCGGCGCCCACGACCAAGTCGGCCAGTGCGGCCTTGGCGTCGACGTCGTCACCGACGATGAGGACGGTGGTCGGCGTGCCTTCGACCGTGCCGCCGGCCAGGGTGGCCGCGAAGTTGGTGTTGAATGCCTTGACGACCTGGGCGTTCGGCAGGGCGGCGGCGATCTCCGCCGTCGCGGAGCTCTCGGCGGGGACCGTCAGCTCGTCGAAAGTCTCGAAGTTCAGCGGATTGCTGATGTCGACGACGACCTTGCCGTCGAACTGGCCGGCGCGCTGCGCGAGGACCTCGGCGATGGCCGGATAGGGAACGGCGAGGACCACGAAGTCACCGGTCACGGGCTTGCCGGAGTCGGCGCTCCCGAATACCTCGACCGTGTTGCCGGACTTCTCCACCAAGCCGGAGATGGCTTGTCCCATGTTGCCGCGACCGATGATGCTGACGTGCGTCATCTCGGGCTCCTTCCTGCTGGTTCGTTGGTTGTAGCTACAACTATCTTGGCTGAACTCGGTTGTATCTACAACCATTCCGCTGGCATCCTGTGAGGATGGACACGGAATGGCTCGACCAGGAGCAGTCGGCGGCCTGGGTGCGCTTGATCGCGATCATGGAGCTGCTACCAGGGGTTCTGGACACGCAGCTTCGACGCGACGCCGAACTCACGCACTTCGACTACTACGTCCTCGCGATGCTGTCAGAGGCGCCGGATCGGGTCCTGCGGATGACCGTCCTCGCGCAGCAGACAGGAGCCACGCTTTCCCGCCTGTCCCACGTCGTCCAGCGGCTCGAAGAGCGCGGGCTGGTCGAGCGCTTCCCCTGCCCGGAGAACAGGCGAGCCACCAACGCGCGCCTCACCGACGCCGGCTGGCAGAAGGTGTGCGACAGCGCACCCGGCCACGTCGCAACCGTCCGGCAGAACGTGATCGACGCGCTGACTCCGGACCAGATCAGGCAGCTGACGACCATCGGCGACGCCATCCTCGAGCGCCTCGACCCGGACGGCACCCGGATTACGCTCTACCGACGGTACGACCGCACATAGACCCCGACATCGGGAGCGCTCGGCCGAGCTCTGGGGGCTCGGCGAGGATCACTACTGGGCGCGACTCAGCCGACGTCGCGGGCCGGTTGTTGGCTCTCCGGCAGTTCGTCCTCCGGGGCGACGCGAACGCCTTCCGCGAGAATTTCCTGCAAGAAGCGGAAGGCGTCGCGCACGGAACCTTCGGAATCGAGGGAGTAGAGGCGTTCGCGTCCGTTGCGGCGTTCCGTGACCACCCCTGACGTCCGCAGCACCCGGAGGTGGCTGGACACCGTGGTGCGACCGACGACGCCGACGTGCTCGGCGATCTGGGTGACCGTCAGCTCGCCGTGCCGGCCCAGCGCCGCAAGGATCCGGCGGCGAACCCTGTCGGAGAGGGCGCCGAACGCGAGGTTCTCATTGGCGGTCACCGGCCGACCATAGCATCGGCCGACCGGTGACCAGGCGCCGCCGAGAGCGCCTTGACCAGGGTAAGAGAGCCATCACCCAGCATCCGTCACCCGCGGCCGGGAGCTAAACCGAGGCTTCGGAAGCGGCCGGCGAAGGTGCCGGGAAACCACCGACCGCCCGCTCGTAGGCACCGGCGACCCGCAGCACGGTCGCGTCGTCGAACCGCCGCCCCACGATCATCATCCCGACTGGCAGGCCTTCGACCAGGCCCGCCGGCACACTGCACGCCGGATGACCGGTGACGTCGAAGGGGGCCGCGTTGGCCAGCATGGACAGGGCGGTGTCCAGGTAGTCCGCCAGCGAGGCGTCCGAAGCCGGCAACTTGCGCGCGACGTACGGCACCGTCGGCATGACCAGCACGTCGAACTCGGCGAGCACGGCGTCGTAGGCGGCGCTCAGCTCGAAGGACAGATTGCGCGCCATCGCGTAATACCGGCCACCACCCAGCTGCGCGGTGTACCGGCCCGACAGACCGACCAGCTGGACGGTCCGCGACAGCTCGGCGCCGTGCTCGACGCGGGCCCGCGCATAGTGCTCGATCAGCTCGGGGTCGTACTGCCCGAAGGCGCCCATGCCGTAGCCGTTGCCCTCGATCATCTGGTGGGCCGCGCCTTCGGTGCCGATGACGCTCCAGACCGCCAGCGCGTCGACGTGCCACGGGATCGAGACTTCCTCGGCGCTCAACCCGGCGTCACGCAGAACCTCGACGGCGGCCCGCACGGCGTCGTCCACGCCGGGCTGCGAAAGCGGCGTGCCGAACCCTTCGGCGAGGACGCCGATGCGTAGTCCGGCAGCGTCTCGCGATGCCGCCGCGGCGTAGTCCACCGGCTCGATCACCGTGGGCTGCCGGGAGTCGTAGCCGTCAACGCCGGCCATGACGCCCAGCATCACCGCCGCGTCGGCGACGGTCCGGGTCATCGGCCCGAGGTGGTCGATGGTCTGCTCGATCGGGAACGCGCCGGTGTAGGGCACCAGCCCGTAGCTCGGCTTGTGCCCGACGATGCCGGAGAAGGCCGCGGGCATCCGCACGGATCCACCCTGGTCCCCGCCCACCGCGAGATCGGCTTCTCCGGTGGCCACCAGCACCGCACTGCCACTGGATGATCCGCCAGCGTTGCACGAAGGGTCCCACGGGTTGCGCACCGGTCCCGAGATCGACGTGAAGCTGCCGCCGGAGAAGCAGAGGTCTTCGCACACGGACTTGCCGGTGATCGTCGCGCCGGCCGCCAGCAGGCGACGCACGACGGTCGCGTCCCGGCGCGGCACGAAGCCCGACACCGCGGCCGAGCCGTTGGCCATGGGGACCCCGGCGACGGCGACGTTGTCCTTCACCACGACGGTGCGCCCGGCCAGCGGGCCCTCGCCCGACTCCGTGATGGCGGTGCGGACGGCCCAGGCACCGAGGGGGTTGTCGCCCGGACCCGAGGTTTCCCGGACGGGCGCCGCCGGAGCCGACTTGGCGTAGAGCTGCTCGACGCGCTCCGACGCGGCGAGTGTGCCGGCGACAGCGGGGAGGAACTCGGCGATCCGGGTGTCGTCGAGCGCGAAGCCGAAGTGCTCGGACAGGGCGGCGAGCTGGGCTGCGTCCGGCGCTGGGATGGTCATACGCGCTCCTCGGGTCGGGGTGGTGCCGAACGTAAGCCAGCCGGCGTCAATACGTCAATATATATCGACATATATTCCTTCTCGACTGGTCCTTCTCGACAAGGCGCTCCGCGCCGGGCACACTCCGCGGAGACGTTCCAGGAGGCTCGCGGCGATGGCGGACGGGCGACGGTGAACAGCACGACCCTCGCGGTGGAATCCGTGATCGAACTCGGCGCCGACGAGGTTTTCGAGAGGTTCGGCACCCGCGATACCGGCGGCTGGCTCTTCGACGCGCGGTGCGCGTCGAAGACGGTGGGCGCACCGTTGCGCTTCACCCTCCCCACCGACGGCCACCGGGTCGAACTGCTCGGCAAGCTCTCAGCGCTTCGCCCCGGAGCACTGATCGTCGTCGAGCACACCCAGCCGTGGCGCGGACAGCTGCGGGTGCGCCTCGATCCGGCCGGTCGCGGCCGGACTCGCCTGCGGGTCAGCGACACGGTGTCCGCGGCCGGCGTGGACTGGCTGGTCCGGCACCGCGGTGTGGAACTGCCGCTCCCGGCGCCGACGACCGGTGCCACCCGAATCGGCCTGGTCGTCAGCAAGTCCGGACCGGGTGCGGTGTTTTCCGCGGCCGGCGAGTTCCTAGCCGAACTGGCGGTCGACGAGATCAACGCCTCCGGTGGCGTCGGCGGGAGACCACTGGAACTGGTCGTCGCCGACGACGCCACCGACCCGGCGATCGCCGCGGCTGAAGCACATCGCCTCGTCCGCTCCGGCTGCCGCGCGATCTTCGCGTGCACCAACTCGCTCAGCTTTTCGGCGATGCAGCGGGCCGTGCGCGCCTCGGACGTGCTGCTGGTCCACGCTTTGATGAACGAGCGGGCGGCCTCGAGGTCCCCGAGTGTGCTCCGCTTCGGCGAGCGGCCGGCCGATCAGCTCGACGCCCTCGCGGGCCGGCTGATGCGAGCCACCGGCGGACGGTCGTGGTTCCTCGTGGGCCTGCGGTACAGCTGGTCCTACGGTTCCCACTTCGCTGCTCGCCGCGTGGTGTCGCAGCAGGGTGGCCACGTCGCGGGCGAGGCGTACGTGCCACTGGGCACCACCGACTTCGCTCCCGTCATCGAACAGATCCGACGATCCGGCGCAGACCTGGTCATGTCGTCGCTCAACGGCGCGCACGAGGTCGACTTCCAGGAGCAGTGCTTCGCCGCGGGGCTGCGCGAGCGTGTCCGCACGCTGTCGCTCGCACTGGACGAATCGACCTGCGAGTACATCGCCCCGGCCGCCGCCGAAGGCATCTGGACCGCGCTCGGCTACGTCCAGGGCGGTCCGGCCGCGGGCAACGCCGACCTGCTCGCCAGGTACCACGCCGCACACGGACGCTGGGCCCCGCCGATCTCGACCATGTCCGAGACGGCCTACGAGACGATCCACCGATACGCCCGCGTCCTCCACCGCAACGCCGACGATGGCCCTCGCGAGCAGGGACGCGCCCTGGTGGCGGACATCGCGACCGCGACCGGCAGCGCGATCGGCGACCGAAACATCGCGGCCCCTGGCTTGTACCTCACCGAGGTGCGCGTGGGCGAACTGACGATCTTCGACGAGGTCGGCTGAAGCTGCCGGCGTCGTCGCGGCCGTCCCGGGTCGAGCGGCTCTTGTCCTCGGGGCCGACGGTCTTGCCGGTCATCGGCTCAGCCACGGCGCTCATAACCGGCGACGAGCTCGGTGTCGGTGCCCGCCGGCCCGAAGCCCATGGCGCCGCCGGGCTGCCCGATCGGCTCGTCGCGGCCGGGGAGCAGTTCGATGAAGAACCGCTTGTTGTCTTCGGCGAACACCGCGAACTCCTCGGGGACGCGCCGATCCTGCGTGATCGCCTCGACCGGGCAGGCGGGCTCGCAGTTGCCGCAGTCGATGCACTCGAACGGGTTGATGTAAAGCTTGCGCTCGCCTTCGTAGATGCAGTCGACCGGGCACTCCTCCATGCAGGAGCGGTCGGTGACGTCGATGCACGGTTCGGCGATGACGTACGGCATGCCGTCCTCCTAGATCACGGCGGCCGGGAGCGGGCCGTCGGTGGAGTGGCCGGGGAAGACCGGCCGGGTGGGGTCGAGGTGATGTGCGGCGTTGTTGATCGCCGTCGCGGCTTCCCCGAAGCCGACGGCGATCAACCGGACCTTGCCCGGGTGGTCGATGATGTCGCCGGCGGCGAAAATACCGGGCACGGACGTCTGCATCGACGGGGAAACCGGGATGTGGCGGCGGTTTTCGACGTCGATGCCCCATTTCAGCAGCGGCCCGAGGTTGGCGGTGAACCCGAGCGCGGCGATGATCTTCTGGCAGCGCAGCGCCGTCGTCCGGCCGCCGACTGTGACCTCGACGCCCTCGATCGAGCCATTGCCCAGCACTTTGGTCACCTCGGCGTTGGTGAGCACGCCGACGTCGGTGGTGTGCACCGCGGCAACCGTGGCGGGGTGAGCCCGGAAGGTCTCCCGCCGGTGGACAAGGGTGACGGACTTGGCGAGCGAATGCAGGGCCTGCGCCCAGTCGAACGCGGAGTCGCCGCCGCCGACGATCACCACATCGGTCCCGGCATAGTCGTCGAGGTCGCGCACGAAGTAGGCTATCCCGTTGCCTTCGAACCTGCCCGCCGCCGGGAGTGGGCGGGGCGTGAAGTTGCCGATGCCGCCGGTGATGACGACGGCCCTGGCCTCGATTCTGGCCCCGCGGTGGGTGGTGATCACGAAGCTTTCCGGGCCGCCGTCGGCGGCGGGGTGCCGCTCCAGCACGTCGGCGCGGTGCCCGAGCAAGTAGACCGGGGAGAACGGCTCGGCCTGCTCCAGCAGCCGGTCGACGAGCTCCCGGCCACGGACGGCGGGGAAGCCGGCGACGTCGAAGATCTGCTTCTCCGGGTACATCGCGTTGATCTGCCCGCCTGGTTCGGGCAGGGCGTCGACCACGGCGACCGTCAGGCCGCGGAATCCGGCGTAGTAGGCGGCGAAGAGCCCCGTCGGGCCGGCGCCGACGATCAGCACGTCAACGGCTGTGGTGTCCGAAGTGGACATCATCGGTCTCCTCAAGTCTGCTCGATGGCGGGGGCGAGGGGGTCGCGCTCGCGCGCCAATTCGCGCAGGACGTTGCGACGGATCTTCCCGGTGGGGGTGCGGGGCAGCTCGCTGAGTTCGACGATCGCCCGGGGCCGTTTGAAGGACGCCAGGCCGTCCCGGCACCACTGGATCAGCTCGTCGGCATCGACACGGCGACCGGGCGCTGCGACGACGCAGGCGACCGGCTTGTCCAGCTCATCGGCGTCGGGCACGCCGACGACCGCGACCTCGGCGACGGCGGGGTGCTCGAGCAGCCGATCCTCGACCTCGCTGGGCGTCACCCAGATCCCGCCGGCTTTGAGCAGGTCGTTGGACCGCCCGAGGCAGGTGTAGGTCCCGTCGTCGTTGCGCACGTAGGTGTCGCCGGTGCGCAGCCAGTCGCCCAGGAACACCTGCCGAGAGGTGCTGGCGCGGCACCAGTACCCGGTCGCGGCGGACTCGCCACACACGTACAGCTCGCCCGGCAGGCCGGCTTCGGCGATCACCGCACCGCGTTCGTCGCGCAGTTCCACCTCGTACCCCGGCACCGGCTTTCCCGAGCTCCCGGGACGCACCTGGCCTGCCAAGTTGGATATGAAGATGTGCAGCAGCTCCGTCGACCCAATGCCGTCCAGCACCTCGACGCCGAACCGCTCGCGTATCCCGTGATACATCCGCGCCGGCAAGGCTTCCCCCGCCGAGACCCCCAGGCGGACCGAGCAGAACGCTTCTTCGGCCACGTCACTGACGATCAGCGGCCCCCAGAAACTCGGCATGCCGAACAGCAGCGTCGCCCGGTCCCGCCCGGCACGCTCGGCGAACAGCGCCGGCGACGGCCGCCCGGGCTCCAGGATCGCCGCCGCGCCGACGGACAGCGGGAAGAACATCGAATTCCCGATGCCGTAGGCGAAGAACAGCTTCGCCACCGACAGGCAACGGTCCTCGGCGGTGATCCCGAGAACGCCCTGGCCATAGCTTTCCGCCACGAACCGGATGTCGGCATGCCGGTGCATGGCCGCCTTCGGGACGCCGGTGGTCCCGGAGGTGTAGAGCCACAGCGAGGCCGAATCCGGCCACGTCGGATACGGCTCCTCGACCTCCGTGCGTTCGCCGTCGGTCAGGAACTGCTGCCAGGTGTGCCCGTCGACGTGACCGGGCAGCGGGTCGGGGCGCTCCCCGGCCAGGACCACGTGCCAGACGTCGGGGGCATCCCGCACGGCTTTCCGTACCACAGGGGCGAACTCGGCCGAGCCGAACACGACGCGCGCCCGCGAGTCGAGCACGAGCTTGCGCAGTTCGCCCGCCGTGAGCATGGTCGATGCGGGCACGGCGACGGCGCCGAGGTACATCGTGGCCAGGATGGTGGTGAACAGTTCCGGCCCGTCGACCATGCACATCAGCACCCGCTCCTCCGGGCGCACACCCAGGGCGCGCAGTCCGGCGGCGACCCGCCGGACTTCGTCGGCGAGTTCGGCGTAGGTCAGGGTGCGGGAGGGCCCGACCACGGCGGGGCGGTCGCCGCGGCCCTCGCGGACGTGCCGGTCGACCAGGTAGTCGGCGGCGTTGAAGGTGGTGGAGTTCGTCGACGTTGACGAAGCAGTCGGCATCGGTTCCGCCTCAGGGAAGGTAGACGTATTCGTAGTCGAACGGCTTGCCGTTGATGCCATTCGTCGGCGGGGCGACCCAGCTGGCGATCTTCCCGCGTTCGTGGACCGGGTGCATGAGCGAGCGGACAAAGGCGAGGTCCGCGCTGGTCGGCAACCAGTTCTTCCGGTTCGCCTCCCAGGTCGCCTCCTCGACCAGCGAGCCGTCCGGCGTGACGTGGAACCCGGCGGTGAGGCCGACGCCGCGGTTGAACCCGGCGTGCGGCAGCCGGAACCGGAAGTCGATCTCGCTGTCGGCGAGGATCTTGTTCCAGCGGTTGAGGCCGTTCTGACAGTCGGCCGTGTACTCGGCCCGCAGGTCGATGTTCAGCGCCAGCAGCGTCTGGACCTCCTCCTGGCTCCAGGTGCCGTCGGCGTTGGGCTTGTCGAGGAAGGTGCTGCCTTTGGTGAGCTGGTGGTCGTCCTTGCGGCGGGTCTCCTTCCAGCGGCCCTTGAGCCCGGCGGTGTAGTAGTTCGCCGCGTTCGTCGACGTCTCGCTGCCGAACAGGTCGAGCGAAACGGCGTAGTGGAAGTTGATGTACTTCTGGATGATGTCCAGCGGGATGCCGCCGTGACCGGCGATGTCGAGCGTGTCGTGCTCGCGGATCAGCTCGGCGCTGCGGGCCACCACGCGGTCGACGCCGGTGGTACCGACGAACATGTGGTGCGCTTCTTCCTTGAGCATGAACTCGCAGGTACGGGACAGCGGGTCGAACGCGCTTTCCTTCAGGGTGCCGAGCTGGTACTTCCCGTCGCGGTCGGTGAAGTAGGTGAACATGAAGAACGCCAGCCAGTCGGCGGTTTCCTCGTTGAACGCGCCGAGGATGCGCGGGGTGTCCGGGCTGCCCGAGTTCCGGAACAGCAACGCTTCCGCCTCTTCACGGCCTTCCTTGCCGAAGTAGGCGTGCAGCAGGTACACCATTGCCCACAGGTGCCTGCCCTCTTCGACGTTGACCTGGAACAGGTTCCGCAGGTCGTACAGGCTGGGTGCGGTCAGCCCCAGCAGCTTCTGCTGCTCGACCGATGCGGGCTCGGTGTCCCCTTGGATCACGATCAGCCGCTGCAGGTCGGCCCGGTACTCCCCCGGGACCTGCTGCCACACCGGCTGTCCCTGGTGCTCGCCGAAGGCGATGGTCCGATCGGCGTCGCGCTCGGCGAGGAAGATGCCCCAGCGGTAGTCGGGCACGTTGACGTGGTCGAAATGCGCCCAGCCCTCCCGGCCCACGCTGACCGCGGTGCGCAGGTAGACACCCTGGGTCTCGAGGGTGGGACCCATTTCGCCCCACCAGTTCAGGAACTTCGGCTGCCAGCCTTCGAGCGCACGCTGCAGGCGGCGGTCGTCGGCGAGGTTGACGTTGTTCGGGATCTTGGCGTCGTAGTCGATCTTCTCGGGCATTTTGCGTCAGACTCGCTTCCTGTCGAAGACGGCCTTCTGGCCGGTGCCGTAACGGCGCAGAGCCCCCTCGGCGCCGGAAGCGTTGGGCCGGATGAAGATCCAGTTCTGCCAGGCGGTGAGCCGGCCGAAGATCTTCGTCTCGATCGTTTCCGGCCCGACGAAGCGGTGGTTCGCTTCCATGCCCGTCAGCGCGTCGGGGCTCAGCGCCGCGCGGCTCTCGACCGCGATGCGGATCTCGTCTTCCCAGTCGATGTCGTCCGGTGCGCCGGTGACCAGGCCCAGCTCGTTCACTTCGGCCGGGGAGAGCTCCCGGCCCTTTTCCCGGGCCAGCAAGTCCAGGTGTTCCTGCTCGCCGTAGAACCGCGACTGGAGCCTGGTCAGGCCGTTCCCCATCGGCAGCGGGCCGAAGTTGACGTCGGACAGCGTGATCGACGCGCGCAGCGGGCTGTCTTCGTCGTCGAGCGGCGGGCCGTCCAAAATGTACTGACGGTCGCAGGCGAGAGCGAGTTCGAGCAGGACGCCGGCGAAGCAGCTGCCGGGCTCGATCAGCGCGATCAGGCTGCGGCTGGTGACGTCCAGCCGCTTCAGCGTCCGCTTCACGTAGAGGGCGATCTCGTTGCACAGCCAGTCATCGGTGTTGCCGAAGATCGCGTTTTCGTGAGCGATGACCTTGGCGGCGTCGCCCTCGGTGCGCAGCAGCCAGGTACCGAGTTCGGCCTCGTTGGCGCGCAGCCGCAGGATCAGGTCGTCGAGCTCACGGGTGACCGCCAGCAGCCAGTTCGACGCCCCCTGCGCATGGACGTCCTGGACACTCTCCGGGGCGTCGTCACGAGGACCGCAGATGGTGATGTCGACCGTGGAGGCAGCACGGTCGTACACCGCCGAGACGTGCGAATAGGCCATGCCGTCCGACGTGACCTCTCGCTGCAACGGGGTCAGCTCGATCCCTGCCGCGCCGAGGGGCCGGGTGCTGGCCTCAGCCAGCTCCACCGCGCGCTTGCGCACGTGCTCGGCGAACTCACGCCGCGGGGCCAGCTCGTCGACCAGGCGCCAGTCGACCGCGGTCGCGCCCTTGACGCCGTCGCTGCGGGTGGCGAAGACGTCCGCGTGATCCTTCCGGACGCGGCGCTTGTCCACGACCCGGGTCAGGCCACCAGTGCCCGGCAGGACACCGAGCAACGGCACCTCCGGCAGCGCGACGGTCGACGAATTGTCGTCGATCAGGACGATCTTGTCGCAGGCCAGTGCGAGCTCGTACCCGCCGCCGGCACAGGCACCGTTGACGGCAGCGATGTAGGTCTGCCCGGAGTGTGCGGTGGCGTCCTCCATGCCATTGCGGGTCTCGTTGGTGAACTTGCAGAAGTTCACCTTCCACTCGTGCGGCGACGCCGCCAGCATCCGGATGTTCGCCCCGGCGCAGAAGACGTTTTCCTTGCCGCTGGTGACGACGACCGAGCGCACCTCGGGATGCTCGAACCGCAGCCGCTGCACGGCGTCGTACAGCTCGATGTCCACACCGAGGTCATAGGAGTTGAGCTTCAGCTCGTACCCGGGAACGAGTCCGCCCTGCTCATCGACGTCCAGTTCGAGCCAGGCGACCGGGCCCTCGACGCGCAACTTCCAGTGGAGATAGGCCTCCGGGTGCCGGTCGAACGAGACCTCGGGGACACCCCGCCGCTCCGGCGCCTCTCGCAGATCGTTCGCCGCCTCGGCACCGGCGGGCTTCGTGGCGACCGTCATCTTGACGTCTCCTCGTTGTGGTCGGTGCTTGCTTACCCTGACAGTTTCTACATTGTAGATGTGATTCGTCAAGGTTATGTAGAATGTTGACCGGCCGACTGGGCCGGCTGAGCGTGCGGGCCGTCTCGGCCCGCACGCGCGGGCCGAGACGTCACAGCATCGTGGGTCTCGTCGACGGCGCTCCTAGCGACGCCGTCCCGGGATGATCGGCAAGATCAGCCTGCTGGGGTGTTGCGGGCCGTGCAGCACGCGGTTGGTGGCGATGACAGCCTGCTCAGCGGATTCCTCGGCGATCACGCCGCCGGTGTTGGTGTTGCGGTCGTAGCGCGGGAAGTTGCTGCTCGAGACCAGCAGGCGGATGCGGTGGCCCGGCAGGAACACATTGGACGTCACGGACAGGTCCAGGACGACCTCGTAGATCCGCTCCGGGTCGAGAAGCTCTGGCTCGGTGAGCGAGTCGCGGTAGCGCGCACGCAGGATGCCGTCGGTGAGGTAGATCGAGCGCCCGTCCGGGAAGACATCGACAAGGACACCGGTGAAGTCGGTGTCGCGCGCGGACGACGCGATATGCAGTACGAGCGAGATGTGCCCGGTCACCTCGACCGGCTCGTCGAGCACCGGCGTGGTGAAGCACAACACGTCGTCGCGACCCTCGATCGGGCGCTGATCGACCGGCCCCACCGCGTTTGTCGCGCTGGGGATCATGAGGCGTCCACCAAGGCTGGGCACCGGATCGGACGGGTCGTAGGTGTAGCTGTCCGCGTTCTCTTCGGCGGGGGGCGCGGTACGCAATACGCCGTCGCCGTCGGTGGTACCGGCAGCCCCAGCGCTGTCGAGGTAGTAGTCGGTGTAGCGGGTGTCGGGCAGCGGCCAGTCCTCCTCGTCACGCCACTCGTCGACGCCCATCACAAAGATCCGCACCGGGGCGACGCCGGCGAGCGCGTCGGCGCGGCCACGTAGCCACCGGTCGTAGAACGCGACGTGCGCTCCGGTGAGATCGCAGGCAATGGCGTCGGCAGCCAACCCGAACTGCCGGTCGTGGTAGACACCGTCGGCGGAAAGGTGGTCCCACGGGCCAACGATCAGCCGCTGCCCCTCGCGGGCCTCCGCGTTGCCCGCCTCGGCCCGCATACGGGTGAAGGTACGCACCGTGTTGTCGACGAAGAGGTCGAACCATCCGCCGATGTTCAACGCCGGCACGGTGATCCGTTTCGGCTTGTCGAGGACGGACAGGTCCTGCCAGAACCGGTCGCGCTCGGGACGGCGCAGGAACTGCGGAAACCAAGGCGCCTTCTCGTTCAGCACCGGGTGGTCGGCGGCAGGCATGGCCGCCAGGTAACGCTGTGGGTCGGCCATCATCTCGCCCACTGACGCCAGGACATTCGGGTCTCCGGCACCGGCCGCGAGGGCGTTCTGCTCGGCCATGCCTGTCATCATCGTGGCCCAGATCCACATGGTGTGCCAGGACATGGCGCCGCCGCTGGAGTACCAGGGCGTGACATAGAAGTCGGTGCTGGTCACAGTCGGGGCGATCGCCGCGAACCCGGCCTGGTCCTGAACCGCGCTCGCCCACTGCACGAAGCCCAGGTAGGAGCCTCCGTAGCCGGCGACCTGTCCGTCGCACCAGTCCTGTCGGCGTAGCCAGGCGATGGTGTCGACGCCGTCATCCGGGTCGTCCGCATGCGGGCTGAACGCGCCCTCCGAGCCGAATGTGCCCCGGCAATCCTGCCAGGCGACCGCATATCCGGCCGAGAGGAACGTGAAGATGTTCGGCATCAGCGGGTGGGAGAACACACCGGGCAGGACGTCCTTGCCGTAAGGGCTGCGCACCAGAAGGGTCGGCGCGGGCCGCACATCCGGGATCCACAGGTTGGTGGCGAGCAACTGCCCGTCACGCATGGGCACCATAACGTCCGTTTCGACTCGGAAACTCATCGTCGAGCTCCTTCATTAACGTGACGGCGCGACACAGATTTGTCGCATGTCGGTCCCGCCGTTCTACCACACCTCCGAACTAAGCGGAATACCGAATTCCGGATCGGTGCGGCGCGTCTGCACTCCTCGACGAAACTGGCGGCGGATCACGGAACCTGGCGCAGCTAAGCTGCGGACATGTCGCGACCGCCTTCGCAGCCCGCTCCCCTGCGACGCGACGCCCGTCGCAACCTGGAACTGGTCGTCTCTGCCGCCGACCGTGTGTTCGCCGCGCAGGGCCTGGGTGCCACGTTGGAGGACGTGGCGGCGGCAGCCGGCGTGGGAGTGGGCACCGTCTACCGGCGGTTCGCCTCGAAGGAGGCCCTGATCCAGGCCGTCGCCGACCGAAAGCTCCGGACCGGGATCGAACTCCTGACCGAGGCCCAGCGTGCGCCGTCCGCCTGGGAGGGCCTCGTCTTCTACCTTCGGGTGGGCCTGGACCTGCACGCCAAGGACCGTGGCCTGCACGAGTTCATGCATACACCCGAACTCATCGGCGAACGGCTCGCCGAGATCCGGGCGGCCGTTGCACCGCTCATGGCCGACCTCATCGGGCGCGCCCAGGCCGAGGGCGCGCTCCGAGCCGACTTCGCGGTCAACGACCTCCCGCTCATCGGACTCATGCTCAGCCGGCTGGCGCACACACACCCCACCCTTGGCCCGCGCTTCGCCCGTCGTTACCTGGAACTGCTGCTCAAAGGGCTGGCACCCAGCCAGGACCCCGCACCGATCCCCTGTGCGCCGGACGACGATTCCTATACCGCCTGGTGTGCCGTGCTCACACCGACGCGCTGAGTCGGCATTCGCGGAAAGTCGCAACGGCTGTCCGGAGTCCGCTCAAGGGCTCGAATCCCCGCCTCGTCCATCGCCGCTGAGGAGCCTCAACCTTCGAGGGCACCGGCCCTGCGCCAGCCACCCACGGGACCGAGGTACTCGACGCGCTGCACCTCGCTGTCGAGTTCCGCCGCTGCCTACGCCCAGGCGTGAGATCTACCGCTGGTCGACCGCGGTCGGGGGCGCGCCGAGGGTGCCTTGTGCGGCCTCGGTTCCGCTTCGACCGCCGCCGCGGCCACGCAGCACATAGGCGATTCCGGCGGCGATGACCGCGCCCGCAACCGGTCCGGCGACGTAGGCCCACCATGCGGTCCAGTCGCCGAGCACGATGGCCGGGCCGAGCGATCGAGCCGGGTTCATCGACGCACCACTGACCGGTGCGCCCCACAGCCCGGCCAGGGCGATGTAGCTCGCCACGCCGATC
>DATFHB010000008.1:0-27081 GCA_035248845.1 Amycolatopsis sp. | reverse complement strand
GAAAACCAGACTGCCGTCTCAGACATCGGGCCTCTTTTCGTTCACGTTTTCGACGCTCGGAAATTTGGACTCGCGCATTTTGTCCACCTTCAACGCGGTGAGAAGCGCGATCGCCAGGATGAACAGGGACACCCGAACCTGCCGTTGGTCACCCGCTATGGTCCGTCTTGCCGGAGCGCATGGGCGACCTGCTCGTCGAACTCCCGTATTCGTTGCAGGCCTGCCAGCTCGCCCTCGCGACTCAGCTCTGCCCATTGGTGCTCGAGGTCGATGACGCCGTCGTATCCACCGCGGATCGCTTCCACGACCACGTCGACCAGCTGCAACCGGCCAGCTCCGGGCTCCACTCTGCCGGGCATGTCGGCGACCTGGATCGCAACTACGTGTTTCCGCACCGTCTCGTATGCACGCAGGGCGTCACCGTCCGTAATGGAGGCATGGCCGGTGTCGAACAGGATTCCCACATCGGCTTGATCCGCTCGCACGACGAGGTCGACCGCTTCCGCCAGGTTACGGGTGAGCATGTTGGGTAGCACGGTCATGGGCTCGATGCCGAGCCGCAGACCGTGGTCTCCGGCAATCGTGCCCATCGCGTTCAAATTGGCGGCAGCGTTGTCGAGCTGTCGCTCGAGGTCGGTCTCGTGCTCATCACCTGCGACGAGTGCTGCGAGTAAGGACCCGCCCAACGAGGTAGCCACGCTACTTGCCTGGCGGACGAACTGCTCGATTCGCTGTCTGCCGGCCGCCGAGCTGTCCACCCACAAGGGCGCGGTCAACTCACTGGTTGGTGCGCAGACGATACTGCTGACGGACAGACCGGTCTCGGCCAGGGCGTTTCTGATCTCACTCTGATCCGTTGCCGAACGCTCCATTACCCAGGGATCGAAGATGCCGGCGAAACCCTGGTCCGCAGCGAACTCGATGTGAGACGCCAGCTTGCCCGTGCCGACCGTCGCCTGGAACTGAGGGCGGAACACCGGGGGCGCGTAGCCGAGGTGGGCGGCGTACCGCAATGTCAATGACACGGCCTGTCCTCCGGACTCACTCAGCTCGGCCAGGAGCCCTCGATGGCATCGGCGAGATGTCCCTTCTTCGGTGTGCGGTCCCCGACAATCGGGATGATCCCGCTCAGGGCGCGCATGATTCGCAGGCCAGGTTCGGTGTGGACGTCGAGGACATAGCTGCCTTCGGCCTCCAAGGCCCGCTGGATCGCCGGCACCAGTTGCTCCGGTGTGTCCACTCGCTCACCGTCAAGGCCCATTCCCCTGGCCACCGTGACGAAGTCGGTGGTCTGGGGAAGGTCCACCCAGGGGTTGTCGATGCCGGAGGCCTTCGCCGAGGCCCGGTTCGCGAGAAGGCAATGGTTGTTGTCGATCACAACAATGACCTTCATGTTGTGCTGCGCCAGGTTCGACAGCTCCATGAAGTCGTAGTACAGGCCGCCGTCACCGTGGTAGCTGACCACCACCCGGGAAGGGTCGGCCAGCTTCGCACCCATCGCGACCGGAAGGCCCGCGCCCAAGGACATGTAACGGCCGCCAGTAGCCAGCGGGGTAACCGACTTGTAGTCGAAGGCCCGATACATCCCGAAGGCGTTTCCTCCGGAGTCGGCGACAACCAAAGTGTTCTCCGGCAGATGATCCGACAATGTCTTGATCAAGAAGTACTGGTTGATCGGGACCTCGGTGCCGTCGAACCACGAGTTCATCTCGACGCGCCATTCGTCCTTCAGCTGCTCTACCTCAGCTCGCCAGGACGAGAAGTCCTGTCGCCGGTGGCCATTGGCACGCGAACCGCCGACCTTCTCCTTCGCGAGCTCGAGCAACTGGCCGAGGAACTCCTTTGCGTCGGACACGACGCCCAAGGTCGGCTGGAAGATCTTGGCGACTTCACGCGCGTCGATATCGACGTGCACGACTGTTTCGGGCTTCTTGAGCGACCAAGACCCGGTGCTCATCTGTGAGAACGAAGTTCCCATCGCAAGCCAGAAATCCGAGCGCTGGAGTGTGTCGTTCGCACTCCGCCATCCGAAGTTGCCCGAAGCGCCGGCATAGAGCGGATGTGAGTCGGGCAGGAGGCCGCGACCGCCCCAGGACGTCGAGACCACCGGAACGCCGAGCAACTCGGCGAGCTCGCGTAGCTCCTCGGCGGCATCCGCGATGTGGACGCCGGCACCGACGTACAGCGCGGGGCGCTCGGCCTGCAGCAGCAGATCCAATACCTTCGCCACATCGCGCGCGCGGGCCGCCGGAGGTGCGGGACGCTCGAGTTTCTCGATGGCCATGTTGGTGGTCTGATACATCGCAGTCTGGGCAAGATCGAGAACCGACGGCCCGAATCGGCCGGTACCCGCTTCCTTGACAGCTTGGCGGACAATCACCGGAAGGTCTCCCGCATCGGGAACCTTCTTGATGTACTTCGAGATCGGTTTGAGCGACGAATAGACTTCGACGGCATCCTGCAGCGGATCACGCGCCTCATACGCGGGCGGATTGTTCATCGTCATCATGACCAGCGGTGTGCCGTCCAGCTTCGCGGCATACACCACCGGCGCGACATGAAGTGCACCTACCGCCCATGTCACGACCGCGGACGCAGCACGTCGCTTTACCCGGTTGTACCCGTACGACATCCACGCGGCGGTCAGCTCCGTCCGGCCCCCGAACTCAGCGAGTTTCCCGTCCTTGAACAGACTGCGAGACAAGGCCGGTACCGAGCCGCCCGTGTATCCGAAGACGATCTCCACGCCGGATGCGACCAGAGCATCCGCGATGGCATCGGACCCCTCCCGGCGTGTGTCGGCAGGAACAGCGTCGCTCGCCACGTGCTCTTCAGCGCCGGAAGACTGCGTCACTGATTGCTCGGTTGACATATTTCACGCTCCGTTTTCGCTAAGTCAGTCGAAGAACTCGACCAAACGCTCGCCGACCATCACGGCCGTGGCGTTCGGTCCCCGAGACGGGATCTTGGGGAAGATCGATGTATCGGCCACTCGGAGTCCCTCGATACCGTGAACCTTTCCGTACTGGTCGACTACCGCACCCGCGTCTGGATCCGACCCCATACGGCAAGTGCAGGACGGATGACCAACGGCGAAGATGTTCCTACGTGCCCACGCGTCGATACTCTGGTCGTCCCTGAGGTCGTCGGCGGACATGTTGGTCATCCGTCCACCGATAGCCTTCATCGCATCACTGTGGTAAATTTCGGCGACCGTACGAATTCCTTCACGGAATCGACGGCGATCGCTTTCTTCGGAGAGTAGATTCCAGTTCAGCTTGGGCAGCTTCGACGGGTCGGCCGATTCGAGCTGGACCGACCCCCGACTGTCCTCCTGCTGCAGGCCGATAATCGTGAACGGCCGCCGCAACGCCCTGGCCTGGTCTACGACGAACTTGGCGGACGTCTTCCGCAGAGCTTTCAGCGCCTGCTTGGGGTTCCTTGCCATGGTCGTGGCTCGCATCATGTCCCCGGAGTTGATCACGAACGGGAGAATCTCCAGGTCGTCGACATGGTCGGAGTTCTCCGCGGTCCAGTTGAGCGAGCTGGTCATCACCCCGTGCCCGGGGCTCTGCGAGCACTTGCCCCGGAAGTCCCATTTGACACTCAGTTCCGGGTGGTCGGTCAGGTTCTGGCCGACACCCGGGAGGTGGTGGAGGACCTCGATTTCGTGTTCGGCGAGGTGCTCTGCGGGTCCGATTCCGGACAGCATGAGCAACTGCGGCGAGCGCAGTGCTCCCGTCGAGATGACGACCTCGCCACCGCGAAACACCTTGCGCGCTCCGCCGACCTCGACTTCGACCCCGACACAACGGTTGTTCTCGACGATCACGCGGCGGGCTTGCGCGTGTCCCAGGATCGTGAGGTTCGGCCGTCCGGCTGCGGGCAGGAGGTAACACACGGCTGTGCTCTGGCGCACGCCTTCCCACACGTTCAACGGAACTGGTCCGACGCCGCCGTCGGTGTCGCCGTTCTTGTCAGGCTCTTCATTGAAGCCCAGGTCAACGCAAGCAGTGGTGAATGCGGCGGTGAACTCGGGCGCGCGTGCTGGGGGTTCCCGGCGCACTTGGATCGGCCCAGTGCTGCCGTGGAACTCAGTGCGAAAGTCGTGGTCGGTCTCGCTGCGCAGAAAGTAGGGCAATACTTTCTCATAGGACCATTCATCGTTTCCGAGTTTGGCCCAGTCATCGAAATTCGATCTCCGCCCCCACTGATAATACGCGCCGTTGATGCTGCTCGACCCACCCACGCCTTTGCCCCGGGCAACCGGGACGGTCACTCCGGGGATCAGCGTGCCCAACAGGCTCCATGAGTTCGGATTGCCCGGCATGGACGCAGACATGTTTGAGGGGTCCAGGACGGCATCCGGGATCTCGTCGAGCCGGTCGTAGGTGTTGCCGGCTTCGATGAGCAGCACGGAGCGCGATTCCTTCTCGCTCAGCCGGGCGGCGAGCACTGCGCCGGTGGATCCTGCGCCCACGACGATGACGTCGTACTCCATAGCGGACCTCCTCGTCCAGGAAGTGATGCAATTCGTGAGCATACTTCTCTTTGACTATCAGTCAAGGTTGTCGACATGCATCCGGTCTCGAACCTGGCGGTTCGAAGATCTTGATCAGCTGTGCTGAGTGCCCTCGAGTGGGCGCCTCGTCGCTGCATCCCGTTCGACGACACCCTGATCGAGCGCCAGGCGATCAGGTGCGGGCGTCGGCTGAGGCGCCGTAACCTGGCTGAGGGCGTCGAGCTCGAGTATGGCTTCGAATCGTCGTCCGGCAGACGCTCGCACGGCACCGATGAGCGCCTGGACGCATAGCTCGGCGACGAACTCGATGTCGAGATCCTGGTGGGCGGCCCAGTCCAGGGTCATGTTGTCCAGGTAGCCCATCCATGCACGCAGGGCAGCCCGAAGCGGAGCCGGAGGCTTGACCGGGCAGCCGAGACTGCACTGAAGCTCCGCGAGCGCTTCCGCCCGTGCGCCGACGACGATTTTGTACACTTTCCGATCAGCATGACCGGTGCGCATCAGTGTGGTGAATCGCAGCGGGTACTTGCTGACATACTCAAAATGCCGGCGCACGAAACCGTGAACGCGGGCGGACGCGGACACCTCGTCGTCGCGAGGCCGCTCCGCGTCGAGCAACTCTTTCCACGCCTGCCGGACCGCAGCCGCGAACAAGCCGCGCTTGCCACCGAAATAATACGAGATCAACCCGTGTGCGACGCCGGCATGGGCACAGACATCGTCGACGGAGATGTCCTCGTAGGGCTTCGAGGAGAAGAGCACGAGCGCGGTGTCCAGAATCTGTTTCCGACGAATCGAATCGCGACTCCCGCGTGCTTCCCTCATCTCCGCCACGGGCCGAGCATAACCATGCGAGCCGGCATCGGGGTGCTCGTAGGTCCGGCCGCGGAGCCTGGCCGACCCGGGACCTGCTGGGTATCCACCGTTCGCCTCCTTGTACGCCGGGGGCAACTACCGCTCCCAGCTATATCAGAAGTACTGATATTCCACGATGACGCCGACCTCACCCCGATGGGTGACGCAGCCGCTCACGACCCGCGACGGCAACGCCCGGCCAAGACGCCGACACATCGGCGGGACGTCGACCGCGACCTCGCCACACGCAGACAAAGCCGCGCGATGCGTCTACGCTCCCTCAAGCATCAGACCTTCTGGTACCGCAGGGAGGCGCGAGGAGTGGCAGGGAACAGTGCTTCTCCCGGTACGTCAGTGCTGGACAGAGTCACCAGAATCCTCGACGCCTTCTCAGGCAAGCGGATGATGCTGTCACTTTCCGATCTCGCCCGCTCGGCCAACCTGCCGCTCAGCACTGTGCACCGATTGGTGCGCGAACTGGTGGAGTGGGGTGGGCTGGAGAGGACCACGGACGGCACCTACACCGTCGGTGCCCATCTGTGGGAGATCGCCGTGCGGGCCTCGCGGACCCAGCGCTTGCGCGACATTGCCATGCCGTCGATTTTGGAGCTGCTCGAGACCACGCGGCAGCACGTGCAGCTCGCCGTGCTGAGCGACGACGATGCCCTGTTGATCGAGAAAATCTCCAGCCAGCATGCCGTCGAGACCATCGGCAGAGTTGGCGGACGGCTACCTCTGCATGCGAGCGCGGCCGGGAAGGCCCTACTTGCCTACGCGACGAACGAGTACCAGACATCAATACTTTCCGGACGCCTCGCGTCTTACACGTCACACACCTTGACAACCCCGCAGGCCCTGTCCGGAGACCTCGCAAGCATCCGCGATCGCGGCTTCGCCCTCTCGACGGAGGAGCTGAGCATCGGGGCGGTGTCCTGCGCGGCGGCGGTGACAACCCGCGGCCAGGAGGCCATTGCGGCGATCTCCGTGGTCATGCCCACGAAGGCCGGCCCGCCACGAGTTTGGGCCCAGGCCGTAATGAAGGCATCCCAAGACATCGAGCGAGCGCTCGCGCGCCCGGCGAAGGTTGCTCCGCTCAGTGCGCAGCTCACTGGCAGACGACACCCCTGAAGCGGGCCCATGCATAACAGAGACTCTGATAAAGTCTTCCGCTGAGCGGAACAAGGCGTGATGTGCGTTGGCGCGTATTGCACCCTGTCAGTGATCCGCGGCTCTCGCCAGAGGGAGCGGCGATCTGTCGTCGGTGATACTTGAGGAGCAGTAATGACAGTGGCAATGGCGCCCGAGTCCGACATCGACATCTTCAGCGAAGAGACGCTTCGCGACCCCAATCCGGTCTGGGCGGCAATTCGCGAGCGCGGCAGTGTCGTCTTTCTTTCAGCGCGGGGCACCTGGATCATCACCCGATACAACGAACTCCGGGACACCCTGAGCGACTGGCAGACGTTCACCTCCGCCAAGGGCACCGTCTTCAGCGATGAGATGAGTGCCATGCTCGGCGAGACCCCTCTGACGACCGACCCGCCGCTCCATGAAACCCTGCGCGGCGTTTTGAGTGACAAGCTCGCTCCACGTGCTCTGCGTCAAGTCCGCGACCACATCACGTCACGCGCCGACGAACTCGTGGCCGAAGCCGTCGAAATCGGCTCGTTGGAGGCCATGGACGCCTTGTGTAAACGCCTGCCCGTCGACATCGTCGCAGATCTCATCGGCCTTCCCGAGGAAGGACGCGACAAACTCCTTCCGCGTGCAGAAGCGTTCTTCACCACCTTCGGCCCGTATGACGATCGTCTGCAGGCCCAAATGCCGACGATCACCGAGTTCGCCGGTTATATGGAGCAGGTCACGAGCCGCGATGTCCTACGGCCCGGCAGCTGGGGAACGGCGATCCTCGACGCGGTCGACGACGGGCGGATCCGCCCGGACCACGCCGTCCCCCTGATGAGCGCCTATCTCATCGCCGGGATGGACACCACGGTGCACTCCCTCGGCTTCTACCTGAACAATCTCGCTGAAAATCCGGCGGCCTGGCGCGCCCTCCAAGCCGACCCGACATTGATCGGCAGTGGCTTCGAAGAGACCCTCCGTCTGGGCACGCCGGTACAACTGTCCTACCGCGTCACGACCCGCGATGTCGAACTCGGCGGTCACGTCATCCCAGCGGGCCGGCGCATCATCCTCGCGAACGCGGCCGCGAACCGCGACCCTCGCCACTACGCCGATCCAGACGCCTTCGACATCCATCGCAACCCCGTCGACCACCTCGCGCTCGGCTACGCCACGCACGCCTGCGCCGGGCAAGGTCTCGCTCGACTCGAAGCCAGTGCCTTGATCACGGCTCTGCTCGCGCGAGTCGGCACCATCGAGCACGACGGTCCCGTGGAGGCGCACGACCACGTGCCGGGGTTCACCGGTATCCGTCGACTGCCACTTTCGCTCACCGCCCGTTAGGAGATCCGATATGAGTCATGTGCAACTGGACCGTGATCGCTGCGAAGGTCACGGAACCTGCGAACAGATCGCCCCGACCGTATACCGTCTCAACGACGAGGGTGAGCTTGACATTCTGGTCAACCCGCTGCCGGAGACCCTTGCCAAAGCGGCGGAAGCTGGCGCACGTGTCTGTCCAGTCGCGGCCCTGCGTGTGGTCGGTGACACTTGATGACCTTGGCGGGTCGCCGGAATATCACCATCGTCGGCGGATCAATCGCGGCGGTGACCGCCGCCCAAGTCCTTCGAGCCGAAGGTTTCGACGGTGGAATCACGATGCTCTCGGCAGAGTCCCGGCTGCCGTACTCGCGTGTGCCGTTGTCCAAGGCCGTTCTGGCCGGGACCGCCGATCACGATTTCTGCGTGCTTCCGATATCCAGCGACGAAATCGATGTTCGGCTCGGTCAGCGTGCCGTTTCCTTGGATTGCCGATCTCGGCAAATTCACTTGGCAGGTGGCGAAACCGTCTCCTACGATGGATTGGTGATCGCCTGCGGCGCCCGCGCACGCCGGCTGGCCCGCCCGGGACAGGAGGGCGAGTACGTCGTCCGAGATGCTGAAGATGTACAAGATCTGGCGCCACGGATCAGGAAAGCGAGCACCGCGGTCGTCATCGGTGGCGGCTTCCTGGGGATGGAAATTGCATCCACCTGCGCGAAAATCGGCGTGGACGTCACCGTCATCGACCGCGACCCGCCGCTTCGCCGCTTGCTCGGAGAATGGCTCTCCGCTGTCGTGGTGAACCGGGCACGTGCGTCAGGTGTGCGGTTCATCCAGGCCCCACAGGGTGTGGAGTTGGTTGGTGGCAAAGCGGTCCAGGGTGTTCGCGTGAACGACGAGGTGCTGACGAGCGACGTTGTGATCTCGGCAATCGGCGACGTGCCGAACTCGGAATGGTTGGCAGACAGCCCACTCGAAACTACCCGTGAAGCGCTGGTCGTCAATCAGCACTGCATGGCGTTGCCCGATGTCGTTGCCGCCGGCGATATTGCCGCCGTGCGTGACGAACACGGCCGGATCACCCGGCTCCCACATTGGAACAACGCTGTGCGACAGGCCCGTTCGGCGGCGTTGGCCCTCCTCCACGGAAGCGATGTGCCCGTCGGTGAGCCCGACCACTACTTCTGGACCGAGGCGTTCGGACTGCAAATCAAAATTTGCGGGCTGATTCCCGATACACCCCCTCCGGCCATCCTCGAGAAATCAGATGATGGCAATGCAATGGTCTTGCAGTGGAAATCCGCCCCAGAAGGCATCCCCGTCGCCGCAGCAACTGTCAACAGAAAGATGCCCGTCGCAAAACTTCGACGACTGGCCACAGCGATACCAGCAGACTGCTGATCGCCCGGGACGGGCGGTCGATCACCGGGCGGCAGACAGCACGCCTTGCGCGAAGTCGTGTGCGGGCTTCTCCAGTTCACGCCGCAGTTTGAAGAAGAGGTCTGCCGCCTTCGCGCCGGACCACGGTTTCGGCAGGAGCGCGGCGGGCAAGCCTGGGTCCAGGTAAGGGAAGCGCCGCCAGGCGGTCAGGATCTCGATGTAGTGGACGAACGCGTCTCGGTCGGGCTTGTCGCGCTTACGGGCCCAGCGCTTCGCCGTCGGTGCGAACTGCGCGATGAACTCGTCGTAAAGCGTCTCGAGCGCCTCGAGGTCCCACCAACGGCGCACCTGCTCGGCGGGATCTCCGAAGGCGACGTAGTCGGCGCGGAAGAGGTCGACGTAGCGGTCCAGGCCGTGCTGGACCAGATGGTCACGGGTGTCGTCGAGTGCGTGGGCGGGAGCGATCCACACGCCTGACGAGACCGTGCCGAAGCCCAGCCATGCGAGTCGTGATCGGAGCTGGTGACGGTGTTGCCGCTCGCTTTCCGGAACGGAGAACACCGCGATGACCCAGCCGTCGGCGGGCGTGGCGTGGCGTTCGAAGATGCGCCGGTCGCCGGTCCGGAGGACCGATCGGGCGTACGGTGAGAGCGCGTAGCCCGCCCGGCCGGCACGGCGCTCGGCGACCAAGATCTCGCGTCGTTTGAGCCGTGAGATGGACGATCGCACCGACTGAGCGTCCACGCCGAGCTCGGCGAGTAGCCGGATGAGCGCGCTGACGCTGATCCAGCCCCCGAACTCCCGGGCGTAGAGCCCGTAGGCGGTGACGATCAGCGCTCGCGGCGGCGTCGGCTGGGCGGAGTGGTCGTCAACCAAGTCGGTCATGCTCACGACCGCTTAATCTACTGTTCTGTGTCACAGGGACGCGTGCCAGCGACTCGTAGCTGATTCAGCAGCTTCGTGCGGACCTCCTCGGCCGGCCTGGCAGCCTGCGGACCCGCCGGGAACAACACCAGGGCCTCCCCGGAAGTCCGGAAAGGCCCTGGTAGCTGCTGGAGCCGCCTAGGGGAATCGAACCCCTGACCTGCTCATTACGAGTGAGCCGCTCTGGCCGACTGAGCTAAGGCGGCAGCGAGGCCAACTATAGCCGCATGGCCTCCGTCACTGATGACCACCCGCCTCGTTAGTCCCCGTGACGCCGTTCGCAGCCGCCCGGCGCCGGTCGTCCGGGGAGGACTTTCCGCATGCGTCGACGCCTGCACCGTTCGCTGGCTCTGCCTGTGACCGCCGCCGTGCTCGTGCTCTCGGGTACGCCCGCGATCGCCGACACGACGATCCCCACGACCCCGACGCCGCAGCCGGCCAGCCCTGGTCAGCCGCCGATCTCGGCCCCGAACGGACCGCAGCCCCTCGGGCATGCCGTCGGCGCCGCGGCCGCGGCGCTCGGCGTGCTCCGCTTGCTGCCGAACGCCGTCGACACCAGCACCATTCTCCCCGGCTACGGCCAGCAACTCCCCAAGCAGTCCGCGCTCGAAGCCGGCATGGGCCTGTCCAGCGCGCAGGCCGACTCCGAGGCCTACCTCAGTTATGAGCGCGCCATCGCGCAGTCCTCGCCGTTCGGGCTCGCCGTCGCCGGCAACGCGCCGCAGGCGCCGGGCAGCCTGGTCCAGACCGCGCTGCCGGACAACCCGAAGGGGCTCTCCGGCGGCTTCAACGCCCCACAGAACCCGCTGCTCAACGTGGGCCTGCTCAACGGGCAGGTGCACGCCCGCTGGAGCCCAACGCTCGGCCCGTGCGTCGGCACCATCGCCGACGCGAGCACGTCGATCGCGAGCCTGGCGCTGCTCAACGTCGTCCCGTCGCTGCCGAACCTGCCGCTGACCGGCCTCACCCTGCCCCCCGGCGACCAGCTGGCGCAGGGCTTCGACCCCCAGCAGGGCCTGCAGGCGCTCGGCGGGCTGCTCAGCGGAGGCGGCCAAACCAAGACGGACGGCACCGGGTCCCTGGTCAGCCTGCCGAACACGCTTTCCTCGCACTCGGTGACGCAGCTGGCCGACTTGCCGGGCTCGGCGAACAAGGCGGTCCAGTCCGTGTCCACCGTGCAGGCCGCCGCCATCCAGCTCCTCAAGGGCACCCCGCTCGAGCTGGACCTGAAGGTCGCCAGCGAGCCGACGCTGAAGGTGACCTCGACGGGTGACAAGGCGACCTCGACGGTCGACTACTCCGCCCCGGTCATCCAGATCGAGCGCCAGGGCCAGGTGCTGTACACGCTCGACGCGGCGCACCCGACCAAGGACATCCCGATCGGCCTGCCGCTGGCGGGCCTGTCGAGCCAACTCGGCCCGATTCAGAGCCTTCCTGTGGTCGGTGGCCTGGTGGCGACCGCGACGAAGGGCGTGCGGCAGGTCGGCGACACCACCGGCACCGTGCTCGACCTGGGCGTGCTGCGGCTGGGCATCGGCGAGCTGAACCAGAACGGCCAGCAGCTCACTTCGCCGTTCGCGGGTTACCAGCTGGGCGCGTCGGCCCGGATGCTCGACCTGCAGGTGCTGCCGACATCCGCGCTGAAGAGTGCCCTGCCCGCCAGTGTGGCGGCCAACCTGCCGTCGTCGCTGGCGCAGCTGTCGCTGGGCGAGCAGATCGGCCGGGCATATGCGCCGACCGGCGGCGTCGTGTGCGGCTCGACGAACGTGGTGCCGGTCAACAACCCCGGCCCGGGTGCGCCGAAGCAGCTGGCCTACACGTCGGGCGCGTACTCCGCGGTGCCGCTGTTCTGGACCGGGACGGCGATGCTGCTGCTGGGCGTGGTCCTGGTCGCGGCCCTGCCGAACCGCCGGCGCGTGACCGTCAAGCCCTAGCCGCGGCCGCGGTAGACCCAGCCCTTCGCGGAGCAGACCTCAGCCTTCGCGGAGCGTCGTCACCATCGCCTCGACGGCGATCCGCGGCTTGACGTTCACCAGGATCGCTTCGCGGCACTCGAGCACGGCTTCGAGCCGGCGCAGCGTCGACTCGGGGGTCCAGGTGCGCGCCGCGTCCTGCACGTCGGAGGCGTGGTCGGGGTGGTTGAGCGCGGCCGGCGCGCCGCTGCCGGCGACCAGCACGTCCCGGTAGAACGCGGCGAGGTCGACCAGCGCCAGGTCGAGCGTGTCGCGCTGGGTGCGGGTGGCGCGGGACTTCTGGCGCTTCTCCAGCGCCTTCACCGCGGCCTCCGCGGCACGCTTGGCGCCCGCGACACCCTTGCCGGTCGCGTCGCCGCCCATCGCGTTGCGCAGCTCGGCCTTCTCGTTCTCGTCGCGCGCCTTGCTCGCCTCGTTCGCGTCGCCTTCGGCGGCCGCGATCAGTTCGTCGGCGCACGCGAACACGTCCGCCGGCCGGCGCAGGCCCAGCGGGATGCGTAGCACCGTCTCGCGCCGTTTCCGCGTGTTGTCGTCGGTAGCGAGCCGGCGCGCGCGGCCCACGTGCCCCCCACACACCGCAGCCGCCCACCGCGCGAGCTCCGGCTCCACGCCGTCGCGTTCGACCAGCACCTTCGCGATCGACTCGGGGCCGGGCGAACGGAGGTTGACCAGCCGGCACCGCGAGCGGATGGTGACCGAGACGTCCTCCGGGTGGTCCGAGGGCGCGCACAGCAGGAACACCGTGCGGTCCGGCGGCTCCTCGACGGCCTTGAGCAGCGCGTTGGATGCGCCCTCGGTGAGCCGGTCGGCGTCCTCGATGGTTACCACCTGCCAGTGCCCGGTGGTCGGGCGGCGGGCCGCGGTCTGCACGAGTGCCC
Source organism: Amycolatopsis sp. (assembly GCA_035248845.1). Classification (GTDB taxonomy): domain Bacteria; phylum Actinomycetota; class Actinomycetes; order Mycobacteriales; family Pseudonocardiaceae; genus Amycolatopsis_E. Next base: position 14,101 of record DATFHB010000008.1, on the reverse strand, counting down.
GCATCTCGGCGACCGAGATGGACAGGCCCTCGGGGACGACGAGCCGCACGTCGGCGTGAGTGCCGTGCATCGTGGTGCGGCAGCCGGTGCACTCGCCGCAGCCGACACCGGTGGCGCACTGCAACGCGGCGGCGAACGCGCGCGCCGCGACCGACCGGCCGGATCCCGGCGGCCCGGTGAACAGCCACGCGTGCGTCATCGCCCCCGCCGGCACCCGCTCCCCGGCGACGATCTTCGCGGCGGCGGCCGCCGCGGACGACAGCACCTCGACCGCCGGGTCCTGCCCCACCAGCTGCGACCAGACGGAGCCCATCAGATCTCCACGACCTCGATCGGCGCCAGGCCGGAGCGCCGTCCGACCAGCACCGCGCGGACGGCGGTCTGCACGCGATCGGCCAGCTCGTCCTCCGTGCCCTCGCTCTCGACCACGACGTAGTGGTCGGGGTCGGCGGCCGCCATCTCGCTCAGCAGGTTCTGCACCTTGAACTGGTCCTCGATCGAGATCGTCCCGGGCGGTGCCCCCGCGGGCTTGGCGTCCAGCAGGACGGTCACGTCCGGCCGCAGCCGTCCGGTGGCCCAGTCCGCGAGCCCTTCGAGTTCCTTGGCGTCGAGCCCGGCGATCGCGGACAGGTGCGCGAGCGGCGAGTCGACGAACCGCTCCATCACCACGATCGACCCCGCGTCCAGCGCGGGCTGCACGTCCCGTTCGACGATGTCGGCGCGCACGGCCGCCGCGGCCAGCGCCTGCGCCCGCGCCCCCGACAGCGACGCGCCGCTCACCAGCAGAGCGAGCCGCTTGTCGTCCAGCCCCGGGTCGGCAGCCAGCACGACCGGGCGCGGACTGGCCGAGCGCAGCCATTCGACGAGGCGCGCGGCCTGGTGCGTGGTGTCGGCCGCCGTGGTGCCCTCGAGCGCGATCAGCAGGCCGTTGACGCGATGGGGCCGGCGGCGGATCACATTGCGCAGGTCGGCCATGATCGTTTCGGCGCGGCGCGAGTCCATCTGCCGGTACGCGATCACGCCGACGACGGCCGCCAGGATGCCGCCGCCGAGCATGACCGGCCGGGTGCCGTCGATGATGATCGGGTTACCCCACACGGTGACCGTGCGGGGCTTCGTCAGACCGATCAGCAGCGGCACGACGCCCGTCGACCCGAACACGATCAGCTTCATCATCGACTGGTAGATCGCGTTGATCCGGCCGCGGATCGCGTCGTCCACCTGCGAGCCGATGATCGTCACGCCGGTCAGGAACGCGGCACCGGCGCACGCGCCGACGATCGCCACGGCGATCAGCGACACCGCCAGGTGCGGCGACAGCGCGACCAGGATCAGGGCCAGCCCCGCGACCACGATGGAGATGCCGAACAGCCGGTCGTGCGGCAACCGGCGCGCCAGCTTCGGCGCGCCGCCCATGCCGGTGGCCAGCCCGATGAACACCGCGACGATCAGCAGACCCCAGGCCGCGTCACCCGCGAGCAGGCTGGACGCGTACGGCTTGGCCGAGCCGACCACCGCGCCGCCCGCCGCGAACGCCCCGGCCGCACCGATCAGGAGCCCACGCACGAGCGGCGTGCTGCGGACGAACCGTGCGCCGTCGCGGAACAGTTCCCTCAGGCTGGGCTTCGGTTCGTCGTCCTGCTCCGCCTTCTCCTGCACCGCCCGCGCGGCCGCGCTGCCGTTGCGGATCGACAGCTCAGGGATACGGGTGATGATGGTGATCGCGCTGCTCAGGTACAGCAACCCGATCAGCACCACGATGATCTTGGCGAAGCCCAGCTGCCCGAACAGGTCCGGCGGCAGGTGCAGCGTCGGGACGATCCCGGTGACGATCGTGTAGATGCCGCCGGCGGACAGCACGGCGAGCCCGTAGGTCATCACCATGCCGAGCTGGTTTGCCGTCTCGACCTGGTCGGGGCGCCGCAGCAGGTTGGGCACCGCCGCGTCCTTGGACGGGATCCACATCATCGCGCTGGCGCTGGCCAGGAAGTTCGCGGCATACAGCCACCACGTCGTGCCCACGAACGCGATCGACATGATGAACCCGCAGCGCAGCAGGTCCGCGACGAACATGACCTTGCGCCGGTCGAACCGGTCCGCGAGCAGCCCGCCCAGCGGAGCGAAGATCAGGCCCGGGAGCAGCGCGGACAGCAGCACGCCGGTGAACGCGAAGTTCTGTGCCGTGTAGTTCTGTGTGAGCTTCGTGGCCAGGCTGGTGACGCCCAGGATCGTCAGCCAGTCCGCGACGCTGCACAGGTAGGTGACGAACCAGAGCCTGCGAAACGGGCGGATGGCCAGCACCCGCCGCGCGCGGAAAATCGTCGAGCCGTCACGAGCGGCCCCCGCTTCCGCGTCGGGTTTCGTCTGCACGACCTCGCTGATCCGACCCACCCCACTTGTCGCCCCGATGTGTCGTCAGGGTAGCTCCGCAGCAACGGCAACGTTGCCATTGGGTCGAAAGACGTGGTCAGGCGACCTGCATGGCGGTGCGGGTGGGGGGCCGGTTGACGGCCCACGACAAGCGGCTCCACCGCTTGTCGGACAGGTTAGTGGAACAGCCCCGAGATGCTGCTGATCAGGCTCGACAGGAACTCGATCGCGACGACGCCGAACACGATCATCAGCACCACCGCGAGGATGACGCCGGCGGACCCGGCCGACGGCCTGGTGCGCCGGATCGGGCCTGGCCGGCCGGTAGTGAACTTCGGCATGCGCAGCTGAGGCCGCTTCATGTCGCGCAACGCCGACATCGAGCGCAACCCCGGCCGGGACCGCTGCCGCGGCAGCATCCCGAGCGGCGGCGCGGGCGGGATCGCCTGCGCCGGGTTGGCCGGCGGGGCGTCCGGCTGCGGCACCTCGATCGCGCTCGCGAACTCCAGCGGACGGTCCTTCGCCAGTTCCGCGTCCACCAGCGCCCGCATGCCGGCGTGGTCGGGGCGGACCGGGGAGGCGACTCGGGTCAGCGTGAAGTCGTCCTCGACCGGCTGGGCGGACGCACTGGAGAGCGGGTCGTCGAAGGCCGCCGCCTGGGTGCCGTCGCCGAAGTAGTCGTCGTCCTTCGCGGGGCTCATACCACTCCTGCGCTACTCGAGGGCTTCCCAACAAGAGTAGTGGGCGTTGCGCGAATGACATCCGCCCATCCGGGTAACGGCGAAATCACGGAGCGTTGGCTACTTCTTGGCTGCCGCCTTCTTCCGGACGGGCGCCTTCCGCTTCGGAGCCGGGCCCTTCGCCCGCTTCTCGGCCAGCAGCTCCGCCGCCCGCTCCGCGGTCAGCTCCTCGATGCTATCGGCCTTGCGCAGCGTCGCGTTGAACTCGCCGTCGGTCACGTACGGACCGAACCGGCCGTCCTTCACGACCATCGGCTTGCCCGACACCGGGTCGTTGCCCAGTTCCTTCAGCGGCGGCTTGGCCGCACCCCGCTGCCCGCGCCGCTTCGGCTCCGCGTAGATCTTCAGCGCCTCGTCGAGGGTGATCGCGAACAGCTGGTCCTCGTTCTCCAGCGAGCGCGAGTCGGTGCCCTTCTTCAGGTACGGCCCGTAGCGGCCGTTCTGCGCGGTGATCTCGTCACCCGACTCCGGGTCCTTGCCCACCACGCGCGGCAGCGACAGCAGCTTGAGCGCGTCGTCCAGGGTCACCGACTCGATGGCCATGGACTTGAACAGCGAGGCCGTACGCGGCTTCGGCTTCTTCGCCCGGCTGGTCTTCTTCGCGCCCTCGGCGGGCTCTTCCGGCTCCGGCACCATCTCGGTGACGTACGGCCCGAAGCGGCCTTCCTTGGCCACGATCTCGTTGCCGCTCACCGGGTCCGCGCCCAGCGACCGGCCTTCCTGCGGCGTCGCGAACAGCTTCTCCGCGACATCCGCGGTCAGCTCGTCCGGCGGCAGGTCCTCCGGCAGGTTCGCGCGCTGCGACTTCCCGTCAACCTCACGCTCCAGGTACGGCCCGTAGCGGCCGACGCGCACGTACACCGCACGGTCCGCTTCGTCCTTGAACAGCGGGATCGAGTTGATCTCGCGCGCGTCGATGTCCTCGACACCGCTGCCGACCAGCTTCTTCAGCCCGCCCAGCCGCCCGACCGACCCGTCCACGCCCTGGTCTCCGCCGAAGTAGAACTTCGACAACCACCTGGTGCGCTGCTCGTTGCCGGACGCGATGCGGTCGAGCTCGTCCTCCATCGCGGCGGTGAAGTCGTAGTCCACGAGCCGCTCGAAGTGCCGCTCGAGCAGCGCCACCACGGCGAACGCGACCCACGAGGGCACCAGCGCGGAACCCTTCTTCCACACGTAGCCGCGGTCCTGGATGGTGTTGATGATCGACGCGTATGTCGACGGGCGGCCGATGCCCAGCTCCTCCAGCTTGCTGACCAGGCTCGGCTCGCTGTACCGCGGCGGCGGCGTGGTGGCGTGCCCGTCCGGCGTCAGCTCGTCCGCGGTCAGGCCCTGGTCCTTGACCAGGTGCGGCAGCCGGCTCTGCTTGTCATCGGCCTCGCCGCCGGCCTCGGTGTCGACCGCCTCGACGTAGGCCTTGAGGAACCCGGCGAACGTGATCGTGCGACCCGACGCGGAGAACGTGCACTCCTCGCCGCTCTCGGCGGTGCCCACGATGCGCACCGACATCGTGGTGCCCTTCGCGTCGGCCATCTGCGACGCGATCGTGCGCTGCCAGATCATCTCGTACAGCCGGAACGCGTCGGCCTCGAGCTCGCCCGCTACCTGGCCGGGGGTGCGGAACACCTCACCGGCGGGGCGGATCGCCTCGTGCGCCTCCTGCGAGTTCTTCACCTTGCGGGTGTACTGGCGCGGCCCCGGCGACACGTACTCCGAGCCGTACAGGGCGGTGGCCTGGTTGCGCGCCGCGGTCAGCGCCGTCTCCGACAGCGTGGTCGAGTCGGTACGCATGTAGGTGATGTAGCCGTTCTCGTACAGGCGCTGCGCGATGCGCATCGTCCGCTCGGACGAGAACCGCAGCTTGCGGCCGGCTTCCTGCTGCAATGTCGAGGTCATGAACGGCGGGTACGGGCGCCGCGTGTACGGCTTCTCCTCGACGCTGGCGACCCGGAAGTCCTCCCGGCCGCGCAGCCCGCCTGCCAGGCGCGCGGCACCGGCCTCGTCCAGCACGCGGACGTCCTTCGCCGACGCCTTGAGCTGCCCGTCCGAACCGAAGTCCTTGCCGGTCGCCAGCCGCGCCCCGTCGATCGCGATCAGTCGCGCCGGGAACGCCCTCGGTTCATCGGAGCCCGCGCCTGCTTTTTCGAACGTCGCGGCGATGTCCCAGTAGGACGCCGACGTGAACCGCATCCGCTCGCGCTCGCGCTCCACGATGACGCGGGTCGCGACCGACTGCACCCGGCCGGCCGACAGCTTCGGCATGACCTTCTTCCACAGCACGGGCGAAACCTCGTAGCCGTAGAGCCGGTCCAGGATGCGGCGGGTCTCCTGTGCGTCGACCAGGTCGTTGTCCAGGTCGCGGGTGTCCTCCGCGGCGGCGCGGATGGCCTGTTCGGTGACCTCGTGGAACACCATCCGGCGCACCGGCACCTTGGGCTTGAGCGTCTCCAGCAGGTGCCAGGCGATCGCCTCGCCCTCGCGGTCGGGGTCGGTGGCGAGGTAAAGCTCGTCGACGTCCTTGAGCAGGTTCTTGAGCTCGGTGACCTTGGCCTTCTTGTCCGCACTCACGACGTAGAGCGGCTCGAAGTCGTGGTCGACGTTCACGCCGAGCCGGGCCCACGCCTCGCCCTTGTACTTGGCGGGCACGTCGGCGGCGCCGCGCGGCAGGTCGCGGATGTGGCCGACCGAGGACTCCACGACGTAGTCGCGGCCGAGGTACGGAGCGATCTTGCGGGCCTTCGTGGGCGACTCGACGATCACGAGCCGCCGGCGCCCGGCGCCGTTCGCCGAGGCCTCGGTCTTCTTCGTTCGTGCTCCAGCCACGCTGTCCGCTCTCCTGCTCATCCCTCGCCGCCTGCTGCCGCGGCGCCTGTTCAACCAGCCAGTGTGCACGCCTCAGGCCGGTCATGTCCGCCCAGGTTGCTCAACACGCCGTCGCGAATACTCGAGACGAACGGCAGCGACCTGGACGCCGTTTCCTTTTCCACACCTAGCACGTGATGTGCGACACGCGCCGTGCGGGGTCATCCAGTGACCGTTCCACTACGCTCCGGGACCATGCTGCGCCGCCTGTTCATCGTGCTGGTCACCGCCGTCGCCGGCCTCTCCATCGTGCCCGCCGCCGCCGACCCCCAACCCGGGTACACCGGGATCGTCCGCCTCGACAACTGCTCCGGGTCGCTCGTGCGGCTCCCCGGGTCGGCCGACACCGATCCGGCGCTCGTGCTCACCAACGGTCACTGCGAGTCCGAGGGCATGCCCAACCCCGGCGAGGTGATCGTCGACCAGCCGTCGCGCCGCGCGCTGACACTGCTCGCCCAGGACGGCCACGACCTGGGCACACTGCACACCACCAAGATCGTGTACGGCACGATGACCGACACCGACGTCACGCTGTACCAGCTGGACTCGACCTACGCGCAGATCCAGCAGCAGCTGGGCGGGCAACCGCTTACACTCGCGGACTCGCCCGCCGATGTCGGTACGCCGGTCAACGTGGTGTCCGGATACTTCACGCGCACCTGGAGCTGCAAGATCGAGCGCGTGGTGTACTCGCTGCAGGAGGCCGGGTGGACCTGGAAGGACTCGATCCGCTACGACCCGGCGTGCCACACCATCCACGGCACGTCCGGTTCGCCGATCGTCGACACCACGACCGGCCTGGTGGTCGGAGTCAACAACACCGGCAACGATGACGGTAAATCCTGCACCTTCGACAATCCGTGCGAGGTCGACGAGAACGGGCACGTCACCGTGCTGCGCGGCCGCACCTACGGGCAACAGACCTATCGCCTCCCCGCGTGCCTGACGCAGCACGGCGAAGCCGCCCTCGACCAGCCGGGCTGCATGCTGCCGAAACCGCAGGCCGTCATGCTGCCGATCCCGATTCCGGCCTGAGCGGCCAGACCGCGACAGCCGCCGGCGGTGGCGCGCCGATCAGCTCCTCCAGGGTGGCCAGCCTGCGGCGACCGGTCACGCGGATGGCCGGGCCGCCGCCCTTCGGGCCGACGAGCTGCGCCGGCAACCCGAGCTGGCGCAGCGCGCCGGTCAGCAGGGCGTGCGTGCCCGGCGCGTCCCCGTCGACGGTCAGCAGGTAGTGCCGTTCGGCGGGGACACCGGCGGTGAGCGCCCACATGCGCAGCGCACCACCGGTCAGCCGGAAGTCTGTTGGTAATTCCTTTTCCCCACCCGCGCACCACGCGTTCGCGAGCCGGATCAGGTCGGCCCGGAACGCGGTGCGCACGAGCGGCCGGCCGTCCTCGGCGCGGGTCACGTCGGCATGCACCCCGCGCCGGGCGAACTCCGCGGCCAGCGTCCGCGCGCGCCCGGACTCCTCGACGGCGACCGACAGGCGTGCGGCCGTGCGCCCGAAGCTCACGATCTGTCCCGGCCCGCACAGCACGCCGGCGAGGTCGGCGAGCCGGGGCCCGCTGGCCTCGGCCGAGAAGAACGAGATCTGGTCCACGGCGGACAGGGTAGAACATTAGTTCGATTACTCGCGACCCCAAGTTCTCAGAAAACGGCCTTGAAGTTGACGTAACGTCAACCCGTAACGTCGTGTGCGGGAGGCGAGATGGCGGACAAGGCACTGTCGATCGCGCAGGTCGCGCAGCTGTCCAGGGTGACATCGCGAACGCTGCGGCACTACGACGACATCGGCCTGCTGCCGCCGGCCCACACCGACAGCAGCGGGAGACGCTTCTACCAGCGGGAACAGTTGGTGCGGCTGCAGCAGATCCTGGTGCTCCGGGAACTCGGGCTCGGCCTGGAAGCCATCACGGATGTCCTGGCCGGCTCGGTGTCCCGGGCCGAGGCGCTGCGGCTGCACCGGAAGTGGCTGCTCGACGAGCGCGACCGGCTGGACCGGCTCGCCGCCACCGTCGCCCGAACCATCGATGAACTGGAAGCAGGAGTCGAGATGTCCGTCGAGCGGATGTTCGAGGGCTTCGCGCCCGGGTCGGAGAAAGCCGACCGGCTCGCGAAGGAGGCCGCGGAGCGCTGGGGTGACACCGTGACGGCGTCCCACCAGCGCAGCAAGCGGTGGTCCAAGGAAAAGTGGGACGAGGTCAACGCCCAGGGCGCCGTCGCGACCCAACAGCTCGCGGACCTGGCGAAGGCCGGCGTGCCGGTCGACGACGATCGTGTGCTCGACGCGGCCGACGAGCACTATCGGTGGATCCTGAGCCACTGGACACCGGACGCCGAGTCCTACGCCGGCCTCGGCCGCGTGTACGCGGCCGACGAGCGCTTCCGCACCCGGTACGAGGCGATCCACCCGGGCTTCGCGGACTACCTCCGCGATGCGCTCGCCGCGTACGCCGCCGCTCGGCTCTAGCGACGCTGAGTTCGCACGTCGCCGCGCGGAGACGTGGCTGCCGCACGGGGTGGCCGTGACCGGTCTCGGCGCGCTGACTCAGCGGGTGGGTGCGGTGGAATCCCGCGCGGTCAGGCGCTGGCACGTCGGAGCGTGCGCGACTGCCTGGGCGAGTTCGGGAACGGTGTCGAAGCCGGACAGCAGGTCAAGCTTCGACACCTCCTCGAGCGGGCCGCTCGCCCCGCCCAGGGTGTTCTTGTCGATCGACGGATCGTCACGAGCCGCGTCGAGGCGCTGCTTCGCCGCGGCCGCACGGTCCCGGATGCCCGCGAAATCGGCGAGCTCGCCGCTCCGCACCGCATCTGCACCCGCGACCGGAGCCGACGGCAAAGCCCGCAGGCCTCGGCCGGCCTTGTCGAGGCCGGCGATCATCGAACCGAGCAGGTCGCTGGAGGTCTGCACCGCGCGGCGCGGGGTGCTCGGGTCCACGCTGGGCATCGTCGCGAGGCCGTCCACCAGCGTGCCCACCGCGCCGCAGTAGCCGTCGGCCCAGGCATCTACCGCGTCCTGGCGCTCCACGTCCTGTCTGGTCAGACCGGGCCCGCCGGACAGAGCCGCACCGGAATCCACCCGCTGCTGCCCACATCCGGCCAGGGCCAGGCACAGCCCTGCGAGTACCACCAGGAAACCGGACTTCCCGGGCCGCACGTGAACACCTCCCACACTACGAACTCTTCTCGAAGGTACCTACCAGATTGCAGCTTGCAAATCCTGACCCGCGTACCACAACGAACGAGGCCCGCCACGACAAGCGTGGCGGGCCTCCTCGGCTCGTTCTCAGGCGGTCTTGGCAGGCTCCTGCGTCGCCGCGGGAGTGTCCGCGATCACCGTGCTGCGCCGCTTCGAGACCACCACCGCGACGACGATGATGGCCACCGCGACCAGCGAGATCGCCAGCCGCACGCCCAGCGAGGCGTCCGGTCCCACGGAGAACTGGACGATCGCCGGGGCGATCAGCACCGACACCAGGTTCATCACCTTGATGAGCGGGTTGATCGCCGGGCCGGCAGTGTCCTTGAATGGGTCGCCGACCGTGTCACCGATGACCGTCGCGGCGTGGGCCTCGGAGCCCTTGCCGCCGTGGTTACCGTCCTCGACCAGCTTCTTCGCGTTGTCCCACGCACCACCCGAGTTGGCGAGGAAGATCGCCATCAGGGTGCCAGTCGCGATCGCACCCGCCAGATAGCCGGCCAGCGCGCCCGTGCCCAGGCCGAAGCCCACCGCGATCGGGGCGAACACCGCGAGCAGACCCGGCGTCGCCAGCTCCCGCAGCGAGTCGCGCGTCACGATGTCCACGACCTTGCCGTATTCGGGCCGGGTCGTGCCCTCCATGATCCCCGCGATCTCACGGAACTGGCGGCGCACCTCGTACACCACCGCGCCGGCGGCACGCGACACCGCGTTGACCGCCAAGCCCGAGAACATGAACACGACGGCCGCGCCGACCATGACGCCGACCAGGGTGTTCGGGCTCACGATCGTGTCGACGAACGACTTCACACCGTCGGCGCTGGCGCCGATGTTCGCGAGTGCCTTGCCTATCGAGTCCTGGTAGGAGCCGAACAGCGCAGTCGCGGCAAGGACAGCCGTCGCGATCGCGATGCCCTTGGTGATCGCCTTGGTGGTGTTGCCGACCGCGTCCAGCTCCGTCAGCGTCTGCGCGGCCTTCTCGTCCACATCGCCGGACATCTCGGCGATGCCCTGCGCGTTGTCCGAGACTGGGCCGAACGTGTCCATCGCGACGATGACGCCGACGGTGGTCAGCAGGCCGGTGCCGGCGAGCGCGACCGCGAACAGCGCGACCGAGCCACCCAGCAGGTACGCCCCGAACACCGCGGCACCGATCACGAGCGCGGTGTAGACGGCCGACTCGAAGCCCACCGAAATACCGGACAGGATCACCGTCGCCGCACCGGTCTCCGACGTCTTGCCGACGTTCTTCACCGGGCCATGCTCCGTGCCGGTGTAGTAGCCGGTCAGCCGGAGGATGACGCCGGCCAGCACGATGCCGATGATCACCGCGACGGTCGCGATGACCGCCGGGTTCCCGGCCGTACCCGCGAAGGTCTGCCCGAAGTCGGAGAAGGAGCTGGGCAGGAAGACGAACGCCGCGATCGTGCACAGCACCGCGGAGATCACCGCGGAGATGTAGAACGAACGGTTGATCGTGACGAGGCCGCCCTCGTTCACGCGCGCCTTCGTGATGTAGACACCGATGACCGCCGTGATCACACCGATCGCGGGCACGATGAGCGGGAACGTCAGGCCGGCCGCGCCGAACGCGGTGCTACCGAGGATCAGTGCGGCGACCAGCATCACCGCGTAGGACTCGAACAGGTCCGCCGCCATCCCGGCGCAGTCACCCACGTTGTCACCGACGTTGTCGGCGATCGTCGCGGCGTTGCGCGGGTCGTCCTCGGGGATGCCCTGCTCGACCTTGCCGACCAGGTCGGCACCCACGTCGGCGGCCTTGGTGAAGATACCGCCGCCGACACGCATGAACATCGCGATCAGCGCGGCACCGAAACCGAAGCCCTCCAGCACCTTCGGTGCCTCGCCGGCGTAGGCCAGCACCACGATCGCGGCCCCGAACAGGCCGAGTCCCACCGTGAACATGCCGACGACCCCACCGGTGCGGAAGGCGACGCGCATGGCGATCTCCCGGCCGCCCGGTTCACGGGAGGCGGCCGCCACGCGTAGGTTCGCTCTCGTCGCCAGCCACATGCCCGTGTAGCCGATGGTGAACGAGAAGACCGCGCCGATGAGGAAGAAGATCGAGCGGCCGATCCGCTCGTTCCACCCATCGGCCGGTAGCGCGAACAGCAGCAGGAACACGATCACGCCGAAGATCGACAGCGTGTTGCGCTGCCGAATGAGGTATGCGGTCGCGCCCTCCTGCACCGCCTTCGCGATGTCCTGCATCTTGGTGGTGCCCTGGCCGTTGGCCAGCACCTCCTTAAGCAGAACGCCGCCGATCGCCAGTGCAGCAAGGGCGACCACGGCGACCACGGCCACGATGCCGTAGTCACCCCCGGAAAGCTCGAGGCCCTCCGCGAGGAATTGCCGGGACATCCGTCCTCCTGGAAACGTCGCCTGTGGCCAACGACAGGTCCGCTGCGGACAGCCTTGCCGACGTTGGCATGGGATCTACACCACAAGTGGTGCCGGTTTGCCGGAGTGTATTGGTACCGGTTTCCCCACGGTCAGGGCGTCCCATAACGATCACCCTCTGTACATGTGAGTCTGCTCACGGTTCATGATCCACTGGCGATTTTTCATCCCTGTCGTACACGTGTGCGATCCTGGGCGCGTGGCGGGAAGCGAGCGTGCGGGCAGGCTGCTGCGGCGGGTCACGGCCGGCATCCCCGCGGTGGCGAACCCGGTGACGCACGTGGCGGAGCAACCGGCCCGCACCGCGGCCTTTGCCGACTGGCCCGCCTGGGCGGACGTGGATCTCGTCGCGGCGGTGCGCTCGCAGGGCGTCGAGCGACCGTGGGCGCACCAGGCCGACGCGGCGACGCACGCGTTCGAGGGCCGCCACGTGGTCGTCTCCACAGGCACCGCGTCCGGCAAGTCGCTGGCCTACCAGCTGCCGGTGCTGTCGACGCTGACGGAGGACCCGAAGGCGTGCGCGCTGTACCTGTCCCCCACGAAGGCGCTCGGCGCCGACCAGCTGCGGACGGTGTCCTCTTTGGACATTCCTGGGGTGCGGGCGGCGTCGTACGACGGGGACACCCCGATGGCGGAGCGCGACTGGGTCCGGGCCCATGCCCGGTGGGTGTTCACCAACCCGGACATGCTGCACCGGGGCATTCTCGCCGCACACGCGCGGTGGGCGCGGCTGTTCCGGAAGCTGTCGTACGTGGTCGTCGACGAATGTCACTCGTATCGCGGGGTCTTCGGCTCGCATGTGGCGCTGTTGTTGCGGCGGCTGCAGCGCGTCGCACGCCAATACGGTTCTTCGCCGGTGTTCGTGCTGGCGTCGGCGACCACGGCGGCGCCCGCGGAGTTCGGGGCGCGGCTGATCGGTGCGGAGTGCGTCGCGGTGACGGAGGACGCGTCGCCGCGGGGTGCCCGGACGGTCGCGTTGTGGGAGCCACCGCTGCTGGAGGACCTGTCCGGGGAGAACGGGGCGCCGGTCCGCCGGTCCGCGGGCGCCGAGGCCGGGCGGATCCTGGCGGAGCTGGTGGTGGAGGGCGCGCGGACGCTGGCGTTCGTGCGGTCGCGGCGCGGGGCGGAGCTGACCGCGCTGGGCGCGCGCCGGATCCTGGCCGAGGTGGATGTGAAGCTGGCCGAGCAGGTGGCGGCTTATCGCGCGGGTTTCCTCCCGGAGGAGCGGCGCAAGCTGGAGCGCGCGCTGCTGTCGGGTGAGCTGCTGGGTGTGGCGACGACGAACGCGCTCGAGCTCGGCGTCGACATCGCCGGGCTGGATGCGGTGGTGCTGGCCGGATATCCGGGGACGCTGGCGTCGTTCTGGCAGCAGGCCGGCCGCGCCGGGCGCGCCGGCGACGACGCGCTGGTGGTGTTCGTGGCGCGGGACGATCCCCTCGACACGTACCTGGTGCACCACCCGGCGGCGATCCTGGAGCGCCCGGTGGAGACGGCGGTGCTGGATCCGGCGAACCCGTACGTGCTGGCGCCACAGCTGGCGTGCGCGGCGGCGGAGTTGCCGCTGACCATGCGTGAGCTCGAGGTGTTCGGCGGCGACGCCGCGCGGCAGGTGCTGGATTCGCTGGTGGCGGAAGGGATGCTGCGCCGCCGCGCGAGCGGGTGGTACTGGACGTCGCGGGACCGGCCGCAGTACGAGGTGGACATTCGCGGCTCGGGTGGCGAGCAGGTGGCGGTCGTCGAGGCGGACACGTCGCGCCTGCTCGGCACGGTGGACCCGGGTTCGGCATGCGCGACGGTGCATCCCGGTGCGGTGTACCTGCACCAGGGGTCGTCGTATGTGGTGGACGAGCTGGACCTGGAGTCGGGTATCGCGCTGGTGCACGCGGAGGATCCGGAGTGGACGACGTCGGCCCGGGAGGTCGCGGACATCGCCGTGCTGGCCACGCAGGAGCAGGTGCGGTACGGCGGCGTGACGGTGTGCCTGGGCGATGTCGCCGTGACGTCGCAGGTGGTGGGCTACCTCCGGCGGCGGCCGTCCGGCGAGATTCTCGACCACGTAGCCCTTGACCTGCCGGAACAGAAGCTGGAGACGCGAGCCGTCTGGTACACGATCGCGGATGAGCTGCTGTGCGGGGAGGAGATCGTCGGTAACAGGGCGCCGGGGTGCGCTGGGCTTGAGCCCGTGCGCATCCCCGGCGCCCTGCATGCCGCCGAGCACGCGGCGATCGGCCTGCTACCGCTGTTCGCTACGTGCGACCGCTGGGACATCGGCGGGGTGTCGACCGCTGTGCACGCTGACACCGGGGAGGCGACGGTGTTCGTGCACGATGGCCATCCCGGAGGCGCGGGATTCGCCGATCGCGGCTTTGCCGCTCTGGTCCCATGGCTGGCCGCTACGCGGGAGGCCATCGTCTCCTGCGAGTGCCCGGCTGGCTGCCCGTCCTGTGTGCAGTCACCGAAGTGCGGGAACGGTAACGATCCACTGGACAAGGCGGGGGCGGTGGCC
>DATFHB010000007.1:0-87344 GCA_035248845.1 Amycolatopsis sp. | reverse complement strand
GGTGGTACATCCGTGGCGATGACGGTTACCTCGGTTCCGTCACCGGCGGCGGCGAGGTGCCAGGTCATCGTCATGGTGCCGGCGTACGACGGGTCGTCCGCCTCGAAAACCGCTCTTTGCACCACGCGCTGCGGTGGCACGAGCTCGGCGAAACCGACCTCGACGACATCCGTCGCGTCTGATGTCTTGCCTGGGCTGTCGACGGGGTCGAGGTAGGTGAGGACCATCCGGAACCCGCCACCAGGCCGAGGATCCCACCGTTCGATCCGCCCGCGCATGCCCGCTGGCGGCAGCCATGCCTCGAGGGATGCCCGGTCAAGAAGAGCACGGTAGACACTCATGGGACGCGCCGCGACAACGCAGCTGGCACGGTCGGTTCTGCTCATCGCCCGAGTCTAAGCTCGCGCAGGTTCACTACGGGTCGGCCCGAGTGACGTGCCGTCAGGCCGGGGGCAGCACCGGTTCGCGCTTGAGCTCGGACCGCGCGATCGAGCGCAGGTGCACCTCGTCCGGCCCGTCGAACAGCCGCATCGCGCGGTGCCAGCCGTACATCGCGGCCAACGGGGTCACGTCGGTGATGCCCGCGCCGCCGTGTACCTGGATCGCGCGGTCGATGACGCGGGTGGCCGCGCGGGGCACGGCGACCTTGGCCATCGCCACGAGGTCCCGCGCGGCCTTGTTGCCCGAGATGTCGATGACGTGGCTGGCGCGCTGGCACAGCATCCGCGCCTGGTCGATCTCCAGTCGCGACTCCGCGATCTGGTGCCGCACAACGCCTTGGTCCGCCAGCGGTCCGCCGAAGGCGACCCGATTCTTCGACCGCGCGACCATCAGCGCCAGCGCCCGTTCGGCGGCGCCGAGCGCGCGCATGCAGTGGTGGATGCGGCCCGGCCCGAGCCGGACCTGCGCCGCGGCGAACCCGCCGCCCTCCTCGCCGATCACATTCTCGACCGGCACGCGGACGTCGGTGAAGCGCAGTTCGGCGTGTCCGTGCTGGTCGTGGTGGCCGAAGACGGGCAGGTCCCGCACGATCGTGAGACCGGGGGTGTCGCGGGGGACGAGCACCATGGTCTGCTGGCGGTGCGTGGCCGCGTCCGGGTCGGTCTTGCCCATCACGATGAAGAACGCGCAGCGCGGGTCCATCGCGCCGGAGATCCACCACTTGCGGCCGTTGACGACATAGGAATCGCCGTCGCGCACGATGCGGGTGCCGATGTTGGTGGCGTCGCTGCTCGCGACATCCGGCTCGGTCATCGCGAAGGCCGAGCGGATCTCCCCGGCCAGCAGCGGTTCGAGCCACCGCTTCTTCTGTTGCTCGTTGCCCAGCAGGTGCAGCAGTTCCATGTTGCCGGTGTCGGGGGCCTGGCCGTTGATCGCCTCGGGCGCGAGGTCGAGGCTCCAGCCGGACAGCTCGGCGATCGCGGCGTACTCAAGCTGCGTCAGCCCGGACACGTCCGGCAGGAACAGGTTCCACAGGCCCTCGGCCTTGGCCGCCTTCTTCAGCGTTTCGACGACCGGCGGCGCCACGTGGTCGTCCGGCCCGGCGGCCCGGCGGTGGGCGAGGTACTCCGCTTCGGCCGGGAGCACCTGTTCCCGCATGAACACCGCCATCCGCTCCTGCAGCTCGCGGGCCCGGGGCGAGGGGGCGGGAAGGTCGTAGTCCGACACGGAAGACTCCTGAACAAGACCGAGCGATTGGTCTGTCCGACCGTACGGCGTCGCCGCAGCGGTGTCAACGCGCGACCCGGACCACGTCCAGGGCGAAGCCGACGTACTCATGGGCGACCGTTTCCGGCGACGACGGCCCGGTGGGCAACCACCATTGCGGCAGCGCGGTGCACATCGTGGCCACGGCACGCGCCGCCTCCTTCGGCAGCAGGGTGGTCATCGCGCCCCGGCGGCAGCCTTCGAGGACCTCGTCGTCGACCATGTGCTGCACCGACTGGCGCGCGGCCGCGATCCGGGCCCGGTCGGGTGCGTCCAGGCTGCGCATCTCGCTCGCCCCGATGAACCCGAGTTCGCGCCGGTGGGTGTGGAACAACGCGAGGCATTCGACGAGCCGGGTGAACCGCTGCACGGGCCCGTCGGCCTCGGCGCGTGCGGCGCGGGCGCGGGTGAGCAGGTCGTCCATGGTGAGGTCGAGCAAGGCGACGAGCAGACCCTGTTTGGTGGGCCAGTGGTGGTAGACGCCGGGTACGGACAGGCCGGCGCGCTGCGCGATGTCGCGGATCGTCGCGCCGTGGTAGCCGAGTTCGACGAACGCCTCGAGCGCGCCGGCCAGCGGCGGGTCCAGTCGCAGCGGGGGGAACTCGCGCCAGCTTCCGCCGTTCGGCACCGGCGAACCGTGCACTGTGGACGGATCGATCCGCAGCACGCGGGTGGCCTGGTCGAGGCGGGAACCGTCGATCCTGGTCCGGCCGTTCTCCACGGCGCTCCACGTGCCGGTGCTGACCTCCAGCGCCTGCGCGACCTGGCGCAGGGTCAGTCCGGCGGACCGGCGCGCGGCGCGCAGCCGCAGGCCCAGCGCCTTCCGGGTTTCGTGATCCTCCGGCGTGATCTCGCGTGCCACCGCTCGGCCTCCCGGCACTTGACAGCTCTCCCCTGTCTGCCGGATCGTACTCGAACTTCTTGTTCAGATCTACCGTGCGGTCGATCGGTACAAGATCGCCGCGATCTTCGAGGGCATCCACTCGTCGACCGCGGGCACGCAGCGCTTGAATCCTCAGTAGACAGTAAGAGGCCCCTGGCGGGCAACGGCGCCTGCCAGGGGCCTCGACTACTCGATCAGCGTCAGCCGTCGGACTCGTTCGCCGGGATGGCGGCGCCCGGAACCTGGTCCGGGGTGTAGATCTTGTCCTCACCCGGGTAAGGCTGAGTCCACCCGTGTGCCTCGTACCAGTCGAAGTGGTTCATCTGGGCCGGGTTGGTGGAGTCGGCCTTGGCGTCCGGGCCGGTCAGCTGCTGCTGCGACTTCCAGTTGTCCCACTTGGACGCCACGTCCTGCTTGTCGGCCGGCACGTTCGCCGTCGGCGCCGGTGCGGCTGCCGGGTCCTGCGCGGCCGGGACGTCCGCGCCACACGTCGGCAGCGTCTTGAGGCCCGCGGTCAGCGAGGTCCGGTTGGGCAGTGCGGTGAACGGCGTGAAGTCGGCGTTCTGGGTGAACGCCCCCCGCATCGGCGTGGCCGCGCTGTCCTTCTGGTTCATCGGCTGGATCCCGAGGATCTGCTCGATGGTCCGGATCATTGTGATCTGCGAGTAGTAGTGGCTGTCGACAACGCCGTGCTGCGCGTACGGGCTGATGATCTGGATCGGCGCCCGGTGGCCGTCGACGTGGTCCGAACCCGCCTGCGAGTCGTCCTCGACAACGAAGATCGCCGAGTCCTTCCAGAACGGGCTGTGCGTGATGGTGTCCACGATCTGGCCGGTGGCGAGGTCGTTGTCCGCGACCTGGGCGGCCCCGTTCGGCGGGCCACCCGTGTGGTCGCTGGAGAGCCAGAACATGTTCAGGTTCGCCGGGCCGTTCTTCTCGAAGTCCTGCTTCCAGATCTGCGCCCGGTAGATGTCCGGGACACTGGTGTCGAACTTCGGGAAGCCCGGCACCGACACGTTGTTCAGCGACGGGATCGGCGAAGACGAGGCGAGCGGGTAGGCGGTGCTCTGCCCGGTCGCCGCCATGTTCTTGGTGTCGCAGTACAGGTTCTGCCAGCTGGCGGCCGCCGGCTTGGTCAGGAACTGCTGGAACTCGCCGAAGTCACGGACGGACTTGCCCGCCGCCTGCGCGCCGCTCCACAAGAAGCCGGACTTCTGGTGGCCGAGCGCGTCGTCCTCGGTGTCGTAGCTGCGCAGGTACTCGCCGGCGGAGGACTCGGTGTACTCCGGGTCGTCGGCCTGCATCAGCCAGTTGTGCCCCTCGGCGGAGTTCGTGCCGATGTCGTAGGTGTTGTCGTACAGCCCGAACTGCTGCGCCAGGGCGTGCTGGTTCGGCGTCACGTTCTTGCCGTACTGGGTCAGCGACGGGTCTCCGTTGCCCTGTGGCAGGTCGCCGTAGACCTGGTCGTAGGTCCGGTTCTCCTTGACGATCAGGAAGACGTGCTTGATCGTCGAGGGGTCGCCGAGCTTGACCGGGACCGGCACCGGCTGCTTGTTGCCCGTGCCGTCGGTCAGCGAGACCGAACCGCCGTGCCAGCCGTTCTGGGTGAACACCTTGCCGGTCTCGCCCTTGATGACGTCATCGCTGGGCAGCGTGAAGTGCGTGAGGCTCGACGTCGTGTCGTGCGTGCCGTGCGCGTTGGTGGTGGAGCGGCGGGCGTCGACACCGCGGGTGTTCGACACGACCACCTGGTTGCCCACGGTGGTGATCTCCGCGGGGAAGTAGTCCGTCGGGAGCAGGCCGACGTAGCTGACCGGCTCGAGCGGGCTGGTGTAGCGGTAGACGGCGACCGCGTTGGCGCGGCCCAGCGTCACCAGCAGGTGACCGTCGTCGGTCAGCGTCACCGCGTCGGGCTCGTACCCGACGGACGCCTCCGGCCACGGCTGGGTCGCAATGGTCTGGACCACCTTGTCGCGCTTGGTGTCGATGACCGACACGTCGTTGGTGGCCGTGTTGGTGACGAACACCGCGCCGTTGCGGGCGTACACGGCGGTCGGGTGCAGGCCCACGTCGAGGCTCGCCGGGGCGCCGGCCGGGTTCGCCAGGTCGATGACGCTGACCGTGCCGGTGGTGGTGGCGCCGGTGTTGGGGTCCGCCGGGACCTGGGTGTTGTAGGAGTTCAGCGTGGGGTCGCCGGGGACGGCGGGGCGCCCGCCCTCATTGCTGACGTAGAGCTTGTTCCCGACCTGGACCATGTCGCGCGGGGCGTTGCCCACGGCCCAGCTCTGCTGGATGGCGCCGGTCGCCGTGTTGATGGCGACGACGCGGTTCTGGCCGTTGACCGCCGAGTACACGGTTGAGCCGTCGGCCGAGAACACCGCCTGGCCGACCAGCGCGTGCTTGGCGCCGTCCACCGGGATCGCGACGAAGGTGGGGGTGGCCAGCGTGCCGTCGGGGTTGACGCTGAACTTGCGGTAGCCGTCGGTCTGGCCGAGCCACAGCTGCTTGCCGTCGGGCGAGTACGTCGGGCCTTCCTGGCCCACGTCGTTGCCGGGGATCCTGAGGTTCGCCGCGGCGTTGTTGCCGACGAGTTGCTGCACGGTCCAGGTCTTCAGGTCCACAATGGACAGAGCTTCGCCGCCGTCGGTGATCGACGCGGCCAGGTGGGAGCCGTCCGGGCTGACCGTGGACGACATGATCTTGCCGTTGTTGATGACCGTGCGGTCGCCGTACGGGGCGAGGTACTGGTCGTCGGAGACGACCTGCCCGTTGTCGGTGACCTGGCCGACCTGGTCGGTGCCGAACTGTTGCGTCTGGGCGAGCCCGACGCCGCTGCCGACGGCGACGAGTGCGACCGTGGTGGTGCCGGCTATCGCGAGGCGCTTTCTGCGCTGACCGAGAAGGCCGGGGCGGCCGTTCCCGGCACGCCTTCTGCGGCGTGTCACCTGCATTCTGTTGTCATCCCTTCGGTGTGGTGGGAATCAACTCGACGTTTCCGTCGAACTGCCAGAGCGGGTTCGGGGAGTCTCCGGCAGGCGTGTGGACCTGGAAGTAGCCGTTCACTTCCTTCGGTCCGTCTCCGTCGGCCACATACCGGCCGTCCGGGGTGATGTCGAGCTGGTAGATGGCTGTGCCGATGGCCGTGACGCCGGGCAGATGCCAGGACACGACGCAACGCCAGTCGTTGCCGGGCCCTTCGCCGCCGCTCATGCTGCCGCCCTTGGTGCACGCCGACGTGGTGGCCAGCTGTTCTTCGGTGACGGCGGGCCGGTTGAGTTGCGCGGTCTGCAGCCGGTAGAGGTGGCCGAACGCCGTGGCGAGCGAGCGCTGGACCTTGTCCTGCTCGATCCCGGAGCCCGTCGCGGGCGTCGATGCGGCGATGACGGCGACCGTGACCGCGAGGAGTGCCACGAGCGGCAGGACACCCGCGGTGATGGCGCGGCGTGCGGAGCCTTCGCCGCTGAGGGTGGTGAAGTCGCGCCGCCGGAAGAGCAGGTAGGCCGCCGCGGCCGCGACCACGGCCCACGCGACGCTGACCGCGATGCTGATCAGCAGCGGTCCCAGCTGCACAGGGTCGGTGAACAGGCCGGTCCAGGCGATGAAGGCGTAGCTGGGCAGCGCGAGCCGCGCGGCGACGGGCAGCGGCATCATCTGCGCGAGTTCCAGCGCGAGCGCGACGACCACCGGCAGCAGGAGCCCCATCGGCGACCGTCCGAACGCGACGGAGCCGAGCAGCCCGATCGCGGCCAGCGTCAGCATCGGCGCGAGGACGCAGACCCAGGCGAGCAGGACCCGGACGGCGGCGTCGCCCGGTGTCAGCTGCGCACCGTCGAGTCCGACCAGCGGCTGGTTCCCGACTGCCAGCAGCCCGCCGACGATGCCGGAGATCGCCAGACCGGCCACCAGCAGCAGGATGACCGTGAGGCTGGCCAGGGTTTTCGCCACGAAGATCCGCCGGTACGACCGGACGGCGACCAGCAGGTGGCGCCAGGTGCCGAGCCGGTCCTCGGAGGCGAACACGTCCCCGGCGACCAGTGACGTCAGCAGCGGGAGCGCGTAGCTGGCCGCGAAACCCAGCATCACCAGGGATCCGGCCCAGCCGGTGGCGTTCATCCAGCGACCGAAGGTCGTGTCGACGGGCAGCGAACTCTGCCGGCTCACCGCGGCGACGAACACCGCGGGAGCCAGCCAGCAGGCGAGGATCACCAGCCGGACCCGCCATTGGGTGAGCAGCTTGACCAGCTCGAAGCGGTAGCCGCGGGCCACCGTGACGGGCCGTGCGGCTGCCGGCGCGGCATCGGGAATCGTGGCGGTCATCGGTCGGCCTCCGGCTGCTCGGTGAGGGCGAGGAAGGCGGCCTCCAGCGGCGATACCACAGGTGCGAGTTCGCGCACCGCGACGTCCGCGCGGACAAGCCGCGCCACCAGTTCGTCGATGGCCGGCACTTGTGCGCGCACCACGAGAACTTCGGCGTTCTGCCGGGTGTCTTCGACCAGCTGAACCCCGGGCGCCTCGCCTGCCAGGCGGCGCGCGGCGTCGACGTCGGACGTGCGCAGCCGGTAGTCGAGTTCGCGGTTTTCGGCCGACAGCTTGCTCAGCGGGCCGGTGAACACGACGCGTCCGGTGGCGAGGATGGTGACCTCGGAGCACAGTGCCTCGAGGTCGTCCATGCGGTGGCTGGAGAGCACGACGGTGGTTCCGTCCGCGGAGAGCCGGGTGAGGACTCCGTGCACGTGTTTCTTGCCCGCCGGGTCCAGACCATTGGACGGCTCGTCCAGCACGAGCAGCCGGGGCTGGGTCAGCAGTGCCGCGGCGAGCCCGAGCCGCTGCCGCATGCCGAGGGAGAAGCCGCGGACCCGATCGTCGGCGACATCGGTGAGCCCGACCTCGGCGAGCATCTCGTCGATCCCGGTCTTGTCCGTACCGCGGAGCGCAGCCAGCGCGGCCAGGTTCTGCCGCGCGGTCAGGGACGGGTACAGGCCGGGCCCGTCGACGAAGCCCGCGACCCCGTCGGAAACCGCCAGCGCCCGCCCGACGGGTGTGCCGAGGACTTCGAGCCGGCCTTCGTCGGCCAGCGCCAGGCCCAGCAGGAGGCCGAGCAGCGTCGTCTTTCCGGCACCGTTGGGTCCCACCAGGCCGTGGATCTGCCCCGGCGCCACGTCGAGGTCGATGCCGTCGAGCGCGATGACGTCACCAAAACACTTGGTGACGCCACGAGCCCGGACCGCAGTCGGTGCATCCATCGGGGCTCCTCAGATTTCACAGCTCGGCCACAGGAACCTAAAGAGCGCATGTGAAGCCGTCCGGCCCGGATAGTGAACGTTTCTCAAACTAGAACTGACCGCTGTCTCGCTAACGGGTGATCGTGGACATTTCGGACGCTGTTCAAGGCTTCGTGATCTTCCCGCGGCGCACCGTTTTGCGGCGGGATCATTCCCGCGCCGATAGTGGGGTCATGGCTACCAGCGATGCGATCGTCGTCGGCTCTGGGCCGAACGGGCTAGCCGCCGCCGTGATCCTCGCGAGGGCCGGACTGCGTGTCGAACTGGCCGAGGGTGCGTTCGGGCTGGGCGGCGGGCTGCGGTCGCAGACATTGTTCGACGACGGCGTCGTGCACGACCACTGCTCAGCCGTGCACCCGATGGCCGCTGCGTCGCGCTTCTTCCGTGAGTTCGATCCAGCGGCACGTGGCGTCGAGTCGTGCCATCCAGAGGTCGCCTACGGGCATCCGCTCGACGGCGGGCGTGCGGGTCTGGCCTTCCGCAGCCTGGAGCGCACGTGCGACGAACTGGGCGCCGACGGCCGGCGCTACGGCGCGCTGCTGCGCCCGCTCGTCACGCATAGTCAGTCCAGTGTGGACGCAATGCTGTCCGACCACCGGAGCCTACCCTCCGACCCCCGCGGTTCGCTCGCCCTCCCGTTGAGGATTCTCTTGCAGGGCACAGGATTTTCGCGCCACATGTTCAATGGTGACGCGGCGCCCGCGATGCTCGCCGGGCTCGCCGGGCACGGGATCGGCCGACTGCCCAGCCTGCCGGCCGCCGGCGTCATCCTGCTGCTCGGGCATCTTGCGCACACGACGGGCTGGCCGATCGTGCGCGGTGGCAGCCGGCGCCTCGCCAACGCGCTCGCCGACGATTTCCTTGCCCACGGCGGAATCGTGCACACCGGTGCTCCCGTGACCGACCTGCGTGAGCTGGCCCCGTTCCGCGCCGTGGTGCTCGATGTCGGGCCGCGGAACCTGCTCGACATCGCAGGCTCGTTGCTCCCCTCCGGCTACCGCCGCAGACTCGAGCGATACCGGTACGGACCGGGCGCTGCCAAGGTGGATTTCCTGGTGTCCGAACCGATTCCATGGGCAAATCCCGGGTTGCGTGGTGCCGGCACCGTGCACCTCTGCGGGAACCAGGCGGAGGTTTACGCGAGCGAGAACGCCACGGTCCGCGGTGAACGCCTGGCACGTCCGTTCGTGCTGCTGTCCGAGCCGATGGTCGCGGACGAGACGCGTGGTCTGCCGGGCAAGCGTCCTGTGTGGACGTATTGTCACGTGCCCCACGGGGACCCGGTGGACCCGGCTGAGGCGATCCGGTGGCAGATCGAGCGGTTCGCGCCCGGCTTCTCCGACACTGTGCTCGCCCACCGCACCACGACCGCACCCCAGCAGGCCGAGCACAACCCGAACTATGTCGGCGGCGACATCGCCGTGGGCGCCCTTACGCTGCCCCAGATCCTGGCGCGGCCGGTGGCGAGGTGGAATCCGTATCAGACGCCGCTGAAGGGGGTGTACCTGTGCTCGGCCGCGACGCCGCCGGGACCGGGCGTGCACGGAATGTGCGGCTACTACGCGGCGAAGTCCGTGCTGCGCACGGAGTTCGGCATCACCGAGCTGCCGTCACTCGCACCGGACGAGAAACGGCTCCAGTAGCCCAGGCAGGGCCTCGTCGGCGAACGCCACCGCAACGGCCGCCGGCATGTCGGTGCTCGTGTAGTGCTGGTGCCCGGCAGCGGTGGTCGCGGTGAGCGAGACCAGTCCGGCACGGCGCTGGAAGAACGACCGGTGCATCACCCAGCCGATCACGCCGTCCGACGCCACCATGTGCCGGCGCCGCACCAGACTGCCCTGCTGGAACACCAGTCGCCGCCCGACCAGCGCGTGCCCCAGGTTGCGGTAGCGATCCTCGGCCAGCAGTACGCCGATCGGGAACAGCGACAGCGCGGCCTGCCACGGCCACGCCGACCAGTCGGCCAGCCACCACAGCAGGGCCAGCAGGCCCGCGACCGCGCCGGCGAACAGCAACGCTCGAGTGTGCCGGCGCCGCCAGGCGCGCGGGCCGTGGTGCACGAGTTCGGTCGTGGTCGGCACGATTTCGCCGATCACCTCGGCGGCGACGCGCCGCGCCTCGGCGATCGGTGCCGGCGGCAGCAGCACCGATCCACCGTGCTCGGCGCCGCGGGCGCGCAAGCCGGTGGTGATCGCCTGGCACCGTGCCCCGCCGACGGCCCGCAGCAGCAGGGGCTCGCTGATCTCCGCGCCACGCAGCCGTCGCGTTTCGATCGTGGTGGACCGGGTGGTCAGCAGGCCCCGGGTGACGCGCAGAGTCCTCTCGTCCCGCACGAGCCGGAAGTTCCAGAACGCCAGGACGTACGCGATCGAGGAAAGCACCGCCACCAGCGCCACGGTGAACGCCGTGATCTCCAGGACGGCCACGGCGACCGGGAGCGACGTGACGCGCCCGATGACCGAGTTGAGCAGCCCGAACTCCGCCGGGTCGAAATGCGACTCGTTGACGAGGTTGGCCAGCGACCCGACCACGACACCGATGGTGGCGATGCCCGAGAGCGTGAACGGCCCGAACCGGATCCAGGCCGGCGCCAGCCGGGTCACCTCCGTCGCGGCCGCGTCCTCCGCGACGGCAGCCCCGCCCGATCCGCCGGAGCGTTCGCCGAGCATTGTCACGTCCGACCGGGCCATGCGCTCCTCGGCCGCGGCGGGCTCCGATCGGCCTGAGCGCTCCTCGACCGCGGTCAGGGGTGATCCGGTCAGGCCCGCCGAGACCGCGGTGGGCGCCGATCCAGCGGAACTCCCGTCGAGACCGGTGGGCGTCGAGCCGGCAGTCCCATGGGCGCCGGTGGACGGTCGGTGCAGCAGCTCCTCGCGAAGCCGCGCGGCTTGCGCTGTGGCGAGCGCGTCGAGCGTGACGCCTTCGTTGTGCCGGTCGGAGCGGCCGGTGCCGATCACCACACGGCTGAGGCCGAGCACCCGTTGCAGCGGCCGTGCGGTCAGGTCGACCGAGCGCACCCGGTCCCGCGGCACGGACAGTTCGCGCCGGTTCAGCAGGCCACGGCGGACCCGGACGTGGGTGGGCGTGACCTGGTAGG
This sequence comes from Amycolatopsis sp., assembly GCA_035248845.1. Classification (GTDB taxonomy): domain Bacteria; phylum Actinomycetota; class Actinomycetes; order Mycobacteriales; family Pseudonocardiaceae; genus Amycolatopsis_E. Next base: position 76,375 of record DATFHB010000007.1, on the reverse strand, counting down.
TCGTGGTGAACCAGCGCAGCAGCCCGCTGACGACGGCAACGCCGAGACCGACGAGGCTCCAGATGTGCCCCTGCCCGTTGCGGCCGATCAACAGCACACCGACGAGCACCGGCAGGACGCGGATGACCTCCTGGACCGGGTGGACGGCAAGCATCTTCGGACTCAGCCGGTTCCACGTCACGTCGCGTCCCCTGCCGTCGCCTGGGTGCGCGTCGCGAGTTCGGCCGCCAGACGTTGCGCCGTGTCCAGGTCGAGCCCGTGGATGTGCACCGGACCCCGTGCCGACGCGGTGGTGACGGTGAGGTTGGCGAGCCCGAAGATCCGCTCCACGGGACCGCGTTCGGTGTCGACGGTCTGGATGCGTGACACCGGCACGATCCGGCGCTCCTGGTTGAACCACCCGGACTGCGTGTACACCACCTGCGGCGTCACTTCCCAGCGATGCACGTGATAGCGCCACTGCGGCATCACGGTCAGGTGCGTCAGCGCCAGCACCCCCGTTACGAAGAAGACGATCAGGGCGGGCAGGCCGCCGTCTCCGAGTAGAAGCCACAGCAGTTCGCCGACCAGCGGGGCAACCCAGCCCAGCGCCGCCCGGGTCGCCCAGAACAACATCGCGCGGCGGTGGACCAGGTTCGCCGGCGGCCGCAGATCGAGGACTGGTTCGGTCACCACACCACTCTGCCACGGTTGCCGCCGTGGTCTTTTCGCCAACGACCGCGAGCCGTGCCGCCGCCCGCGGTAGCGGGCCCTGCCCACTCACCGCGCGTCGCCTTACGTTCGAGCCCGCACGGACTCAGCCGACGTAGGCGTTCAGCGTGACCTCGAGCGTCGCGTCGACATCGATCGGCTCCGCGAGTCCGGCCCGCAGCCGGAGCGCCGCCAAGCCATGGAGGGCGGCCCACAGTGACGCTGCGAGCGCCCGGCCGTCCTCACCGGCCCGCCAGCCGCCGGACTGAGCCTGCGCCACCAGGGCGGTGAACCACCTCAGCACCTCGTTGTGGCGCTCGGCCAGCACATCCGGGTTCGTCAGATCCTGCCGGAACATCAGCTCGAACATCGCCGGGTTGTCGAGCGCGAACCCCAGATACTGTCGGCACGCGGCCAGCAACCGCTTCCGGGGATCGGCCTCGGGCAGGTCCGCACCGCGGGTGTGCAGCTCGGCGAAGCCCTCGGTCGCGACCGCGGACAGCAGTTCCGCGCGACCCGCGAAATGGCGTAGCGGTGCGCCGTGGGACATCCCGGCGACGCGCGCGATGCGCCGCAGAGTCACGGCCTCCACACCTTCCTCGGTGAGGAGGGTGACCGCAGTTGTGATCAGGCGCGTCCGGGAATCCACGGAGTCATCTCGTCGGTGACGACCGGCAGCAGTTCCGGCCGCTTCGGCGTGAACCCGTCACCGGGCGAACGACCGACGAACCAGTTGCGCGTTCTGGTCGCGGCCACCGGCAGCACTTCCTGCCAGACCCATCGCGCGTGGCCGCGCAGGCTCGGCTGCAGCGGCGCGCCAGGAAGTGGTGCCAGCCACTCCTGCGCAAACGGCACGCCGAGCCCGTTCAGCAGGTGCGCGGCCAGCCTGCGATGTCCCGACTCGGACAGGTGCAGCCGGTCAGGGCCGAAGTACCGCAGGTCGTGGACGTCCTCGCCGCTCAGCTCCACCAGCCGAGCCCCGTGGGTCCGTGCCGCCGTCCGGATCGCGTCGTTGAGGGCGTCGATCCGCGGACGAACGCGGAAGAGGCCGGGCAACCGGTTCGACACGTCGCTCAGGGTGAACACGACCACCGTCGGTACGGCTCTGGTCAGGATCTGCACTGCGGCGTCCACCCGCTGGGCCACGACGTCCGCCCGGAAGCCTCGGGTCATGACGTCGTTGGCGCCGCCGAACAGGGCCACCAGATCGGGCTGCAGGTCCAGCGCGGTCGGAATCTGCTCCACGATGATCTGGTCGAGCCGCCGCCCCCGCACGCCGAGGTTGGCGTAGCCGAAATCCGGCTCGGTCGCGGCGAACACCGCCGCGACCAGATCGGCCCAGCCCCGGTACTGGTTGCTGCCGGGGTACACGTCGTACAGCCCCTCCGTGCAGCTGTCGCCCAGCGCGACGAACCGTTTGTAGCCCATTAAGGTCTCCGTCATGTTTCGTTAACCTAGAAGACCTGTTTATCAAACATCAGTAGACGCTGTCTACCGACCACCTCGACGAGCGGTAGAAGTCAATCGATTGGCGGCTTGCGCCCGCCTCAGGTCACAGCTCGACGAGTACCTCCTCGGCTCGTTCGCTGATGCTGTCCAGGACTCGTTTGGCCGCTTCGAGATCGGCCTCGGGTAGTCCCTCGACAAGTTGCTCCCCAGCGCGCCTCGAAGCCGCGTTGATCCGCTCGAACAGCTCTCGTCCTTCGCTTGTGGTTCCGATGCGGTCGCCGGTTGCCCGGACCAACCCGGCTGCCTCCAGTTGCCGCAGTTGCACCGAGACCGCGATCCGCGGCATGGACAGCGCCGGGAATGCGACATCGACGCGGGGCCGGGCTTCCGGAGCGACGTCGTTCGTGACGGTGGCGGCCAGCGCGGCCCATTCCTCGAACGACAGGTCCGCCTGCGCGAGAAGCCTGTCCAGAACCGCCCTGGTGGCTGCCGCGGCCACGCCGAGGTCGGCGGCGCTGAACGGGCTGGTGGCGGTCATGGGTCGCGCACTTTCGTTGCGGGACAGTGGTTTCTCGTCGAGCAGTGCCAGCAGGGTCTCCCGGAACTCGCGATGGCGGTCGCTGTCGACCCCGCCGATCGGACCGAGTTGGTCGACTTGGAGGGCGTCGACGAGCCGGACCGCTTGCCGGACGACCTCGTGGCCGCGCGACGTGAGCGTCAGGCGGACCGCGCGCGGGTCATCTCGATCCGCCGGTCGCTCCACGAGGCCCGCCCTCTCCAGGGCTCGCGCCAGCTTCGATACGTAGATCGCCGCCATTCCGGTGTGGTCGGCCAGTTCTCGCTGGCTCGGGCGACGGTCGCTGCGCGCCAGTCCGCTCAGGGCCCCGAGCAGTGAGAACTGCGCATGAGTCAGTCCCAGCGGGGCGACGACTCGATCCACCGTGGTCCGCCACTTGGTGGACAACCGCCAGATCAGATACCCCGTTGCCGCTGCCATGTGCTATACAGTACATGGCAACAATGTACATGGCAACTATGTCGCCGGGGCTCGGAAAGGAAGGTCGTAATGGCACTCAGGTGGTCAGGGCGTGCGCAGGACGGGACGCAGTGTGTCGAGCACGGTCGCGTCCTCAATGGTCGAGGGCACCGGCTCGTCTCGTCCCTCGGCGATGCCGCGCATCGTCTTGCGCAGGATCTTGCCGGATCTCGTCTTCGGCAGCGCTTCCACGACCGACACGTGCCGGAAGGCCGCGACCGGGCCGATGTCCCGCCGGACCGCGGCCACCAGTTCCGCGCGCAGCGTGTCCTCCGGGATCTCAACCCCCGCCTTGAGCACCACCAAGCCGCGGGGCAGCTGACCCTTGAGTTCGTCCCGCACCCCGATCACGGCGCATTCCGCGACCGCCGGGTGCGCGGCGAGCACCGCCTCCATCGAGCCCGTGGACAGCCGGTGCCCTGCCACGTTGATCACGTCGTCGGTGCGGCCCATCACGAACAGGTAGCCGTCCTCGTCCTTGAAACCCGAGTCGCCGGTGAGGTAGAAGCCGGGATAACGCGACAGGTACGCCTCGATGTAACGGTCGTCGTCGCCCCACAACGTTGGGAGGGTGCCCGGCGGCAGCGGCAGCTTGATCGCGATCGCGCCTTCCCGGCCCGGGGGCAACTCCTCGCCTGCCTGGTCGAGGATGCGCACGTCGTAGCCCGGCACGGGCACCGTCGCGGACCCGGGCTTGACCGGCATCGGCTCGAGGCCGCGCGGGTTCGCGGCGATCGGCCACCCGGTCTCGGTCTGCCACCAGTGATCGATCACCGGAGTGTCGAGCTTGTCGTGCGCCCAGTGGTAGGTCTCCGGGTCGAGGCGTTCCCCGGCCATGAACAGCGTCTTGAACGCCGCCATGTCGTATCGCTGGAGTTCCACGGCGTCGGGATCGAGGCGTTTGATCGCGCGCAGCGCGGTCGGCGCAGTGAACAGTGCCTTGGCCCGGTGTTCGGAGATCACGCGCCAGAACGCGCCCGCATCCGGTGTACCGACCGGCTTCCCCTCGTACATCACCGTCGTGGCGCCGATCAGCAGGGGCGCGTACACGATGTAGGAGTGCCCGACGACCCACCCGACATCCGAGGCGGTCCACCAGATGTCGCCGGGTTCGATGTCGTAGATCGCGCTCATCGAATACGCCAGCGCCACCGCATGCCCGCCGGTGTCGCGCACGACGCCCTTCGGCTTCCCGGTCGTGCCGGAGGTGTACAGGATGTAGAGCGGATCCGTGGCCGCCACCGGGACGGGATCGGCCGGCCGGGCGCCGTCCATGACATCGGCCCAGTCCACGTCGCGAGGGCCGAGTTCGGCTCGCTGGGCGTCACGCTGCAGGACGACGACCTTGTCCGGCTGGTGCTCGGTGGTCTCGAGCGCCCCGTCGATGATCGGCTTGTACTCGACGGTGCGGGTGGGCTCGATCCCGCACGACGCCGCCACGATCACCTTGGGTTTCGCGTCGTCGACGCGCACGGCCAGCTCTTTCGGTGCGAACCCGCCGAACACCACCGAATGCACGGCCCCGATCCGCGAGCAGGCGAGCATCGCGATCGCGGCTTCGGGCACCATCGGCATGTAGATGATCACCCGGTCGCCCTTGGCGACGCCGAGGCTGCGCAGCGCGCCCGCGAACCGCGCGACCTCGTCCCGCAGCTGTCCGTAGGTGTAGGTGCGGGCCGAAGACGTGACAGGGGAGTCCCAGATCAGAGCCGGCTGGTCGCCGCGCCCGCCGTCGGCGTGCCGGTCCAGCGCGTTGTAGGAGGTGTTGAGCTCCCCATCGGGAAACCAGCGGTACAGCGGCATCCTCGACGAGTCGAGCGCTCGTGCCGGGGCTCTTGTCCAGTGGATCGCCTTCGCTGCGTCGAGCCAAAACCCCTCGACGTCGGCCAGACTACGCTGGTACTCCTCGGCGTAGGTGCCCATCGGAGCAGACCTCCTCCTCGTCGAGTCGCTGTTCCCTCATCATGGACGTTCGGGATCAGACCGCAACCCGCCCGTCGGGCTCCGCGTCCAACGGACGAATAGGGTGGAGACCCAACCGAGGAGAGCAGGAGGGACAGGCGGTGAACGGATTCGCGAGCTGGCTGCTTTCGCTCGCGCACACCCTGTTCAACCCTGGGTTCTGTCCAGGGGACTGGGTGTTCGCGACCAGCGCGGCCGGTGCGCTCATCGCGCTGTTCCCGGTGCTCGGTGCCGTGATCGTGGCAGTGATGCGCAAGTTCACGGGCAACACCTACGACGCCGTCACAATCAGCGTGATCGCCGCGGTCGGTGTGGTGATGGTGTTCCTGCTGCCGTGGCTGCTCGCGAACGGTGTCTCGGGCATCTACCGTGCAGCGAATGCCGGGAGTGCGACCGGGCTTTCGGCGTCGGAACAAGCCACGCTGGGGCGCAGTTACTGCGACTTCATCGGCAAGCAGAGCGACTACCTCGGGGGTGGGCAGAACGTCTTCGAGACGCTCTTCTACCCGTCGGGAAGCAAGCTGGCCTACGGGTACTACCTCGGCGCACTGATCGGGTTGCCGGTGCTCTCCCTGTTCTTCGTGATCCTGCAGACCCGGACCGCGATGCGGCGGGGTCAGAAATGGCCCGGCCGGCTGCTGTGGGTGCCCTTCGTGGCGTTCGTGCTGTTCGGTGCGACCGTCGAAGCGAACACGGCGGTTCACCTGTGGCTGGGCTTCCTGCCGGTGAGTGTGCTCGGACTGATACCGATCGCGATCGTCGGGCCGCCGCCGTGGGCGGTGATCAACCGGCCGAAGCAGGAGCGGCGACCGGAACCACGTCCCGAGCCCATGCCACCGCCGTCCCCGCCGAAGCAGTACGCGCCGACGGCCTTGGCGTCGGCGCCGCAAGCGCTTGCCGCGGCACCCGGCGCGGTGCCGGTTCCACCCGGCTCGACGACCAACGGCAGCGGTCGGTACCAGCGGATCACGCGTCTCGGCCACGGTGGGTTCGGCACGGTCTGGAAGGCCGTGGACAACCAGCTCGGACGCACGGTCGCACTGAAGATCGCGCATGCGCCGGATCGGGACACCGAGGAGCGGATGCGACGTGAGGCCCGCGCCCTCGCGATGGTGAACCACCCGAACTGTGTGCGTGTCTACGACCTGGTCGAGGAGCCCGATGGGCTCGCGCTGGTCATGGAATACCTCGACGGGCAAGCACTCGCGACAGCCGTGGACGCCATGGGGCCGTTGGACGACGTGGCGGCCGGCCGCCTCTGGGCGACCATGGCCGGGGCACTCGCCGCGGCCCACGAGAAGGGGGTGCTGCACCGCGACGTCAAGCCGTCGAACGTCATCGTCGACCCGGGCGGCATGCCGCACCTGATCGACTTCGGTATCGCACGCAGCCGCGGCGATTCCACGATGACCGCGACCGGCATGATGATCGGCACTCCGGACTTCGTCGCGCCGGAACAGGCGGCCGGCGGGGCGGCGAGCCCGGCCTCCGATGCGTGGCAGCTCGCCGCCACGGTGAGCTACGCGCTGGCCGGACACCCGCCGCGCGGCACGCGCGAGACCCCGATGGCGGCCTTGATGGCGGCCGCGCGAGCCGAGCCGGTGAGCATGCTGCCGAAGCGCTCGGCGCACGCGCGGCTGCTGATCGCCTCATTGGACAACGAGCCGCGGCGGCGGCCGACGCTTGCCGTCGTGCAGCGCGAGGTGGAGGGCTGGCTGGCGCGGGCGGGCAAGTCGGCGGACGGCCCAGTGACGCGGATCGTGCCGCGGCAGGAGCCGGTCTCCCGTACCCGGGTGATGCCGCCGCGTCGCGGCGGCTGACGACGCGGGTCAGCGCCAGGACGGGAGCCAGAGTTCGGCCTGCCAGTGTGCCCCGGAAATCGCGTCGCCGTTGAGGATCGGCCAGAGCCACGCGAAGTTCGCGACCACGAGCCCGACGTAGAGCGCGACGACGAGCAGACCGGTGCCCCGGCGTTCGAAGCCACGGCGTGCGCTGCCAAGGATCTGGCCGAGGCCGAGCGTCAACCCGATGACCAGAAACGGAGCCATGGGGGTGGCATAGAAGAAATACATCTGCCGGTCGATGTTGCTGAACCACGGCAGGAAGCCCGCGAAGTAGCCGACGAGCACGGCCGCGTACCGCCAGTCGAACCGGAACAGCCAGCGCCACAGGCCCCAGCCGAGCATCGGCAGCGCCAGCCACCACATCGCGGGCGTGCCGATGAGCATCGTCGCCTGCACGCAGTCGCTGCCGCCGCAGGTCGTGGTTCCGGACTCGTAGTAGTAGAGCATCGGCCGCAGCCCCATCGGCCACGTCCACGGCTTGGACTCCCACGGATGCGGGTTGTTCTTCGGCGTCAGCAACGTCTCGTGGAAGTGCAGGACGTTCATCGAGTAGTCGCCCAGCGACCGCAGTGCCGGCGGCACCCACGCCCAGAACCCGGGCGCGATGTTCTCGATCTCGGTGTAATGCCGGTCAGTGGCCGATTCGCTCGCGAACCACGCCCACCAGCTCGCCAAGTACAGCAACGTCGGGATCGCCACCATCGCCCACAGCGCGGGCAGCACGTCCCGTCGCAAGGTGCCGACCCAAGGCCGCGGCACCCCGGCCGCGCGTCGCGCCGCGACATCGAAACCGACGATCAGCAGACCGAAGAACGCCATGTAGTAGAGCCCGGACCATTTGACCGCGAACGTCAGGCCGACACAAACCCCGGAGGCGAAGCGCCACCAGCGGAACCCCAGCCACGGACCCCACGGCGACTCGTCGGCCCAACCTTCCCGCACGGCCGCCGCGAGCCGCTCCCGAACCTGGTCACGATCGACGAGCAGGCAGGCGAAGGCGGCGAAGGAGAACAGCGCGATGAAGATGTCGAGCATCCCCATCCGCGCCTGCAGGAACAGCACACCGTCGCAGATCGCCAGGATTCCGGCGACGCCACCGAGCAAAGTGGACCGCGTCAGCCGGCGCGTGGCGCGGATCACCAGGACGATGATGATCGTGCCGGCGATGGCGGAACTGAAGCGCCAGCCCCAGCCGTCGTAGCCGAACATCCACTCGCCGAGCGAGATCAGCTGCTTTGCCAGCGGCGGGTGCACGACGAGCTCGTAACCCGCATTGTCCTCGAACCCGCCGTTGCGCAGCATCTGCCACGCCTGGGGGACGTAGTGCTTCTCGTCGAAGATCGGGGTTCCCTTGTCGGTGGGGAATCCGAGATTCTGGAAGCGCGTGAAGCCGCCGATCAGCGCCAGCACCACCGTGACCAGCCAGCCGCGCAGCCGATCGGTGGGCATCGGCCTGCCGCGGAGGGTCGCCTCACGGTCGGTCGGGGGTCGCGGTGACTCGGCTGGGTCACGCGACGGGCGGGTCAGCAGGGCCGTCACGGACGTGATCCTAGGGGAGCCCCTCGTGAAGTGCGGAGGAGCTGACGAAGCCCGCCGATGCCGGGGTCGCCGGCCCGGGCTCTTACCCTGTCGTCATGCCTCTTGTCCTTGGTGCGACGCCTCTGGGCGACTCGCGGGATGCCTCGGCGCGGCTGAAGGACGCCCTGGAGACCGCCGACGTCATCGCGGCCGAGGACACCCGGCGGTTCCGGGCGCTCGCCGCCGCACTCGGCGTCACGCCCCGCGGGCGGGTGGTCAGCTTCTACGAGGACGTCGAGAACGCGCGGCTCCCCAAGTTGCTCGACGCCCTCCGCGCCGGTGAGACCGTGCTCCTCGTCACCGACGCCGGCATGCCCAGCGTCTCCGACCCCGGCTACCGGCTCGTCGCGGCCTGCGTCGACGAGGACCTGCCCGTCACGTGCCTGCCGGGCCCGTCCGCCGTCACCACGGCGCTTGCCTTGTCGGGCCTGCCCAGTGACCGTTTCTGTTTCGACGGCTTCGCCCCGCGCAAGGCCGGTGAGAAGGCCAAATGGTTCGCCGAACTCGCCAGCGAAGCCCGCACGGTCGTCTTCTTCGAGTCGCCCCACCGGCTGGCCGCCACGCTCGACGAAGCCGCGAAGGCGCTCGGCGACCGCCGCGCTGCAGTGTGCCGCGAGCTCACCAAAACCTATGAGGAAGTGCGCCGCGGCACCCTGCCCGAGCTGGCCGCGTGGGCGGCTGACGGCGTGCGCGGTGAGATCAGCGTCGTCCTCGAAGGAGCACGGCCCGAGAAGGCCGCCGTCACCGACCTCGTCGCCGAGGTGTCCTCACGCGTCGCCGCCGGGGAGCGGCTCAAGTCGGCTGCGGCCGAGGTCGCCCAGTTTGCCGGCGTCTCCAAGAAAGAGCTCTACGACGCGGTCCTCGCCGCTCGTCGCGGCTAACGCGCGCCGACCCGGCGCTACCGGTGACACTTCGCCCCGAGCCGCCCCAGGCGGTCGGTTACCGGCGGGTAGGGTCTGGGTATGCGAGCTGTCCACGTCACCGAGTTCGGCGGCCCCGAGGTGCTGCGGAACGTCGAACTGCCCGATCCGGTATCCGGCGACGGCCAGGTACTCATCGAGGTCGACCACGCCGGCATCAACTACGCCGACACCCACCAGGCCGAGAACACCTACCTCGCGCCCACCGAGCTGCCGCTCGTGCCGGGCAGCGAGGTCGTCGGCCGCACGTCGGACGGGCGGCGCCTGCTCGCCCTCGTCGGCAGCGGTGGGTACGCCGAACGCGCCGTCGCGGACACGCGCATGGCGTTCGAGGTGCCGGAAGGCATCGACGATGTGAGTGCGCTGTCGTTCGTCGTGCAGGGGACCACGGCGTGGCTGCTGCTGCGCAAGAGCACCCACCTCGAACCCGGCGAGACGGTCGTCGTGCACGCGGCCGCGGGCGGCGTCGGCAGCATCGCCGTGCAGCTGGCGAAGGCGTGGGGCGCGGGGCGCGTGATCGCGACCGCGAGCAGCGACGACAAGCGCGCGCTCGCACTCGAACTCGGCGCGGACGTCGCCGTCGACTCGAGGGCCGAGGACATGACTGCGACGCTGCGGGAGGCCAACGGTGGCCGGCGGGTCGACATCGTGCTCGACATGACCGGTGGCACCGTCACCGACCAGAGCGTCGCCGCGCTTGCCCCGTTCGGCCGGCTCGCGTTCTACGGCATGGCCAGCCGGGAGCAACCGAAACCCGTCCAGCTGGGCACGCTGCTCAGCCATTCGACCGCGATCGCGGGCATGTGGCTGCCGCACTCGTTCGCCTTGCCGGGCAACGTGTACGGGACCGCGTTGCAGGACCTGTTCGACCTGACCCTCGCCGGGAGGCTCAGGACCGTGCCGGGCGGCGAGTTCGGGCTGTCCGAGGCCCGCCAGGCGCACGAGGCGCTACGGTCGCGCGGCACCGTCGGGAAGCTGGTGCTGGACCCCCGCCGCTAGCAGCGCCTCCAGCGGCGCGGCCTTGTGCAGGCACTCTTCCCATTCGGCGAGGGGGTCCGAGCAGGCCGTGATGCCGCCGCCGACGCCCAGTGCGACCTGCCCGTCGTGGATCTCGAGTGTGCGGATCGCGACGTTGAGCTCGAGCCCGGCGACAGGTGAGACCAGGCCGGCCGCGCCGGTGTAGACGCCGCGCGCGGTCGGCTCGAGTTCGGCGATGAGGTCGAGTGCGCGGATCTTCGGGGCGCCGGTGACCGAACCGGGAGGGAATGTGGCGCGCAGCAGGTCGGAGTCGGTGCGTCCGGGCGCCAGCCGTCCCTCCACTGTGGACTCGAGATGCCAGACGCCGGGCGCCGGGCGGACGGTGAGCAGGTCGGGCACCCGGACGGTGCCGACCGCGCAGACGCGGCCGAGGTCGTTGCGCACCAGATCGGTGATCATGACGTTCTCGGCGATGTCCTTGCTGGACTCGCGCAGCTGCTGGGCGAAGTGATCGTCCTCGGGACAGCGCCGGGGCCGCGTGCCTTTGATCGGTGCGGACCTGACCCTATCTCCTTGCCGGGCAAGGAAGAGCTCCGGCGACAACGAGACAACCGAACCCCAGTCGCCCGACAGGAACGCGGCGCGCCGCGGCCGCAAGGTGCGCACGCCTTCGCCGAAAAGGTCGACGGCGGAGCCCGCGAACGGCCCGGTGAACCGGGTGCAGATGTTGGCCTGGAACAGCTCGCCGGCTTCGATGGCGTGCACGCACGACTTGATCGCGTCGTCATGCGGTAACGGGCGGGTTAGCGTGGTCGGCGCCCAGCCCTCGCGGACCACGTCGCGGCCGAGCAGGTCGTCGAACTCCTCCGTCGGCGGATCCGGCGCGCCGTCGGCCACGAGGGCCTCGAACCACCACCGGCCCTGCTCGTCGAGCCGCAGCACGTGGTCGGCCCAGCCCCACACCGCGCGCGGAAGGCCGGCCGCGCGGCCGGCGGGGTCGGTCAGGTCGTAGGACAGGTACCCGAACCAGCCGCCGCCCACCGTTCCCGGCTCCGCGGCGATCGCGGGCAGTCCATCGAGCAGCTCATACGGGTCCGCCACGGGCACCGCCCGGATCGCCGGGGCGAGCACGGCCCGCGAGCCGAACCAATCCCCGCACAGCGCCGCCGTTTCCACACCGAGCGTCCGCGCGCGCACGCTCAGTAACGCCAGCAGGTCATGCGGCTCGCGGAACCTGGTCAACTGCTTCCGGGCGAGCCGCACGCCCCGATTGTCTCAATGCCGAGTCATGGTGAAGTCGGTGCCGTCGGAAGCGATTGCGGACGGGGACCACGTGTAGGCCCCGCGATCGTCGGCGTCGACGCTGGACGGTGACGTGGTAGCGAGCGCCGTGTCGTTGAACTTGACCCCGGTGAACTGGATGCCGCCGTTGATGGCCGGGTACGAGTCGGTGGGCGACTCGATGATCGCCTCGGCCGAGGAGTGCTTGGCGGACAATGTTTTCGTGACGGTCTTGGTCCAGTCCTGGGTGGTGTCGCTGAGGACCAGCCGGTAGGTGTTGGTGCCGGTCCGGTTGACCGTCGCGGTGATCTTGTCGCCGGCGCTGACCGGGTTGTCGTAGTACACCGGCGCCGCCGGGTACATCTCGTACCAGGCTTGGTACTGGGGCGAACCGCTGGAACAGTCGGTGGCGACCCCGACCTGTTCGACGGTGGACGAGCCGTCGCCGTCGATGCCGACCCACGGCGCGAAGACGTCGTGGGTGGAGGTACACGTGACCGCCGGTTCGGTCCAGCTGGCGGTGGCGCTGGTGAAGCTGCCGGAACTGACGTAGCCGCCCCAGTTGCCGCCGGAGAACCCGCTGGCCCCGAACCGCATCGTCGCCGCCGCGGTGCCCGACAGGGCACACGTGGCGACGGCGGTGGTGGTGAAAATGGTCGCCATCTTGCCCAGGCTGGTCGTTTTCATGCCGACCAGTATCGGAGATGGCGGCTCTCCACTTGTAGCTACTTTCGGACCGAAATCGCCAACCGGTCTATCTCAAGAACGTCGACAGCACGTCCAGCACGTTCTTCGCGCCCGCGGGGTCCATCCGCGCTGGCACTCGGCGTCGGGGCTTCGGCCTTGCTGCCGCGGCGCCTGAACCGGCTGACCCACGGTCTCGAGCCCGGGAACTCACCGAACTGCCCTACGAGCGCGAAGCCGTGCTGCATGGGATCGGCGAAGGCCTCCTGCGGACTGACCCGGCCTGCCCTACCGTCGGGTGCATGCTCGAAACACAGTTGGTCTGCAAGGTCACGGGCGCCGATTCGGTCAACCACACGGACAAGGGGTTCGCCGTGTACGGCACGGATCTGGGCATCCTGTGGGACGGCGGCGACGGGCGCGTGTTCGCGTTGTTCGGGGACACCTTCGGCGAGGGCTGGGGTGGCGAGGGCGGTGGCCCGAACAGCGCCGACTGGCGGAGCAACGTGCTGGGGTTCTCGACCACCCGCGACCTGGCGCAGGGCATGACGCTGGACAGCTTCGTGCCGCGCGCGGACGGCATGGCCGCGCAGGTCATCGCGCGCGACCCGCGCCGCGACGAGGTCACCGTGATCCCGAACTCGGGCATCGCGATCGACGGCGTGCACTACGCGCACTACATGTCCGTGCGCGAATGGGGCCCGCCGGGATACTGGCACACCAACTATGCGGGCATCGCCGTCTCCGACGACGGCGGCACGACGTGGGTGAAGCCGCAGGGGGCGCGGTGGATCAACCGGGCCGAGCGCGACGACCCGTTCCAGATGTGCGCGTTCGCCCGCGACCGTGACCACATGTACCTGTTCGGCACCACGAACGGCCGGCACGGCGACGCTTACCTCGCCCGCGCCGCCATCCCGGAGATGCTCAACGCTTCGGCGTACGAGTACTACACGGCGCGTGGCTGGACGCGGGACGAGTTCGCCGCGGAACCCGTGCTGCGCGGCCCCGTCGGCGAGCTGTCCGTCGCGTACAACGTCCACTGGGGACGGTGGCTGGCGATGCACCTCGACGACCCGGGGGGCGCGATCCTGCTGCATTCGGCGGAACGACTCGAAGGTCCGTGGTCGCCGGGCGAGATCGCCGTGCCGGGCCGGCACTACCCCGGGCTGTACGGCGGATACCTGCACCCCTGGGCGCCCGACGGATCGGACATCTACTACCTCATGTCCCAATGGGGCCCGTACAACGTTTTCCTGATGCGGACGACGGTGAGTTAGAGCGTCACGTCGGCGATGGTGAAGGGGTAGACGAGGGCGTCGCGCCCGACGGGCCCGTCGAAACCGGCGCCCTGCACCGCGGTGTGCTGGTGCAAGCCGAGGCGTGGATGGAACCAGCCGGGCCGCCCGGGAATGCCGTTGTGCCTGCTCACCCAGAGCACGACGTCGGCGTCGGCCCATTTGTCCGGATGCAGCCGGCGCAACCAGTACTCGTAGGGCGCGTACACGAGCACCCGCCGGATCCCCGCCGTCTGCCGGACCGTCTTGATCCACGCCTTGACGAACCGGTCGTCCACGCCGACCGCGTCCACGTCCAGTGTCGGCGCGAGCGCGCCCGGGCCGAACACGCCCAGCTGCTTGCCGAGCCGCACGCAGTGCTCGGCCTGGTCGTGCACCGCGCCGGGCCGCGCGTAGTGGCGGATGCCCGCGCGGATCCCCGCCGCCTGCGCCGCCGCGATCTGCCGCGCCGCACCGGAATCGCTCCAGTTGACGTTCTCGGTGACGGTGATCGAGGCGAACGCGACAGCATCGGCCCGCACCGCGTCCCAGTCGGCCACGGTTGCGTGCAGCGCCAAGTTAATCCCTTGCGCGATACTGTCCTCGGTCAAAACCTCCGCCTTCGCACTCCCCGTGACACTTCCTGGCCACTCTAGGTGCGAAAGGGCCCGAAGGCGCGATTGACGCGCACCCGGAGGAGGCAAACGTGTGTACGGGGCGTGCGCGGTGCCGGGTCACCTCGCTGCCGCACGAGCCCGGTTCCGGGCCAGGCGTCCGGACAGGCGATGGCCGGCGACCATCACCACCAGCACCACGACGGTTTCGCCGGTGCCCCAGGCCAAGGTGGTGACACTGGCCTCCTTGGCGGGGAGCTTCGGCAACGGCGCGTCGGCGGAGACTGCGTGCTTGGCGGCCTCGGCCTGGAATGCCTGAGTGCGGGCCGAGCCGTGCAGGAACGGGGCCACGAACAGTACTGCCAGGCCCAGCAGCACCTCGATGGCGACCACCGCCGGGAACTGCCGGAGCAGGACTGTCCGCAGTGGACGGTCGTCCCCGGCGGCGCGCAGTGCCTCGATGCGCGGGTGCAGCCAGAACTGGTTGACCACGCCCAGCGCCAGCAGCGCGCCGAAGATGAGGATCTTCACCCCGAGTACTTGACCGTAGAGAGTGGTGAACAGCTGTTCGGGCCCGTCGACGTGCTCCCAGTACAGGAACAGGCCGGACAGCGTGATCGCCGCGACGCAGCTCATCGCCACCGCGGCGAACCGGCGGATCGTGGCCGACCAGAAGGCGGACCGGTCGGCCGCGGCGACACCGCCGGGCAGCGCGAGCAGCAGGAGCCCGGCCAGCCCGCCGATCCACACCGATCCGCCGAACAGGTGCAGCATCCAGACCAGCGTTTCGAATGCGCTGCGGCCCCAGTCGGTGGGCGCCTTGGTGGGGAACTTGGTGGTGCCCAGCGCGACCGCGCCCGCCGCGAGGCCCGCGCCGAGCAGCCACGGCCGGGCCCGGCCCGTGGCGACCCGGCGCACTGTCAGCGGGGCGAGGAGAGCCGTGCCGACCAGGACGAGCGTGACCTCCAGGCCCGACAGCAGACCGGCGGTGCTGCCGTCGAACAGGGAACGCCACGCGGCGGCGAAGTGGTAGCCGCCGGACTTCGATGCGCTGTGGGCGAGATCGGCCAGGATCGCCGGCACCGCCAGCACCCCGAGCAACACGGCCGTCCGGGTCAGCCGCACCGTGGCCCGGCCGAGCGTCCCGGGGCCGATCCGCCTGGCCACCGGGCCGGCCGCAATGGACGCGAGCGCGGCCAGCCCGACCAACCCCATCACCGTTGCCCAGACAGTCCACACCACCGCCGAGTCCTCGACCGGCCCCAGCGTGGGTTGGGCCGCCGCGGCCGCGAGGAACGGGGTCAGGGGCAGATCGACGGACGTTGTCACCAGCATGAGGTGAAGTAAGCCAAACCTAAGTTGCCGGGGTCAATGTGACGAACCGGACAACTTTTTCATTGAATCGGCAACTACTCTGCTACGCGTTTTCCCGCTGGAAGGTCCGCGCGCCCCACCACACGGCCAGCGCCGCCAGCACGACGAGGACGATCCCGCCGACGAACAAGCCGTCGAAGGTGTAGTCGCCGCGGAACGAAGCCCGCTCGGCGTCCACGACATGCGTGAACGGGTTGATGCGCGAGACCGTGTACAGCCAGTCCGGGGCGAGGATGCTCGTGATCGGCAGCAGGATCCCGGACAGCAGCAGCACCGGCATCAGCACCGCGTTGAGGATCGCCGGGAAAGCCTGCTCATTCTTGATCGTCAGTGCCACCGCGTACGACGACGACGCCAGCGTCACCGACGTCAGCGCCACGATCACCAGGCTGACCAGTACCCCGCCGATCGGCGCGTGCAGGCCGAACACCACATACGCCAGCACGGTGATCAGCACCGCCTGCACGACCGTCTGGAGCGCGTTGTTCATCACCTTGCCCAGCAGCAGCCCGACCCGGCTGGCCGGGGTGACGCGCAGCCGCTCCAGCACCCCGCTGCGGAAGTCCATCAGCAGCGAGAACCCGGCGAACGACGAGCTGAACAGCGCCAGCTGGATGATCAGCGCCGGCGTCAGGATCGTCCAGCTGCTGCCCGGCGGGAAGCCCGGCGTGCTGCCGACGACCTTCTCCATCAACGGTCCGAACAGCACGAGGTACAGCACCGGCTGCATGATCCCGATCATGATCCACGCCGGGTTTCGCAGGGACAGCGCCAGGTCGCGCCGGAAGATCAGCCAGGTGTCACGCAACATCAGCGGTCTCCTTCGCCGCGGGCGCGCCGTGTTCGGCGTCGCGCAGTGAACGTCCGGTCAGGGTGAGGAACACGTCGTCCAGCGTGGGCCGCTGCACCTGCATCGACGTCATGGCAATGCCCTGGGCGTCGAGCGCGCGCAGCAGTTCCGGCATCGCCGTGTCCCCGCGGGGCACCCGGAACGACACGCTGGAGTCCACGGTGGTCACTTCGTGCGCGCCCTCGATCCGGCCCGCGATCTCCGCCGCGACCGGCACGAACTCCGCGGCCACGCCGATCGTCACGCCGTCGCCGGACACGCGTGCCTTGAGCGAGTCCGGCGTGCCCTCGGCGACGATCTGCCCGTTGTCGATCACCAGGATGCGGTCGCACAGCGCGTCCGCCTCGTCCAGGTAGTGCGTGGTGAGGAACAGCGTGACGCCGTGCTCGGTGCGCAGGCGGCGGATGTGGTCCCACAGGTTCGCGCGGCTCTGCGGGTCGAGCCCGGTGGTCGGCTCGTCGAAGAAGAGTAGCCCCGGGTCGTGAATGAGGCTCAGCGCGATGTCCAGTCGCCGCCGCTGGCCGCCGGACAGCGTTTTCGTCAGCCGCTGGTCGAGCCCGGCCAGGTCGAGTTGTTCGGTCAGCACCGCTCCCCGCGCGTGGGCGGCGGTCTTCGACAGCCGGTAGAGCTGCCCCTGCAGTTCGATCTCCTCGATGACCTTGCAGTCGGGCGCGACGCCGCCGCCCTGTGCCACGTATCCGATCCGCTTGCGCACCCCGACCGGATCCTTCCGCAGGTCGCAGCCGCCGACGGTCGCCTCGCCCGCGGTGGGCTCGAGCAGCGTGGTCAGCATGCGGAGGGTCGTGGTCTTGCCCGCCCCGTTCGGGCCGAGGAAGCCGACCAGCTCACCCTCCGCCACGTCGATGTCGACGCCCTTGACCGCCTCGACGGTGCGGCGGCGCGTGGTGAAGCTCCGCGCCAGGCCGCGTGCCCTGATCATCGGTTCCCCTCTCGGTATTCAAGTTTGACTACTTGGCTGAACCATCTCTTACCGGAAGTATCGGCACCTAGTCAAACTTGATTACTCTGGCGGCCGGCCGAATGACCGTCCGGGGTCGTCCGCCATCCGGTATTCCCCGGCCTCGAGCCGCTCGATGAGCCCACGCAGCCAGTTGGCGCTCGCCTCCGCCTGCGAACGCCACAACAGATACAGCTCGCGCACGTGCCCGGGCTGCCCCCAATGCTCCGACTCGTCCTCATCGGCCAGCAGCCGCGACGTCTGCTCCTCGCCCTCCAGCTTCACGAGCTGGTGCCGCAACAACCCGATCACGCGTTTGCGCGGCAGCGTGGTCATCAGGGTGATTGCCGCGGAGCGGTCGTGCCCGAGCGGATCGGGACTGGACAGCGCCTGCGCGAGCATCACCTGGAACTCGGTCTCGCCCTCCGCGGTGAGCCGGTAGGCGGTGCGGTCCGGCCCCGACTCGCCGGGCTCGACCTCGACCTGCTCGAGCAGGTCCTCGGCGGTCATCTTCTTCAGTGCGTGGTAGATCGAGCCGGGCTGCACGTTGGCCCATTTGTCCGCCGACCAGGTCAGCAGCTCCCGGCGCACCTGATAACCGTGCGCCCGGCCGTACATGCGCACGACTCCGAGCACCAGCAGCCGGGTCGCGGACACGTGCACCTCCGGACTGTGTCTTGCGGGACACCCGCACCCGGTCGGCGCCCGCGAGTGAGGCTACGCGATGGTACTTCGCGGGCGCCTCCAAAAGGGGTAGTACTGCCCCCGTACGCTAATAAAGCATGAGCACCCCTGTGTTGACGGCGGTGGCCTGGCCCTATGCCAACGGGCCCCGCCACATCGGCCATGTGTCCGGCTTCGGCGTCCCGTCGGACGTCTTCGCGCGCTACCAGCGAATGGCCGGCAACAAGGTGCTCATGGTCTCCGGGACGGACGAGCACGGCACCCCGATCACCGTCCAGGCGGACAAGGAGGGCCTGACCTCGCAGCAGACGGCGGACAAGTACACCCGCCAGATCGGCTCGGACCTGCAGGGCCTCGGGCTGAGCTACGACCTGTTCACCCGCACCACCACGGGCAACCACGCGCACGTGGTACAGGAGATCTTCCTGGCGCTGTACCGCAACGGCTACGTGGTCCCCAAGACCACGACCGGCGCGATCAGCCCGTCCACCGGCCGGACGCTGCCCGACCGCTACATCGAGGGCACCTGCCCGATCTGCGGCTACGACGGCGCGCGCGGCGACCAGTGCGACAACTGCGGCAACCAGCTCGACCCGGCCGACCTCATCAACCCGCGCTCGCGGATCAACGGCGAGACGCCGAAGTTCGTCGAGACCGAGCATCTGTTCCTCGACCTGCCCGCGTTCACCGAGACGCTCGGCAAGTGGCTGTCCACGCGCACGGACTGGCGGCCCAACGTCCTGAAGTTCACCAAGAACCTGATCGACGACATGCGGCCCCGGCCGATCACGCGCGACCTGGACTGGGGCGTGAAGGTGCCGCTGGACGGCTGGCGCGACCAGCCGCTCAAGCGGTTCTACGTGTGGTTCGACGCGGTGATCGGCTACTTCTCCGCCAGCGTCGAGTGGGCGCGCCGCACCGGGCAGCCGGACGCGTGGCAGGAGTGGTGGAACAACACCGAGGCCCGTGGCTACTACTTCATGGGCAAGGACAACATCACGTTCCACGCCCAGATCTGGCCGGCGCTGCTGCTGGGACATAATGCCGCGGGCGACAGACTTGCCCCCGGCGGCGCGATCGGCCCGTACGGCACGCTCAACCTGCCGGACGAGATCGTCTCGAGCGAGTTCCTCACGATGAGTGGCTCGAAGTTCTCCACCTCGCGCGGCACTGTGATCTATGTGCACGACTTCCTGCGCGAGTTCGGGCCGGACACATTGCGCTACTTCATCTCGGTGGCGGGCCCGGAAACCCAGGACACCGACTTCACCTGGGACGAGTTCGTGCGGCGCACGAACTTCGAGCTGGCCAACGAGTGGGGCAACCTGGTCAACCGGTCGGTTTCGATGGCGCACAAGAACAACGGGGCGATCCCGGCGCCGACGAAGCCGGCCGCCGCCGACGAGGAGCTGAAAGCCCTGTCCCGCCAGGCGTTCGAGACCGCGGGTGGCCACCTGAGGCGGTCGCGGTTCAAGCTCGCGGCCGGCGAGGCGATGCGCGTCGTGACGGCCGCGAACCGGTACCTGTCGGACCAGGAGCCGTGGAAGCTCAAGGAAGATCCGGACCGCCGCGACGCCGTCCTGCACACGGCGCTGCAGGTCGTCTCGGACGCGAACACGCTGCTCACCCCGTTCCTGCCACATTCGGCGCAGAAGGTGCACGAGGCGCTGGGCGGCACGGGCGTGTGGGCGGCGCAGCCGGAGCTGCAGGAGGTCGAGGACCTCGACATCCCCGGCCGGATCAACCCGATCCTGACCGGCGACTACGCGTCCGAGCAGGCCCGCTGGGAGTCGACGCCGATCGAGGTCGGCCGTCCGCTGGCGAAGCCGACGCCGCTGTTCGCGAAGCTCGATCCGAAGCTCGGCGAGACCGGCCCGGAGTGGGCGCCGATCGAGCGTGCCGAATAAGAAGCAACGGCCGCCGGTACCGGAGCGGCTTCCGGTGCCCGTGGTCGACGCGCACACGCACCTCGACGCGTGCGGGGCGGTGACCGCGGCCGACGTGTCCACAGTGGTCGACAGGGCCGAGGCCGCCGGAGTGACGCGCGTGGTGACCGTTGCCGACGACCTCGCCGCGGCGCGGTGGGCCGCGCAAGCGTCCACATGGGACCCCCGGGTGTTTGCCGCTGTCGCGATACATCCCACGCGTACCAAGGATTTCGGCGAAGCGGAACAGTCCGAAATAGAGCGTCTGGCACGCGAGGAGCGCGTGGTGGCGGTGGGTGAGACGGGCCTGGACTACTACTGGGACTACGCGCCGCACGACGCCCAGCAGGAGGCGTTCCGGTGGCACATCGACCTCGCCAAGCGGGTCGGCAAGCCGCTGATGATCCACGACCGGGACGCGCACGAGGACGTGTTGCGGATCCTGGGCGAGGAGGGCGCGCCGGAGCGGGTGATCTTCCACTGTTTCTCCGGCGACGCCGAGCTGGCGCGCCGCTGCGTGGTCGCCGGCTACGTCCTGTCCTTCGCGGGCACTGTGACATTCCGGAACGCGAAGTCACTTCAGGATGCCGCGAAATTGGTCCCGTCGGAGCAGCTTCTGGTGGAGACGGACGCGCCGTACCTCACGCCCCATCCGTTCCGCGGTAGGGCGAATGAACCCTATTGCACGGCCTACACCGTGGCCTACCTCGCTGAGCTGCGCGAACAGAGTGTGGAAGAAATCGCTTCGGCGGCTTGCCGGAACGCCGAACGCGTGTTTCAACTCCCTTCTGTCACAAGAAGTTGAACGCATTGCGACATTCGTGGAAGCGGGAACACCACACGGACGAGTGGTGGACGTCACAAGATTCCAAGGGGTGTTTGCGCAACCCCCTGAGACCCGTTACTGTCCCGTGATCGTGCCGCTCGATTAGTCGATCAGCACAGCCGTGGCCAAGTCAGTGCAGGTCGGGATCGGGGATGACGACGGCCACGGATGTCGCTAACGCGAAAGGGAACGACCTGCTGTGACTGCTGGTAGTAGACAGGCTGAGCCGCGCCTCAACGACATGGCGAGCTGGTATGACTCGGCCCGCGGTGGGGTCGGCACATTGGCCAGGCCTCAGACGCCGGCGGGCGAGGCTGACTGGCCGAACCCCGAGGACGACTGGGACTTCTCCGACGACCTGTCCGTCACCGAGCACGACTTGCGCACGGTGCTGGGCCCCGACGCCGACGACCTCATGGCCGAGGCCGACCTCGACGTCGACGAGCTGATCCGGCTGATCAACGCCGAGACGACCATGCTGCCCGCGCTGGCGATCCCGGACTCCGTGTCGGGGGACCGCACCGTCACCGCCGAGGCGCAGGAAGAGCCCGAGCGGGCACTCAAGACCGCCGTCATGACCTGGAAGAAGCGGTTCCTCCGCGGCTCGGTCCTGGCACTCCTGATCAGCATCACCGGCGGCGGCGCGGCCGCGCTGGCGATGAACAAGAGCGTGACCGTCGACGTCGACGGTCACACGCAGACCGTGCACAGCTTCGGCAAGACCGTGGGCGACGTGCTGGCGGACGCCGGGCTCACCGTCGGCGAGCACGACGCGCTGTCCCCGTCGCCGCAGGCGCCGGTCGGCGACGGTGGCGTCATCAAGCTCGAGCGTGGCCGCCACCTCAACCTGGTCGTCGACGGCACCCCCCAGGACGCCTGGGTACGCGCCGACACCCTTCAGGAGGCGCTGGACCAGCTGGGCGTCACGCCGAAGCTCGGCCCGGGCACCTGGTTCTCGATGTCCGCCACCGGCGAGCTGCCGCTCTCGGGCGCCACGGTGGAGGTCAAGACCCTCAAGACCATCACGCTCTTCGACGGTGACAGCGCGCCCCGCCAGGTGAGCACCACGGCCGTCACCGCGGACGAGTTCCTGAAGGACCAGAACCTCACGCTCGGCCCGGACGACGAGGTCGACGGCGGTCGGGGCTTCAAGATCCTCAACGGCGCCGAGGTGCACATCAGCCGCACCGGCGTGTCGGTGATCAACCAGCAGGAGGACATCACCCCGCCGGTCCAGCAGATCCAGGACAACACGCTCGACGCGGGCCAGCAGGTCGTGCAGGACCCGGGCACGCCGGGCAAGCAGCTGGTGATCTACAAGGTCACCAAGCGGAACGGCAAGGAGACCGACCGGGAGCAGATCTCGGTCCAGATCCTCACCGCGGCCAAGCCGAAGATCATCCGGATCGGCACCAAGCAGCCCGCCATCAGCAACGCCGGGATCTGGGACAAGATCGCGCAGTGCGAGTCGACCGGGAACTGGGCGGCCAACACCGGCAACGGTTTCGAGGGTGGCCTGCAGTTCACCAACAGCACCTGGCTCGCCTACGGTGGCGGCGCCTACGCCTCGCACGCCTACAGCGCCAGCCGTGAACAGCAGATCGCGGTCGCCCAGCGGGTCCAGGCCGGCCAGGGCTGGGGCGCGTGGCCCGTGTGCTCCAGGAAGGCCGGGGCGGCCTGACCGTCGCCCACCAGCACCCTGAACGCGGCCGCTTCGCGGCACAGTAAGGTTTCGAGGGTGACACAACTGCTCGGGCCGGCCGAGATTCGCGGGCTGGCCGCCGAGCTGGACGTCCGGCCCACCAAGAAGCTCGGGCAGAACTTCGTCCACGACCCCAACACGGTCCGCCGCATCGTCGAGCTGGCCGCGCTCGGCCCGGACGACTCGGTGCTCGAGGTCGGGCCGGGTCTGGGTTCGCTCACATTGGGCCTGCTGGGTTCCGGGGCCGCGGTGTCCGCGGTCGAGATCGACCCTGTGCTGGCCGGTCGGCTGCCGGAGACCGTCGCCGAACGCGCACCCGAGGCCGCGTCACGGTTGACCGTGCTGACCCGCGACGCGCTGAAGCTGAGTGCCGCGGAGCTGCCCGCGCCGCCCACGGCACTCGTCGCGAACCTGCCCTACAACGTCGCCGTGCCGGTCTTGCTGCACCTGCTGGCCGAGCTGCCGTCGCTCGTGCGCGGGCTGGTGATGGTGCAGACCGAGGTCGCCGACCGGATGGCCGCGGGTCCGGGCAGCCGGATCTACGGCGTGCCCAGCGTCAAGATCGCCTGGTACGGCCGCGCTCGCAAGGTGGCCGCGGTGCCGAGGGCGGTGTTCTGGCCGGTGCCCAATGTCGACTCGACGCTGGTGTCGTTCGAGCGTGCCGCCGAGCCGGTCTCCGCCGCCGACCGGGACGCGGTGTTCGCGGTTGTCGACGCGGCCTTCGCGCAGCGGCGCAAGACGCTGCGGGCGGCGCTGGCGTCCTGGGCCGGCTCCGCCGAACGCGCCGGCACCCTGCTGGATGCGGCGGGGATCGACCCGAGGAGCCGCGGCGAGCAGCTGACGGTCGTCGAGTTCGCACGCCTCGCGCAGATCGCCGCCTTACCGCCGTCTGTGTGATCTGCGCCGGAAACCTTGCGCGAGATCCCGGGTGTCGGCTTCACTTGGTGAAGTATCCATCCCGAGCGACTGAGAGACCTGGCTCGCCGACGTCGCAGCAACCACCCCTCGCGGGCAGGTGCTACCGCCAGGATCGATGGAGGAGTCCCGTGTACCGCACGCGAATGCTCACCAGGCGCCGAGTCGTCGATGAGTGCCGCCGTACCGTCTGTGCGTGTCGTCGCTGACCGTTCTCGCTAGCTGAGTTCGTGCCATCCCGCACCCGTCCTTTGTGGACGGTTACTTTCGCTGACGGTCTTCGGCGCACCCGGAAACGGCGGCGCCCAGATGCCTGTGGAGCCTTTCGTGATCACTGTTGAGAACCTGAGCAAGTCCTTTCCCGGTAAGAACTCCCCGGTGCTCGCCCTGCGCGACGTGAGTCTCGAGGTCGGTGCCGGCTCGATCTTCGGCGTGGTCGGCCCTGCCGCGTCGGGCAAGTCCACCCTCACTCGATGCGTTGCGCTGCAAGAGAAACCCGATCGCGGCGTGGTGCGCCTCGATGGGCTGAGTACCGCGGGTCTCGACGGCAGGCGGCTGCGTGAGGTGCGCCGGCAGGTCGCGGTCCTCGACCCGGTCCTGCACGCCGAGCGCACGGCGGCCGGCAACGTCGCGGCCCCGCTCGAACAGCTCGGCATCGACGGGCCGCAGCGGCGGACCCGCGTCGGCCAGGTGCTCGACGTGCTCGGGCTGACCCAGCGTGCCGGGCAGCGGCCCGCCGAGCTGACGCCCGGCCAGCAGCGCCGCGTCGCCCTCGGCCGCGCGCTCGCGGCCGGTCCCGCGGTGCTGCTCGCCGACGAACCCACCGGCGGACTCGGGAACGAGGAGGCGGGTGCGGTGCTGACCGTGCTGGACCGGGCCCGCGCCGAACTCGGGGTGACGGTGCTGCTGACCACGCAGGACGGTTCGGTGGTCCGGCGCGTCTGCGACGACGTCGCGGTGCTGGACTCGGGCCGCGTCGTCGAGAGCGGCACCCTGCTGGACCTGCTCACGAACCCCGCGAGCCAGGTCGCCGAGTCGCTGCTGCCCGCGATCGACACGCCCGCCGCGCAGGCCGCCCGCTACGACCGGTCCGCGGACATCGTGCTGATCGGGTTCGCCGCCGTGGGCGCGCTGCTGCCGGAGGCGGCGAGCCGCTTCGACGTCGAGCTCGCCACGATCGGCGGTGGCCTGACCCGGGTCGGCGACACCCCCGTTGCCCGCTTCCGGGTCGGCGTGCGCGGCGCCCAGGCGGACACCGTCCTGGCGTGGATCGCCGACCAGGGCGCCCACGTCACCCACCGCGTCGAAGGTCCGAAGAAGGCCCTCGCCGCCTAGCAACGAGACGGGCTCGATGTGACGTTCGGCTTCTTCTGGTGGAACGTCACATCGAGCCCGTATTACCCCCCGTGGCTACGACGCCGGCGCCGGCGCAGGGTCCGGTTGCCTGCGTCCGACGAGTAGCCCGACCCCCAGTGCGGCGGCGCCGACGATCGCGCCCGCCCAGCCGTTCGCGACGGCGTAGCCGTGCACGGTCGCCCCGACCATGCCCAGCCCGGCCGCGGACGCCGTCGCGCTCGACGCGATCGTGGTCAGCGACGCCGTGCCGAGCGAGGCGCCGACCTGCTGCGACGTGGTGATGAACGCCGACGCGACACCCGCGTCCCGCGGCTCGATCCGCGCCGTGGCGATGTTCATGACCGTCGGCATCGCCAGCCCGCCACCCGCGCCCATGATGAGCTCGACCGGCATGATCAGGCCCCAATAGGACGCGTCCGGGGTCAGCTGCGTCAGCATCAGCAGCCCGGCGGCCATCAGCAGCAGCCCGATCACCAGCAGCGGTCGCGGCCCGGTGCGCGGCAGGAACCGTCGCGCGACGCCGACGGACATGACCACGTTGCCCAGCAGGAACGGCAGGAACGCCAGCCCGGCCTTGAACGCCCCGTAGTGCATGACGGCCTGCAGCTGGAAGGTCAGGAACAGGAACATCCCGAACATGCCGAACGAGGCGGCTGCGATGGTGGCATAGCCCGACGCTCGCTTCCGGTCGGCCAGGATCCGCATCGGCAGCAGCGGGTTGGCCACCCGCAGCTGCCGCACCAGGAAGCCGGCGATCAGCACGACGGCGGCCGCGAGCAGCCCGATCACGAGCCCGTCGCCCCAGCCCTTGGTCGCGGCCTCGGACAGCGCGTACACCAGCGCCACGATGCCGGCGGTGCCGATCGCCGCGCTCGTCCAGTCAAGCCTGGTCTCCCGGTGCCCCGGCACCTTTGGCAGCAGGTACCAGCCGCCGACCGCGGCGACGATGGCGACCGGCAGGTTCACGTAGAGGCACCAGCGCCAGTCGAGGTACTCGGCCAGTGAGCCGCCCACGATCAGGCCGACCGCCGCGCCGGACATCAGGATCGCGCTGAAGATGCCGAACGCCTTGGCGCGTTCTTTGGTGTCGGTGAACGTGATCGTCAGCAGCGACAGCGTGGACGGCGCCAGCAGCGCGGCGAAGACGCCCTGCGCGGCGCGCGCGGCGATCAGCATGGTCGGCCCGTTCGCGGCGCCCCCGACAGCGGAGGCCAGCGCGAAGCCCAGCGCGCCGATGATCAGCGTGTTCTTGCGCCCCACGCGGTCGGCCAGGCGCCCGCCCAGCAGCAGCAACCCGCCGAAGGCGAGGGTGTACGCGGTGATCGTCCACTGCCTGCCGACGTTGGACATGCCCAGCTCACGCTGCGCGGACGGCAGCGCGATGGTGATGATCGTGGTGTCGATGATGACCAGCAGTTGTGCCAGCCCGATGACCGCGAGCGCCCACCATCTGCGCTGTGCGGCGCGCACGGCGGCGGACGCTTCGAGCGTCGTTGTCATGGTCGATCCCCTCGGAAAGTAAGCTTGAGACGCGATCTACTTGCCGCTCGGCAAGCTAACTGGCTAGTCGTAAGGTAAGCTCGAACTTGCCGGTCGTCAAGTTAGTTTGAGAACGTCCTCAGGAAGGAACGGCGATGGCGGGGCGCCGCAGCGACACCAGGGAGCGGATCCAGCAGGTGGCGCTGGACCTGTTCGTCGAGCAGGGGTACGAGAAAACGTCGCTGCGGGAGATCGCGGAACGGCTCGAGGTCACGAAGGCCGCGCTGTACTACCACTTCCGCACGAAGGACGACATTGTCCGCAGTCTCTTCGAGGACATCGGTGAAGGCGTTGACGAGATCCTGGTGTGGGCGCGCGAGCAGCCGAAGCCCGTGCCGCGGGCGAAGGTCGTGGAACGGCTGGCCGGCCTCGTCGCCGGCAGGCTCGTCCAGGTGTGGCGGTTCGTGCAGGACAACCAGCCGGCGCTCAAGGAACTGCACGTCGCCAACCCGCTGAAGGAGCAGCTGAAGGAACTGTTCGACATCCTGTGCGCGGGTGAGCGCGATCCCGAGGTGCTGCTCAAGAACCGGCTGGCGCTGGTCGCGCTCATCATGGGCAACAACCCCGAGGTGCTGCCGGACTGCGACGCCGGCCGGCGGTCCGACATCGGCCTGCGCGTCGCGCTCCAGCTTGTTTCTCCTCGTGGGCGAGACGTGGAAACGGGCACGTAGTCTTGACGGGTGCTCGCCGTCGTACCGCCACCAGTCACCGTCCGGGTGCCGTCGAAGATCAATCTCCATCTGTCCGTCGGTGATCTTCGCGACGACGGGTTCCACGAACTCACCACCGTCTTCCAGGCGTTGTCGCTGACCGACGAGGTCACGGTCGCCGTCGCCGAGGAACCGGGCATCGAGGTCTACGGCGAGGGCGAGGCGGCGGTGCCCACCGGCGCCAACAACCTCGCGTGGCGTGCGGTGCAGGCGCTGGGCGCGCATATCGGCAAGGACGACCCGAAGGTGCGGGTGGTCCTCCGCAAGGGCATCCCCGTCGCGGGTGGGATGGCGGGCGGCAGCGCCGACGCCGCCGGCACGCTCGTCGCGCTGACCGCGTTGTGGAAGCTGGAGATCGGCCGCGACGAGCTGGCCGAAGTCGCCGCGAAGCTCGGCAGTGACGTCCCGTTCGCGCTGTACGGCGGCACTGCGCTCGGCACCGGGCGCGGCGAGCAGCTCGTGCCCGTGCTGTCCCGGCACACCTTTCACTGGGTGCTGGCGTTCGACCACCGCGGCCTGTCCACCCCGCGCGTCTACACCGAACTGGACCGGCTGCGCGAGGCCGGCACCCCGCCGCGGGTCGGCTCGCACGCGCCGGTCGTCGAGGCGCTGGCCTCCGGCGACCCCCGCCAGCTGGCACTACTGCTCGGCAACGACCTGCAGGCCGCGGCGGTCTCGCTGCGCCCGGGCCTGCGGCGGACGCTGCGCGCGGGCGTCAACGCCGGCGCGCTCGCGGGCACGGTGTCCGGCTCCGGACCGACCTGCGCGTTCCTGTGCGCCGACGCGGATTCTGCGCTCGAGGTGGCGGCCGAACTGGCCGGTGCCGGCGTCTGCCGGACCGTCCGCGTGGCGCACGGCCCGGTACCCGGCGCGCGGTTCGTCGGCGGCGAGGACGTCAACCGACCCACACCCCCTCCGCAGGTGCACGCATAAATGGCCAACCTGATCAACCTCGAGGCAGTCAGTAAGTCCTACGGGGTCAAACCGTTGCTGGACAACGTTTCCCTCGGCGTCGCCGAAGGGGACCGGATCGGCGTCGTCGGTCTGAACGGCGGCGGCAAGACGACGCTGCTGGAGGTCCTCGCCGGCGTCGCCGAGCCCGATGACGGCCGGGTGAGCCGGGTCCGCGACCTGCGGATGGCCGTCGTCACCCAGCGCACCGAGCTGCCCGACGGCACCGTGCGCGACGCCGTGCTTTCGCACTACACCGCCGACCACGAGTGGGCCGCCGACGCCCGCGTGCGGTCCATTGTGGATGGACTGGGGCTGACCGCGCTGGGGCTGGAAACGTCCACGGCGAACCTCTCCGGTGGTGAGCGGCGCCGGGTCGCGCTGGCCGCCGCGCTCGTCGGGGAGCTGGACCTGGTCGTGCTCGACGAGCCCACCAACCACCTCGACATCGAAGGCGTGCGCTGGCTCGCCGACCACCTGCTCGCGCGCCGCGCCGCGTTCGTAGTGGTTACCCACGACCGCTGGTTCCTCGACACGGTGTGCGGCCGCACCTGGGAAGTCGCGAACGGGCGCGTCGAGCAGTACGAAGGCGGCTACGCGGACTGGATCTTCGCGCGCGCCGAACGTGCCCGGTTGGCCGCGAGCGCCGAGGAGAAGCGGCGCAACCTGGCACGCAAGGAACTCGCGTGGCTGCAGCGCGGCGCGAAGGCGCGTACGTCGAAGCCGCGATACCGGATCGAGGCCGCGGAGGCGCTGATCGCGGACGTGCCGGCGCCGCGGGATTCCGTGGAGCTGATGAGCTTCGCGCGGCGCCGGCTCGGCAAGACGGTGGTGGAGCTGGAAGACGTGACGCTGTGGGCCGGCGACAAGCCTGTGCTCGACCACGTCACCTGGCGTATCGGTCCCGGTGACCGGGTCGGTCTCGTCGGCGTCAACGGTTCCGGCAAGACGACGCTGCTCAAGCTGCTGGCGGGGGAGTCGTCACCGGTGGCAGGACGCCGCATCGAGGGCAAGACGGTGCGGCTCGCGCACCTGTCGCAGGAGCTGGACGGGCTGCCCGAGCAGCTGCGCGTGCTGGAGGCGGTCGAGGAGATCGCGGGCCGCGTCGTGCTGGGCAAGCAGGAGTTGTCCGCCTCGCAGCTGGCGGAGAAACTCGGGTTCCCCGCCGCGCGGCAGTGGACGCCCGTCGAAGACCTCTCCGGTGGCGAACGGCGGCGGCTGCAGCTGGCCCGGTTGCTGATGGCCGAGCCGAACGTGCTGGTGCTCGACGAGCCCACGAACGACCTGGACATCGACACCCTGCAGCAGCTGGAGGACCTGCTCGACTCGTGGCCGGGCACCCTGGTCGTCGTCTCGCACGACCGGTACCTGGTCGAACGTGTCTGCGACGCCGTGTACGCCCTGCTCGGCGACGGCCGCGTCACCCACCTGCCGGGCGGCATCGACGAGTACCTGTCGCGTCGGCGCCCTGCCGTCGAAGTGTCTGTTGTCCGCCCGGAGCGGCCGAAGTCGGGCGCGTCCGAACACCGGGTGGCGATGAAGGAGCTGGGCCGGCTCGAACGGCGGCTGGACGCGTTGCACAAGCGGGAGAACGAGCTGCACGAACTGCTCGCGGCGAACGCGACCAACCCGGACAAGCTGGTCGATCTCAACGCGGAGCTGAAGACCGTGCTAACGGAAACGGAAGACGTCGAGGCGCGCTGGTTGGAGACTTCCGAGCTGGTGGAGTGAGTCCGGTGTGCTCCGCTTGCCCGGTGACCAATCCGACCAATGTAGCCAGACCCCGAGCAACACGTAACCGTTGCTACGCAAGCGGGACAGCCGTGGCTGTGGTCGGATCGGCAACGAGCGGCACAGTAAGGTGACGGCATGAGTCGGTTCGTGCGCACCCTCGTCGCCACCGCGACAGGCAAGGGCGGTCAGCAGCGGGGCATGGTCACGGGCGAGCCCACGGAGCCGGTCCGCCGGACCTGGGCCGAGGTGCATGACCAGGCCAAGAAACTTGCCGGTGGGCTCGTCTCCACGGGGATGCGCCCGGGCAGCGCGGCGGCGGTGCTCGCCGCGGCGCCGTCGCTGATCGCGCCGACCGTGCAGGGGGTGTGGCTCGCCGGGGGCAGCGTCACGATGCTGCACCAGCCGACCCCGCGCACCGATCTGGCCGTGTGGGCGGAGGACACGGTCAAGGTGCTGCGCATGATCGGCTCGGATCTCGTGCTGCTCGGCGAGCCGTTCGACGCGCTCGCGCCCGTGCTGACCGAGCACAACATCGGTTTCCGGCTGATCACCGACCTGCTCGAGAGCGAGCCGGTCGCCGAGCCCGTCGAAGTGGGTGAGGACGAGTTCGCGCTGCTCCAGCTGACGAGCGGGTCCACCGCTGAGCCCAAGGCCGTCCGGATCACGCACGGCAACCTGTACTCCAACGTCAAGGCGATGGTGGAGCGCGCCGAGTTCGATTTCGACTCCGACGTGATGATGTCCTGGCTGCCGACGTTCCACGACATGGGCATGGTCGGCTTCCTGACGGTGCCGATGACGTTCGGCGTCGAGCTCATCAAGATCACGCCCGTCGAGTTCCTGTCCGGGCCGCTGATCTGGCCGCAGCTGATCACCAAGTACCGCGCGACGACCACCGCCGCGCCGAACTTCGCGTACGCGATCGTCGGCCGCCGGCTGGCGGGCGTCGACGACGATGTCGCCTACGACCTGTCGACGCTGCGGATCGCGCTCAACGGTGCCGAGCCGATCGACGAGACCGCGGTGAAGACGTTCACCGACGCCGGTGCGCGGTTCAAGATGCCCGCGGAGTGCGTTTTTCCCGCGTACGGCATGGCGGAGGCGACGCTCGCGGTGTCGTTCGCGCCGCTGTTCACCGGCCTGACCCTGGACTACGTCGAGGCGGGCGCGCTGGAGGGGGACAACCGCGCGGTGCCGGTGCCGGACGGGGACCCTCGGCGCGGCACCGACGACGTGCGGTCGTTCGCGGTGCTCGGCCGCCCGCTGGACGGCCTCGAGGCGGAGATCGTCAACGACGCGGGTGACCGCCTGGGCGAGCGCGAGGTCGGGGAGATCCGGCTGCGCGGCGAGGCCGTCACGCCCGGGTACCTGACCGTCGACGGCCCGGTCGAGACGCAGGACGCCGAGGGCTGGCTGGCGACCGGCGACCTCGGCTACCTGGTGGACGGGCAGATCGTGATCTGTGGCCGCCGCAAGGACGTCATCATCATGGGCGGCCGCAACATCTACCCCACCGACATCGAGCGCGCGGCCTCGTCGGTCGATGGCGTGCGGGCGGGCAACGCGGTGGCTGTCCGGATCGACGCCGGCACCCGCCGGGAGCGTTTCGCGGTGGTGCTCGAGTCGAAGCTCGCGGGCGACGACGCGGCGGAGCGGGTGCTGATGAAGGAGGTCGCGGCCCGCGTCCGCGACGCCGTGGATCTGCGGCCCTTCGCGGTGGTCGTGCTCCCGAGCGGGAGCCTGCCCAAGACCCCGTCGGGCAAGGTGAAGCGCGCGGCGACGGCGGAGCAGTTCGCGCAGCGGATCGAAGCCGCGGCCGGCAAGTAGCCCAGGACGCCCGCTGAAGTGGACTCAGGCCCCTCTGGTGGCTGAGTCCACTTCAGCTTCGGCGAAAACCTAGTTCTGCTGGGGCTCGGGGGCCGGGCGCGGTACCGGGGACGGCGTCGCGCGAGCTGCGGTGGCCTCACCCCGTGCGCGGGCGGCCGGGACCGGCGTGGCCTGCCGGCCCGTCCGGTCCGCCAGCTCGTCCTCGACCGAATCGAGGAAGTCGTCCACTTCGCGCTCGTCGTAGCCACGCTTGCCGATCAACGGCTTGCTGAACATCACGTGGTGCACCTCGGCCGCGGTCAGGTCATCCTCGTCGGTCAGCGTCTTCGCGATACGCCGGACGAACTCGTCGACCTCGTTCTTGGCGTAGCCGCGCCGCCCGATCGGCGCGTTACCGAACTCCGTGCGGTAGACGTC
This sequence comes from Amycolatopsis sp., assembly GCA_035248845.1. Classification (GTDB taxonomy): domain Bacteria; phylum Actinomycetota; class Actinomycetes; order Mycobacteriales; family Pseudonocardiaceae; genus Amycolatopsis_E. The sequence goes on along the minus strand of DATFHB010000007.1, from coordinate 44,294 downwards.
TTCGGCGGTAAAGGACATCAAGAGTTCTCCAGATTCAGCGTGGACGGGACATTCCCCGCCCTCTGTCCTAGCCGCGCATGAACGCGGTGGGAAGGGCCGAAAGAACTCATCGACTCCATCGAGCGGAGTCGCGCCACCGTGTGAGTGACGCCGGACTACTGAGCGTGGAAGGCGTTCTGGGCCGCCGTCAGCCCTTTGCCGACCAGCGCTTCAACCGCATCAGCGCACCGGTCCAGCTCGAACGGGAGCTCCTTGCGCTCCGGTGCGGAGAAGTCCTTGAGCACGAAATCCGCCGGATCCATCCGGCCAGGCGGGCGCCCGATGCCGAACCGCACCCGGAAGTAGTCACGGGTACCCAGCGACTTGGTGATCGACCGGAGCCCGTTGTGCCCGTTGTCGCCACCGCCGAGCTTCAGCCTCAGCGCCCCGAAATCGACGTCGAGCTCGTCGTGCACGACGACGATCGCGCCCGGTTCGATCTTGTAGAACTTGGCGGTACCCGCGACCGGGCCGCCGGAGAGATTCATGAACGAGCGCGGCTTGGCCAGCACCACGCGGCATCCCGCCAGCCTGCCTTCGAGCACGTCGGCGCCGGCCTTGTGCGCCTTGAACTTGCCGCCGACGCGGGCGGCCAGCTCGTCCAGCACCAGGAAACCCACGTTGTGCCGGTTGCCGGCATAGGCGGGCCCGGGGTTGCCGAGACCGACGAGCAGCACCTGCTCGCCGGCCCCGGGAACATCAGCCGTCATGGGAGCGCGTCACTCCGCGGCGGTCTCGGCTTCGCCTTCACCCTCGACGGCCTCCTCGGCGGGAGCCTCCTCGGCCTGCGGCTCGGTGATGCCGACGACCAGCGCTTCGGGGTCGGTGACCAGCGTCGCGCCGGCGGGCATGGTGATCTGGCCGGCCAGGATCTGTGCCCCGGCATCGAGACCCGCGACGGAGACCTCGACCTGGTCGGGGATGTGCAGCGCCTCGACCTCGACGGTGACGGCGTCCAGCTCCTGGTGCACGAGGGTGCCGGGGGTCGGGTCGCCGCTGATCACGACGGGCACGTCCACCGTGACCTTCTCGCCGCGCTTGATCACGAGCAGGTCGACGTGCTCGATGTAGTTCTTCAGCGGGTGCACGGTGATGGTCTTGGTGAGCGCCAGCTCGGTGTTGCTCTCCACATCGAGCGTGAGCACGGCGTTGCTGCCGTTCTCACGGACGACGCGGGCGAACTCGATCGCCGGCAGCGCGAGGTGCCGGGGGTCGGTGCCGTGGCCGTACAGCACTGCGGGGATCTTGCCGGAGCGGCGGGTGCGGCGCGCGGCGCCCTTGCCGAACTCGGTGCGCGGCTCGACGGACAGACGTACCTCGGACACGGTCTTGCACTCCTTCAAATCATGACGGCGGGGTTCAAGCGGGCGGTGCCTTCGGCGGCGAGGTCCACAACCGTGCACAGCGCGTGGCCACTCAAGCCGCCGCGTCGATCACGTCGGGCACTAGGTACCTGTGAGCCCGCCTCGCCGAGACAACCTGCTCAGTGTAGGCAATCCGTGTGCCACGGGTTGCGGTGGGTCGCTTCGGCCAGTAGGAAGCCTGTAGTCAGGGGGTGCCGGAATGTCGCGACGAGTGGTGGGCGGCTTTCTCGGGGCCGTCGCGGTGCTGTTGGTCTCGGCCTGTCACCCGGCAGTCGGACCCGCCGCGCGGCCGGACCCGCAGGCGGCCGTCGAAGGGGCTCTGACCTGGCTCGAAGGGCAGGCCGCGGCCGGCTACCACCTCCCGTCGGGCGCCACCTTCACCGCGGCCAGGGGCGGGCTGGCACGCGGCACGCTCACCCTTGCCGGGCAGCCGGCACAGGCGCTGCGCGCCGGCGGGAACCTCTACTTGCGGGCGCCGGCGGCGTACTGGACGGCGCAGGGAATGTCGCCCGAACGAGCTAACGAGTACGGCGCGCGCTGGGCGCGTTCGGTGCTCCCGCTCGACCCCGGCAGAGATCTCGCGCCGGATGTGCTGGCGAGAGCGCTGCGCTCGGCGATCCCGGACGGCGCGCGGGCCGAACTGCTGACCCTCGGCGACGGCACGGAACTGTTCGACGTGCAAGGACTGCAGGTCACGGCCACGGCGCCGTACCGCGTCACGAGCTTCAAGCCGTCACTGCTCGGGCCCGCGGGGCCGCCGGTGCTCGGGACCACCGCCGTCGAGGTGAACCCCGTCGGCCCGGCCGGCCAGGCGGACCTGCGGACCGGGCTCGGCGACGACCTGGACGGGCTGGGACAGCCATTCGTCGCGGGCCCCGTCGTCGCGACGAGGGTCACCGAGAACACGCTGCGCTGCACCGCGGTGCCCACCTGCACCGACAGCGTGCAGGTGGGCACCGAGCCGATCGGCGATGCGCCGCAAGCGCTTGCGCGACTCGTGCTGAAGTCGTCGGTGTCCGGCGAGCTCGGCACACGCGACTGCGGTCAGGAGCTGGTGGCGCCGCTGGGCGCGCCGGTGAGCCTGTCGTGCGTGGTGAAGTTCGATCTGCCGAAGGTCGCGGGGCGATCGGAGGTCTCCGCCGTACCGACGGTCACGGCCGAGCCGGTGGCGGTGGTGGATGTGCCGGGCATCAGGCAGGAGATCGGCGCGGCTCCGGGTGCCTGACCTCAGCCGAACAACAGGTCGACGGTGGTGGCCGTCGCCGCGCGGTGGATCCAGGCGCAGAGGACTTCGGTGTCCGAGAAGTATCGCGTCCCGCTGCGTGGCTCGATCGGCTGCGCGCACCACGCGGAGCTGCTCGGCGAGCAGCTCCGCGGCCAGTGCCGGGCGCCGGCGGAACAGCTCCGCCAGGCCCTCATACAGAGTGGACGGCACAGTCCCCAGGTCGAGTGCCGAAACGATCAGGCGTTGCCGTCGAACAGGCTCGTGACCGAGCCGTCCTCGAACACCTGCTGGATGGCCTCCGCCAGCATCGGCGCGATCGAGAGCACCGTCAGGTTCGGAAACCGCTTCTCCTCCGGGATCGGCAGCGAGTTGGTGACGATGACCTCGCGCGCCTTGCAGTTCGACAGCCGCTCGGTGGCGGGGTCGGACAGGATGCCGTGGGTCGTCGCGATGACGACGTCCGCGGCGCCCTCGGCGAGCAGCGCGTCGGTAGCCTTCACGATCGTGCCACCGGTGTCGATCATGTCGTCGACCAGCACGCAGAGCTTGCCTTCGACGTTACCGACGACCCGGTTCGCGACGGCCTGGTTGGGCTTGTCGGGGTCACGCGTCTTGTGGATGAACGCGATCGGCCGGTCGCCCAGCTGCTGCGCCCATTTCTCCGCCAGCCGCACGCGGCCCGAGTCCGGCGACACGACGGCGATGTCGGCGTCGCCGTAGGTCTTGCGGATGTGTTCGGCGAGCAGGCTCTGCGCGAACAGGTGGTCCACCGGGCCGTCGAAGAAGCCCTGGATCTGCGCGGTGTGCAGGTCGACCGTCATGATCCGGTCGGCGCCCGCGGTCTTGAACAGGTCAGCGATCAGCCGCGCCGAGATCGGCTCGCGGCCCTTGTGCTTCTTGTCCTGCCGCGCGTACGGGTAGAACGGCATGACCACGGTGATCCGCTTGGCGCTCGCGCGCTTGAGCGCGTCCACCATGATCAGCTGTTCCATCACCCACTCGTTGATGGGTGTGGTGTGGCTCTGGATGACGAACGCGTCAGTGCCGCGCACCGACTCCTCGAACCGGACGAACAGCTCGCCGTTGGCGAACGTGTGCGCAGTTTGCGGGGTGATCGTCACGTTGAGGTGTCGCGCCACCTCTTCCGCGAGTTCCCGGTATGCGCGGCCGGAGAAGAGCATGAGGTTCTTCTTCGGCGTGCCGGACTTAGGACTCATTTGGACGACTCCCGCTCGGTTTTCGTTTCTTCTTCGGCGGCGAGCGCGGCCTCGGCCGCCTTCGCCGCGGGGGTGTCCGGCCTGCGCCGGGCCACCCAGCCTTCAATATTGCGCTGCGGTCCCATCGACACGGCGAGCGCCCCCGGAGGAACGTCTTCCCTGATCACGGTGCCAGCGCCCGTGTACACACCGTCACCGAGGGACACGGGCGCGACGAACGTGTTGTCCGAACCAGTGCGCACTCCTGACCCGATGGTCGTGTGGTGCTTGCGCACACCGTCGTAGTTGACGAACACGCTGGACGCGCCGATGTTGCTGTCCTCGCCGATCGTTGCATCCCCGACATAGGTCAGGTGAGGCACCTTGCTGCCGGCACCGATATCGGCCTTCTTCGTCTCGACGAAGGTGCCGATTTTCCCTTTTTCGCCGAGTTTCGAGCCGGCGCGGAGATACGCGAACGGCCCGACACTGGCCTGCGGGCCGATCTCGGAGTCGAAGCCGTGCGTGCGCACCACCAGCGCGCCCGGCCCGACCGAGACGTTCGTCAGCGTCGTGTCCGGGCCGACGGTCGCGCCCTCGCCGACCGACGTGGTGCCGTGCAGCTGCACGCCGGGCTCCAGGACGACGTCGCGGGCGAGCGTGACGCCGGCATCCAGCCACGTCGTCGCCGGGTCGACCACGGTGACGCCCGCGAGCTGCCAGTCGCGCACGATCCGCCGGTTCAGCTCGGCGCCGACCGCGGACAGCTGGACCCGGTCGTTCACGCCTTCGGTCAGCCACGGGTCGTCGACGACGAGCGCGCCGACGGCGAGGCCCTCCGCGCACGCGTTGGTGAGCACGTCGGTCAGGTACAGCTCGCCCTGCGCGTTGTCGGTGGACAGCCGGGTGAGCCCGTCGACGAGCAGTTGCGCGTCGAACGCGTAGACCCCGGAGTTGATCTCGCTGATCTCCAGCTGGTCCTCGGTGGCGTCACGCTGCTCCACGATGCCGGCAACGGCGCCGTCCACGGTGCGGATGATCCGGCCGTAGCCGGTCGGGTCGGGAACGACGGCGGTCAGCACGGTCACACCGTGCCCGCGCTCGCGGTGCTCGGCGAGCAGTGCCGACAGCGTGGCGGTGTCGAGCAGCGGCACGTCGCCGTAGCTGACCACGACGGTGCCGGTCAGCCTGGCGGGCAGCGCGGCCAGCGCGCACGACACGGCGTGCCCGGTGCCCTGCTGGGTTTCCTGGACCGCCGTCGTGATCGGCCGGCCGAGGGCCTTCCCGACGTGATCGAGGTGTTCGACGACGGCTTCGCGCCCGTGCCCGACGACCACCACGAGGTGCTCGGGCTCGAGCCCGGCGGCGGCGCGGACCGCGTGCTCGACCAGCGGCCGCCCCGCAATCGGATGCAGCACTTTCGGACTAGTGGAACGCATGCGGGTGCCCTCGCCCGCGGCGAGGACCAGTGTGCTCAGCGGGCCGGTCACGGCACTCCCAAAAGCAGACAGTTGTTTACCGGGCGTCGATCCTACGGGTGCTCTTGCGGGACCGCCGCCGGGTCGGGCTCGGCCCCGGCGGCAATGGTCTCACCAGGGACCACGCTCGCCGTGGCCACCTGGTTTCCTCCGCCACGTTTTGCCTGGTACATGGCGGCGTCGGCGCGGGAGAGCACCTGGTCGGGCCGTTCCTGCGGGCGCAGCGAAACCAGCCCGATCGAGAGGGTTACCCCGTGCGAGAGGTGATGTGGCAGATTCGACACGGCCGTGACCGCGCGCCCCAGCGCCTGCTTGGCCGCCGACACGGGCGCGCCGGGCAGCAGCGCCACGAACTCGTCGCCGCCGTAGCGCGCTACGATGTCGTCGCCGCGGAGCGCGTCGCGCAGGGTGCTCGCCACCACCCGCAGCACGTCGTCACCCTCGGCGTGCGAATGGTCGTCGTTGACGCCCTTGAACCCGTCGAGGTCCACGAGCGCGACCGCGAGCGGTTGCGCCGTGGTGGCTGCGGCGAGCGCGCGCAGATGCTCGTCCAGCGCCCGCCGGTTGGGCAGGCCCGTCAGCGGATCCTGCAGCGCCTGCTGGCTGATCGCGCCGTGCTGGGCCGACAGGCGCTCGTGCTCGCGGCGGGTGTTCAGGGTGGCGATCTGCGTCTCGCGCAGCGTCCCCAGCTCGACCTCGAGCGCCGTCGAGTAGTCGACCAGCGGCCGCAGGTTCTCGTTCTCGTGCTGCGCGAAGTCCAGCCGCGACAGCTCGCGCAGCAGGTTGAGCAGCATCGAGGGCTGTGAGCTGTCTTCGTCGAGGTTGAGGTGGGTGGCGGTCAGCGCATCGAGGGCTTCGTCGCGCCGGCCGATCGCTTCGAGACAGCGGGCGAGCGCGATGGTGACGATCACCTGCTCGTGCGGGTACCCCGGCTCGGTGAGCAGCCGCTGCAACCGGTCGAGGTGGCTGCCGTCGGGCGCGGCGAGCGCGAGCGCCGCGGCCAGGACGCCGACCTGGTCGACCGCGGGCACGCCGACGCGACGCGGGAACAGCGATTCGGCGAACGGCGCCTCCACCGCGACCGCCATCGAGGCCGCCGTCTGGAACTTCGCGCGCGCCTCGGCGTCCCGTTCCACGCGCTCCAGCCGCAACCCCCAGCCGAGCAGCATCTTGACCCGGTTGATCAGCTGCAACGTGATCTCGTGCGGTCCCGCCGTCTCGCGCACTGCCTGGTGCGCCCGCGCGATGACCTCCTCGGCGGCTTCGTACACGCCGAGCTGGTTGAGCACCAGCCAGCAGTCGATGAACGCGCTCGACTGCGTCTTGGCCCATTCGCGGCGGGTCATCTGCATGTCCGGCCCGCCGGTGTCATCGAGGATGGCCAGCGCCCTGGCGATCTCGGTGAGCGCCGCGTCCTCCTGTTGCGCCAGCACAAGCCGGCGCCCGCGCAGGGCGTGCGCGTCCGCGCGGTAGAGCGCGAGGCCGTGGCGCCGGGTGTGCGCGAGCATCTCGTCGAGCAGGGGTTCGGCCTGCGCCGCGTGCCCGCGGGTGACCAGCCGGGCGAGCGCGGCGGCGCGCAGCAGCTGCGCGATCAGCAGCGGCTCGCCCCGGCGCTCGGTTTCCTCGAGGAGCTCGTCGAGAGTGCCGACGATGGTGAGCTGCTCTTCGTGATCGTTGTGCTGCACGGCCGCGATCAGTTCTCGCGCACGGCCCACCAGCCAGGCGTCCGACAGCTCCGCCAAGGCCGGTCTTCTGTGCACCGGCTCGTTCTGGCCCAGCAGGACGGCGCACCCCCTTCGCTCCTCGGGGTCGGGCACGGCAGCTCCGCCGCCAGGATTCGAACCTGAACTGTCAGAACCAAAATCTGAAGTGCTGCCAATTACACTACGGCGGATCGTGCCTGGTCAGGATACCGATCCCGGAAAGGCGGCCCCGTGCTGGGGTTGTGGCCGGTTTTCCGCACTTCGCAGCGGGGTAAACCTCCTGTACCGTAACTTACGGAAACGTAGGTTAGGTGACCCTTGCCGGGCTCGACGACATAGGAAGTGGTGTTGCATGACGGCGACCCTCGAACCCCCGAAGGCGCAAGGCCCGAAGCCGATAATCAGCGGTCAGCGCGGCTTTTCCATCCAGTTCTCGGTCTACCTCGGTGTGATCCTGCCGCTGGTGGCGCTGGCCGTGGCCGTGCCCTTCGCCTGGGGTTGGGGACTGAGCTGGGTCGACGTGGCTCTGTTCGTGGCCTTCTACTGCGTCAGCGGTCTCGGGATCACCGTCGCGTTCCACCGCTACTTCACGCACGGCTCGTTCAAGGCGAAGCCGTGGCTGCGCGTACTGATGGCCGTCGCCGGCAGCTTCGCCGTGCAGGGCCCGGTGATCACCTGGGTCGCCGACCACCGCAGGCATCACGCGTTCTCCGACCGCGAGGGCGACCCGCACTCGCCGTGGCTGTTCGGCACGTCGCCGTGGGCGATCACCAAGGGTTTCTGGCACGCGCACATGGGCTGGCTGTTCGAGCGCGACCAGAGCAACGTCGAGCGCTTCGCGCCGGACCTGGCCAAGGACCCGGCGATCAAGCGAGTCGATGAGTTGTTCTGGCTGTGGACGCTGCTCACGCTGACCCTGCCCGCGCTGCTCGGCGGGCTGATCACGTGGTCGTTCTGGGGTGCGGTCACGGCGTTCTTCTGGGCCGGGCTGGTGCGCGTCTGCGTGCTGCACCACGTGACCTGGTCGATCAACTCGATCTGCCACATGATCGGCGAGCGCCCGTTCGCCGCGCGCGACCGGTCGGCGAACTTCTGGCCGCTGGCAATCCTGTCGTTCGGCGAGTCCTGGCACAACCTGCACCACGCCGACCCGACGTCGGCACGGCACGGCGTCCAGCGCGGTCAGCTCGACATTTCCGCGCGCGTGATCTGGCTGTTCGAGAAGTTCGGCTGGGTCGACAACGTGCGCTGGCCGACCCAGAGCAGGCTCGACCGCCTGGCCGTCGAGTCGAAGTAGGCCCCTAAGCTGCGCAGGTGGCAGCACGCAGGCGGGCGAAACGAGAAGTGGCCACCGGGGCGCGGCCCCCGGCTCCGGTGGCGCGCGTCCGGATGACCGGGGCGGAACGCCGGCAGCAGTTGCTCAACGTGGCCCGCGCGCTGTTCGCGGAAAAGGGGTTCGACGGCACCTCGATCGAGGAGATCGCGCACCGCGCGAACGTCTCCAAGCCCGTGGTGTACGAGCATTTCGGGGGCAAGGAAGGGATCTACGCGGTCGTCGTGGACCGCGAGACGCAGTCGCTGCTCGACCGGATGGTGTCCACTTTGCACGGTGGGCACCCGCGCGCGATGCTCGAACAGGCGGCCAGCGCGTTGCTGGGATATGTCGAGGAGTCGCACGACGGGTTCCGCATCCTGGTGCGGGACTCCCCGGTCGCCTCCTCGATCGGCACCTTCTCCACGCTGCTGAACGACATCGCCGGGCAGGTCGAGCACATCCTGGGTCAGGAGTTCGCCGCCCGTGGCTACGACGAAAAGCTCGCGCCGTTGTATGCGCAGGCGCTGGTCGGGATGGTCGCGTTGACCGGCCAATGGTGGCTCGACGCCCGCAAGCCCAAGCGTGACGAGGTGGCCGCGCATCTGGTCAACCTGGCCTGGAACGGCCTGTCCCACCTCGAGCACAAGCCGAAACTGCGGTTGAACTAAGACCAGGCGCCCGGTGCGCTGCATATGGTGGTTCGCCGACTTCGTACGCGCGCACCCCGACGTTTTCGGCTGAGTGACGAGCCCGAGGCCGAACCTGACGAAACAGGCCGGGCGATTTCTGTTGGTGCCGCCACGTACGCTGGAGTTGAGAGCCCCTGAGCCCTCTCATCCCGGGCAGGGGTATGTCCGCATGTCTGCCACAGGGGAGTTTTCGTGACCGACCCGGTGCTCGCCGGCCTGCTGTCCTCGGTCCTGCCTGACCCGGCGCTCCGGGGGATCGTCGAGCGTGCCGGTTCGCCGCTGCTCGACCTCCAGGGCGCCACGGCTACCCGCCAGCTCGTCGTCGCCGCGCTGGCCGCCGACGCCGGCGCGGGCCGCCCGGTGCTCGCCGTCACCGCCACCGGCCGCGAGGCCGAGGAGCTCACGGCCGCCCTGACCAGCCTCCTCGGGGCCGGCCGGGTCGCCGACTTCCCGTCGTGGGAGACCCTGCCGCACGAACGGCTGTCCCCACGCGCGGACACCGTCGGGCGCCGCCTGGACGTCCTGCACCGGCTCCGCGGCCAGGACGCGCCGCGCGTCGTGGTGGCCACCGTGCGGAGCCTGATCCAGCCCATGGCGCCCGGCCTCGGCTCGCTCGCGCCCGTCGAGCTGCGGGTCGGCGAGGAGAGCGAGTTCGAGCCCACCCTGGAACGCCTCGTCGAGCTGGCCTACACGCGCGTGGACATGGTCGAGAAGCGCGGCGAGTTCGCCGTGCGCGGCGGCATCCTCGACCTCTTCCCGCCTACTGCCGAACACCCGTACCGCGTCGAGTTCTGGGGCGACGAGATCAGCGAGATCCGTGCGTTCGCGGTGTCGGACCAGCGCTCGCTGCCCGGCGAGATACCGGAATTCCACGCGCCGGCGTGCCGCGAGCTACTGCTCACGCCCGAGGTCAAGGCGCGCGCGGGAGAGCTGGCCGAGCAGCACGAGGCCGACGCGCATCTCGCCCAGATGCTCACCAAGCTCGCCGAAGGCATCCCGGTCGAGGGTATGGAAGCGCTCATTCCCGTGCTGTGCGACGGGGAGCTGGACCTGCTCACCGACGCGATGCCCGAGGGCACGCACGTGGTGCTGGCCGACCCGGAGAAGATTCGCGCCCGCGCGCACGACCTGGTCCGCACCGGGCAGGAGTTCCTCGAGGCGTCCTGGATGGCGGCCGCCGGTGGTGGCCAGGCCCCGATCGACCTGGGCGCGTCGGCGTACCGGGACCTCGCCGAGATCGCGAAGCACGCCGAGGAGACCGGCCGCGCGTGGTGGACGCTGTCGCAGCTGACCACCGAGGCGGCCGACGTCTACGAAGTGCGCATCGACGCCTCGCCGTCGTACCGCGGCGACTTCGACCGCGTCTTCGCCGACCTGCGCGGGCACCTGGCCGCCGACGGCACGGGCGTGCTCGTCGTGGCCGGGCACGGCACCGCGACCCGCGCCGTCGAGCAGTTGTCCGCGGCCGACATCGCCGCGACCCACGCGGCGGACGGGCTCACCGGCCCGCCCGCGCACGGCGTGGTGACCGTGGTCTGCGGCGGGCTGACGGAAGGCTTCGTGGCGCCGGAGTGCCGGCTCGTGGTGCTCACCGAGGCCGACCTGACGGGCCGCGGCGCGACCGCCGGAACGTCCACAAAGGACCTCGGCACGAAGATGCCGTCCCGGCGCCGCAACGCCGTCGACCCGCTCGCGCTCAAGCCGGGTGACTACGTCGTGCACGACCAGCACGGCATCGGCCGGTTCGTGGAGATGGTGCAGCGCACCATCTCCGGCGCCACCCGCGAGTACCTGGTGCTCGAGTACGCGTCGTCCAAACGCGGCCACCCCGGCGACCGGCTGTTCGTGCCGACCGACCAGCTCGACGAGGTGTCGCGCTACGTCGGCGGCGAGCTGCCCACGCTGAACAAGCTCGGCGGCTCGGACTGGAAGAACACCAAAGCCAAGGCGCGCAAGGCGGTCAAGGAGATCGCGGCCGAGCTGGTGCAGCTCTACGCCGCCCGCCAGGCCGCGCCCGGCCACCCGTTCGGCGCGGACTCGCCGTGGCAGCGCGAGCTGGAGGACGCGTTCCCGTTCACCGAGACCAACGACCAGCTGGCCGCGATCGACGAGGTCAAGCAGGATATGGAGCGTGGTGTCCCGATGGACCGCGTCATCTGCGGCGACGTCGGCTACGGCAAGACCGAGATCGCGGTGCGTGCCGCTTTCAAGGCGGTGCAGGACGGCAAGCAGGTGGTGGTGCTCGTGCCCACCACGCTGCTGGCGCAACAGCACCTGAACACCTTCAGCGAGCGCATGCACGCCTTCCCGGTGACCATCAAGGGCCTGTCCCGGTTCACTGACTCCTCCGATGTGGACGGTGTGCTGGCCGGCCTTGCCGACGGCGAGGTCGACATCGTGATCGGCACGCACCGGCTGCTCCAGACCGGGATCCGGTACCGCGATCTCGGCCTCGTCATCGTGGACGAGGAGCAGCGGTTCGGCGTCGAGCACAAGGAACACATCAAGGCGCTGCGCACGCACGTCGACGTGCTGACCATGTCCGCGACGCCGATCCCGCGGACGCTGGAGATGTCGCTGGCGGGCATCCGCGAGATGTCCACGATCCTCACCCCGCCGGAGGACCGGCACCCGATCCTCACCTACGTCGGTGCCTACGGTGACAAGCAGGTCGGCGCCGCCATCCGCCGCGAGCTGCTGCGGGACGGCCAGGTCTTCTACGTGCACAACCGGGTGTCGTCGATCGAGAAGGCGGCGCGCCGGATCCGCGAGCTGGTGCCGGAGGCGCGGGTGGTGACCGCGCACGGGCAGATGAACGAGGAGAAGCTCGAGAAGGTCATCCAGGGGTTCTGGGAACGTGAGTACGACGTGCTCGTGTGCACCACGATCGTGGAGACCGGCCTGGACATCTCCAACGCCAACACGCTGATCGTCGAGCGCGGCGACCTGCTCGGGCTCGCGCAGCTGCACCAGTTGCGCGGCCGCGTCGGGCGTGGGCGCGAGCGCGGGTACGCCTACTTCCTGTACCCGGGGGAGTCGCCGCTGACCGAGACCGCGCACGACCGGCTCGCGACGGTCGCGCAGCACACCGAGTTCGGGGCGGGCATGGCGGTCGCGATGAAGGACCTGGAGATCCGCGGCGCCGGCAACATCCTGGGCGCCGAGCAGTCCGGGCACATCGCGGGCGTCGGGTTCGACCTCTACGTGCGGCTCGTCGGCGAGGCCGTCGAGTCCTACAAGGCCGTGTTCTCCGCTTCCGGCGCGGAGCCGATCGAGGAGGAGGAGCTGCGCGAGGTGCGGGTGGACCTGCCCATCGACGCGCACATCCCGCACGACTACGTACCCGGGGAGCGTTTGCGGCTCGAGGCGTACCGCAAGATCGCCTCGGCCCCGGACGGCGCGGAGCTGGCGGCTGTCGAGGAGGAGCTGATCGACCGGTACGGCCAGCCGCCCGCGCCGGTGCGGCGGCTGCTCGCGGTCGCGGCGTTCCGGCACGCCTGCCGCGAGGCCGGCGTCACCGAGGTCTCGGTGCAGGGCAACACGATCCGCTTCGCCCCGTTGCCACTGCCGGACTCGAAGATGGTGCGGCTCAAGCGCCTCTACCCCAAGGCCACGTTCAAGGCGGTGACCAGCACGGTCGCGGTGCCGAAGCCGACGGAAGGCCCCGCGGGCGGCCGCGTCGGCGCGCCGCCCCTGCGGGACGAGGCGCTGCTGGAGTGGTGCATGAAGCTGCTGCACAACCTGACGAAGGCCCCCGCGGGCGTCTAATGGAGCGATGTGACATTCAGCTGGCGCGCGCGGTTTTCGTTCGCGTTGCGGGGTCCCGGTGCGGGCTCGGCTGTGAGAGGGTACGCGTGTGATGCGGATCATGGCTCGTCCTCGCGCGCTCGTCGCCGTCCTCGCAGCGTGTCTGCTGCTCGCCGGCTGCGGCTCCGGCCCCAGCCAGGTGGGCACTGCCGTCTACCTCGGCGGCCGCACGGTCTCGATCGACCGGGTGCAGCAGCTGATCGACAAGGCGGTGCAGGAACAGCCCGCCGCGCAGGATCTGGCGCGGCAGCACAAACTCGACCAGCTGGGCCGGGAGGTCGTGCGCCAGCTGATCGTGCACCAGACGGTCAGCCAGACCGCCGAGATGGACGGGGTCGGGATCGCTCCGCAGCAGATCGAGCAGGTGCTGGCGCAGAATCCGTTCGCCACCGCGGTGTCCACGGCCAACACCGATCCTTCGCAGCTGGCGCAGCAGATCGTCTACCGCGTCCGCGATCCGCGCGAAGTCATCAGCGACCAGCTGCTGCTGCAGTCGCTGGGCGCGCAGTACTTCGGCAAGATGACCGTCACGTTCGACTACACGTCGGTCGTGTCCGACGACGGCGGCGCAAACCCGGTCACCATGCGCGAGAAGGCGTTCGCGAAGGCCGAGCGGATGGCCGCCGACCCGGGGGCGGCCGCGCAGGTCATCAAGGCCGACGCCGCCGCGGGCCAGGAGACCGGTGTCGACGAGAAGGTGCCGGCGGTGCAGGCGCCCGACCTCGCCGGCATGGTGCTGTTCGGGGTGCCGGCCGGCACCGTCGTCGCCTTCCAGCCGAGCGCGGCGCAGCCCGTGTGGATCGTGGCGATCGTGCGTGGCCGCGATCTCACCACGCAGCAGTCGGTCGACCAGACCAGCGAGCCCACCTCGACGCAGCTGGCCGGGGTCGGCCTGCGGTTGCTGCAGACGTACGTGGACCAGGCAGGGCTGAAGGTGAACCCGCGCTACGGTGTATGGGACCCGGCCAGTCTGACCGTCGTGGCGAACGAGGGTGAGACCACCGGCCTCGCACTTCCGGTGAAGGGAATCGCCCAGCCTTGACCGCCACGGTCGTCCTCCTGACCCATCCCGACGCGGGAGTCCCGCCCGCCGCCTTCCCGTACCTCCGCGCCGCCCGTGTCGTGTATGCGAGCGGCCTGCCGGAGGACGTGGCCGATCTGCTCGGCGCGAAGCCGGCGCCGCCCGTGCTCACCGACGAGCCCGGCCCGTTCGTGCTGTTCGCGTGCTCCGCGGACGATCCGGCCGTGCGCGAGCTGCCCGACGCGCGGGTGATCCGCCAGCCCGCCGGCGCCGGACTGGTCGATGCGGCGCTGGTGATGGACCGGTTGCGCTCGCCCGGCGGCTGCCCGTGGGACGCGAAGCAGACGCACGAGTCGCTGCTGCAGTACCTGGTCGAGGAGACCTACGAGCTGCTGGACGCCATCGAGGACGGTGACCGGGCGGCGCTGCGCGAGGAGCTGGGCGACGTCCTGTTGCAGGTACTTTTCCACGCCCGCATCGCCGCCGAGGACCCCGCCGATCCGTTCGACGTCGACGAGGTCGCGGACGAGCTGGTGGCCAAGCTGGTGGGCCGGCATCCGCACGTGTTCGCCGGCGCGGATCGAATTCACACGGCCGAGCATCAGGAAGTGAAGTGGGAGGAGCTCAAGCAGGCCGAGAAGCGTCGACAGTCCATTGTGGACGGAGTCGCGCTCGGTCAGCCCGCCGCCGCGCTGGCCGGGAAGCTCGGCCAGCGCAGCGGGCGTGCGGGCATCCCGCTGGACCTGTTCCCACCGTCGTCGGACGCGGCGGCGCAGCTGTTCCGGGTGGCGGCGACGGCGCGCCGCGCGGGCATCGACCCGGAGGGTGAGCTGCGTGCGGTGGCGAAGCGTTTTGCGGCGGACGTGCGGGCCGCCGAGGACAACGCCCGCGCCGCCGGGGTGGACCCGGCGACGCTCGAGGCGAGTGGGTGGCGCGCCTACTGGCCGAACAGCGTGTCGCCCCAGTAGCCGGTCTCCGACACCCCGGGCGGCACCGCGAACAGCGCCGACCCCGTGTGCTGTACGTACTCCATCATCGCGTCGTGCGTGGACAGTGCGCGCTGCATCGGGATGAACTGCCTGCGCGGGTCCCGGTTGAAGCCGATGAAGAACAGCCCGGCCTCCAGGTGCCCGACCCCGTCCGACCCGTCCACGAAGTTGTAACCGCGGCGCAGGATCTTCACGCCGTTCAGCGATTCCGCGGACGCCAGCCGGATGTGCGAGTCCTCGGGGATCGTGAGGTCGCCGCCCTCGCCGTGTACGTGCAGGTCGGTCTGGTCGAACTCGGCGGTCTGGCCGAGCGGCGCGCCGCTGTCCTTGGTGCGCCCGATGATCTTCTGCTGTTCGTCCAGCGACGTCCGGTCCCATGTCTCGATGTGCATCCGGATCCGCCGCGCCACCAGGTAGGACCCACCGGCCAGCCACGCCTGGTCGTCCGCCTTGGTGACCCACACGTGCTGGTCGAGCGACGCGGTGTCCTCGGCCTTGAGGTTGTTCGTGCCGTCCTTGAAGCCGAACATGTTCCGCGGTGTCGTCTGCGAAACCGACGTGGACGCGCTGCGCCCGAACCCGAGCTGCGACCAGCGCACCGCGGTCGTGCCGAAGCCGAGCCGTACCAGGTTGCGCACCGCGTGCACGGCGACCTGCGGGTCGTTGGCGCACGCCTGGATGCACAGGTCGCCGCCGCTGCGGGCCGGGTCCAGTTCGTCCTTCGGGAACGTGGGCAGTTCTTTGAGCGCGGCGGGCCGCTTGCCGGCGAGCCCGAACCGGTCGTCGAACAGCGACGGCCCGAACCCGATCGTCAACGTCAGCGACGAGGCGGGCAGGTCCAGCGCCTCGCCGGTGTCGTCGGGCGGTGCGGCGGGCGCACCGCCGACGGCGCCGGTGGTGCCGACCTGGCCGCCGGCGGTCATCTTGCGCGCCGCCGCGGTCCACGTCTTGAGCAACGAGACCAGCTGCGCGCGGTCCTTCGTCGTCACGTCCAGCGCCGCGAAGTGCAGGTGCTCCTGCGCCGGGGTGACGATTCCGGCCTGCGTGGCGCCGTGGAACGGCACGATGGCGGTGGCGGCCTGTGCGGTCCGGGTGCCGACCGCGTGGTCGATCCCGGCGCCGGCCGCGCCCGCTCCGACGAGCGCGACACCGGCTCCGGCGATGCCGAACACTCGGCGTCGAGATACCTGGGTCATTTCGCGACGACCTCCGCGGCCTTGCTCAGCGGCTCGCCCAGCGCGTCCACGGCCGAGGCGAACTCCTTGACCTGATCCTGCGACAACTCGTTGTAGTACTTGAACCCGTCACCGTTGCGGACCTTGTCCAGCAGCTGCTGCACGTTCGCGAACTCGGTGTCCATAGTGGACACAAGCTGCGGGTCGCGCTCGGCCAGCGCCGGCCGAAGCGCCGCGATCGCGCCCTTCGAACCGTCCACATTGGCCTGGAAGTCCCACAGGTCGGTGTGCGAGAAAGTCTCCTCCTCGCCGGTGATCTTGCCGGTGGCGACCTCGTCGAGCAGTTCCTTGGCGCCGTTGGCGAGGTCGAGTGCGTTCAGCTGCAGCGTCGCGGACTGCGTCACCAGCTTGGTGACGTCGGCGACGAGCCGGTCGGCGATCTGGCCGCTGTCTGCCTGCAACCCACTGGCCCACAGGTCCTTCTCCAGCCGGTGGAACCCGGTGAACTCCTGCCCGGGCTCGAGGTCGGCCTCGCGGACGTCGATCGCCGGGTCCAGGTCGCCGAACTTCTCCGCGACCGGCTCGATGCGCTCGTAGTAGACGCGCGTCGTGGCGTAGCGCGCCTTGGCATCCGCGACGTTGCCGGACTTGACCGCGTCGGCGAACTTCTGCGTCTCGGTCTTCAGCGCGTCGGCCTGGGTGGCCACGTAGGCGGCGTAGCTCGTGCTGGCGGCGGTGAGCTGCGCGTTCGCGTCCGTCGGGGCGGCCGCGCCACCGGTCACGGTGAAGGCGCCGCGGATCCCGTCGCCGGACATACCCGGCTTGCACGCGATCTGGTACTTGCCCGCGTTCGCGACCTGCACGGTCAGCTTCCTCGTCAGGCCCGGCGCGATGTTCTCGACCTCGCCCATGATCCGGTCACCGTCGGTGTAGAGGTAGAACTCGGTGACCATGGTGCCCTTGTTCGTGACCTCGAACGTGAGGTTGCCCGCGGTGGCGTCCGTGCTTGAGACCTCGCACGCGGTATCGGTGGCGGACACCGTGATCGGGCCACCGCCGGCCTTCTGTTCCCCCGAACACGCGGCGAGGGTCAGGAGCGCGGCCGAACCGGCCAGCGCGAAGAGCTTCGTACGCAAGGTCACTCCTTCGTACCCGCGAGTGCGGGTTTCTGGGCGGGCCGCCGCAGGAACAGCGGCAACACGATGACGACGTAGGCCACCCACGCGACGGCCTGCAGCACCGTGGTCTGTTGCGAGTAGTTGAAGATCCCCTTGAACAGCGCGCCGTACCAGGACGTTTCGGGGATCGCGCCCGAGAGGTCGAAGGCGAGCGTGTTCAGCCCGGGGAGGATGCCGGCTTCCTGCAGGTCGTGCAGGCCGTAGCCGAGAACGCCGGCCGCGACGAACACCAGCAGCACGCCGGTGATCGTGAAGAACTTGCCGAGGTTGAACCGCACCGCGCCGCGGTAGAGCAGGTAGGCCAGCACGACCGCGATCATGATGCCGATGGCGAACCCGGCGAGCGGCTGGGCGGTGCCGCCCTGCGCGGTCTGCACGGCGGCGTAGAAGAAGACCGCGGTTTCCAGGCCCTCGCGGCCGACGGCGAGCAAGGACAGCAGCAGCACGGCCAGCGGGCCGACCGCGAGCGCCTCGTCCATCTTGCCGCGCAGTTCGGCGGCGATGCTCTTCGCTGCCTTGCGCATCCAGAAGATCATCGCGGTCACGAAGGCCACCGCGACCAGGGACAGCGCGCCGCCGAGCCCTTCCTGTTGCTCGAAGGACAGTTGCGCGGTCGTGTACGTGAGCACCGCGCCGACCGCGATCGACAGCGCGACCGCGGTCGCCACGCCCGGCCAGACCCACCGCAGAGCGGACCGGCGGTCGGTCTTGACCAGGAACGCGACGAGAATGCTCACGACCAGAGCCGCCTCGAGGCCCTCGCGGAGCCCGATGAGCAGACTGGAGAACAACACCGTTGGGCCTCCTCGATTCTTTCCGGCCGTCTGTTTTTAGGTAAGCCTTTCCTTGATGTAAAGTCCTTGAACGTCGTTAGGATCTTGTTCGGGTGCCGGAAACAGCCGCTGGAACGCGATTTGCGCAGGTCATCCGGTTAGGTGAGGCTTCTATAACAACTTGTGCGGACCTGGTGGCGCAGCTCACACGAGTGATGCCTATAACCTGATCGGGTGGTCGAGCCCACCCAGCCTGGGGACGTGGACGTGCGTACCCCGTCGCGCCCCTTGCCCGCGACGCTGGCCCTGGCGCTGGGCGTGGTCGCCACCGGTCTGATCCTGCTGCTGACCATCGGCGTGACCAAGCCCGAGACGGCCGCGACGCCGCCCGTCCAATCGGCCGCCGCGCCCGTCGACGCCGTCGCCCCGGACCCCGCGGTGGGCGCGCCCGAGGACCGGCCGCGCGCCTCCGATCTCGCCGCGCTCGACAGTTGGGCCCGCGAACTCGCGGCGAAGACGAATGTGCCGGCGAACCTGCTCGCCGTCTACGGCCGCGCGGAGATGTGGCTGCGCGGCGAGTCCGCGACGTGCCACCTTTCGTGGGCCACGCTTGCCGGGATCGGCCAGTTCGAGGCGGTCGGGTCCGGGCCGCTGCCCGTCCAGTCCGGGATCTGGGACCGCTGGGCGGCGCGCGCCACGCACGACGGGAAAGCGCCCGATCCTCGCAACGCCGACGACGCGGCGTACACGGTGGGCCGCTACCTCTGTTCCAGCGGCGGCGACCTCGCCACCGGCGGCGGCTGGTGGCAGGCGGTGCTCGGCTACACGCGGTCCACCGGCGACGCGCAGTCCATCCTCACCGCGACGAACGCGGTCGCGACCGCCTCGCGCTAGACGTATTCGGCCGCATGGACACACGGCGGCTGCAGCCCGGCTCACCTGGCCGGCGTCTGGGTCGTTGCTGTGGGTGACTGCATCCCAGAAGGTCCAGGGTGGTCAGCTCTCCTGGAGGCGGACTCTCGCGTTCACTTCGGAGAGGGCGTCCTGGTATTCGGGCACGGGGTTCATCGCCCACGCCATCCGCAGCTGGCCGAGCGCCTCCACGAGCCGCCCGAGCCGTTGCAGGGTGCGGCCCAGCACGAAACGCGCGTAGTGGTCGGCGGGATCCAGCTCCAGCACTCGCGTGAACGCCTGCTCGGCATGGTTGAGCTGGGCGGAATGGAAGTAGGCGCGCCCGGCCAGCAGTTGCACGCTGGGTTTGTCGGGCTCGGCGTCGAGCACCGGCTGAAGTGCCTTGAGCGCGTCCAGCGGGCGCCGGTTCTCGATCAACGCCTCGGCTTGGCGGAAGGCTTCGAACCGGTGCTCGCCGGCATGATCGCGGGCCAGGTCCTCGTCATCCATAGTCCGATCGACGTTACCGGCCGAAGGCGGGTTTCGGCAGGGGTGTGATCACGGACCGAGGCGGACATGATGCACTACCGGGTTATGAGCGGTGACGACCGAAGGGAGGAGGCGCTCCAATTGACACTGCGCGCTTGTGCCTCATGGGCGTTGTCGAGTATCGAGGAACGAGGGAAGCGAGAACGTCCATGAGCGTCGAACCTCTGTATCTCGGTCTCTCGCCCTACCTGTACTACACCGACGCGACCGAGGCGCTGGACTGGCTGGTCCGTGTGTTCGGCTTCGCCGAACGGGTGCGTTACGTCGACGCGTCCGGCGTGGTGTTCCAGGCGACCGTCGCGGCCGGCGACGCGGAGATCGTGCTGGCCGGGGTCGGCGCCGACTACTGGGAATCGAAGGGCGCCGATCGGCCGGTCGGGCAGCTCAACGTGGTCTACGTCGATGACGTGGACGCCCAGTACGACCGGGTCTGCGCGGCGCTCGGCGAGGGCGCCGGTGTGGCCGCGCCGCAGGACCAGCCCTACGGCGCCCGCGTGTTCAGCGTGCTCGACCTCGGTGGCAACAGCTGGTCGTTCTGGCAGCGCATCTCCGACACCGCGGACCTCCCCTCCGGATGGCAGGAGATCAGGAACGGGGCGTGAGCCGTGCCTCCGCCGGGTGACGCCGAGCTGCGGTTAGGCTGGTGCCGTCGTCGCCCGAGACAACCGATGAGGAGCGAAGAGTGGCGGTCATCGAGCAGGTAGGCGCGCGCGAGATTCTCGATTCGCGTGGCAACCCGACCGTAGAGGTGGAGGTGGCCCTGGACGACGGCACGCTGGCGCGGGCCGCCGTTCCGTCGGGCGCGTCAACCGGTGAGCACGAGGCCGTCGAGCTGCGTGACGGCGACGCCAACCGGTACAACGGCAAGGGTGTCGAGCGTGCGGTCGCCGCGGTGCTCGACGAGATCGGCCCCGAGCTGGTCGGTGTCGAGGCCGTGGAGCAGCGGGTCGTGGACCAGAAGCTGGTCGACCTGGACGGCACTCCCGACAAGTCCCGCCTCGGTGCCAACGCGCTGCTCGGTGTGTCGCTCGCGGTCGCCAAGGCTGCCGCCGAGTCCGCGGAGCTCGAGCTGTTCCGCTACCTCGGCGGCCCGAACGCGCACGTGCTGCCGGTGCCGATGCTGAACATCCTCAACGGTGGCGCGCACGCCGACACCGACGTGGACATCCAGGAGTTCATGATCGCGCCCCTGGGCGCCGAGTCGTTCCGCGAGGCGCTGCGCTGGGGCGTCGAGGTCTACCACTCGCTGAAGTCCGTGCTGAAGGGCCGTGGCCTGGGCACCGGCCTCGGCGACGAAGGCGGGTTCGCACCGAGCCTGTCCAGCAACCGCGAGGCGCTGGACCTGATCACCACCGCGATCGAGAAGGCCGGGTACACCCCGGGCCGGGACGTCGCGCTTGCGTTGGACGTGGCCGCCACCGAGTTCTTCGCCGAGGGCACCTACAGCTTCGAGGGCAGCAAGAAGACCGCCGAGCAGCTGGGCGCGTACTACGCGGAACTGCTCGACGCGTACCCGCTGGTGTCCATCGAGGACCCGCTTTCGGAGGACGACTGGGACGGTTGGGTGGCGCTGACCAGCCAGATCGGCGAGCGCGTGCAGCTCGTCGGCGACGACCTGTTCGTCACCAACCCGGACCGGCTCGAGACGGGCATCGAGCGCGGCGCCGCCAACGCGCTGCTGGTGAAGGTCAACCAGATCGGCACCCTGTCGGAGACGCTGGACGCGATCTCGCTCGCCACGTCCTACGGGTACAGGAGCATGATGAGCCACCGCTCCGGCGAGACCGAGGACACCACGATCGCCGACCTCGCCGTCGCCACCGGCGTCGGCCAGATCAAGACCGGCGCCCCCGCGCGCAGCGAGCGCGTCGCCAAGTACAACCAGCTGCTGCGGATCGAGGAGACGCTCGGCGACGCTGCGCGGTATGCCGGCGACCTCGCGTTCCCGCGGTTCACGCCGGAGAGCTGATGGTTCGCAGATGACCCAGCGCGGCAGGGAACGCACTCGGCGCGGCCGCCGTGCCGACGGCCCCACGGCCCGGCGCGGCGGGCGATCCGCTCGCCGGACCGGGGGCGTTCCCGCGCGTGGGCCGCGGCAGGTCCGGCGGGAGCCGGCGAAGTCGCGATTGCGACTCGGTCTTGCCACGAAACAAGGTGCGGGTGCCGCCCGGGTGCTCGGCATGTCCACCACGCGGCGGGCCGCAGTGCTCGCGATCGTGGTGTGTGCACTGGCGTTCACCCTCGCGGTGCCGCTGCGCACGTACCTGTCACAGCGGTCGGAGATCGCGGTGCAGGAGCAGCGGCGGGCCGAGCTGCGCACGGAGGTTTCGCAGCT
Organism: Amycolatopsis sp.; assembly: GCA_035248845.1. GTDB lineage: Bacteria > Actinomycetota > Actinomycetes > Mycobacteriales > Pseudonocardiaceae > Amycolatopsis_E. The sequence continues at coordinate 22,567 of DATFHB010000007.1, read as the reverse complement.
GCAGGCGCGGCAGGCGGCGCTGAACGATCCCGCGCAGGTCGAGGCGGAGGCGCGCAAGCGGCTGCGGTACGTGATGCCGGGGGAGACGCCGTACCTGGTGCAGCTGCCCGAGGACACCCCGCAGGGGCAGCAGAAAGCGCAACAACAGGCAGCGCTGGCCGGGGCCCCCTGGTACCAGCAGCTCTGGTCCACCGTCGGCGGTTAGGAAAGCTGTGCGGTACGGCCTGCGAAGGGGTGCGGGTAGCGGACCGCCGTCCACGCTGCAAGCGGCTCCGCCGTCGACGAAAACGGGCGCGCTGCGACAATGAACGGGTGAACAAGACCTTCGAGCCGGTCACCGACGCCGACCGGGAGATCATCGCCGAGCAGCTGGGGCGGCCGCCGCGCGCGTTGCGGGCCATCGCGGCGCGCTGCCCGAGCGGCCATCCCGCAGTGGTACAGACCAGTCCGAGGCTCGAGAACGGCACCCCCTTCCCCACGCTCTACTACCTGACCTGCCCGCGGCTGGCCTCGCTCGTCGGGCGGCTCGAGGCCGACGGCGTCATGCGGGAGATGACCGAACGGCTGGCCGTCGACGAGGAGCTCGCCGCGGCCTACCAGCGTGCGCACGAGTCCTACCTCGCCGAGCGCGACGCGATCGAGCCGCTCGGCCACCAGGTCACCGCAGGTGGCATGCCGGGGCGCGTCAAGTGCCTGCATGTTCACCTCGCGCACGCGCTCGCCTGCGGTCCCGGGGTGAACCCCTTCGGCGACGAAACGCTGACACTGCTGAAGCCGGACTGGCCCTCCGGGGACTGCGCTCGGTAACACTGCCCCCCATTCTTGGGATACCCGAAGGAGTAACACGGGCTTAACGCCGGTCGCGGAAGGATCGGGCCCGCGGGTTTCTCACGGGGAGGGGGCCTTGGTGTGCGGCTGAAGCGCTTGCGGATCGCGCGGCGCAAGGTGCGAAGACTCGGCCTGCGCCACAAAACCGGCGTCGCCCTGGTCGGCGGCATCCTCGCGGTGATCCCGGCGGGCGCCATGAGCAACGGCACCAGTGACTGGGCGAAAGGAGACCCCGCCCAGCAGACCCGGGACGCAGCACTCGTCCAGGGACTCGACCCGAACCTGGTCCAGGTCAACGTCGACGGCACCATCGCACAACCCGTGTCGGTCCAGCGACCCTTGCCGGCCTACCAGCTCCCCAGTGGCCCGCTCGGCATCCCCGGCGCCGCGCTGCGCGCCTATCACAACGCGGCGGACATCATGGCCCGCGAGCAGCCGAACTGCCACATCGACTGGGCCCTCATCGCGAGCATCGGCCGCATCGAGTCCAACCACGCGCGCGGCGGCTATGTCGACAAGTACGGCAACACCCTCGAACCCATCCTCGGCCCCGAACTCAACGGCGTCGGCGACGTCGCCGCGATCCCCGACACCGACCACGGCCGGTGGGACCACGACACGGTGTGGGACCGCGCGGTCGGCCCGACCCAGTTCATCCCGTCCACCTGGAATTTCTATGGCGCCGACGGCAACGGTGACGGGGTGGCCGATCCCGACAACCTCTACGACGCCGCCCTCGCCACGGGCCGCTACCTGTGCTCGGGTGGCCTCGACGTGGTGAACCCGGACCAGCTGCGCGCGGCGATCTACCGCTACAACAACTCCGACGTCTACGTCGCCACGGTGATCCTTTGGGCCGAGGCCTACCGCAAGGGCGTGGCGCCGCTGCCGGACAGCCCGGTACCGATCGGCGCACCGTACACGCCCGCCATGCCCGCGCCAGCGGCGATTGCGCCTCCACCACCGGCACCGGCCGCCACAACCGCGCCCACCGCGACCACTGCGCCGCCCGCGGCGACGCAGGCACCGACGACCGGCGCGCCGACGCCGGCGGCCACTTCCACCACGCCGGGCGCGACGACATCTCCGACGACCACGACCACGACTTCCCCGACGACCACGACTACGCCGCCGAACTGTGCGCCGACCATCACGACCACGACATCGACCACGACATCGACCACGACATCGACCTCTGTCACGACCACGCCCCCGGCCAGCCCGGACCCGTGCGCCCCACCGGCCACGAGCACAACGACGACCCCGACCGGCACACCCACCTCATAGAGGCCGGTCCACCCTCAACGGAGGCACTTCGCGCCCCAGTACCCTCCCGGTATGCCTCGTGTTGCCGCGATCGACTGTGGGACCAACTCCATCCGCCTGCTCGTCGCCGAGCTGACGCACCGCCATGACGGCACCGTCGACCTGCGCGACCTGCACCGCGAGATGCGCGTCGTGCGCCTCGGCCAGGGCGTCGACGCCACCGGCCGGCTCGCGCCCGAGGCGCTGGAGCGCACCCGCGCCGCGCTGGCCGACTACACGATCGCCGCGCGGCGCAAGGGCGTCGAGCAGGTGCGCATGGTCGCCACCTCGGCCACTCGCGACGCGAGCAACCGCGACGAGTTCTTCGCGATGACGCGGGAGGTCCTCGGGGTCGAGGCCGAGGTCATCAGCGGCGACGAGGAGGCCCGGCTGTCGTTCACCGGCGCGGTCGGCGAGCAGGATCCCGACGACGGCGCGTTCCTGGTGGTCGACGTCGGCGGCGGCTCGACCGAACTGGTGCTGGGCGAATGGGACGGTCAGCGGGCGTCCGTGACGTCGGCGAAGTCGGTCGACATCGGCTGCGTGCGCATCACCGAGCGGGCGCTGAAGTCGGACCCGCCTACCGAAGCCGAGATCGCGGCGGCGCGCGAGTTCGCCACCGGGGTGCTCGAGCAGGCGTTCGAGGTCGTGGACGTGTCGAAGGCGAAGACGTGGATCGGCGTGGCGGGCACGATCACCACGTTGTCCGCGGTGTCGCAGGAGCTGCCCGAGTACGACTCGGCGGCGACGCACCTGTCACGGCTGTCGTTCGACTCGATCGCCGAGCTGGCCAAGGGCTTGCTCGGCGCGGACCACGCGACCCGGGCGACGAATCCGGTGATCCACCCTGGCCGCGTCGACGTGATCGGCGGGGGCTCGCTGATCGTCCAAGTGCTCGCCGAGCAGTTGGCCCAGCGGGGAGGCCCGGCGGAGCTGGTGGTCAGCGAGCACGACATTCTCGACGGGATCGCCTTGTCGCTGGCGCAACCGGAATGAGTGTCCGCGCCGTCTGTAGGGCATGCGGATAGCGGTTCTGGCGGTGCTCCTGCTCGTGACGGCCTGTGGCGCCCGCCCGGGAGCCGGGCAGCACTGCACCGCGATCGGCGCGCCGGCCGGGATCGCGATCGAGGTCGCGCCCCCGGTCGCGTCGATGACGTCGCTGACGCTCGACGTGTGCTGGAACGGCTCCTGCCACGCCTATCCGGTGCCCTTGGCGGCGTCGACCACCCCGGCCGAGCAGACCTGCACCGGAGCCATGTGCGCCGTGCCGCTGCGCCAAACCGGTGGCAGGCACGGGTTCGCCGACATCCCGGACCTGCCGACGATCCCGGTCGAGGTCACCGTCTCCGGGCACACCGCCGACGTGACGCCGCGACTGCAGTACCCCAACGGGCCGGACTGCGGAGCCGGCGGGGCGCAGGCCGGGCTCGTCCTCGACGAGACCGGCCTGCGTGCGCGCTAACGGTTCGAGCTGGTCGCGATGAACTTCGCGAGGTCGGTGGACTGCTGCACGCGCGACGGGTCGTGCACGTACATCATGTGGCCGGCCGGGTAGTACGCGGTCTCGATGTTCTCCCGCAGTTCCTCGGGCACCGCGAGGTGCGCCAGCACGTGCTCGGCGGCGAAGTACGGCGTCGCACCGTCGTAGTAGCCCAGTGCGACGTGCAGCTTCAGGTGCGGGTTGGCGCGCATGGCCGAGCTCAGCGAGTCCACCGCGGACACCGAGCGCCCCTCGAAGTCGGAGTAGGACCAGGCCCGGTTCACGTCCAGCGACAGGATCTCGTACGGCAGGTCGTTCGAGTAGCCCAGTTCCGCTCGGACGTAGTGGTTGAACGCGGCCGAGTACGCGCCGATCACGCGGGAGATCGACGCGTCGTCACTCATGTGCTCACGGCCGCCGTCGGGTTCCCAGGTGGTGAACCGCCCGTCCATCCGACCCGTGGTCAATCCCTTGTCCCGCAACAGTTCCGTGAAGAACCGGACGTGCTCGATGCGCAGGTTTACCCGGTCCACATAGGACTCGTCGAGACCGGTGAGCGACGCCAGCGTCTGCACGGCCGCGGTGCGCTCCTCCGGGGTGAGCCGGGCTCCGCGTTCCAGCGCCCACGGAAGGTCGCGTGAGGCGAACTCCTCCGCGTCGGCGAGCACGTCGTCCAGGGGCCGGTCGCCGTGCCTGCCGTGGTAGTGCGCGATCGCCGCGTAGGTCGGCACGAACAGGGGGTACGGCTTGTCGTTGCCCTCGGTGAAACGGATCGTGCCCATGTCCAGCACGGACGAGATCAGCATGATGCCGTTGAGGTACATGCCATGCCGCTCCTGCAGGTGGGCGGCGAGCGCGGCGGCGCGGAGGGTGCCGTAGGACTCGCCGGCCAGGTACTTCGGCGAGAGCCAGCGACCGTTGCGCGAGGTCCACATGCGGATGATCTCGCCGACGCACTCGATGTCCGGCTGGAAACCGTGGTAGTCGCCGGGTTTCTCGCCGTTCGCCGCGCGCGAATAGCCGGTGGCGACCGGGTCGATGAACACGAGATCGCTCGTGGCGAGCAGGCTGTCCGGGTTGTCGGCGAGCCGGTATGGCGGCGGTTCCGGCTCGTTGACGTCGCCAGAGACCACCCGGCGCGGGCCGAGCACGCCCATGTGCAGCCAGATGCTCGCCGCGCCCGGGCCACCGTTGAACGCGAACGTGACCGGCCGGTCGCCGGGGTCGGCGTCGTCGAGGGTGTAGGAGGTCAGGAAGACCTCGGCCTTGGCCTGATGCCCCTCGAACTTGCCGTCGGTGAGGACTTCCTTGCGCAGCACAATGCGGCCGGTCTGCGCGGTGTAGGCCAGCTGGCGGCGCTTGATGGTAAGCGTGTGCTGGGTGGTGACCAGGTCGTCAGCCGGTTCTGCCGGCTTGGTCTCCTCCTCGGTGGTGTCAGCCATGGTGAGAATCTAGCCGTCGTCCGTTGAGGGCGGTGGTGGGCGAGGGGCTGGCCTTAGCCTGGGGGTGTGACATGCGGTTCTCTGGATGAGCTCGACGCGGCCGTCGCCGACTGCCGCCGCTGCCCGCGTCTGGTCGAGTGGCGCGAACAGGTCGCGGCGACGAAGCGGGCCTCCTACGCCGGCGAAACATACTGGGGCCGGCCGGTTCCCGGGTTCGGGCCCGCGGACGCGTCGCTGGCGATCGTCGGGCTCGCGCCGGCCGCGCACGGCGGGAACCGCACCGGCCGGATGTTCACCGGCGACCGGTCGGGCGATGTGCTGTTCCAGGCGCTCTACGACGTGGGTCTGGCATCGCAGCCGGAGTCCACCCACCGCGATGACGGCCTGGAGCTGTTCGGCACGCGGATCACGGCGCCGGTGCACTGCGCGCCGCCCGCGAACAAGCCGACGCCCGCCGAACGGGACGCGTGCCGCCCGTGGCTGGCGCGCGAGCTGGAGTTGCTGCGGCCGACGTTGCGCGCCGTGGTCGTACTCGGCGCGTTCGGCTGGCAGGCGTTACTGCCCGTGCTCAGCGATGTCCGGACGCTGCCCCGGCCGTTGCCGAAGTTCGGGCACGGAGTAAAAGTGACCTTGGCGGGTGCTCCCGAACTCCACCTGTTCGGGTGTTATCACGTGTCACAACAGAACACGTTCACAGGTCGCCTGACGCCTGCGATGCTGCGTGAGGTTCTGGCCAGGGCGGGTGCTGCGGCGGGGTTGATCTGAATCGTTTCGCCCTGCTATGGCGACCCTGGTCACAGCCGACCGGGGTACACGAGCGACGGGGGTTCGAGAGTGGGAAGATATAGGCATGGCCGCAGCTAAGTCGGAACCGACCCGGATCTTGATCCTGGGCGGAGGTTACGTCGGGCTCTACACCGCGCTGGGACTCCAGAAGAAGCTCCGCGCCAACGAAGCGTCCGTCACGATCGTGGACCCGCAGCCGCACATGACCTACCAGCCGTTCCTGCCGGAGGCGGCGGCCGGTGCCATCGAGCCGCGGCACGTGGTCGTGCCGCTGCGGCGGGTGCTGAAGCGGTGCCACGTGCTCACCGCTCGCGTCAACAAGATCGAACACGCGCGCAAGTCCGTCACCGTCGAGGCAGCCGATGGGCACACCGAACAGCTCAGCTACGACGTGCTCGTCGTGGCGCTCGGTGCCGTGCCGCGGCTGCTGCCCATTCCGGGGCTGGCGGAGCGGGGCATCGGCATCAAGACCATCGGTGAAGCCATCTACCTGCGCAACCACGTGCTCACCAAGCTCGACGAGGCGTCCAGCACGCTGGATCCGGAACTCAGGAAGCGCCTGCTGACGTTCACCGTCGTCGGCGGTGGCTTCGCCGGCATCGAGGCGCTGGCCGAGCTCGAGGACATGACCCGCTTCGCCACCCAGTTCTACGAGAACATCGAGCCGGACGACGTCCGGTGGGTGCTCGTGGAGGCGGCCGGCCGGATCCTGCCCGAGGTGCGCGAGACGCTCGGCGTGTGGACCGTCGAGCAGCTGGAGAAGCGCGGCATCGAGGTGTTCCTGTCCACCGCGGCGAAGTCATTCGAGAACGGGCATGTCGTCCTGTCGGACGGCACGGAGTTCGACAGCGACACGATCATCTGGACCGCCGGTGTGAAGGCCAACCCGGTGCTGGCCAACTCGGACCTGCCGATCGACAAGCGCGGGCGGGTCGAGGCCACCGCGGCGCTGCAGGTCGTGGGGCATCCCGACGTGTGGACCGCCGGCGACAACGCCGCCGTGCCGGACCTGTCGCGCACCGAGCAGGACCCGACGGCCACGTGCCCGCCGAACGCCCAGCACGCGGTGCGGCAGGCACGGCATCTCGCGGGCAACATCATCCGCGTGCTGCGCGGCGGCCAGCCGAAGGACTACTTCCACAAGAACATGGGCGCCGTGGCCGGGCTCGGCCTGCACAAGGGTGTCGCGGACGCGCTGAACATCAAGGTGAAGGGCTTCCCCGCCTGGGTGTTCCACCGGGTCTACCACCTCAAGGCGATGCCCACCTTCAACCGCAAGACGCGGATCCTCCTGGACTGGCTGCTGGGCGGCCTGTTCCGGCGCGAGGTCGTGTCGCTGGGGCAGATCAACAACCCGAAGGAAGAGTTCGCCAGGGCCTCCAAGTCCTGAGTGATCGCGGCCTCTGGGGCCGTTGGCGGGGCACGCAGTAGTCTGTGCGTGCCCCGGTAGCCCAATCGGCAGAGGCAGTCGACTTAAAATCGATCAAGTGCGGGTTCGAGCCCCGTTCGGGGCACGCCATGGACATCGCCGACGAACTCGCCGGGCAAGGCGTCGACTGCGAGGTCGTGGACCTGCGCAGCCTGGCCCCGCTGGACTCCGACACGATCCCAGACTCGGTCGGCAAGACCGGGCGGCTGCTGGTGGTCGACGAGGACTACCTGTCGTCCGGCCTGTCCGGCGAGGTGATCGCCCGCGTCGCGGAACGGGACCCCGGCCTGCTGGGCGCCCCCGCCGCCCGGGTAGCGGTGCCGGACGTGCCGATCCCGTACGCGCGGATGCTGGTGTAGCGGTCCTGCCGACGCCGGCCCGGATCCGGCAGGCCGTGCTCGACCTGGTGGGTGCCCGACAGCACCTTGGCCACCTGGTTCGCCACGGGCGGCGCGACGGTGGCCGAAGGCGACTTGATCGCCGAGGTCGCGATGGACAAGGTCGACGCGGAAGTCCCGGCACCGGCAGCCGGCGTGATCCGGCTGCTGGTGGGGGAGGGCGACGTGGCGAAACAGGGCGGCCATCGCCGGATCGAATAGGCGCACGGGTTTCCGCTCGTGTCGAGTAAAAGCGCGGGTCGCCGCCGAGTTCCCCGGCGGCAGCCCGTGTTGTCCCACTCAGTTCGTGAACGCCGCGCGCATCGCCGGCTGGTAGAACCCGGTCGGAGTCCGGGTGATGACGTTCATCCGGTTCGCCGCGTTGATCAGCCCGACCAGGAAGATCAACAAGACCTGCTGGTCTTCGTCGTAGTGCTTCTGCACCTCGGCCCACGTCTCGTCCGACACGCTCCCGCCGTCGGCGATGCGGGTGCCTTCTTCGGTCAGCGCGAGCGCGGCCCGCTCGGCGTCGGTGAATACCGTCGCTTCGCGCCACGCCGCGACCATGAACAGCCGCTCGGCGGTCTCCCCGGCCGCGGTGGCGTCCTTTGTGTGCATGTCGGTGCAGAAACCGCATCCGTTGATCTGGCTGGCGCGCAGCGAAACCAGCTCCTGCGTCGACTGCGGCAGCGACGAGTTGTGCAGCTGCATGCTCAGCCCGGCGAAGCGCTTGCCCAGCGCCTTGGCGGTGTCGTTGCCCATCATGTCGATGCGTGCGTTCATCGTTTCCTCCAGTGTCGTGCAGCGGATGCCGATGAGATGCCGCTCGTCCGGAAGTTGTGACAACCTGGGATGTGGCCTGCGTCGCAGCCGGAAAACCAGTGTCCGCTGCCCCGCGCGCGCCCGCACACTGCGCAGATGGCGGCACAGCGGAGCACAGCGACCGTGTTGAGCCTGCTCTCCTGGACGCTGTTCGCGAGCCCCGGTCCGCTCGCCAAAGCCGTGATGGATGCGGGCTGGAGTCCGGCGGCGACCACCCCGGTACGGATCGGGCTGGCCGCGGTCCTGCTGCTGCCCGGTGTCGCACTCGCCCGGCCGCAGGCGCTGCGGTTCCGTCGTGGCCAGTGGTCGCTGCTGCTCGGCTACGGCCTGCCCGGCGTCGCGGGCGTGCAGCTGTTCTTTTTCGTTGCGGTAGAACGGGTTCCGGTCGGCGTCGCGATGGTGCTCGTCAGCCTGTCGCCGGGCTCGGCGCCCGGCTGGGCGGTCGCGTGAGTGTCTATGCCGGTTCGAACACTAGTACGGCGTAGGTTACAGGGTATGACCAGCACTCTCACCCGCTCTGACCAGGCCGAACGCCTCCGCTCACCCACCGGCACGGACGACCTCGCCCGTGAGTACCTGCGGGTGAGCCGGGACAAGTCCGGGGAGGAACGCTCCCAGGAGGACCAGCACGAGGAGAACGCCGACGCGGCCGCCGAACAGGGGTGGACGCTGGGCGACCCGTACCGCGACACCGGCAGCGCCAGCGAGTACGCGCAGAAGGCGCGCGGCAACTTCACACAACTGGTGGCCGATCTGCGGGCCGACCGGTTCGGCGCACAGTTCCTGATCATCTGGGAGACGTCGCGGCTGTCCCGGGAAGTGACCGGGTGGGTCGAAATGATCGACCTCTGCGCCGCGCGCGGAGTGCGGATTCACGTCACCAGCGAGGAACACACCTACGACCCGGCGAACGGGCACGACCGGCACAAGCTGATCAGCGCCGCGAACGACGCGCAGCTGGAATCGTTCAAAACGTCCACGCGGATCACTCGGGCACGTGCGCGGGAGAAGCGGCGCGGTGAGGTCCACGGCATGATCCCCTACGGCTACCGTCGCGAATACAAGCAGGTGGAGAAACGCGGCAAGCTCGTGCCGAAGTCGGTGCAGTTGCCGCACCCCGATCAAGCCCCTGTGGTGCGGGAGTTATTCCGGCGGTTCCTGGCCGGGCAGTCGCTGCGGTCGATCACCCTGGATTTCGACCGGCGGGGCATCCGATCGACGCGCGGGAAGCGATTCACGCAACCGACGCTGCGCGCGATGCTCGCGCGTCCCGTGTACGCGGGGTTGCGCGGCGTGAACCCGGAAGTCCCGGGCCAGTGGGACGAACTCGTGTCCACGACGGATTTCTATGCTGTTCAAGCGATACTGTCGTCCCGCACCCGCAATACGCCTCGGCCTGGCGCGCGCAACGTCCGGTTGCTGTCCACGATTGCGCGGTGCGCGGTGTGCGACGGCCCGATGTCCGGGAAACCCCGCCACGGTCGGGACATGTACTCGTGTCAGTACGGGAGCCATGTCGCCGTCCCGGTGGCCGACCTGGACGCGTACGTGACGGAAGCGGTGTTGGACTACCTGGCGTCGGACGGAGTGGCGGAGGAACTGACCGCGCCCCCGGCGGCCGATGGGGAACTCGCGCGTGTGCTCGCCGACAAGGCGCGGTGCGCTGCCGAGCTGGCCGAATTGGAGCGCGACGCCAGGGCGGGTCTGGTGTCGGCGCGGATGGCGACGGTGGCCGAGGAAGGCATCCGGGAACGGCTGAACGCGGCGGAGGCCGCTGAACGGGACCTCACCGTCCCCAACCCGCTCCGGGCACTGTTCGCGCCGCTGGCACCCGGTGACCCGCGTGTCGCCGACACTGTCCGGGACCTGGTCGAGCACAACTGGGACGACGCCGAAACCCCCGCCCGCCGGGAAGCGCTGCGCGTGCTGCTCACGCCCGGGATGCTCGGACGGCTGGAGATCGTGCGCAGCCCGACCCCGCGCCAACCGTGCGATGTGGAAAAGCGTATAAAGCTACGCAACAACCCAGCTTGAGTCCTATCTAGACAGTCGCCGAATGACCGGCTAGCGTTGCCCGTGTCCACATACACCGGAGTTTCGCTAGCCGGACACGCGGACTGGATCAGAGCGGCCAGACGCCAGCCCCAGCCCCCGTGGAAGGCGAACGGTAGCAATCAAAGCCCCTGACGGGCCGCCGCCGAGCAAACCGTAACCCAGACAAGGCCGGGTACGAGTCTGCTCGGCGTTCGCGCGTTTCCGTGGGGGTTACCCATGTCTCGACAATTTTCGGCGCAGCGGCTACGTCACGCACGCACCGCCGCCGGTTTCACACCCGAAACACTCGCCATCCACATCGGACGGTCCGTATTCACCGTGCACGGATACGAACGCGGCAAGGCCAGCCCGTCCGCGCTCGTACTCGGCCGCATCGCCGACGTTCTCGGCTGCGCCGTCGATGATCTCTTTGAGCAGGCGGTGAACAACTATGCCGCCTGACTACGACACCGAACTCGCCGAGGCACGCCGGGCCATTCGCGCTCGGGCAGCCGACCACATCGCGGAAGTGGTTCGAAACGCGGGCAAGCCGACCCCGGACCAGATGGCGCAACTGCGCCGCTTGCTGCCCCCACCGTCGCCCGAGCGCATCCGGGCCGTGATCGCCCGGCACTTTCCCGACGGGATCCCGTGCGACACCCGGGACGGTGAAGCGGCGTGACCCATACGCCTACAGAACGAAGCCGCCCGGAAGGGGGCAACCGGGCGGCCACGTACGACACGATCGACACCGACGAAAGTTCGACCACAATGGACAATACCGAAGTTGAGCGACTTGTGCGTCATCTCGACGTTGCAACCGGGCTATCACCCAGCGCGGAAACCGCCGAGGTTCGCACCGCACTGGCCCGGCAGGGCATCAGCGTCGCCGACGACGTGCTCACGCTGGCGGTCGAGCGCCGGAAAGCTCCCGTTGAACGCGACGGCCCGCGCACGCGCGTGCACCCCCTCCGCCAGGCCCTCATCAAAGCCGGAGTGATCCCGGAAGCCAACGACCGGCCGCAACCGACAGTCGACCTATCCGGCCTGCCCTACGCTCCGGCCGGGGACGCAGAGGCGAAACGGTACGCCGACGTCGCGCTCGCCTCCGAATGCGCAACAATGGCCCGCACTCCGGAAGGCGGCCGCAACCATCAGCTCAACGTGTCCGCATACAAGCTGGGAACCCTTGTCGCGGCGGGGCATCTGGACCGCGAGGTCATGGTGAAAACCTTGTGGTCCGCCGCGAAACAGTCCGGTTTGGACGACCGCGAGATCGCGCGAACAATCCGCAGCGGTGCCACCGCGGGCGCACAAAAACCACGGCAAGTCCGCTTGCGCGGCAATGGAAACAGGGTCGACCAGAAATCCACGATGGACACCGGGCCCGACACTCCGACGATTCTCCGCGCCACCGCACTGGCCGGAATGAAACCCAAAGCCACCAAGTGGTTGTGGTCCGAACCCGGCGCGCACGAGTTCGCCCCCGATGTGAAATGGTTGCCACAAGGCGGCCTGACCCTGCTCGCCGGACGCGAAGGCATCGGCAAATCCACATGGGGCTACCGCCTGGCCGCGAAGATCACTCGGGGTACGCTTCCCGGAACCGACTACGGCGCACCGAAAAGCGTGATCATCGTCGCCGGAGAAGACTCCTACGAACACACCATCCTCCCCCGGCTGCTCGCGGCCGGAGCCGACACCGGACGCGTGTACCGCATCGATGCCGTCATCGGCGACTACAGCACGACCGTCACCTTGCCCCGAGACGTTAACGAACTCCGCGCCCTCTGCGCACGCCACGACATCGCCCTCGTCCTGCTCGACCCCCTTATGTCCACCATGGACGGACGGTTCGACTCGCACAAAGACGCCGACATCCGGCGTGCACTGGACCCGTTGGCCCGATTCGCCAACGAGTCACTGGTGACCGTGATCGGCTTGATCCACGAAAACAAGTCCCGCGCCGGAAACGTCCTCGACCGGCTCATGGCGTCCAAAGCGTTCGCAGCCGTCGCGAGGTGCGTCCTCATGTGCGCCACCGAGATACCCGAACCCGGGGTTGACACCGGCCGTGAAACATTCCTCTTCGGACAGCCCAAGAACAACCTAGGGCCCAAAGTGCCGCACACCCTCCGCTACCACATCACCGGTGAAACAGTCGGACATGACGACGACACCGGCGAACCCGTCGTCACATCCCGCGTTGTGGTCGAAGGCCGCATCGAGGGCCGGATCGAAGAACTCATCGCCGCCCAAGAGAACCGCACTCCGGGGAAGGAAACCCGAACCGGAGAAGCGGCGAAGTGGCTGCGCGAGTTCCTCGACGGGAAAACGCACACACCCCGCGCCGACGTCTTCCGAGAGGGGATGGCCGCCGACTTCACCGAGCGGACCCTAGAGCGCGCCGGGAAGTCGCTCGGCGTGATCATCAAACCCATACCCGGGACGAACAAGCAAACGACATGGGAACTTCCTGGCGGGACTGGCGGGACTGGCGCTAGTGGTGCCACTGGCGGAACTGGCGTAACTGACTCGAATGAGGGAAGTCCCGCCAGTTCCGCCGCCGCCAGGGACGGGAGTGAACTTGGCGGGACTCCCGTGAAAGAGACGCAGGCGACAGTTGCGCCAGTCCCGCCAGACCGGCGGTGCGACCAGTGCGGGGGAGCCCCGCTTGAGACCAAAATGGACAGTCGCGGCAAGCGCTTCTGCTTCGCGTGCGCACCCCGCTTGTGGCCGGATGCCGCGTGACCGGGCACGAACCGACTCCGGACCGGCGCGCAGGGTCCGAAGTGGACCGTCCACTGCTGCGTCCCGGCTCGTGATCTTGACCCATTGGCACGAGGCACGTGCCCTTAGTGGACAGAAAAGGAGAACACCGAATGAAGACCATCTGGTATGTGTCCGACACCCCGGTCCCGGCGTGGCTGCGCACCGGCATCGAGTGGCTGGAGAAGAACAATAAGATCACTCCGGCGATGCGGGCAAAGCGCTCCGCGCTCGACGAGTTCCGCGACAAATTCCCGCCCGGCGTCACCCCCGCCATGGTGTGCGACATCGTGTCGAGCGACCCGAAGGGCTCGGCGACGCTGGCACTGCTGGCTGGCCTCGCGTCCGGGCCCGACGACATCGCCAAAAACTGGGTGCGGGTGCAGCGGTACGCGGAACGGGAACTCGTCGCGGAACTCAACGACGCCACCGTCGCCGCCGTCCTCGACACCAACGGCGAACGCATCGCCGACGCGAAAGCGAAACTCGCGCCGCTGCTCGAAGATCTCTCGGAAATCGGGCGGCTGCTGCCGGTCAACGCATACCACGCACCGGCGGACATCACCCAGCGCACACGCGGAGCCGAGTTCGCGGAGAAGTTCGCCGCGCTCTGTCCTTTGTGGAGCCTCGCGCTCGCGAACGGCATCGAGTTCGAGGACATCGCGACCGGCACCGGTCGGCGGGACCTCAAGCCGGAGTTCTTCCTCAGCCGCGACGGCGTGCGCATCAGCGACGGAACCGAGCCCGGCGCGACCGGACCGGACGGGGAAGACATCGAGTTCGTCGGGAAGGCGGCGGCATGACCGGGCTCAACGATCCGTCCCTTGTGGACAGTCTCCGCGCGCAGCTTGCCGGCATGAGCATCATGCCTGGCCAGGCAGGGTATACGACGGGCCGGGACGTCCCGGCCGACTTCTACGAACAGAGGTTCCGTGATGTCCTGGCAGCGCATGAAAGTGACCCCGAACCCGCCGATTCCGCGCCACCGCAGGAAAAAGCAGGGGGGTATGTCGATCCCTCGCAAGGGCACGGCAACGCGGAACCCTCGGACGGGCGACCCGACACGTTCGCCGAACAGCTCGCCGCCGCCCTGTCCGGGCAGCGGGACCGTGCAGTAGGCCCGAGCTTCTGGGGCGTGCGCGGGTAGAATCGTTGGTGCGTCTGGCCATCGAGGGACCTTGACCCACGCGGTTGAGACCCACGATGCGAAGGGGTCGGGTGATGCGTCGCCCGACCCCTTCCTCGTGCCCGTTCCCGGGGCTGTACCGGCCCGTAGGCCGCACGGCATCGCACCCCGGACGGAAGACATCAACGCGACGGCATGTCGGCTCTACGGCTCGATGCAACGCGAGTTTGCGCGCGACCGCGAATGGTTTTCCCTTGCTGAGAGAGTGTGGGGGATGCCCCACTCCCCGGGGTCGCCGTGAACGGCCGTCATCCAGTCTGACAGTGGGCTACCCGAACGGTGTTACTCAGGGTTACAGTTAGGGGCATGGTTGGTGTACCCGGCCGCAGCGGCGGCCAGAACCGAAAGCGGCCGGAACAGCGTCTCGGCAACGCGAAGTACGCGAAGACCGACCCCCGGCACCACGAGAACGTGGACCGTCCACAAGCGACTGGGCGCGCGGAGCAGCCGGAACTCGGGACGTGGCCGGACGGCACGGTGCCGTCGCCGTACGTGCGGGACTTGTGGGAATCGATGACCACGAGCGGATTTCACGAGTACTACACAGACGCCGATTGGCGGGCCGCGGTGATCCTTCTGTTCACTGTGGACCTTCTGCTCCGCGAGATGACCGTGACCGGTAAACCGTTGCCTGCCATGAAAAGCGCGGAGTTGCGGGGCATCCTCGGCGACCTGCTGGTGACGGAGTCAGCGCGGCGGCGGCTGCGCATCGACGTTCAGCGCGCACCGGACGCACAGCCACTGGCGGAGGTGTCGCACCTGGAGCTGGCGCGCACCCTTGCGCAGTGACAGTGTGCATTTCCGGGATCAAGAGCCCAGTCGGTGCCGGACGTACTGCCGGGCAATGTCGGTGAGCCCGGGGAACACGCCACGGTAGGCCCACATTCCGAAGACCAGCAACGCGTATGCGGTCACTGCGTCGGCGGGGGCGTCTCTGTACGCCGGGATCGCGTTCGCCCATTCTTCGGCCTGCTCCGGGGTGTGGCCGTCGGCGATGAGCCGCAGCACCAACGCTGCCGGGTCAAGCCATGGCGCGCCGACGCTCGACCACGCCCAGTCGACAACCCGCGCGCGGTCGGAGACGAGGATATTGAGCGGGTGCATGTCGCCGTGCACGAGGCTGTTCCCGTTGACGGCCTCGATCCCGCGACACTCCCAGTCCAGCAGTTCCGGCAGGTGGGCCTTGTCCCAGCTGTCAAGTTCACGGTCCGATTTGGACAGTCGACGCCACGGGGCGGACCATGCCCACTGGTCCGTGGACTGCTCCAGCTCGACGGGGGACGGGGTCAGCTCCCGTGTCATCGCAGCTACGGTCTCGGCGACCATCGGGAGGTCCGGCGAGCCCGGCGCGAGACTGGGGTGGTGCCCGGTGACGGCCTCGAATCCGAGCACGTGCCACCCGTCGGCGGTCACTTCCCAGAGGAGACGCGGCGCAGCAGAGTTCGGCCGGGCCCCGACCCGTGCTTCCGTCTGCTGCGCCCGCGCTCGCCGTGTGCCGGTCAGGACGCCCTTGACGAAACAAGGGCCGTGCGCGGTCTGGAGCGTTGCCAGGAAATCGGAGTTCCGGCCGTTGTCCGGGGAAACCGTCGCGGCCACGGCACCCGTTCGTTCTTCGATCGCTTGCCGGACGGCGGCGGGGAGGTTCGCCCATTCCTGGCTGACCATGTCTGCCTCTTCGGTCTAGCTCCGCGCGGGAGACGGGGGCGGGTCGTCGGTGCACCCGTTCTTGCACTGGGAGCACTTGGCGCATTTCGCCGCGCCAGTGAACCACAGGGGATCGTCCACCACGAACCCCGCTGCCCGGAGGGCGTCGGTGGTTCGGCGCATCATGTCGACGAGCGGAACGTCCCCGGTTTCGTCGCTGTCATTCGGGACGTGGTGGATGAAGCTTCCGGAGATCCGCTCGCAGAATTCCGCGTATTCGTGCGTGTACAGAATGAACGTGTGCCATCCGATGTCGACGGTTTCGCTCGGCGCGAGGGGGCGGCTGGTCCGGGCGCACGCCGCAAGGAACGCGAGCGCCTGGTCCATGATTCGTCCTGCGTACTCCAGAGAAACGACGTTCTCTTTCGAGATGCGGGCCCGGAGCCTGCGGAACAAGTCCTCCGGGATGAGCCCCTGCCCGGTCAAGTCCTCTACCGCAACAGTCATATGCGAACATCCTTCCGATCTCATCGGATCCGTTGCCTTATGTGCCAACGGAAACCCGGCGGTCGCCGCCGGGACCACTACAGTCCGGCGGTCTCTTTCGTTGCCGCGCATGGAACCCGGCCGATGCGGAGCGTGTCGGGGAACGTCCGCACCGGCCGGGCGATCAGAGGAGAGCTTGCGGCAGCGGCGTGGCCGCGAGGCACCTCATGCACGGCATCCCGGCGGGCCCGTCGCACCATTCCAGGTCGCCGGTCCAGAATTGCGCGCCGCAGAGCGCGACTATGCGGCCGGGGTAGGTGGCCGGTTCCGGGAACACGTGCATGACCCGCTGGGTTTCGCGGACCGTGCCGGGAAGCTGTCTCCCCAGCATGATTCGCGCGGTCATCGTCTGCCCCTCGTGTCCGTACCAGCCCATGCCCTCTACCTTCGGGACCAGCCGGACCGATGAACAGACGTTTGCCGTCTACCGTCGTCTACAGTCAATGGCGAGCACAGGGGGTGACGGATGGACGACCTCGCAGCGCGGCTCCGGCGCGCACGTAGCGATGCCGGGATGAGCCTCGCAGCCTTAGCTGCCCGTACCCACTTCAGCAAGCCGCTGCTCGGGTTGCTCGAAACCGGGAAACGCACGATCAACCCGGAACACGTCGTCGCCTACTCCCGTGCCCTGTGCGTGCCCGTGACGGCCCTGTACGGATCCCCGGACGACCCGTTGCGCGTCGCGCACGAATGGCTGGTGTCCGAGACCCCCGCAGCCCGGCATACGGCCGCCGGGCGACGGGTCGGCCCCAGCCTCGCCACGGAACTAGAGGAACGCGTTGTCGAGCTGCGCCATCTCGACGATGTGATCGGCGGGGGCGATCTCATCCCGCTCGTGCGCCGCGAACTCGCCGACGCCGAACGCGTAGTGAACGAAGCCAGCTACGACGACGACACCGGCCGCCGCCTGCTCACCGCAGTCGGCGAACTCGCTCAGCTCGCCGGATGGGTCGCCAGCGACGCCGGACAGTACGCCGAAGCACAGCACGTGTACCTGTCCGGCGTGTCCGCCGCCCGCGACGCCGGTAACCGGCCGCTCGCCGGGCAACTCCTGTCCAGCCTCAGCTACCAGATGGCGAACGTCGGCGACCCGGCCGACGCGGCACTGCTCGCCCGGTCCGCCGTCGCCGGGGCCCGCGACGCCACCCCCGTAGTCCGCGCACTGCTGCTCGAACGAGTCGCGTGGGCATCTGCCCGGTCCCGCGACACCGACGGTGCCCGCCGCACCCTCGACGCCGTAGACGACGCCTACGCCGCCCGCAGTACCGGCACGGAAGAACCGGAATGGGTGTACTGGCTCGACCGGAACGAAATCGACGTGATGGCCGGACGCTGCCTCATCGAACTCGGCGACCCGGCGCGCGCGGAACCCCTCATCACCCACGCCGTTGACGCCTACACGCCCGAACACTCCCGGGAAGTCGCGCTCTACCGGACGTGGATCGCCGAGGCGTACGCGCGGTCCGGCGAACTCGACGCCGCGCGCTCGGCACTGCAGGCGGCCCGCAAGGCAGGCGACGGTGTCAACTCGGCCCGGCTCGCCGTACGCGTCGAACACGTCGCCCGGCTGGTCGGAGCGGACGCATAACGCCCGCCCCGAGCCACCGTGCCGACCCTGTAACCTACGCCGAACTTGCGTTAGCACCGGCATAGACACTCACGAGTCGTCACATCTTCGCGGCGCCGGCCTTGATCGCCGCGCGGATCCGGGAGTACGTGCCGCACCGGCAGACGTTGCGGATCTCGTCCAGGTCCGCGTCGGTGATCTCCCGGCCCTCGGCCTTGACCTGCTTCACCTTGGCCACCGCGGCCATGATCTGGCCGGGCTGGCAGTAGCCGCACTGCGCGACGTCGTTCTCCAGCCAGGCTTCCTGCATCGGGTGCAGATCGGCCTTCACGGTATCCGGCAGGCCCTCGATCGTGGTGATCTCGTCGCTGGCCTTGATGTCCGCGACCCGCACCGAGCACGGGTTGAACGCCTTGCCGTTGAAGTGCGACGTGCACGCCTTGCACACGTTGATGCCGCAGCCGTACTTCGGCCCGCGGACGCCGAGCACGTCGCGCAGGACCCACAGGAGCCGCACGTCGTCGTCGACGTCGACGGACACCGGCTTCGCGTTGAGGATGAAGGTGTGTTTGCTCATCGTCGGGTGGCTCCTCAGTAGGTGTGGCTCAGGCCGTCGGTCGGCGATTCGGGAACGGGCGGGACGAACGACTTGACCTCGAAGCCGATCGGGTAGTCGTGGTTGATCGGGAACCGCTTCGGGACCTTGCCGGTCGCGCGGGCGTACGCGCACGCGACCGCCGCGACGGAACAGGCCACGCCTGCCTCGCCCGCGCCGCCCGGCTGCTCCCCGTTGGACGGCATCGCGATCGCGGTGAAGTCCTGCGGGATGTTCCACTGCCGGGTGTAGAAGTAGTTGTCCCAGCTGGCTTCCAAGAAGTGCCCGTCCTTCAGGTGGACGCTGCTGGTGAGCGCCAGCGCCAGCCCGTCGGCGAAGCCGCCCATCATCTGCGCTTCGACGCCGCGCGGGTTGATCACCAGGCCGGCGTCGAGGGCGACGACCGCCTTCGTGACGCGCGGGCCGGCGACGCCGTCGCGGATCTTGCGGTTCACGGTCTCCGGACGGCAGTCGATTTCCACCAGGCAAGCGCTCGCGCCCTTGTACTCCTTGTGGATCGCGATGCCCTGCGCGGTGCCCGGCGCCATCTTCTTGCCCCAGCCGCCGACCTCGGCGACCTTGCGCAGCACGCCCTTCACCTTGTCGTTCTTGAGGAATTCGAGCCGGAACGCGAGCGGGTCCTTGCCCATCGCGTTGGCCAGCTGGTCGACCATCAGCTCGGCGGCGCAGCCGACGTCCGGCGAGTACACGTTCCGCATCGACCCGGTGTTGAACCGCTGGTCGGTTTCGGTGAGCGTCTGGTCGACGACGCCGAAGTTGTACGGAAGTTCCTGGCTCAGCACGAAAACCGCCTCGGCCACGCCGAGGTTGCCCAGCCCGGTCGGCAGTTTCGTGGCGACCGAGGTCAGCATTTCGCCGAGGCCGTGGCGGAACGAGGTCTCCACCGAGGTGTGCCGCTGCTCGAAGGAGAGCACGTTGCCGGCGAGCACGGTGGCCCGGATCCGCGACGTGGCCATCGGGTGCAGGCGGCCCTGGCGCGGTTCGTCGGCGCGGTGCCACATCAGCCGCACCGGCTTGCCGAACGCCTTCGAAGCCTGCGCCGCTTCCACCGCGTGGTTGCCGAACAGCTTGTGCCCGAACGAACCGCCGCCGGTGATGACGTTGACCTTCACCTTGCCCTGCGGCAGCCCGATCGCCTGCGCGACCTCGCCCTGCGCGACGATCGGCGACTTCAGGCCGGCCCAGATCTCCGCGCTGCCGTCCCGCACGTCGGCCACCGCGCAGTACGGTTCGAGCGCGGCGCTGGAGCGGAACATGAACTCGAAGTCCACGTCGACCGTCTTCGCGAGGATCGGGACCTTCGGCACCGCAAGGGGAAGTTCGGCGCGGCGCAGGTTCGCCAGCACCGTTTCGTCATTCTCGCCCTCGACGCTGCCCTTGCCCCAGTCGACCTGGAGCGCGCGCACGCCGTCGATGCACTGGCCGAACGTTTCCGCGCGGACCGCGACCCCGGTCGGGATGATCGCGACGTCGGTGACGCCGGGCATCTTCAGCACGTCCGCCTTGTTGCGGACGGCTTTCGGCGTGCCGTTGAGCGTCGGCGGGCGGCAGAGCATGGTCGGCAGCGCGCCCGGGACGTCCAGGTCCATCGCGAACTGCTTCTTGCCGGTCACGATGTCGTGCGCGTCGAGCCGGTTCTGCGGCTTGCCGAGCACGTTGAAGCTGTCGGCGCTCTTGAGCTTGCTCGGGTCGAGCGTGACCTGCTTGGTGGTGCTGGACGCGGCCTTCGTCGCCAGTTCGCCGTAGGTGGCGCTCTTGCCGTTCGGCGAGGTGATCACGCCGCCCTTGACGATGAACCGCTCGGCGGTGCCGCCGAGCAGGAGCACCGCGGCCTGCAGCAGCTGCTGCTTGGCGATCGCGGCGGCGACCCGGACCGGGGTGTAGGTCGACACCGTGGTGTTGGAGCCGCCGGTCAGCTGGTTGAACAGCAGCTCCGGGCGCGCCGGGGCGAGCGTGACGTGCACCTTCTCCACCGGCAGGTCCAGCTCCTCGGCGATGATCATCGCGGTGGAGGTGGTGATGCCCTGGCCGACCTCGGCGCGGGGGATCGCGAACGACGCGGTGCCGTCCTTGTTGATGGTGACGGTGATCAGCTGCGACGTCGGCAACGCGGCGTCGGTGAGCGCGTCGTTGAGGTCGTACAGCTCGGGCGGCTGCGGAAGCGACGGCAAAGCGGCCGGGGCGACGCCGGCGGCCGAAGCGGAGGTGGTGAGGCCTACGTCGGCGGCGACGACCAAGGTCCCGGCCGCGACGACGTAGCCGAGGAACCCGCGGCGGGAAACGCCCGAGCGCTCCTGCCCGGTGTCCGGCTCGGAGTGACTGAGAGTCACGCTGCTTCCCCTTTCGAGGTAAGGACCGCGCGCCGGATCGCATCACGGACACGCGGGTGGTGGTGGGGCACCACCTTGCCGGGTGATTCGGGCGCCGAGTGTTCAAGTTCTGGACAGCGTCAGCGGAGAGCGATGGTTATCCTGCTGCGCGTCACCAACGAAGGTGGAGATCCGCGTGAGCTCGATGACGTCCTCGCGCAGCGTGGCGCTGCGGGAACCGATCGCCCAATCCTGGCGGCGCGCCACGCTCGCCGGCCTGAGACCGGAGAGCGCGCTGCTCGATCTCCGCCCCGTGGAGGTGGATCCGGCCAGCCACCTGCTGGCCGCCGCCGCCCCGGTGCTGGAAGACCTCGACGAGCGGCTGGCCGGCACCGCGATGTCCACGGTGCTCGTCGACCACGAGGGCCGGATGGTGCACCGGTGGAGCGCCGACCGCGCCGCCGAGGACTGTTTCGAGGCGCTGGGCCTGGACATCGGCGCCTGCCTGCTGGAAGACGTGGTCGGGACCAACGGCCCGGGCACCGCGCTGGAGACCCGCTCGAGCATCGTGGTGCACGGGCACGAGCACTACGCCGAGGCGCTGCGCGGCTTCAGCTGTTACGGGCACCCGATTTTCCATCCGGTGACCCGGCGGCTGGAAGGCGCGCTGGACATCACGCTGCTGGCCGCCGAAGCGAATCCGCTGCTCGCGCCGCTGGTCGCGAAGGCCGTCGAGGAGATCGAACGGCAGCTGCTGGAAGGCAGCAAGCTGTCCGAACGGTCGCTGCTGGCCGCGTTCCAGTCGGTGTCGCGGCGGACCCGGCCGGTGGTCGCGATCGGCCCCGATCTGCTGCTGTGCAACCAAGCCGCGGCAGATCTGCTGGAAGGCTCGGACGTCGCGCAGCTGTGGAACCTCGCCGGCGAGGTGACCGGGCCGTCCGAAATGGAGACTGAGCTGCGGTCCGGCCAGCGCGCCCGGGTTCGCGCCGAACCCGTTTCCGGAGCCCGCGGCGGCGTGCTGGTCGAGATCCGTCCGCTGAGCACGGACGAGGCCCGGCGGCGCGGCCGCGTCCGCCCCGTTGCCGCGGCGACCGGGCACGTCCACATCGCCGGTCCGCCCGGAACCGGCCGTACGACGGAGGCGCTGGTGCGCGCGCCCGGCTGCACGGTGCTGACCGGCGCGGAAGCAGTGCTGGGCGGCTCCGCGGAGTGGGCGGCGAAGTTCGCCGCCGCGGTCGAGACAGGCAGCGGCAGCATCTGCGTCGACGGGGCGGATCTGCTGCCCGTCGAGCTCGTCGACCTGGTGGCGCGGCACGCCGCCGCGGGTCTCGGGCCGAATCTGGTGCTGACCACCGGACCGCGCGAGGGACTGTCCGGGCCGGAGCGGGCGCTGGTCGCGTCGTGCGCGGAGAGCGTGGAGCTGCTGC
>DATFHB010000006.1:0-82739 GCA_035248845.1 Amycolatopsis sp. | reverse complement strand
CAGCGCCGTGCGCCGTCCCCGCCGCCGGCCCGCTTGCCGCGTCGCACGGCACCCCCGCCTCCTCCCGCGGGCTCGCCCCGCCCAGCCGCGGAAGCTCGACGCCCGCCCGTCGAGCCGCCGTCCTGGCCGCCGGCTGAGCCGCCCGCGCAGAGCCGCCGGTCGACGGAACGTCCGCCCGCACCGCCGCATCCCTCCGACCCCGGGATGTTGCTGCCGCGCCGCCCCCCGACCGAGCCGCCCGCCGCCTCCCCCGGGAGCTCCCTGAGGAGGAGGCTGGACGGCGAGCTGGAACCGCAGGCGGTCCCGGCGCAGCCCGTCCGGCCGGCCAGACCCGGGGGGCCCCAGCGACCCCCACGCCCGCCGCGGCGCCGCGCCGTCACGCCCGAAGAGCGGCTGACGATGACGGACGAGATGGAGCCGATCGACGACAGCACCAAGGTGCGCCGCAAGATCGACCACACGCTCGCCCGGTTCTCCGCGGCACACGACGAGCTCGCCGCCGAGGAGGCCAAGCGCAAGGAGCGGCTGGACAGGTTCACCGCCCGGCCCGCGCAGCTGCTCGAGCAGACCCGCACCCGGCTACAGCGTGTCGTCGCGCCCGTCAAGGGCCGGCCACCGGAGGATGCCGAGCCGACGCGTGCGGTCGCCGCGCCGCAGACCCGGTTGCAGGAGAAGAAGCAGCGCAAGAGTGAACGGTCGGTGCTGATCGGCCGCATCTCGCTGATCACGCTGGCCGTGCTGATCTTCCTGACCACCGGTGCCGCGTGGGGCACCAAGACGTGGTTCAACAGCAAGTTCACCGAGATCGCCGCGCTGGACGAGAACTCCTCCGACATCCAGAACGCGCTCGCGCAGACCGGTGACGAGAACTTCCTCATCGCCGGGTCGGATACCCGCGCCGGCGCGACCGCCGAGGAGAACGTGGGCAGCGCCGACGACATCGAGGGCGCCCGCTCCGACACCGTGATGCTCGCGCACGTGCCCGCGGACCGGAAACGTGCCGTGGTCATCTCCTTCCCGCGTGACCTGGAGATCTCGCGCCCGGCGTGCAACCGCTTCGACTCGGCGTCGAACACCTACGCCGACCAGGTGGTGCCCGCGGCGACGAAGGTCAAACTGAACACCGCGTACGCGATCGGCGGGCCGCGCTGCCTCACCAAATGGGTCCAGCAGCTGACCGGCCTGAAGATCAACCACTTCGTCGGTATCGACTTCAGCGGGTTCAAGGACATGGTCGACGCCGTCGGCGGGGTCCCCGTGCATCTCACGCAGCCGATCAAGGACACCGTGCTGGGCATGGTGGTCTCGCAGACCGGCGACGTGACGATCTCCGGCGATCAGGCGCTCAGCTTCGTCCGCGCCCGGCACGTCGTCGGCGACCCGACGTCGGACTACGGCCGGATCAAACGGCAGCAGCAGTTCATCGGGGCGCTGCTGACCAAAGTGATGTCACATGGGGTGCTCACCAACCCGACCCAGCTGACGGACTTCGTGAACGCCTTCGCGAAGGCGACGTTCGGCGACAACATCGGTGTCGACCAGCTGCTCACGCTCGCCCAGTCGATGAAGGGGCTCGACGCCAGCAAGGTCAACTTCATGACCGTGCCGACCACGGGCGAGGCCAACCCCCGCGGCAACGAGGTGCTCCAGGACACCCGCGCCAAGGAGCTGTTCCAGGCGCTGATCGACAACACCGCGCTACCTGGCAGTACCTCTGCGTTGCCGACCCAGAGTGCGCAGGCCAGCGCGGGTACGAGCAGTACAACGAACAAGCCTGACCAGTGAGCATTCGTTAGGCGGGGTTCACCTCCGATTCACTCTGCGATGCGCATATTGCCTGTCCCAGGCCGTAAAGTGTGGCCATGCGCGAGGCTTATCACGTCGAACTCGGAGAACTGGCCGGCAAGCTGGCGACCATGTCGGTGCAGGTCGCGAACGCCATGGAGCGCGCCACGCAGGCTCTGCTGACCGCCGACCTGGCCCTGGCGGAACAGGTGATCGGTGGTGACGCGGAGATCGACGACGCGCGCGCCGAATGCGAAGAGGATGCCTACGCGCTGCTGGCGCTGCAGGCTCCCGTCGCGACCGACCTGCGCACGGTGCTGGCGGTGATCCACGCCGCGGAGAGCCTGGAGCGGATGGGCGACCTGGCCCTGCACGTCGCGAAGGCGGCTCGTCGCCGGCACCCGGACCACGTCCTCCCGGAGCCGGTGCGCCCGTACTTCGAGGAGATGGGCGCGGCCGTCGTCAAGCTGGCGCTGCGCACCGAAGAGGTCATCAAGACCAAGGACGTCGATGCGGCGCGGTCGATCGAGTCCGACGACGACCGGGTCGACGACATCCACCGGCACCTGTTCAGCGTGATCATGGACAAGGACTGGGAGTTCGGGGTGGCCGCCGCGGTGGACGTCACGCTGCTCGGCCGCTTCTACGAGCGCTACGCCGACCACGCCGTGTCGGTGGCGAAGCGGATGGTCTTCGTCGCCACGGGCAAGATGCCCGGCTACGGCTCCGACGAAGACATCTAACGGCGAATCCGTTGGTGCAGAGCGGTCATCCGCGTGTCGAGGTCGGCCGCGGTGACCGCTGCCGCGCGCAGTTCCGCGTCGAAGTCCGCGGGCGCTTCGCCGTCGAACTTGTAGAACAGCTTGTGCTCGACTGCTGCCCAGAAGTCCATCGCGATCGTGCGCATCTGGATCTCGACCTTGACCTTCTCCACCCGGTCGGACAGGAACACCGGGATCCGCACGATCAGATGCAGGCTGCGGTAGCCGTTGGGTTTCGGCTCGTCGATGTAGTTCTTGGTCTTGACGATCTCGACATCGTCCTGGCGGCCGAGCATGCCGGCGACCATGTACACGTCCGGCACGAACGGGCATACGACGCGGATGCCGGCCACGTCCTCGATCTGCTCGCGCACCGCCTCGATGGTCGGCTCGAGACCCTTACGCTCCAGCTTCCGCAGGATCGCCTGGGGTTGCTTGACGCGGCTGACGATGTGCTCGATCGGGTCGTGCTGGTGGGCGAAGTCGAACTCCTCGGACAGGATCCGCAGCTTCGTCATCAGCTCGTCGACCGCGAACTTGTAGACCATGAGCTGGCTACGGAGGTCGTGCAGGAGCGCGGTCGCGCGCACGGGATCGACATCGTCGAGGACGGTCACGTTTTCACCCTACTTGAGCTGCTCAGACGTCCCGCGGGGCCAATCGGGTCGCGCCGATCGACGCGGCGACGACACAGCACAGCGCCACCCACTGCAGCGGGCGCAGCTGCTCGCCGAGCACGACGAGACCGGCCAGTGCGGCGACCGCCGGTTCGAGGCTCATCAGGATCCCGAACACGCGCGGCGGGATGGTGCGCAGCGCCTCCAGTTCCAGCGAGTACGGGATGACCGACGACAGCAGCGCGACGCCGAGCCCGACGAGCAGGATCCACGGCGACAGCAGGCCGGTGCCGGTCTCCACGATCCCGGCGGGCATCGCGACCATCGCCGCGACCGCCATCCCCAGGGCCAGCCCGGTGCCTTCGGACGTGCGGTCGCCGAGCGCGGCGCCGAGCAGGATGTAGCAGCCCCAGCACGTGGCGGCGGCGAACGCGAACAGGATGCCGACGAGCGAGAGGTCGCCGCGGGTTTCGGCGAGCAGCACGACACCTCCCGCGGCGAGCAGTGCCCACACCGCGTCCAGCAGCCTGCGGGACCCGGCGAGCGCGACCGTAAGCGGGCCGAGGAACTCGATGGTGACGGCCAACCCCTGCGGGATGCGGGCGAGTGCCTGGTAGAAGCACAGGTTCATCAGCCCGAGCACGACGCCGTAGGTGATCACGACCGGCCAGGCGCGCCTGCCCATTCGCAGCGCCGGACGCCAGACGAGCAGCAAGACCGCCGCCGCGAAGAACAGGCGCAGGGTGACGGCGCCCGCGGGACCGGCGACCGAAAAGATCTGCTTGGCCATCGACGCGCCGACCTGCACGCTCACGATGCCGATCAGCACCTGCAACGGCGGCGGGATAGCGCCCAGCGCGCGTCCGGCCGCCCCGGTCAAGCCGGTCGGGGCGATCGCAGCGGGGCGCGGTAGCCGTCCGCCGAATTCGTCGGCGTGGACCGATCCCATGCTTCGACGGTAACGCGTGGGTCCAACACTTTTCGCAGGTCCCTGGAAATGACTGTGGGGTGTCCCGCCGTACCCCTCACACGGCGGGACACCCCAGTGCAACCCCGACCTGGTCAGCCGAAGCGGCCCGAGATGTAGTCCTCGGTGGCCTTCTCGTTCGGGTTGGAGAAGATCTTCTCCGTGTCGTTCAGCTCCACCAGCTGCCCGGGCTGGCCCACGCCGGCCAGGTTGAAGAACGCCGTCTGGTCCGATACCCGCGCCGCCTGCTGCATGTTGTGCGTGACGATGACGATCGTGTAGTCCTTCTTCAGCTCGCCGATCAGGTCCTCGATCGCGAGCGTGGAGATCGGGTCCAGTGCCGAACACGGCTCGTCCATCAGCAGCACGTCGGGCCGCACCGCGATCGCCCGCGCGATGCACAGCCGCTGCTGCTGCCCGCCCGACAGGCCGCCGCCGGGCTTGCCCAGCCGGTCCTTGACCTCGTTCCACAGGTTCGCGCCGCGCAGCGCACGCTCGGCGATCTCGTCCAGCTCGCGCTTGCCGCTGCGGCCGGCCAGCTTCAGCCCCGCCACCACGTTGTCCCTGATCGACATCGTGGGGAACGGGTTCGGCCGCTGGAACACCATGCCGATGGTTCGGCGCACCTGCACCGGGTCCACATTGGACCCGTAGATGTTCTCGCCGTCCAGCAGTACCTGGCCGTCCACCCGGGCGCCCGGGATGACCTCGTGCATCCGGTTCAGCGTGCGCAGCACGGTGGACTTGCCGCACCCCGACGGGCCGATGAACGCGGTCACGTTCCGCGGCGGCACCGACAGGGTCACGTTGTCGACGGCGTGGAACTTGCCGTAGTAGATGTCGAGATCCTTGACGTCGATTCGCTTAGCCATGGTGGTGACTCACTTCTTCTTCGGGGCGACCATCTTGGCGACCACGGTGGCGATCAGGTTGATCAGGGCGATGATGATGACCAGGGTCAGCGCGGCGCCCCAGATCCGGTCGAAACCGACGCTACCGGCCTCCATCGAGTTCGTGGCCCGCTCATTGTTCATCAGCAGCGGGAGCGCGGCCTGGCTGTTGTTGAACAGATCCCAGTTGACGTACGCCGAATAGCCGACCAGCACCAGCAGCGGCGCCGTTTCGCCCATGACCCGGGCCAGGGCCATCATGATGCCCGAGATGATGCCGGACAGGGCCGTCGGCAGCACGACCTTCATGATCGTCTTCCACTTCGGCACGCCCAGCGCGTAGGACGCCTCGCGCAGATCGTCCGGCACGATCCGCAGCATTTCCTCCGCGGAGCGCACGACCACCGGGATCATCAGCAGCACCAGGGCCAGCGACACCGCGAAACCGCTGCGCGGAAGGCCGAGGGAGGTGATCCACAGCGCGTAGATGAACAGCGCGGCCACGATCGAGGGGACACCGGAGAGGATGTCGACCATGAACGTGGTGATCTTCATCAGGCGAGAGTTCCGGCCGTACTCGACGAGGTAGATCGCCACTCCGAGGCCCAGCGGCACCGAGATGATCGCGCAGACCAGCCCCTGCTCGAGGGTGCCGATGATCGCGTGCAGCGCGCCGCCGCCGACCTCGTCGGAGAGCACCGAACCGAAGTCTTCGGTCCACCAGTTGGTGTACGGGATGCGCTTGATGCCGTTGGCGACCACCGTGTACAGCACCCACACCAGCGGCACCACCGCGACCAGGAACGACAGCCACATGAGCGCAGTGGCGACGTTGTTCTTGAACTTGCGGCCGAAGCTGACCTGCTGGAACGCCGGCGGGGTCGCCGGGCGCTCGGTTTCGGACAACGTGGAAGTCATGTCCTACGCCCCCGTCCGCTCGCCGATGATCGCCCGCGCCGCGAAGTTGACCGCGAAGGTCAGGATGAACAGCACCAGACCGGCGGCGACGTAGGCGCCCGCCGAGGTCGGGTTGTTGAACTCCGAGTAGTTCGCCGCGATCTGCGAGGCGAAGGTCGCGCCGCCGTCGAAGATCGACCAGTTGAAGTGGCCGCCGCGGGGAATGTAGAGGATGACGGCCAGCGCGATGGTCTCGCCGAGCGCGCGCCCGAGGCCGAGCATCGACGCACCGATGTAGCCGCCCTTGCCGAACGGCAACACGGTGGTCCGGATGACCTCCCACCGGGTCGCGCCCAGCGCGAGTGCGCCCTCGACCTGGGTGACCGGGGTGCGGTCGAAGACCTCACGCGACAGCGACGTGATGATCGGCAGCAGCATCACCGCCAGCACCACGCCGGCCGTGAAGATCGTCCCCGAGAAGTTCGGGTAGATGTTGCCGTTGCCGAAGATCGGGATGAAGCCCAGCGAGTCGTTGAGCCACTGCGCGACCGGCGCGAGCTGCGGCGCGAGCACCAGGATGCCCCACAGGCCGAAGATGATCGACGGCACGGCGGCGAGCAGGTCGATGACGTAGGCGAACGGGCGGGCGAGCCGCCGCGGCGCGTACTGCGTCAGGAACAGGGCGATGCCCAGCGAGACCGGCATCGCGATGATCAACGCGACCAGCGACGTGGAGATCGTCACCAGGAGCAGGTCGAAAATGCCGAAGCTGAGGTTGTTCGGGTCACTGGTCGACCACACGCGAGAGGTGAGGAAGCTGACCTTGTCCGCCCGGAGCGCGGGAATGGCCTGCACCAGCAGGAACACGCCGATCAGCGCGATGAGTGCCACCACGAAGATGCCGGCACCGGTCGTCAGGTTCTTGAAGATGCGGTCGCCTGGCCGCGTCTTCGTTCGCGTGGTGGTCACAGGTTTCGCTGAAATCGTGGCCTCCGGGGGGATAGAGACGACGACGGACGCCCACCGGTGTTGCCGGTGGGCGTCCGTGTCGAGGTTGGCTCGCTCATCGGGTGCTTCTGATCCAACCCAGGTTCATCGGAAATGGAACCTCTAGGACATCGCGTTGATCGCGGTCAGCACCTTGTCCTGCAGGCTCTGCGGCAGCGGGACGAAGCCCTTGTCCGCGATCGGCTGCTGCGCGGTGGTGGCCGAGACCGTCAGGAACGCCTTGACAGCCTTGAGGGTGTCGGCGTCGTAGCCCTTCGAGCAGACCAGCTCGTAGGTGGTCAGCAGCAGCGGGTACGCACCCGGGGTGTTCGCGGCGTAGATCTTGTCCAGGTCCATCGCCAGGTCGTTGCTGCCAGGGGTCTTGAACACCGCCGCGTCCAGCGCCTTGCCGACGGTCGCCGGGGTCAGCTCGACGCCGCCGGAGCCGCTGTCGATCTTGGCCGCGGTGATGCCGTCCTTGACGTAGGACGACTCGAGGTAACCGATCGAGCCGTCGGCCGCGCGGATACCCGACGCGACGCCGTTCGAGCCCGACGCACCGTTACCGACGCCGCCCTTGAAGGCCTTGCCGGTGCCCTGGGTCCACGCGCCCTTCGAGGCGGCGGCCAGGTAGTGCTGGAAGTTGTCGGTGGTGCCCGACTCGTCCGACCGCGAGAACACCTGGATCGGCGTGGCCGGCAGGGTCACGCCCGGGTTCAGGGCCGCGATGGCCGGGTCGTTCCAGGTCTTGATCTGGCCGTTGAAGATCTTCGCCGCGGTCTCGCCGTTCAGCGTGAGCGACGAGACGCCGTTCAGCTTGTAGCCGATCGCGACGGGGCCGACCACCATCGGCAGGTCCCACGCCGGGTTGCCACCGCAGCGAGCCTTCGCGGCGTCGGCATCGGAGCCCGACAGCGGCGAGTCCGAGCCACCGAAGTCGACCTGCTTGGCGTTGAACTGCTTCACGCCCGCGCCCGAACCGGTCGCGTTGTAGTTGACGATCTGGCCGGAGCAGGCCTTCGCGTACTGCTGGGCGAAGACGTCCATCGCGGTCTTCTGCGCCGTCGAGCCCTCACCGGACAGCGGCGTCTTGCCACCGCAGTCCACCTTCGCGCTGCCGGTCGCCGCGGTGGCCGCGCCCGCAGTCGACTGGCTCGAGTTGGTCGAGGCCGGGTCCGACCCACAGGCGGCGAGCACGAGAGCCGCGCTAGCGACGATGCCGACTGCGCCAATCGGCCGCATGATCTTCACTGTCATGTCCTCCAGCTGTCTCAGCTTGTCAGGACGGGACACTAGGCAGACAGGGTGGACACCCGGCCCTGTTCAGGTGAACCGGAGGTGAACAAGGGGGCCAGATCCGGTGGGATACTTCACCGTAACGGGCGCCGTGTCCGAGCCGTGACCTGCGGGTTCGAGTTCCGTGACCGGGGTTTGGCGCTGGGTTAACGAAGCAAGATGGCCGTTACTGTGCGTATTGGACGTCTACGGTGTATCGGGTGAATCCGAGTCGCGAGTAGACCGTGACTGCTGGCGCATTGTCACCCTCGACGTACAAGATCACCTGCGTCAGACCGCGGCCGGCGAGGTAGCGCAAACCCGCCAACGTCAGTGCCTTGCCGAGCCCGCCGCCCTGCGCGCCGGGGTCCACGCCCACCACGTAGACCTCGCCGACTGCTTCGCCGCTGAACTGACCGGGATCGGCCGGATGCACCTTGGTCCAGTGGAACCCGACGACGCGGCCGTCGCGCTCGGCGAGGAAGAAGCCGTCCGTGTCGAACCAGTCCTCGTCCTCGGCGGCGGCCAGTTCCCCGACCGTCAGGCTGCCCTGCTCCGGGTGCCAGTCGAAGGCACGTGCGTTGACGTCGATGACCGCCTGCTCGTCCTGCCCCGGCACGAAGGTCCGCAGCTCGATGCCCTGCGACACCGCGGGTTCCGGCCAGTCGCGCACGGGGGTGTGCATGATCAGCAGTTCGCGGACCCGGCGGAAGCCCACTCGCCCGGCGATCCTCGCCGCGGCCGGATGGTCGCCGTGCGCCCAGACGCGCACGGTGCCGTCCGCCTCCGCGACCAGGGCGCGCGCCAGTTCGGTGCCGCGGCCGGCGCGGCGGTGATCCGGATGCACGATCAGTTCGGCGACCTGCCTGCCGAACGCGTCGCCCTCGGTGTCCAGGTGCGCGTAGCCGACCAGCTCGCCGCCGGACCGGCCCACCAGGTGTCGGCCGCCGCCGAACGGCAGCGGCCCTCCGTCGGTGACCTCCGGACGCCCGTCGGACGCCCGCGCGGCGAGCAGCAGGTCGCGGACCTCGCGGGTCAGATCGTCGTCGAGCTCGTCGACCCAGACCGTGTTCAGCACAAGGCTGAAACTACGGGGTGGACAGCTCGCTGTGCAGCTCGGCGTCGAACGACGGCACCGCCGGCTTCGCGCCGCCCTTGGCCGGGCGCTCGAACTTGTAGCCCACGTTGCGCACGGTGCCGATCATCTGCTCGTGCTCGGGGCCGAGCTTCGCGCGCAGCCGCCGGACGTGCACGTCGACCGTGCGGGTGCCCCCGAAGAAGTCGTAGCCCCAGACCTCCTGCAGCAGCTGGGCGCGGGTGAAGACGCGGCCGGCGTGCTGGGCGAGGTACTTGAGCAGCTCGAACTCCTTGTAGGTCAGCTCAAGCGTGCGGCGGCGCAGGCGCGCGGTGTAGGTGGCCTCGTCGATGACCAGTTCGCCGACCCGCAGCTCGGCGTCGACCTGGGTGACGCCGCCGTCGCGCGTGGTGGCCAGGCGCAGCCGGGCGTCGACCTCGGCGGGGCCGGCGGTGGGCAGGAGAATGTCGTCGGTGCGCCACTCGGCGCTGACCGCGACCAGCCCGCCCTCGCCGACGACGGCGATGATCGGGGTGTTCCCCTCGTCCTCACCGGTGCCCTTGAGCAGCCGGCACAGGCTCTTCGCCGAGGCGAGGTCGGTGCGCGCGTCGAGCAGGATCACGTCGCGGTGCCCCGCGTCGAGGAGTGCGGTGACTTCCGGTGCGCGCACGCGTACGGTGTGCGGCAAGAGGTCCAGGGCCGGCAGGACCGAGGTGGCTTCGGCCTCAGGAGTGAGTACGAGCAGGTCCAAGCTCATCGCCACACCGCCTTCTCTTGTCGTTGCTGCGAGCATCCCGGGTCGGCGTTGCACAAGATTAGCCGGTGAACAGCGCATGACACCCCGTTCTGCCGCGCTCGTCACACCGACGTCACACTGGAGTCGCCTATCGTACGTCCGCAGCCAAGAGATCGGATACGAAGAGTGAGCAGGCCCGTGACCCAGGATCGCCCCGCCCCGGACGCCGTCGCCCAGCGTCGTGGCCGGCGCACCCGGCGCATCGTCGTGAGCCTTGCGATCCTCGTCGCGTTGCTGGTCGCGGCCGACTTCGGGCTCGCCGCGTACGCGGAGCACACGGTGTCGCAGAAGGGGCGCGAGCAGCTCAGCCTGACCGACGACCCGTCGGTGACGATCCACGGTTTCCCGTTCACCACGCAGGCCATCGGTGGTGACTACGGTCATGTCTCGCTCTCCGCGTCGGGCGTCCCGATCCAGGAGCTCAAGGACGTGGGCGTGAACGCCGAGCTGTACGACGTGCGCGCGCCGCTGTCCGATCTGCTGAAGGGCAACACGAAGGCGATCACCGTCGGCCGCCTCGAGGCGCAGGTCACGATCAAGGCCAGCGACATCAACAAGGTCGACCCGCTCACCAAGATCGAGGACCTGCGGATCGAGCCGTCGAGCGTCTCCTACGTCGAGACCGGGCAGGACGCCACGACCGGCTCCGACTCCACGACCACGCAGAACCCGGAGAGCCAGGACAAGTCGAAGGCGGGCATCCGGCTGTCCGGCCATGTGCAAATCGCGGGCCAGCAGATCGAGATCTTCTGCTTCGCCCTGATCGAACTGCACGGCACGTCGATCGACATCGTGCCGACCCGGCTGCAGTACGGGAATGACCACGAGTCCACCGTCGTTTCCCAAGCTGTACAGAAGGCTCTGCTGCCCAACTTCAAGGCCACGATCGACACCGGCGACCTGCCGTTCAAGGTGACTCCTACGGCTGTCCAGGTGAACAGCGGTTCGGTGACGATCAAGGGTGAGGCGGAGAACGTCAACTTCACCGGGGTCACGTCGGGAGGGTGATCGATGGTCGGCATCTTGGTCGTGGTGGCCGTGCTCGTCATCGGTCTCGCGGCCGGCGTCCTGATGCGGGCACGTGAGGGGCGGATCCGCACGGCGGGGCCGCAGCACGCGCTGCCCGCGCCGGTGGCCGACGCACTGGACCCGGCCGCGGACGTGACGCTGGTGCAGATCTCGACCACGTTCTGCGCGCCGTGCCGGCACACCCGGGCCATCCTGGAGCCCCTCGCGGAGCGCACCGACGGCCTTTCGCACGCCGAGTTGGACGTCACCGACCAGCCGGAGGTGGCGCACGCGCTGGGCGTGCTGCGCACCCCGACCACGCTCGCTTTCTCACCTGATGGGACGGAACTGCTGCGCGTCAGCGGCGTCCCCAGGGGCGCTGCGCTGCTCGAGGCCCTTGACGAGCACCTCTCGCCAGTCCAGCTGGTGGACGAGGTTCCCACGGACAGGGATCGCTAGGTAGGCTGGTCGTCGTGAAAAGGCTGCCCACCCCTCTGCTGACGCAACGTCGCGCGGTCGATTTCTGCCGCGTGCGTAGCAGCCTCTGTCTGGCCTGACGAGCGTTTCCTGCTCGTTCCGGCCGGTTTCCTTCCTTCGCCGCGTGTACCGGCACGCGCCAGCCCAGGAGGTTTCATGTCAGCAGGACCAGCAGTCGACCCGCGCGGCCCGCGCTTCGCAGCCATCGTGACGACTGTCGTGCTCGCGGTAGTGCTGGTCACCGGGTGGTGGCCGCTGCTCGCGGTGCAGACCGTCGTGTTCGCCATCGGCGCCTTCGTCGGGCTGAAGCCGGCGCCGTACTCGGTGGCCTACCGGTACCTGGTGGCGCCGCGCCTGCAGCCGACGAGTGAGCGCGAGGACGCCGCGCCGCTACGCTTCGCCCAGACCGTCGGTTTCGTGTTCGCGCTGGTCGGCACCGTCGGCTACGCCAGCGGGGTCACCGCGCTGGGCATCGTCGCCACCGCGTTCGCGTTGTTCGCGGCGTTCCTCAACGCGGCGTTCAACTTCTGTCTCGGCTGCGAGATGTACCTGTTGATCCGGCGCGTCGCACCGAGCGCCGGCCAAGCGTCCTGACAGTCCACCCAGAGAAGAAAGAAAGAGAGTGCAGCTCAAATGAGCCGTGAAGACGTCCTGGTCACGACGCAGTGGGCCGAGGAAAACCTGGACACCCCTGGCGTGGTCTTCGCCGAGGTGGACGAGGACACCAGCGCTTACGTGGGCGGCCACATCCGTGGCGCCGTGCGGATCGACTGGAAGACCGAGCTGCAGGACCAGGTCAAGCGTGACTTCGTGGACAAGGCGGGCTTCGAGGCCCTGCTGTCCGAGAAGGGCATCTCCAACGACGACCTCGTGGTCCTCTACGGCGGCAACAACAACTGGTTCGCCGCGTACGCGTACTGGTACTTCAAGCTCTACGGGCACGGCAACGTCAAGCTGCTCGACGGTGGCCGCAAGAAGTGGGAGCTGGACGGCCGCGAGCTGAGCACCGACGAGGTCAAGCGCGAGCGCACCAGCTACACCGCGAAGGAACAGGACAGCTCGATCCGCGCGTTCCGCGACGAGGTCGTCGCCGCGATCGGCACGAAGAACCTGATCGACGTGCGCTCGCCGGACGAGTTCTCGGGCAAGCTGCTGGCCCCCGCGCACCTGCCGCAGGAGCAGGCCCAGCGGGCCGGCCACATCCCGACGGCGCTGAACGTGCCGTGGGCCAAGACCGCGAACGAGGACGGCACGTTCAAGTCCAACGAGGAGCTCACGGAGCTCTACGGCGAGGAGGGCCTCGACACGTCGAAGTCCACCATCGCCTACTGCCGCATCGGCGAGCGCTCCAGCCACACCTGGTTCGCGCTGCACGAGCTGATCGGCCTCGCGGACGTGAAGAACTACGACGGTTCGTGGACCGAATACGGCTCGCTGGTCGGCGTGCCCATCGAGACAGGAGTGAAGTGAACATGAGTGCTGACGGTTGCGGCGCGCCTGCCCAGACGGCGACCCCGGCTGACATCGACACCAACGGCCAGGTCGTGGTGGCCGGCAAGGTGACCGGATCCGGCGGGCCGCTCGGCGGCGCGTACGTCCGGCTGCTGAACGGCGACGGCGACTTCGCGGGCGAGGTCCAGGCCTCCCCCGAAGGCGACTTCCGGTTCTACGCCGCGCCCGGCTCGTGGACGGTGCGCGCCCTGCACCGCACGGGCAACGGCGAGGCCGCAGTGACGGCTGAGGGCCCCGGCCTGCACCAGCTCACCATCGCCGTCGCCTGACGACGTTTCACCCCGTGGGGGCCGCCATCGACCACATGGCGGCCCCCACGTCTTGCCCGTGGCGCTCGCCACCACGGTCGAGCGCGCCGAGCCCGGGGAGCTATCCTCACAGGCGTGGAGATCCTGTTTACGACCTTGCTGGTGATCGCCGGTATCGCGATCCTGTGGTTCGCGTTCTACGTCGTCTACCGGCTGTACGCCGACCAGCGATAAGGAATCATGGACAGCGGCGGCACTGACCCTTCTGCCATCCAAGCCGCGGACGCGCGCGCGGAGAGCACGCGTGATCGCAACCTTCCGCCCTACGGTGCTCTTCCCGAGCTGCCGACTCCGGCGGACACCGCGAATCTGCGCGAAGGGCCCAACCTCAACGACGCGTGCCTGGCACTGCTGCCGCTCGTCGGTGTCTGGCGCGGTGAGGGCGAGGTCAACTACCCGACCATCGACGGCCCGGTGCGGTTCGCCCAGCAGCTCACCATCGCTCACGACGGGCGCCCGTTCCTGTACCACGAGGCGCGGTCCTGGCTGCTGGACAGTGACGGCAACGTCAGCCGCCCCGCCGCGCGCGAGGTCGGCTGGTGGCGGCCGCAGCCCGACGACACGATCGAGCTGCTGCTCACGCATTCCAGCGGGATCCTCGAGATCTTCTACGGCAGGCCGCGCACCCAGACGTCCTGGGAGCTGGGCACCGACGCGGTCATCCGTACCGCGACGGCCAAGGAGGTCGCCGGCGCGCAGCGCCTGTACGGCCTGGTCAACAACGGCGACCTCGGTTACGTCGAGGAGCGCGCCATGGTCGGCCAGCCCATGCAGCCTCACGTATCCGCATATCTCCGTCGTGTCGCGGGCTAGTGCGTTGGCTGGCCTACGGTCCTGACGCCGCGCTCATCGAGTGCGGTTCGCTGGGCGAGATGAGCGCGGTCCGTGCCGCCGTGGCCGGGCTTGCTGACCTGGTCGAGGTCGTCCCGGGGGCCAGAAGCGTCCTCGTGGTAGCGCGCCACGGCACGAAAGCCCTCGCCGAAGCCCGCAAGGTCGCCGAAGGCGCGGATCTTCAGCAACCGCCGCGCACCGAACCCCGCGAGATCGTGCTCGACGTGCACTACGACGGCGACGACCTCGCACTTGTCGCCGACACCGCGGGGATCACCACCGCCGAGGTGATCGACCTGCACACCGGAGCCGACTACGCCGTCGCCTTCACCGGGTTCGCACCGGGTTTCGCCTACCTGACCGGTCTGCCCGAACCACTGCGACAATCCCGTTTGGACAGTCCGAGGACCGGGGTGCCCGCCGGCTCGGTCGGCGTCGCCGGCGAGTTCACCGGCGTCTACCCGCGCCCCTCACCCGGCGGCTGGCGCCTGCTCGGCCACACCGACACCGTCCTGTTCGACTCGCACGCGGACCCGCCGGCGCTGCTCGCGCCCGGGGATCGGGTGCGGTTCCGGAGTGTCCGGTGAGGACGCTCGAGGTCCTCGCGACGGGGCCCTCGGCACTCGTCCAGGACCTCGGCCGGCCCGGCTACGCCCACCTCGGCGTCCCGCCTTCAGGCGCGCTCGACACGCCCGCCCTGCGCCTGGCCAACCGGCTCACCGGCACCCCAGAGGACGCCGCCGGCATCGAAGTGCTGCTCGGCGGCCTGGCCGTGCGGGCGACCCATTCCTGCACGCTCGCCGTCACCGGCCCCTCGGTCGAGGTCAC
The DNA here is from genome assembly GCA_035248845.1 of Amycolatopsis sp. Lineage (GTDB taxonomy): Bacteria > Actinomycetota > Actinomycetes > Mycobacteriales > Pseudonocardiaceae > Amycolatopsis_E. The sequence goes on along the minus strand of DATFHB010000006.1, from coordinate 67,725 downwards.
CGTCGACGGCCGCGCGCTCGGCTCCCACACACCCCTACACCTCGTCGCGGGGCAGACGCTGCGCATCGGCACCCCGCGGACCGGTTTGCGCTGCTACCTCGCGGTTTCCGGCGGGATCGACGCCGAACCGGAGCTGGGCAGCCGGTCCCGTGACGTGCTGTCCGGGATCGGGCCGCCCCCGCTGCAACCGGGCGACCTGCTGCGGCTCGGCGAGCGGCGCGGCATCCCGGCGGGCGAGGACGAGCTGAGCCCGCCGCGCGTGCCCGCCGACCTGGTAGTGCCGATGTGGCTCGGCCCCCGCGACGCCTGGTTCGCCGACGCCGCCACCCAGCTGGCCCGTACGTGGACGGTCACGCCGGAGTCCAATCGCGTCGGCCTCCGACTCGACGGGGAACCGTTGCGGCGCAACAAGTCCGACGAACTGCCCAGCGAGGGCCTGCTCACCGGCGCGATCCAGGTGCCGCCGAACGGGCTGCCCGTGGTGTTTCTCGCCGACCATCCGACGACCGGCGGTTACCCGGTGATCGGCGTCGTGGCACCGGGCGCGCTCCCCGCCCTCGCGCAGGCCCGCCCCGGCACGACGATCAGGTTCCGGCCTTAGCTGTAGACATCCTCGTAAGCCGCGGTGAGCTCGGCGTGGATCGCGCTGGAGTCGGGCAGCGTGCGGCCGTCGAGGGTGTGCACGCGGGTGAGCTTGCGCACCGACGACGACAGGAAGACGCCGTCGGCCTCGACGAGCTCCTCCGCCCGCAACGGCTCGATCTTGGTGGTCCAGCCCGCGCGCTCGGCACCCCGGAACACCGCCGCCTGCGTGGTGCCCGGCAGGATGCCGATGGCCGCGGGCGGGGTGTAGAGGGTGCGGCCGCGGGCGATCACGACGTTGGACGTCGGGCCCTCCAGCACCGAACCGTCGGTCGCGGTGAAGATGACGTCGCTCGCGCCGCGCCGCGCGGCCTCGCGCACTGCGGCCATGTTGATGCCGTAGGACAACGACTTCGCGCCCAGCAGCAGCCACGGCGCCCGCTCGGCGAGGTCAGGCGTGATGCCCCGGTCCAGCGTCACGACGGCGACGCCTTCCGCCCGCGCTCGGATGATCTTCGCGTCGATCGGCTGCGCCAGCGCGTAGCCCGTCGGTCGCGCCTGCGGGTCGCCTTCGACGCCGCGCGTGTAGACGAGCTTCAGCGCGAACTCGTCGCCACCGCTCCAGGTGTCGATCACCTGCCGGACGACCCGCTGCCACGTCTCGTCGTCGGGCTCGGGCAGGTCCAGCATCGACGCCGAGCGGGCCAGCCGGTCCAGGTGCGGCCGCAGCTCGCGCGCGGTGCCCTCCGAGACCAGCACCGTTTCGAAAATTCCGTCGCCGCGCAGGAGACCGAGGTCGTCGATCCGGATGTGGGGTGAATCCGGGTCCGCGATGGTGCCGTCGAGGAAAGCGAGTACGCGCATGGCTTCACGGTACTCACCTAGGATCGGGGGTATGTCCTACCAGTCACCGCTCCTGGAAGCGCCCGGCTCGGTCGCCCCGCCGGATGGCCACGCGGAACAAGGCGTGCCCTGGCACTGGGGCGACCCGTTCGCCGAGCAGCGCACGGCCTCACGCGGAGTCGCGGTGGTCGACCGGTCGCACCGCGAGGTGCTGAAGGTGACCGGCCCGGAGCGGCTGTCGTGGCTGCACCTGGTGATCTCGCAGCACGTCACCGAACTGCCCGACGGCCGCGGCACGGAGGCACTCGTGCTGGACAGCCAGGGCCACGTCGACGCGCACATGGTCCTCGCGCACGTCGGCGAAGCGGTCTACCTCGACGCCGATCCGGGCGCGCACGCCACGAGCGCGTTGCCCAAGGGCGGCCCGCAGACCCTGCGCGAGTACCTCGAGGCGATGAAGTTCTGGTCGAACGTCGAGATCTCCGACGTCACCGGTGAGCTGGCGGTATTGACCCTGCTCGGGCCGGAAGCGGGCCGGATATTGTCCACTTTGGACATCTCGCTCGCGGCCGATGACTACGCGGTGACGGCTTTCGAGGGTGGGTTCGCCCGGCGGATGCCGTGGCCGGGCCGGTCCAGCGTGGACGTGGTCGTGCCGCGTGCTGCGCTCTCCGACTGGTGGCGCCGCGTCACCGAGGCGGGCGCGCGCCCGGCGGGCACGTGGGCGTTCGACGCGCTGCGGGTCGAATCGCTCCGGGCGCGGCTCGGCGTGGACACCGACGACCGGACGATTCCGCACGAGGTCGGCTGGATCGGCACGGCCGCGCATGTCGCGAAGGGCTGCTACCGCGGGCAGGAGACGGTCTCGAAGGTGTTCAACGTCGGCCGCCCGCCGCGGCGGATGGTGCTGCTGCACCTCGACGGCTCGCCGGAGATCTACCCCGAGACCGGTGACCCGGTGCGGCTCGGTGAGCGGGTCGTCGGCCGGGTGGGCAGCGTGGCTCAGCACCACGAGCTGGGCCCGGTCGCGCTCGCGTTGCTGAAGCGGTCGGCTCCGGTGGACCAGGAACTGCTCGCGGGCGGCGAGGACCGGGTCGTGCAGGCCACCGTCGATCCCGACTCGGTACCCGCCGAGGGCGCCGCCCCAGGTCGCGAGGCCGCGGCGCGTTTGCGTGGTTGACCCGGTCTAGCGCCCGGGTCCGGAATGAAGCAGGATGTCCGCGTGATCGAAGTCCGGCCGGGCGGGCGCCGTCGCATCGACCGCGTCCTGGCACCTGGCTTTGTGGAAGGTCTTCCAGCGCTGTCGCTCAAGCAGCTCCGGGAGCGCCGCGACGACGCCGCGCAGGAGGAGACGGACCTGTCCTACCTGCGCCGGCTCCTGCATGTCCGGATCGACATCGTGCACGCGGAGCAGGAGCGCCGCAGCTCGGGAGGGCAGAGCAGCATCGTCGACCAGCTGGCCGCGATCCTGTCCGACAACGCGTTGCGCCCGGCTCGAGGCTCGGGGCGCTACCAGGAACTCGAGCCGACGCGCGCCGGTGAACACCGCCGCCAGGCGGAGGCGCTCGTCGGGAACACGGACCTCTCCGACGTCGGCTCGCTGTCCGACGACGAGCTCGCCGACGCCCTGCGCGTCTACGCCGAGGAGGAGTCGTCGGTGTCCCAGCGCCGGCGCGAGGTGCAGGTCGTGGTCGACCTGTTCAACGCCGAGATCGCGGGCCGCTACGCGCAGGGCACCGCCTCCGTCGACGACCTCCTCGCCGAGGAACGCGCCCGCGACCTCTAGTTGAAGTGCTCGCGCGAGGCGATCTCCGCCCAGTATTCGCGCAGTTCGGTGAACAGCTCCGCGAGTTGTTCGACGTTGCCGATGCGGAGCGCTTCCAGGATCTTGTGCACTTCGTCGGCGGAGCTGTCCGATTCCAGCAGTGGGTCGGCGATCAGCTGCACGAGGCCGCCGTAGTCCAGTTCCACCGCCGAGGCGGGGTCGAAGTTCGTCAGCCAGCGTTCGGTCTCGGCGATGATCTGCGTCGGGCCGGAGTCGCCGAGTGTGGTTTCCGCCAGCTCACGGGCCTCGGCCGCGCGCCGCAGCGCGTCCGGCATCGCGACGCGCCACGACAGCTCGCGGTCGGGGTCGGTGAGCCCGGTCCCCAGCCGCAGCCGCCGATGCGCCGGGTCGATCAGCGCGAACCAGGGCAGCGGCACCGTCCAGGTCGTCGACAGGACGTGTACCGCGGGCTTGTCGAGCGCACCGAGCGCGGCGCTCGATCGCGATCGCGCGGTCTCCGCGGTCACCCCGCCCGCGTCGAGCACCGCGGTGCGCAACGCCGGGTGTGCGTCGCCGAGAAAGCTGACGAGCGCCGCGGCCGACCGGGCGCGGAGTTCGAGCGGGCAGATGAGCGGCCCGGGACCGGTTGCGCCCGGCACGTCAGCCGGATCGAGGACGAGCACGTCGGTGGTGGTGCTCGGCGCGGCATGCCCGTTGGCGAGCTCCGCGGGCAGCAGCCGCGCAGGCGCGGCGATCTGTGACTTGAGCCACATGCGCTGCTCGCGCTCGCCAGCCGTGGCGCGGTTGAGCTGGGCGGCCCGCACGGCCTGAAGTAGCTGATCAGAGGGCGTTTCGCCGAAAGCGGACAAGGGTTCGTACACCCGCAGATAGGCAACGAACGGACGCAGCATCGTTAAATCGTGGCACGTCGATGACGTGTCATGCGCACCGGCTGCGGGAAGGCGGAGAGACTCTCGCCACGAGAGGAGAAGCCACGTCGCATTCTCCTGGTGGGACAAGGTACGGTATGCACAGGAAATAGTTGTCGAGACATGCGGGGCCGCCGTTTCCCCCGGCCGCCCCGTCCCTGTGCGAGGGGGTCGAGCCATGGGGCGCGGCCGGGCCAAGGCCAAGCAGACGAAGGTGGCACGGGAGCTCAAATACAGCTCTCATGACACGGACTTCGATGCTTTGCAGCGCGAGCTGTCAGGTAAATCCGCTCAGAGCTCCCACGACGAGGACGACAAGTACGAGGATGACCCGTACTCGGACTCGTACGGCGACGATGACGACGAGGATGACGGCGGCGGTAGGGCCGTCTATGTCCGTCGTTGACTGATCGACGAGAGGCGAGGGTGGGTTCCGGGAAACACTGGGACCTGCCCTCGCTGTTCGTCATGCGCGGGTTCCGTGGAAGGAGTGGGAGATGACGGGCATTCAACGAGTGGGCGTGATCGGTGCCGGCCTGATGGGCTCGGGCATCGCGGAGGTGCACGCGCGAGCGGGTGCCGACGTGGTCGTCACCGAGGTCAGCCGGCCGGCGCTGGACGCGGGCCAGGCGCGGATCGAGAAGTCGCTGCAGCGCGGTGTGCGCAGCGGCAAGCTCACCGAGGAGGACGCGGCCGCGGCGCTGAACCGGCTGACGTTCACCACCGACCTGCAGTCCTTCGCCGACCGTGACCTCGTCGTCGAGGCGATCCTCGAGCAGGAGCAGGCGAAGGTCGAGGTGTTCCGCGCCCTGGACAAGGTCGTCGCGCGCGCCGACGCGATCTTCGCGTCCAACACGTCCTCGATCCCGATCATGAAGCTCGGCATGGCGACCAGCCGGCCGAAGCAGGTGATCGGCATCCACTTCTTCAACCCCGTGCCGGTGCTGCCGCTGGTGGAACTGGTGCCGTCGCTGCTCACCAGCGAGGAGACGGTCAAGCGTGCCGACGGGCACGTCACCACCCTGCTCGGCAAAACTGTGATCCGGTCGCAGGACCGCGCCGGCTTCATCGTCAACTCGCTGCTCGTGCCGTACCTGCTCTCGGCCATCCGGATGATCGAGTCCGGTTTCGCTACCGCGGAGGACATCGACCGCGGCATGGAACTGGGCACGGCGCACCCGATGGGTCCGCTGCGGCTGTCCGACCTGATCGGCCTGGACACGATCAAGGCGATCGCCGAGTCGATGTACGACGAGTTCAAGGAGCCGCTCTACTCGCCGCCGCCGCTGCTGCTCCGCATGGTCGACGCCGGCCTCCTCGGCAAGAAAAGCAGCCGAGGCTTCTACTCGTACGAATAACATCCGTCGAAATGGCTTGCGTAGCGGTGCGGGTGGCGGAACCTGGCGTGGCCCCTGGCTCCGGGATCGCCTTCGCATGAATGCCAATTCACCATGTCGGCGCTGTCCTCGCCAGGAACCACGCCAGAACCCGCAGCGGTGCCGGCTGGCGGCCCACAAAGAGCGGCTCCGCCGCTCATGAAACGCGATTCGATCACGCAACTGCGGATCGGCCTCGTCGGCGCGGGTCCATGGGCGCGTTCGGTGCACGCGCCCGGCCTCGTCGACCACCCGGGCACCGAGCTGACCACCGTGTGGGCGCGGCGCGCAGATGCGGCGCTGGAGGTCGCAGAGCTGCGTGGCGCCTCGGTGTCGGCGTCGTTCGACGAGCTGCTCGCGCAGGTGGATGCGGTGTCGTTCGCCGTGCCGCCCACGATCCAGGTCGAGCTGGCGACCCGCGCCGCGCAGGCGGGTAAGCACGTGATCCTGGAGAAGCCGATCGCGCCGGACGCGGTCGCGGCGGAACGGCTCGCCCACGCAATCGGCGGTGCCGGGGTCGCGAGCCTCGTCCTGCTGACCCTTCGCTTCGCGCCGGAGACCCGCGACTGGCTGGCTGCGCTGGCGGATACAGACGGCTGGACCGGCGGCAGCGCGCGCTGGCTGTCGGGAGCCCTGCTCGGCGGCGCCTACAGCGGCTCGCTGTGGCGGCACGAAAGCGGTGCGCTGGCCGACATCGGGCCGCACGCCTTCGATCTGCTGGACGCCGCGCTCGGCCCGATCGAGCAGGTGCTCGCCGCGCACCGCACGCCCGAGGACCTGTGGCACGTGATGTTCGCGCACGTGGGCGGGGCGACGAGCACCGCGACGCTGTCGCTGCGGCTGCCGGTGCGGCCCACCGTCGTCGAGATCGCGGTGTACGGGAAGCCCGGATTCCGCACGCTGGGCCGGAAACCCGGCGCCGGGCCGGCGAGTTACACGGCGCTGCTCGACGAGTTCGCGGCGATGATCGCGACCGGCGCGACATCGCATCCGTGCGATGTCCACCGCGGACTCCACCTGCAGCGAATTCTCGATGAGGCCTATCAAATCGCTTACCACCGCTGAAATCTTTTCACCGTTTGCCACGCCGACAGTGGTACAGATTCACCGCAAAGTGGACTCGATTGGGACTGCCGTTCCTCCCACCCGCTGGAAAGATCATTTTCGGACGCGGGGTTGGGGAAGGGGTACGCGTGGCTGTTCTGACAGCGAGTTTTGGGATTCTGGCGCCGATCACGGTCATTGCGGTGCCGTTCGCTCTGTTCGCCTGGCGGTTGCTGGCGGCGTGGCGGCGGCGCCGGAGACCCCCGTGGGCCGCGGCCACGACAGCCGGGCTCGACGTGGGGATCGTCCTGGTGTCGCTGGAGATTCTCGCGCTGACGATGATGCCGGTCGGCTCGGGCAGCTCACTGCATCTCGTGCCGGGCTCGGACGTTCTCACCGAATTCACCGACGACGGTTCCCTGTGGCAGATCGCCGGGAACCTTGTTCTGCTGGCGCCGCTGGGCCTGCTCGTGCCGTTGCGGGTCCCGCCGCTCCGCTCGATCTCGCGGATGGCGTTCTTCGCGTTCGCGGTATCCGTCGCAATCGAGGTCACCCAGTACTTTCTGCACGCCGGCCGGGTCACCTCCACCGACGACGTGCTGCTCAACACGCTCGGCGCCGCGGCAGGGGCGACGCTGACCTGCGGGTGGGTCCGGCGCCCCCTGCCGCTCGCGATCCCGGCGCAGATCCGCAAACCGATCAACGGCTTCCGCCAACCGGTGGGAACGCCGTAGCAGTCAGTCGTCGAAGCGTCCGTGGCGGCCCCGTTTGAGGTCGCCACGGCGCTTCTTCTCCGCCAGCCGCCGTTCCTTGGCGCCGCGGCTCGGCTTGGTGGGCCGCCGTTTCGGCGGCGGTGGCGCGGCCACCTCCCGGAGCAACGCGACCAGCCGGGCGCGGGCGGCTTCGCGGTTCGCCAACTGGGCCCGATTCTCGCTCGCGGCGATGGTCAGCACCCCGCCGATGAGCCGGTTCGCCAGCCTGGCCAGCAACCTGGGCCGAAGATCGTCCGGAATGGACGGTGACCGCGCGACGTCGAACGACAGCTCGACGCGTGAGTCGGTGGTGTTCACGCCCTGTCCGCCCGGCCCGGACGACCGCGAGAACCGTTCCCGCAACTCGCTCGCCGGGATGACGAAGCGGCGTGTGACGGCCAGGTCAGAACCGGGGGTGGTCACCGGAGAGCACCGCCCGCGGGCCGTCCGGGTTCTCGGCCGGGCGGACCTCGCCGAGCGTCCAGGCGGGCACGTGCCGTGCGGTGAGCACGGCCAGCGCGCGGTCGACGTCCTCGGCGCCGACCACGGCGACCATCCCGACGCCCATGTTGAACGTCTTCTCCATCTCGGCCCGCTCGACCTTGCCGCGCTGCGCGATCAGCGCGAACACCGGCGCCGGCGTCCAGGTGCCGCGCTCGAGCTGCGCGCTCAGCCCGTGCGGCATCACGCGAGCGAGGTTGGCTTCCAAGCCACCGCCGGTGATGTGCGCGAACGTGCGCACCTCGGCTTCCGCGGCGAGCGCGAGGCAGTCCTTGGCGTAGATCCGGGTGGGCTCGAGCATCTCCTCGCCGAGCGTGCGGCCGAACTCCTCGACGTGCCCCTCCAGCGGCATCCGCGCGATGTCCAGCAGCACGTGCCGGGCCAGCGAGTAGCCGTTGGAATGCAGGCCCGACGAGCCCATCGCGATCACGACGTCGCCCGGCCGCACCCGCTCCGGGCCCAGTACGCCGGACGCCTCGACGACGCCGACGCCCGTGGCCGACAGGTCGTAGTCGTGCTCGCCCATCATCCCGGGGTGCTCGGCGGTTTCGCCGCCCAGCAGCGCGCACCCGGATTGGACGCAGCCCTCCGCGATGCCGCCGACCAGCGCCTCGATCCGCTTCGGCACGACCTTGCCGACCGCGATGTAGTCCTGCAGGAACAGCGGCTCGGCGCCGGTGACCACCAGGTCGTCGACCACCATGGCGACCAGGTCGATGCCGACCGTGTCGTGCTTGTCCAGCGCCTGCGCGACCGCGATCTTGGTGCCGACGCCGTCGGTCGACGACGCGAGCACCGGTTCCTTCCAGCGGTCCAGCTTGAGCGAGAACAACCCGGCGAACCCGCCGACCCCGCCCATCACCTCGGGCCTGCTGGTGCGCGCGGCATGCGGCTTCAGCAGCTCGACGGCTTTGTCACCGGCGTCGATGTCGACACCGGCGGCGGCGTAGGTGGCATTGGTGGACTCGCTCACGGCAAGCGGACTCCAGACTGATCGGGCTCAGGGACGCCGGACGGCATCCCCAGCACCGTACCCGGCTTGGGTGACGGGCAACCGGGCGTCCTTCTCCTCGAAGCTCTCGAGGAGGTGTTTGCCCACGAGCGCCTCGTCGGGCAGCGCGATCGGGTACTCGCCGCTGAAGCAGGCTGTGCACAGCCGCGACTTGGGCTGCTCCGAGGCAGCGACCAGGCCGTCGAGCGAGACGTAGCCCAGCGAGTCTGCGCCGATCAGCCGGCGGATGCCGTCGAGGTCCGCGCCGTTGGCGACCAGTTCCGCGCGCGAGGCGAAGTCGATGCCGTAGAAGCACGGCCAGCGCACCGGCGGGGACGCGATTCGCACGTGGACCTCGAGCGCCCCGGCCTCGCGCAGCATCCGGACCAGCGCGCGCTGGGTGTTGCCGCGCACGATCGAGTCGTCCACCACGACCAGCCGCTTGCCGCGAATCACGTCGCGCAGCGGGTTGAGCTTGAGCCGGATACCCAGCTGCCGGATAGTCTGCGACGGCTGGATGAATGTGCGGCCCACGTAGGCGTTCTTGACCAGGCCCTGCCCGTACGGGATACCGGACGCCTGCGCGTATCCGATCGCCGCGGGCGTGCCGGATTCGGGCACCGGGATGACCAGGTCGGCCTCGACCGGATTCTCCTCCGCCAGCCGCTTGCCGATGTCGACGCGCGTGCCGTGCACGCTGCGGCCGGCGATCGAGGTGTCGGGGCGGGCGAGGTAGACGTACTCGAAGACGCAACCCTTGGGCTCGGGGTTGGCGAACCGCGAGGACCGCAGCCCGTCGGAGTCGATCGCGATCAGCTCGCCGGGTTCGACCTCCCGTACGAACGACGCGCCGATGATGTCCAGCGCCGCCGTCTCGCTCGCGACGACCCAGCCGCGTTCGAGCCTGCCCAGCACGAGTGGGTGCACGCCGTGCGGGTCGCGCGCCGCGTACAGCGTGGACTCGTCGGCGAAGACGAGGCAGAACGCGCCGCGCAGCGTCGGCAGCAGCTCCAGCGCGGCCGCCTCGATGCCCTTGTCCGCCGCCGTGGCGGCGAGCAGCCCGCACACGAGGTCGGAGTCGCTGGAGGAGCCGGTCAGCCCGGCGTGCGGCTTGAGCCCGGTGGCCTTGGTGCGGTCGCGCAGTTCGGCCGTGTTGACCAGATTGCCGTTGTGCGCGAACGAAAGTCCGCTGCCGGTCGCCGTGGTCCGGAACGTCGGCTGGGCGTTCTCCCAGGTGGACGAGCCGGTGGTGGAGTAGCGGCAGTGCCCGACCGCGATGTAGCCCTGCAGCGACGACAGGATCTGCTCGTCGAACACCTGGCTGACCAGGCCGAGATCCTTGAACACAACGATCTGCTTGCCGTCGGACACGGCGATGCCCGCCGCTTCCTGTCCGCGGTGCTGCAGCGCGTACAGGCCGTAGTAGGTCATCTTCGCGACTTCTTCACCCGGTGCCCAGACACCGAAGACGCCGCATTCTTCACGAGGTTCGGATTCCGGCTGGTCGTGCGAGATGTGGTCGGAAACCACGAAACTGCTCCCTGAGACGCTGGACGCCGCCCCGCTGGTGCCGCGGGCCTGGCACGAGTGTATGTCGCGTGACCGCCACGTTGACGTGACGTTCCGCTCTCACCCGGGTCAGCTCGCGGCCGCGAGCCACTTCGCGCGGCCGGTGTCGCCCGGCACCCAGCAGCCGCTGACCTGCCGCCCGGTGGCGGCGTGGCTGTCGGGCAGCGCGAGCAGGTGGTCCAGCACTTCGTCCGCCTCGCCGCGGCAGCGCCACAGGATCGTGCGCGGGTTGAGGATGTCCTCTTCGGCGCCGGGGATCCGGAACGCGGTGACGTCGTCCTCGCCGTCGATCCGCAGCACGTCCACCACCGTGTGGTGCGCGCGGATACCGACGACGGCCACCACGCCGCCGTCCCGGTCGCGCGGGTGGATGAACTGGTAGCCGCGGCCGATGAGGTCCATCAGCCGGGACTCGACGGTGGCTTTCGTTTCCGCGGTGTCAGAGCACATCGTCGAATTCGCCGTCCTTGGCGCCGGCCACGAAGGCCGCGATCTCGGCACGCGTGTAGACGAGGGCGGGGCCCTCCGGGAAGCGGGAGTTGCGAACCGCGATCTCACCCGTCGGCAGCGTGGCCACCTCGACGCAGTTGCCGAGTGCGCCGCTACGCTTGCTCTTGCGCCAGGACACGCCGGTCAGCAGGTCTGCCGGCATTCCGTTCGAGATTCGCTCCATCGTCGCCACCTTCCCCGATCAAGTCAGCGAGTGCAGATGCACGTGCATTTGCACTGTACCGGGAAGCTATCACGTGCCGATGCACGCGTAAATGCACGTGCAGCACACTCACGCAGTGTTGGCTACGCGTTAACCATCGCGCAGGCAGGAGGCCGAAATCGATCGGGTGAACACCACGCCGGGAGCAGCGCGAACCGGACGTGTGGGGGTCACCGAGGGTGGCCCTAAATCTCCGCGATCCGCTTGATCAGCATCTGCTTGCTTCGATCGGGTGTTTCCGCGTCGACGGTGAGCCGGTCGAAGGTACGGCCGTAGAGCTCCAGTTCGTCCGCCTTTTCCAGGTAGAGCGCACCCTCGAGCCGCTCGACGTAGGCGATGTTGGGCAGCTCCGGCTCGGCGAACTGCAGCAGCGAGAACGCGCTCTCCGCCGCGAAGCCGCTCATGTCGAACGGCACGATCTGCAGCGAGATGTTCGGCAGTTTGAGCAGTTCCAGCAGGTATTCGAGCTGTTCCTTGAGGATTGCGGCGTTGCCCACCGGGCGGTGCAACGCGGCCTCGTCGACCACGGCCCACAACCGTGGCGGCTTCGGGCTGCTCAACAGCTTCTGCCTGCGCATCCGGATCGCGACGCGCCGTTCGACGGCGGGGTCCGCGGTGTCCGGGTTGCCGCGGCTGGCGACGGCCCGCGCGTAGTTCTCGGTCTGCAACAGGCCGGGCAGGAACATCAGCTCGTAGGTGCGGATCCGGGTGGACGCCTCTTCCAGGCCGATGTAGTTGTCGAACCAGGTCGGGAGAGTGTCGTTGAAGCGGTGCCACCAGCCGGGCTGGTTGGCCTGCTTGACCATTTCCACGGCCCAGCTGCGCTCGTCCTGGTCGTGCACCCCGTACATGGTCAGGAGGTCAACGACGTCGCGCTCCTTGCAGCCGACCCGGCCGAGCTCCATCCGGCTGATCTTGGACTCCGACGCGCGGATCTCCCAGGCGGCCTGTGCGCGGGAAACGTTCGCGGCTTCGCGCAGCCTGCGCAGCTGGGTGCCGAGGATCATCCGTCGTGCGGTGGGCCCGCTGCCCTCGATTCCGGACGAGTCGACCGAAGCCATGGCGGACCTTCCTGAACTCGACTGATGCCCAGCATACGAAGTTACACCGCGGTGGACCGCGGTCAAGTGGGCATGGTCCATTTACCCGGACGACTCGCACGCCTACGCTACGTATGTTGTGTTCCATTCCACATGCCCGGGAGACTTTCGATGACCGGTGCCACGGCTCCGTATCCCAACGCTGTGCCCGTGGGGGTCGACCCCACCAGGGCGAGCATCGCGAGGGTTTACGACGCGGCGCTCAACGGCAAGGACAACTACGAGATCGACCGGGCGGTGCTGGCCCAGGTCCGGACCGTCGCGCCACAGGTCAACGATCTCGCCTGGTCGAACCGCAACTTCCTGACCAGGGCCTGCCGGTTCATGGCCATGCAGGCGGGCGTCGACCAGTTCCTCGACCTCGGCTCCGGCCTGCCGACCGCGGAGAACACGCACCAGATCGTGCAGCGGGTGAACCCTGAGGCGCGGGTGGTCTACGTGGACAACGACCCGGTGGTGCTCGCGCACGGGCGCGCGCTGCTCGAGGAGAACGAGTTCACCCACTTCATCGCCGCCGACATCTTCCAGCCGGGCGAGGTGCTGGACAACGAGGTCGTGCGCAACGAGCTGGACTTCTCGCGGCCCATCGGGCTGTTCCAGAACGGCACGCTGCACCACTACCTCGGCAACGACTCCGACGAGCTGATGCGGACCTACATCGATGCGCTCGCGCCCGGCTCGTACGTCGGGATCGCGCACTTCTTCGACCCGGAGGACGCGGAGCACAGCGAGCTCGCGCGCCAGATGGAGGAGAAGTTCGTGCACAGCCCGATGGGCAGCGGCCGGTTCCGCACCCGGTCGGAGATCCAGGCCATGTTCCCCGGCCTGGACATGATCGAACCGGGCCTGGTGTTGTGTGACGACTGGTGGCCGGACGGCCCCCGCATCCGGTCGCTCAATCTCGTCCAGGAATGCATCGTCGGCGGCGTCGGCCGAAAGCCCTAAAGCCGCACGATCGGAAGCCAGTGGGAGAGGTCGGCACGGGTGCCGGATGCGGTGACCCGGCCGGCCTCCACCGCGTCCGTCCACTGTAGACGGCCGGTGACGAGTTCGAGCCACGTGCGCGGGTCGGTCTCGACGACGTTGGGCGGAGTGCCACGGGTATGGCGCGGACCCTCCACACACTGCACCGCGGCGAACGGTGGCACGCGCACTTCGACGCTTCGTCCGGGTGCGTCGGCGGCCAGTGCGCGTAGGCTGAGCCGCACAGCCGCGGCCAGCGCCGGACGTGCGGGTTTCTCCGCTTCTCCGCTCAACCAAGCCGAGATCGCCGCGACCGCGGCGCGCAGCTCTGCGGGGTCGACCGAACGCGAAGCAGGCATGGGGAAACAGTAGAGTGAACATCCGAAGGACAGCACGCGAGACGTGGGGTTGAACATGGCGCAGCGGGACGATGCAGACAAGCTCGTACCGAATCCCCAAGCCGCCGGCCGGCTCACCAAGCCGAAGATCACGGAGGAGATGCGCGCCAACGCCAGGGCCAATCCGAACAGCTGGCTCTATGTCATCGACGAAGCCTTCGACCCCAACGGTCCGGTGCCGTCGTGGGCCGTCGTCGGTGCCTACCCGGTGAACGCGTCGGGCTCGATCGTCGAGGACTTCCACGCCAACGACCGCTATCGCCCGTCGCCCAAGGCACTTGGCTTCCCCGAACCGTCCAATGAGCTCGAACGGCTGCTGCAACTGGTCCGCACCGACCACCGGCCGGCCGAGGACCTGCCCCCGGTGATCCTCGACGCGACGCTGTTCGTTTACGCGATGTCGCCGTTGCAGCGCACTGTGATCGGCTTCCACAACACCGACGGCCGTGTGCTGGTGCCGGCGTACACGTCGAAGTCGCTGGTGCCGGACGAATGGCCGCACGCCCGTGCCGTTCTCGGCCGCGACATGGTCCCGTTGCTTGCCGGTCACCCGGTGGCCGTCAACCCGCACGACGTGATCACCGCCGTGGTGCCCGCGGAGCACCTGGCGCAGGCGCTCGCGGCCGAGGGCCGCCGGTAATCCTGCTCACCTCGCTCCTGCGAAGATCACTCTGGCGAGTGACAACCAATTCGCAGAATGCGCTCTATCGAGGCATCGTGACTCACCTCGGAGGATGGGAGTCACCGTGCGTCTTTGGAAAGCCGGGCTGCGCTGGGGCAGCGCCGTCCTTTGTGTGTCGAGTGCGCTGACCGCCGCACCGGCCTTGCCGGCCACCGCGGCCGAAACCGCCGACTACAGCCTGGCGGACACCACGTTCGCGGGTTCACAGATCGCCCGGACCGAGGGCGTGGGCGGAGTGCCGCGGTTCAGCGCGGAGTCGCAGACGCTGGGGCACGACGTCAGCAACCACCAGGGCGACATCGACTGGTCGGGGGCGTGGAGCGGCGGCGGTCGTTTCGTGTACATCAAGGCGACCGAGGGCACCGGATACGTCAACCCGCGTTTTGCCCAGCAGTACAACGGTTCCTACACCGTCGGCATGGTCCGCGGCGCCTACCACTTCGCGCGGCCCGACGTGTCCACCGGCGCCGTGCAGGCCGACTACTTCGTCGACCACGGCGGCGGCTGGTCGGCCGACGGCCGCACCCTGCCCGGCGCCCTCGACGCCGAGTACAACCCTTACGGCGACGCCTGTTACGGCCTGAGCCCGGCTGCGCTGAGCGACTGGCTGCGGGACTTCTCCGACACCTACCACGCGCGAACCGGCCGCTTCCCAGTGATCTACACGTCCACCAGCTGGTGGAACCGCTGCACCGGCGGCAACGCCGGCTTCGGCGCAAACAACCCCCTGTGGGTGGCGCGGTACAGCGCCACGCTCGGCCCGCTGCCCGCCGGGTGGACTCGGCAGACGATCTGGCAGTACGCCGACTCCGGTGGGCTGCCCGGCGACCAGAACCTCTTCGAGGGCCCGACCGACCGGATGAGTGCGTTCGCGGCGAACCAGCGATGGTCTGGGCCACTCGAGTGACGTCGAAAGTCGGCTCGCACCGGTAGGTCACCCACGTGACACTCCTTGTTCACTGGTTTTGGTGACAAGGAGATAAGTCGTCATCAAGAATCACGCCCACAACGACCGTCCACAAGCGAGGGCCAACCGGAAGGACCGATCCCCGATGTCCATCCCCCGAAGAACCCGGCGGCAGATCATTCCCGGCGCGGTCGCGGTCGTGGCCGGTGTGTTCCTCCTCGGCACGCCGACCCCGGCGGGCGCGGCGCCGGACAGGTCCGTCGACGCGTACGTGGCCGCACACGACCACGAGATGGGTTCGCAGATCCGGCGCGTCGAAGGCGACCACTCCACGCCCGCGACCAGGGACGCCGCGATGCGGCCGCATGGTCTCGGCGCGGATGGCGCGGAGGCCACCGCCACGGTCCCCGGCATCGACGTCAGCGGCCATCAGGGCAACGTCGACTGGGCGAGCCACTGGGCCCAGGGCGTCCGCTTCGCCTACGTCAAGGCGACGGAAAGCACCACCTACACCAACCCCTACTTCGCGCAGCAGTACAACGGGTCCTACAACGTGGGCATGATCCGCGGCGCCTACCACTTCGCGACGCCCGACACAGCCGGCGGTGCGGCGCAGGCGAACTACTTCGTCGACCACGGCGGCGGCTGGTCCGGCGACGGACAGACGCTGCCCGGGGCGCTGGACATGGAGTACAACCCGTACGGCGCGACCTGCTACGGCCTGTCCAAGAGCGCCATGGCCGGATGGATCCGCGACTTCAGCGACACCTACTACGGGCGGACCGGCAAGTACCCGACGATCTACTCCTCGACGAGCTGGTGGACCCAGTGCGTGGACGGAGACTTCAGCGGCACCAACCCACTGTGGGTGGCGCGGTACTCCTCCAGCGTGGGGGCGCTGCCGTACAACTGGAGCGTCTACACGTTCTGGCAGTACAGCTCCAGCCCCATCGACCAGAACACCTTCAACGGCGCGTACGACCGCCTGGTCCTGCTCGCGCGCAACCCCGATTACCGATCCGACCACAAGTGATTTCCGCCATCGGAGGCCGTGGCGTGAGCCGGGTTGTTCACCTTTCAAGCGAGGTGGGAACCAGACTTGTCGCGATTACGTCCCAGCGGGCGTATTGACGCGAAAGGCGACGCGATGACCTATCCACCGCAGCCGGGCCAGCCGGATTACGGACAGCAGCCCGACCCCTACGGTCAGCAGCCGGGCGGGTATGGCCAGCAGCCGGGAGGCTACCCCCAGTCGGGTGGGTTCCCGCAGTACGGGCAGCAGCCCGGGTACGGCCAGCAGCCGGGTTACACACAGCCCTATCCGGCCTACGACCAAGGCGGTGGTGGCGGTGGCGGATACCCGCCCACCGGCCAGTACCCCGGCTACGGCGCCCCGCCGCCCGGCGGTGGCGGCAAGAAGGGGCTGTGGATCGGGATCACCGTCGCGGTCGTCGTGATCCTGGCCGTCGTGGGCATCACCGGGTTCGTCGCGCCGGGCTTCTTCCTCGGTGACGACAAGGCGAGTCCGGACGCGACCGCGGCCTCGCTCGTCGACGCGCTCAACAAGCACGACAAGACGACGCTGAAGACCTACCTTTGCGCCAACGCCGACAAGGGCGTCAACGGCAAGATCGACACGGTTGACCAGGTGACGAGCGCGAAGCTGACCAACGTCGCGACCAACGGCACTACGGCCACGGCGAACGTCGCGATCTCGACCAAGAGCGGCTCGGGCACCGCGGTCGCGACCCTGTCGCTGCAGAACGACAAGTGGTGCTGGCAAAATGTCGAGATCACGGACAGCAAGAGCAGCACGTCGTCCCGCTCGACGCGGACCAGCACGCGGTCCAGCTCGCCGACTTCGACCTCGAGTTCCAGCTCGGACGACAACGCGCTGTACAGGGGCACGATCGACAGCTTCGTCAGCGAGGTCAACAGTGGCGACAGCGCCGGCGCGATGGCGCTGGTGTGCTCCGCCAACGCGTCGGACATCCAGCCGAACGTCAGCAAGGCGACCTCGGGAAGCTCCAGCATCACGGTGGACGTGAGCGGGTACGGCGCGGTCGGCTTCGGTGATGTCAACGGCACGGTCGCCGGCGAGAAGCTCACGGGCGGGTTCATCAGCACCGACCGCAACGGCAGCACCGCCTGCATCGACAACTTCGATTTCTACTGATCGACCTTCATGCGGCCCAGTCCGGGCAGCCTGGGCCGCATGATCATCGCCGCGACATAGTACGTGCAGGGTGCGTCGGAGTGGTTGGCGTAGGACAACGTGACGTCGGCGGCGAGGTACAGCGAATCCCCTTCACCGAGGATGAGCACCTCGCCGTCGACCGTCAGCGTAAGCGTGCCGGACTGCACGACGAGGAACTCGTGCGACCCCGCCGCATAGGGCGGGTACGTGCCCGCCTCGCAGCCGGGCGGCAGCGTCGACCGGATCCATTCGAAGTTCACCCCGGGTACGACCGGGGTCAGGATGGTGCGCTGCCAACCGCCGGGCTCGTGCACGGTGTCCTGCTCGGCGGCGCGCCGCACGATGATCCGCTCCGGCTGCGTGACCAGCTCGACGAGCGGGATGCCGAGGCCGGCGGCGATCCGGTCGAGCACCACGATCGTGGGCGCCTTCGCGCCGCGTTCCACCGACGACAGCATGCTGATGCTGACCGACGAGCGGTCCGCGAGCGCCTGCAGTGTCATCGCGCGTTCGGTGCGGGCCTGCTGAATTCGCTCCCCCAATGCGCCGAGGTCCATATATCCTATAGTAGTGCACTTTCCCGCTATAGTGAAAGGCGCTGGTCGTGAGCATCTCGCGGAGATCGGCGAGATCTACGCGCACTACGTGCAGACGAGTATCGCCACGTTCGAGCTGGAGGTGCCGAACGAGGCGGAATGGGCCCGGCGGTTCGCCGCGGTCGTCGACTCCGGGCTGCCGTTCCTCGTCGCGGAGCGGGACGGGAAGGTCGCGGGGTACGCCTACTGCTCGCCGTGGAAGGCGCGACCGGCGTACCGGCAGACGGTCGAGGACTCGATCTACGTCGCGCCCTGGGCGATCGGGCATGGGCTCGGCGGCCTGCTGCTCGACGCGCTGCTGGACCGCTGCCGCACGAGGAGGATCCGCGAGATCATCGCGGTCATCGCCGATGTCGACGGCGCATCGCCGGCCCTGCACCGCCGGCGCGGCTTCGTCGACGCCGGCCGGCTACGCCGGGTCGGCTTCAAACACGGTCGGTGGCTCGACACATTGCTGATGCAGCGCAGCCTTGAGCTGCATCGCTCGGAACGCGCGAGCCGCGGGACGGGAACGTGAGACTCGCGGGACGGGAACGTGAGACTCGCGGGGATGGGTCAGGCGAACAATGCCGGTAAGGTGCCTTCCCACGCGGTGCGGAGTTCGGCGAGCGGGAAGGTAGTCACGCCCTGGATCTCCAGCGCATCCGACTCCGGGTCGACCACGCCGGCCCGCCGCCAGGGCAGGCCGCGCGCCGTGCACATCTCCGTGAACCGCAGCTCCTCGCTGCGCGGCACGGCGACCAGCACGCGCCCGGCCGACTCGGAGAACAGCTGCACGAACGGGTCCGCGTCCTCGTCCAGCACCACTCGCGCGCCACACTGGCCGATCAGCACGCTCTCCACCAGCGTCTGCGCGAGACCGCCGTCGGACAGGTCGTGCGCGGCCGAGATCATCCCGTCCCGCGAGCCGACGACCAGGATCTCCGCCAGCAGCCGCTCCCGCTCGAGGTCCACGCGCGGCGGCACGCCGCCGAGGTGCCCGTGCATCACGTGCGCCCACGCCGAGCCGCCGAACTCGTCATGCGTGTCGCCGAGCAGCAGCAGCGTCTCGCCGGCCTCGGCGCCGATCCCGGTCGGGATCCGCCGCCGCACGTCGTCGATCACGCCCAGCACGCCGATCACGGGCGTCGGCAGGATCGCGGTCTCGCCGGTCTGGTTGAAGAAGCTGACGTTCCCGCCGGTGACCGGGATGCCGAGCTGGGCGCACCCGTCCGCCAGACCGTGCACCGCCTGCTCGAACTGCCACATCACGCCGGGATCGGTCGGGGCGCCGAAGTTGAGGCAGTTGGTGACCGCGAGCGGCGTCGCCCCGCTGGTGGCGACGTTGCGGTAGGACTCGGCCAGCGCGAGCTGCGCGCCCAGGTACGGGTCGAGGTAGACGAACCGGCTGTTGCAGTCGGTGGATACCGCGACACCGCGGCCGGTGCTCTCGTCGATCCGGATCACACCGGAGTTCGCGGGCTGTGCCAGCACCGTGTTGCCGCGCACGTAGCGGTCGTACTGCTCGGTGACCCATTCCTTCGATGCCTGGTTCGGCGAGGAGATCACGCGCAGCAGCGTGTCGCGCAGCTCATCGGGCGTGGACGGCCGGGCCAGCCCGGCCGGGCTGTCGGCGCGCAGAGTGTCCTGAGTGGATGGACGCACGACCGGCCGGTCGTACACCGGGCCCTGGTGCGCCACGGTGCGGGGCGGCACGTCGACCACGGTCTCGCCATGCCAGGTGACCACGAGGCGCTCGCCGTCGGTGACCTCGCCGATCTCGGTGGCGATCACGTCCCACTTCTTGCAGATCGCCATGAAGTCGTCGACCTTACCCGGCTCGACGACGGCGCACATCCGCTCCTGCGACTCGCTGGAAAGGATCTCGGCGGGCGTCATTCCCTTGGCGCGCAACGGAACGCGGTCGAGCTCGATGTACATGCCACCGTCCCCGGCCGCCGCCAGCTCGGACGTCGCACAGGACAGCCCGGCGCCGCCGAGGTCCTGGATGCCGACGACGAGCTTCTTCGCGAACAGCTCCAGGCAGCACTCGATGAGTACCTTCTCGGTGAACGGGTCGCCCACCTGCACGCTCGGCAGCTTCTTGCGGCCACCCGCCGACTCATCACCAGAGAAGGTGTCGCTGGCCAGCACCGAGACGCCGCCGATCCCGTCGAGGCCGGTGCGCGCACCGAACAGGATGATCTTGTTGCCGGTGCCGGACGCGAACGCGAGGTGCAGGTCCTCGGTGCGCATCGCGCCGACGCACAGCGCGTTCACCAGCGGGTTGCCCGCGTAGCTCGCGTCGAAGACGACCTCGCCGCCGATGTTGGGCAGGCCCAGGCAGTTGCCATATCCGGCAACGCCCGCGACGACACCGGGCAGCACGCGGCGAGTGTCCGGCGCGTCGGCCGGGCCGAACCGCAGCGCGTCGGCGACCGCGAGCGGCCGGGCCCCCATCGCGAGAATGTCGCGCACGATGCCGCCGACGCCCGTTGCCGCGCCCTGGTACGGCTCCACATAGGACGGATGGTTGTGGCTCTCGATCTTGAACGTGACGGCCCAGCCGTCGCCGATGTCGACGACGCCCGCGTTCTCGCCGATACCGGCGAGCATCTTCGCCTTCATCTCCGGCGTCGTGGTCGCACCGAAGTACCCCAGGTGCTTCTTCGACGACTTGTACGAGCAGTGCTCGCTCCACATCACCGAGTACATGGCGAGCTCGGCGTCGGTGGGGCGCCGCCCGAGGATGTCCCGGATGCGGGCGTACTCGTCGTCCGCCAACCCGAGTTCGCGGTACGGCTGCGGGATGTCCGGGGTTCCGGCGGCGTGCGCGGTCGTGTCGATGACCAGGGTTTCCGTCACGACTCCCAGGGTACGTGCGGCACTTGACCGGCGGAAAATCGGTCGCCCCGGGCGATTCGGACCCATACCGTTTGCAGAATGCGCCTGCCTTCTCGGCTCACTCCGCTGCGGTACCTCGCGGCGGTGCTGCGGGCGCGGCCCGGGCTGGCCGCGGCCGCCTGCGTGCTGGGCGCGGTCTGGTTGCTGCCCGGCGCGGTGCTGCCGCTGGTGATCGGCGACACGATCGAGGCGATCAGCGCGCACCGGCCGGTCGCGGGCCAGATCGGCCTGATCGTGCTGCTGGGCCTGCTGCAGGCCGTTTTCGGCGGGGCACTGATCTTCGCCGTGCACACGATGTGGATCCACGGGGCGGCGACCACCCAGCGTGTGGTCGCCGAGCACACGGCGCGGCTCGGTGCGTCGCTGCGCGCGCAGGCCACGACCGGTGACGTGATGGCGCTCTCCTCGACCGACATCAACCACATCGGCAACGTCTTCGAGGTCGGCGGGCGGCTGTTCGGCTCGGTGGTGGCCTTCCTCACCATCGGCGTCATCGTGCTGGTCACCTCGCCGCTGCTCGGTGTGGTCGCGATGGTCGGCGTGCCGCTCGCGGTGCTGAGCATGGGCAAGCTGGTCGAGCCGTTGCAGCAGCGCAAGGGAGCGCAGCGTGAGCAGCTGTCCGAGGTGAACGCGATCGCCGCCGACATCGTGTCCGGGCTGCGGATCCTGCGCGGCATCGGCGGCGAGCGACAGTTCCTGGGCCGGTTCCGCGAGGCGAGCCAGCGGGTCCGCCGCGCCGGCATCGATGTCGCGCGCAGCGAGTCCTGGCTGGCGGGCGCCGAGGTGCTGCTGCCGGGGCTGATCACCGTGCTGATCACCTGGCTCGGCGCGCGCCTGGTGGCGGCGGGCACGATCGGCGTCGGCGAGCTGGTCACGTTCTACACGGCGTCCGCGTTCCTGATCGTCCCCGTGAGCACGGCCACCGAGGCCACGGCGGAGTTCGCCTCCGCGCTGGTGGCGGCCAAGAAGGTGTGCGGCTTGCTGAGCCTCGAGCCCGCCCTGGCTGAGCCGGCCGAGCCGATCGCGCTGCCCGAGGGCCCGCTGGAACTGCACGACTCGCGCACCGGCTTCACCGCGATAGCCGGCAAGCTGACGGTGATCGACGCCGGTCGCGGCGCCGAGGCGCTGGCCACGCGGCTGTCGCGTTTCGCGGACGCCGGCCCGGGTGAGCAGGTGTTGGTGTCGGGCGTGCCCGTGGAGCGCGTCGCGCTGGCCGAGCTGCGCGGCCGCGTCGTGTACGCGCACAACCAGGACCTGTGGTTCTCCGGCGTCCTGCGCGCCCAGTTGCTGCCGGCGGAGCGGGCCGGCCGTGCGCTGTGGGCGGCCGACGCCGGCGACATCGTGGCGGGCTTCCCCGACGGGATGGAGGAGCTGATCGGCGAGCGCGGGCGCGAGGTGTCCGGTGGCCAGCGGCAGCGGCTGAACCTGGCCCGCGCGCTGGCCCTGGACGCGGACACGCTGCTGCTGGACGAGCCGACGTCCGCCGTGGACACGCACACCGAGGCGCGCATCACCGAGCGGGTCGCGGAACTGCGGCGGGGCAAGACCACCGTGGTGTTCACCGAAAGTCCACTATGGACGAATGTGGCGGACGAGGTGATCGTATGCCGGTGAGGCTGCCGCTGGCGACGGCCCGGACGGCGCGCGCGTGGGCGGCGGAGACCTGGCACGCCCACCGTCCCGCCTTCCTGATCGTGGTCGCGCTCTACGGCTTCGCGGCGATCGCCGGGCTGGCCGGTCCGCAGATCGTGGGCCGGCTGGTGGATTCGGTCGCGGGCGGCAATGTCCATAGTGAACTGCTCGTGCTGGCCTTCGTCGTTCTGCTGGTGTCGCAGGCGTGGTTGAAGCGAACCGCGCGCGTGCGCGCCGGGATGCTGGGTGAGCAGGTGCTGGCCGAGACCCGGGAGTCGTTCGTGGCGCAGGCGTTGCGGCTGCCGCTGGGCACGGTCGAGGCCGCGGGCACCGGCGACCTGCTGAGCCGCGCGACCACCGACGCCGACCGGATCGACTTCGCGGTCCGCAACGCGGTGCCGGAGATCTCGGTCGCGCTGAGCACGATCGCGCTCACCGTCGGTGCGATGGTGCTCACCTCTCCGCTGCTCTCGCTCGCGCTCCTGATCGTCGTGCCGATCCTGTTCTTCGTCACGCGCTGGTACGTGCGCCGCGTACCGTCCACAGTGGAGCGGATGCTGGACTCGTGGGCGGACGTGCAGAGCGGGCTGCACGAGACCGCGGACGGCGCGCGCACGGCGGAGGCGCTCGGCCTGATCGAGCGCCGCATCCAGCACGGCCGTCGCACGCTCGGCGATGCCGTCGGTGGCGAGCGTCGGCTGCGTGGCCTGCACACGACCTGGGTGCCGTGGCTGATGGTGTGCCAGGTGTTGCCCATCGTGGTGCTGCTCGCGCTCGGCGCGTGGGCCTACGCGGGCGGAATCGTCGGGCTCGGCACCGTCACCACGATGGTCGTGTACTTCCAGGCGCTGGCCGGCCCGATGGAGGAAGTGCTGTGGTGGCTGGAAGACGTGCAGGTCTCCGCCACCGCGGTCCGGCGCGTCCTGGGTGTCCGAGGTGTGGATGGCACGGAGCACGGCGAAACCCCGCGTGGCCGGGAAATCGTGGTGCGGGACGTGAGATATGGATACTCGACGGGGCGCGAGGTGCTGCACGGAATCGACCTGACGGTGCCGCCGGGGCAGCGGCTCGCGATCGTCGGGCCGTCCGGTGCCGGCAAGTCCACACTCGGCCGGCTGCTGGCCGGAGTCGCCGCGCCGCGGTCGGGATCGGTGGCCATCGGCGGGGCCGAGGTGTCCGGGCTCGCCCAGGACGTGCTGCGGGGCGAAGTGTTGCTGCTCACCCAGGAGCACCACGTGTTCGCGGGCACGCTGCGCGAGAACCTGACGCTGCCCGCCGGTGACTGGAGCCGTGCCGACCTGCTGCGCGCGCTGCGGTCGGTCGGGCTCGAGGAGTGGCTGGGCACGCTGCCCGACGGCCTCGACACCCGGCTCGGCGCGGGTGCCGTGGCCGTGCCCGCCGCGACGGCGCAGCAGCTCGCGCTGGCCCGCGTCGTGCTGGCGGACCCGCACACGGTGGTGCTGGACGAGGCGACATCACTACTCGACACGTCGTCGGCGCGCCACCTCGAACGGTCGCTGAACAGCGTGCTCGCGGGCCGCACGGTGATCGCGATCGCGCACCGGCTGCACACCGCCGCCACCGCTGACCGGGTCGCCGTGCTCGAGGACGGGCGGATCACCGAACTCGGCCCGCACGACGAACTGCTGGCCGCGGCCGGACCATACGCCCGGCTGGTGGCCGCGGCGGCTCAGCCGGCGGCGACCAGCGCGTCGACCGCGGAGTAGAACATGCCGAGGCCGTCGTCGGACGGGCCGGTCAGAGCGTCGATCGCGTGTTCCGGGTGCGGCATCAGGCCCACCACACGGCCGTCCGCGCTGGTGATGCCGGCGATGTCGTTGCGCGAGCCGTTCGGGTTCTCGCCCACGTAGCGGAACACCACGCGGCCCTCGCCCTCCAGCTCCTCCAAAGTGGACTGGTCGGCGACGTAGCCGCCCTCGCCCGACTTGAGCGGGATGAGGATCTCGGCGCCCTTGTCGTAGCGACCGGTCCACGCGGTGGCGGTGTTCTCCACGCGCAAAAACTGGTCGCGGCAGACGAAGTGGAGCTTCTTGTTGCGCACCAGCGCGCCCGGCAGCAGCCCGGCCTCGCACAGGATCTGGAAGCCGTTGCAGATGCCCAGCACCGGCATGCCCTTGCCGGCCGCCTCGACGACCAGGCTCATCACCGGCGCGAACCGGGCGATCGCGCCGCAGCGCAGGTAGTCGCCGTAGGAGAAGCCGCCGGGCACGATGACCGCGTCGACGCCCTTGAGGTCGGCGTCCGCATGCCACAGCGACACGGCCTCGGCGTCGGCGTACTGCACCGCGCGGGCCGCGTCGACGTCGTCCAGGGTGCCCGGGAAGGTGATGACGCCGATCTTCACGAGATCCTCCGTGTCTTGCGGGACACCCGCACCCGGTCGGCTGTCGCGAGCGGGGCTTCGCCAGTGTCGCTCACGCCAGCCTCCGTGTCTTGCGGGACACCCGCGCCCGGTCGGCTGTCGCGAGCGGGGCTTCGCCAGTGTCGCTCACGCCAGCCTCCGTGTCTTGCGGGACACCCGCGCCCGGTCGGCTGTCGCGAGCGGGGCTTCGCGAGTGTCGCTCACGCCAGCCTCCGGACGGTCCACTCCTCGATCACCGGGTTCGCCAGGAATCCTTCGGCGATCTTGGCGAGGGTGTCGTCGTCGACCGAGTCGTCGACCTCCAGCTCGAAATGCTTGCCCTGGCGCACCTCGGAGACTCCGGTGAAGCCCAGCCGCGGCAGGGCGCCTGCCACGGCCTGGCCTTGCGGGTCCAGGATCTCAGGCTTGGGCATGACGTCGACCACGACTCGGGCCACGGGGTTCGCTCCCAGGTATTCGCAGGTAGGCGGTACCCCTAGAGGTTACAGGGCCGCTTACGGCACCACCTGAACGGCGTCACCGGGCCGCAGCGTCTGGAAGAACTTCACCGCTGCGGCGTGCGACAGGTGTACGCACCCGTGCGACTGCGCGCGCAGGCTGCCCTCGTGGAACGCCACCCCGGTGTTGGTGAAGAACACCGAATACGGCATCGGGCCGTGGAACTGCTTGCTGTAGTGGTCGATGTCCTTGTACTGGACCTTGAACCAGCCCCTCGGCGTCGGGTACGCGGGCTTCCCGGTGGTCACCGGTACCGGGCCGTAGACGACCCGGCCGCCGTCCATCAGCCACGCCTGGTTCGTGTGCAGCTGCAGGCAGGCCCGCGCCTTGGCGTCACACGGCGTCTGCGACGCCTCGGCGGTGCCCGCGGTGACGAACCCGAGCGCACCGATCGCCGCCGCCCCCGCCACGGTCGCGGTGACTTTTCGCAAGATGGCCATACATACCGGTTACCCCTTTTCGACCCGGCCATGCAACGCGATGACCGGCTTTTCCACCAGCTTGTCCGTTTTCTTCCCCCGAGTGAATGACGTCAGCCTGAGTGGATGCGTCCGAACCCGAAGTCACCGACGCCGCCGAACGGCAGCGACGCTAGCGGGCCTCCCTACTGGCGAGTACGCCTAGGATGGCACATGTGTCGACTCGTGGGAGGAGCGAAGACATGCAAATTGTCCACTATGGACACGCGTGCGTACTGCTGGAGACGGACAACGCGCGGATCCTGCTCGACCCGGGTGCGTTCTCCCAAGGCTTCGACAAGGAGCGCGATCTGGACGCGGTGCTCATCACGCACCAGCACTTCGACCACATCGACTCGGAGAAACTCCCCGCGTTGCTCAAGGTCAACCCCGGCGCGAAGCTGATCATCGACCCTGGCTCCGAGGAGACCATCGCCAAGCTGGGGCTGGAGTACGAGATTGTGCGGCCCGGCGACGCCTTCGAGCTGAACGGCACCGCCGTCAACGTGGTCGGCGGCCAGCACGCCATGATCCACTCCGACATCCCGGTCATCCCGAACGTCGGCTACCTGTTCGAGCACGGCGCCTTCTACCACCCCGGCGACTCGTTCTACGTGCCCGAGCAGAAGGTCGACGTGCTGGGCCTGCCCACCGGCGCGCCGTGGCTCAAGGCCGGCGAGGCGGTGGACTTTCTGCGCGAGGTCGCGCCGCGGGTGGCCGTGCCGATCCACGAGGCCGTGCTCGCGAACCCGGCCATGCACTACGGGTTGTTCACCAACTTGGCGCCCGAGGGCACCGAGGTGCGCGTCGCGCCGCGCGGCGAGGCCGCCACGCTCTGATACGTCGAGCCGAAGGCCCGGTTCTCCAGCGCGACATCGACCGCGTCGAGCAGCGCCTGGCGGAGACCGGGCCGGGCGAGATCGGCCGCCTGCACGCCGAGTCGCACCAGCCCGCCGCGCTTCGCGGCCCGCGCTGTGGCGAGCACCAGCGCGAAACAGCGCACGGTCTCGGTGCGCTGCTGGCTCGAGAACTCCTGCAGCCGCGCGCGGTGCACGTCGCCGGTGTGCAGGTCGTGCACGGCGACGAGGTCGGCGCAGTACCGGAAACCATGACTGCGCAATGCTTCCAGCGTGCCGCGCGAGGCCAGCCAGCGCGGCGGGGCGAACCCGTCGGCGACCAGGCCGGCCCGGTCCAGGGCGGCCTGCGCGGCGATCAGCCGCAGCCGCGCCTCGTGCGCGGGCAGCGCCGCGAACTCGGCCTTGCGCCCGAACGTGACCGTCCGGTGCGACGGCGGCACGCGGTGGTCGTAGCCGTGCAGGAGCAGTCCGTCGCCGTGGCGCGTGCGGGCGCGGATCCAGTCGACCACGGCACCGTCGGTGCGCGGGTCGAAGAGCAGGGACAGCGGGACCTTGCGGTGGTCGAGTTCTGCCGCGAGGTCGGCACAGCGGTGCAGCGTCCGCGGGCCGATACCGGACAGCGAGACCAGCAGACTGGCGTCCATACCCCGTATTAGGTCACCCCGACATGACCCGGTGTTTACTCCCGGGTGACAGCCCGCCACCGCCTGGCCAAATTCCCCTTCGCTCGGGGCCTCCCCGCGAGTTGAGGCCAGCGCGTGGGCGAGTTGAGGTTTCCGGGCGGCCGAGTTGGGCTTTCCGTGCGCTCTCTCGGAGCGCATCAGGCCCGCGGAAACCTCAACTCGCGGGCGTGGAAACCTCAACTCGCGGGCGTGGAAACCTCAACTCGCGGGACTAGAGGATGGGGGTGGGGACGTAGTTTGTGGACTCTGGGAAGCGGGTGAGGAGCGCCTCGACGCGCTTCGCGATGCTGGCGACCTGGGCGGGGGCGACGCCGGTGAACGACAGGCGGTCGGCGAGCAGCCGGTCCAGGTCCTCCCTGGTCAGCGGCAGTCGCTGGTCCGCGGCGAGGCGGTCGGCCAGGTCGTTCTCCGCCAGCCCCCGCTCGCGCATCGCGAGCGCGACCGACACCGCGTGCTCCTTGATCGCCTCGTGTGCCGTCTCGCGCCCGACGCCCGCGCGGACCGCCGCCATCAGCACCTTCGTGGTGGCCAGGAACGGCAGGTACCGGTCCAGCTCGCGCGCGACGACCGCCGGGAAGGCGCCGAACTCGGTCAGCACCGTCAGGAACGTCTCCAGCAGCCCGTCGAGCGCGAAGAACGCGTCCGGCAGCGCGACCCGGCGCACCACCGAATCGGACACGTCGCCCTCGTTCCACTGGTCGCCCGCCAGCTCACCGATCATCGACAGGTGCCCGCGCAGCACGACGGCCAGCCCGTTGACCCGCTCGCACGAGCGCGTGTTCATCTTGTGCGGCATGGCCGACGAGCCGACCTGGCCGGGCTTGAAACCCTCTGTGACCAGCTCGTGGCCTGCCATCAGCCGGATGGTCTTGGCGAGACTCGACGGCGCGGCCGCGACCTGGACCAACGTGGACAGCACGTCGAAGTCGAGCGAGCGCGGGTACACCTGGCCGACGCTGGTGAAGGTGCGGGTGAACCCGAGGTGCTCGGCGATCCGCCGTTCCAGCAGGTCCAATGTGGACTCGCTGCCGAGCAGGTCCAGCATGTCCTGCGCGGTGCCGACCGGGCCCTTGATGCCGCGCAGCGGGTAGCGGCCGATCAGGTCGTCCAGCCGCTCGAACGCGACCAGCAGCTCGTCGGTCGCGGTCGCGAACCGCTTGCCCAGCGTGGTGGCCTGTGCGGCGACGTTGTGCGAACGGCCCGCCATCACCAGGTCCGAATGCTCGACGGCGAGCGCGGCCAGCCGCCCGAGCAGCGTGGCGAGGCGGCCGCGGATCAGCTCCAGCGACCGGCGGATCTGCAGCTGCTCGACGTTCTCGGTCAGGTCCCGCGAGGTCATGCCCTTGTGCACGTGCTCGTGCCCGGCCAGCGCGTTGAACTCCTCGATCCGCGCCTTGACGTCGTGCCGCGTGACCCGTTCGCGATCGGCGATCGAGGCCTGGTCGACCTGGTCGAGCACGCGCTCGTAGTCCTCTACGACACCGTCCGGGACCTCGACCCCCAGCTCCCGCTGCGCCCGCAGCACCGCGAGCCACAGCTCGCGCTCGAGCGTCACCTTCCGTTCTGGCGACCACAACGCGACCAGGTCGGCGGAGGCGTAGCGGGAGGCGAGCACGTTCGGGATGCTGGGTTTGTTCACCCTCCCAGCGTAAATGGGGCGGCACGAGAGGCACGGGACGGTGGTCAGCTCAACGCGCCGTGCAGCATCGCGCGGGCCGCGGCTCTCGGGTCGGGACCGACCTCGATCAGCGCGTTGACCACGGCGCCGTCGACCAGTGCGATGATCTCGCTGAGGCGTTTCGCGCCGACCGGCATGCCGGAGCGGGCGAAGATCTCGGTGAGCAGTTCGTGGAATTCGGCCTGCATCGCGCGCATCACCGGCCGCAGGTACGGCCGCCGGCCGGTGGTGACCAGGCGCTCGTAGCGCAGCAGCACCGCGTCGAGATCACTGTCCTCGCCCAGCAGTTGGTCGAGCACGATCTCCACCAGCGCATCCACGTCGCGCTGCTCGGTGCCCAGTGCCGCGAGCTGCGCCTTGCCCTCGTCGAGATCCACGCGGCACCGGTGCGCGACGGCGGCCGTGACCAGATCGTCGAGGGAGTCGAAGTAGTACGTCGTCGAGGCGAGCGGCAGCCCGGCGCGTTCGGCGACCGCGCGATGCCGGATCGCGTCGAAACCGCCCTCGAGCAGCAGGTCCGCGGCGGCCTCGACCAGCGCCGCGCGTCGGCGCTCGCCCTTCCGCGTGGTCGCGGCCGCAGTCATCCCCCGATTCTAGAAACGTGCCGCCAGGTCGGCCGCGATCCGGGCCAGTTGCGACGCCAGCGGCGGCACGCTGCCCGCGTCGGGCGTGCTCAGCACGATCAGCGAACCGCCGCTCGCGGGCTGCTGCTCGGCCACCACCGTGCCGTCGGTGGGCCGGGTCAGCGCGACCAATGACGAGGACACGGTCACCGACACGACGCCGTGGCGCTCACCGTCGGTCACGTGGAAGGCCGCCGACCGGGCGCCCCCCGCGCACAACCGGCCCGGTGAGGGCCCGGTCGCGTCGGCCGGGAGTTCTCGGGCGAGTGCGGTGGCGAGCGCCTGGTCGACCTTCTCGCACCCGGCGGAGCTTTCGGCCCGGGGCCCGTTCCCGTGCATGACCGACGGGCCCGACGGCGCGAGCATCGGCTGCGCGCTCTGCGTCCCGGGCGCCCGGAGGAAGGTGACCCCGAGAGCGGCGACCAACGCGACTACGCAAACGGCCGTGGCCGCCAGGGCCGAACGGCGGCGCACGGTCGCGCGTGCGGACGCTTTCGTGACGTCCGTCAGAGTGAACTCGGGCGCGGGCGGATCGCCGGGAACCGCCCGGAACAGGGCTTCCAGTTCCTTCTCATCCACGTGTGTCCACCTCCTCGCCGAGCGCCGTGCGCAGGTGCGCCAGCCCGCGTGCCGTCTGGCTCTTCACGTTTCCCTCGCTGCATCCGAGCACTTTCGCGACCCCGGCCACGTCGAGACCCTCGAAATAGCGCAGCACCAGCACCGCGCGCTGTTTCGGCGGCACCTGCTCGAGCCCGGCCAGCAGATCGGCCCTGGTCGCGACCCGCTCGTCGAGCGGCCCGGCCGCCGGTTCCGGCTCGGGCACCTGATCGGTGTGCCGCTCCCGCCGCCACGGCCGGCGCGACTCGTCGATCGACGCCCGGATCAGCGTTTTCCGCAGGTAGGCGTCGCGTGCGCCGATCTTCGTCCACCGGCGGTGCAGCGCGACGAACGCGGTCTGCGCGAGGTCGTCCGCGCGATGCCAGTCGCCGCACAGCAGGTAAGCGGTTCGCCGCGCGGAGTCCCTCTTGGCCGCGAAGTACTCCGCGAACTCCTGTTCCTCGCGCTCGTTCACCGGACTCCCGGGCGTCTCACAGGGATTAGACGTAAGCGGGGCACCTTACGGTTGCATCCCTTCTTGTAGATCAACTAACAGATGTGATGTGATCTGACTGTGACCTCGCGTGACCTCGCACCACTCGATTTTCGCTCGGACACCGTCACCCGGCCGGACGAGACGATGCGCAGAGCGATGGCCACGGCCGAGGTCGGCGACAACGTCATCGATGTCGACCCCACCGTCAAGGCGCTCGAGGAGCGGGCCGCGGCCGTGCTGGGCATGCCCGCGGCGCTGTTCACGCCCAGCGGGACGATGGCCAACCTCATCGCGCTCACCGTGCACCTCCAGCGTGGCGACCGGTTCCTCGCGCCCAAGGGGGCGCACGTGCTGGTCAACGAGCTGGGTTCGGCCGCGTGGCTGGCCGGCGGCATGCCCGAGGCGCTCGAGCACGATGCGGGCCCTGGCCGGCCCAGGCCGGAGACCGTCGCGGCAGCGGTCGGCGCGCGCGGCGGGCCGTACTTCGCGTTGCGTACCACGTTGTTGTGCCTGGAGAACACGCACAACGCGGCCGGCGGCGCGATCATCCCGCCCCACGAGCACGCGCAGCTGCTGTCCACGGCCCGTCAGGCCGGGCTGCGCGTGCATCTCGACGGCGCCCGCATCTGGCACGCCGCGACCGCGCTCGGCCTGCCGCCCGCGGCGCTGACCGTCGGCGTCGACAGCGTGTCGGCGTGCTTCTCCAAGGGGCTCGGCGCGCCCGTCGGGTCGGTGGTCGCGGGGGGCGTGAGTTTCGTCGAGCGCGCGCGGCGGGTGCGGCAGATGCTCGGCGGCGGCATGCGGCAGGCCGGGGTGCTCGCCGCGGCCGCGCTGGTGGCGCTGGGCCGGGTCGCCGACCTGGCGCAGGACCACGAAAAGGCTCGCAGGCTCGCCGCCGGGCTGGCCGACCTGGGCTGGGACGTGGCCACCCCGGAGACGAACATCGTGCTGGCGAACGTGGTGGACATTTCCGTCACGCTGGACTCGTTGAAGGCCGTGGGCGTGCTGGCCGTGCCGCTCGGCGGGAAGGTGCGGTTCATCCCGCACCGCGACCTTTCCCCGGCCGACATCGAGGAGGCGCTGCGCCGCATCAAGGCCGGCGGCCACCCGTAACTAGTCCACTGTGGACTTCTCAGCGGAGCTGCTTCGGGGTGTTCGGGCCCTTGATCGCGCGGTAGGCGGCGGTGCCGAGGAACACGGCGCCACCGATGATCGCGATCCAGATCACGGCCTTGAGCAGGAAGCCGACCACAGATCCGATGACCATGAACGCCACCCAGGCGACGATGAGTGCCCCGACGATCTTCCAGAACATGGCATCCCTCTCCGGTTACCTCGCGAGCCGTCCGGCCCGCTACGAGCAAGGCTCCCATGGTCGAGGCGGCGAAGCTCGCACAATCAAGAACGTTCAGGGGAAAGCCGGGGTTCCCCCTGAGCCGAGCCACCGGCCCAGCCGCCGAACGCCTTCCTCGACCTCCTCGGCCGCGCCCGCGAACGAAAACCTGACGAACTTGCCGCCGTCGACCGGGTCGAAGTCGATCCCCGGCGTGATCGCCACCCCGGTGTCGGCGAGCAGCCGCTGGCACCAGCTCAGGCTGTCGTGCGTGTGGTCGGAGACGTCCACGTACGCGTAAAAGGCGCCGTCGACCGGGGCGACCCGGTCCAGCCCGATGTCGCGCAGGCCCGCGAGCAGCAGGTCCCGGTTCGCGCGGTAGTGCGCGACGTGCCCGTCGAGCTCGGCGTAGGACTCGGGCTCGAACGCGGCGACGGCGGCGTGTTGTGCGAGCGCGGGCGCGCAGATGTTGAGGTTGCCGGTGAGCACGTCGACCGCTCGGTGCAGGCGGTTCGGCACCAGCATCCAGCCCAGCCGCCAGCCGGTCATCGCGAAGTACTTGGAGAACGAGCCCAGCACGATCGCCTCGCGCAGGCTCTGCCACGCGCACGCGAGCTCGGTGTCGTAGGAGATGCCGTGGTAGATCTCGTCGCTGATCAGCTGCACCCCGCGCGTCGAACACCACCCGGCGATCGCCGCCAGCTCGCCCGGCGGCAGCGTCGTGCCCGCCGGGTTCGTGGGGCTCGCGACGATCAACCCGTCGATCGGGCCGAGTTCGTCGAGCAGGTCGGGCGTCGGCTGGAAGCGGGTCTGCACGCCGGCCGCGAACTCCACCACGTCGCACCCGAGCGCGCTGAGCAGGTTGCGGTACGCCGGGTAGCCGGGCCGCGCCATCGCGACCCGGTCGCCGGCGTCGAACGCCGACAGGAACGACAGGATGAAGCCGCCCGACGACCCGGTGGTCACGATGACGTCGTCCGGGCTGACGTCGAGGCCGTAACGGCGGTCGTAGTGCCCGGCGATCGCCTCGCGCAGCTCCGGGATGCCCAACTGCACGGTGTAGCCGAGGTTCTGCTCACGCAGCGCACGCTCGGCGGCGGCCAGCACCGCCCGCGGCGCACCCGCCGTCGGCTGACCCGCCGCCAATGAGATCACGTCCCCGTGCGTGCGCTGGCGGGCCTGCGCCGCGGACAGCACCTCCATCACGTGGAACGGGGCCACGTCCGCCCGCCGCGCCGGGCCTGCCAAGTCGGCCATGCGTCCAGGTTAGGGAATCAGTAACCGACGTAACCGCCGCCGTGCGCCATCGACGCCAGGCCCGGGGTGTTCGCGATGCTGCCGTAGCGGCCGATCGTGTACCGCACGCCCGCGATGATGTTGTCCACCGGGTTGTAGATGTTGTCGTGCCCGGGCAGCTTGTTGGAGTTGAACGTCGAGTCGATGCACTGCATCAGACCCTTCGACGGGTGCCCCGCCTGCGCATTCGAGTTGCCAGTCAGAAACACATGCTCGTCCTCGCGCGCGGTCCACGTGCCGAGTTCCGTCGTCACGCACCACACGTCGGCCCGGCCGGCAGGCTCGCTGTGGAGGAACGAACCGGTGATGACCGGCGTGTTCGAGCGAACCGATGCCTCCGCCTGCCAGCTGTCCGGCCGCGCCGAGCGGTGGATATGCAGGACCCGCGGGCGCCGCCCCGACAGGTAGACCGCAAGCGTGATCGCGTCCAGCACCGTGCCCGGGGCGTGGATCGTGACCTGCGGCGCTCGGTAGCCGGGTTGCGTCGCGCGAGTGCCCTCGGCGTCGGTGATCGCTTCGAGCCACGCTTCGCGTTGTTCCGACGACATCGCGAGAACCTGGGTGACCGCATCCGATCGCGGATGTCCGGCGCGCGCGAGCAGATCGTGGGCGTAGACGTGGTCGAGCCGGAACCGATGCCGAGGGCCGCAGCCGTCGCGGTCGTCGACATCGACGGCGTGCGGGACGTCCTTCATCAGCGTCGTGAGTTTCCGGACCATCTCGGGTTTGGACTGTGCGATCGACATCGTGGGCCGGTGCGCCCGGGATTCCACCTGCCCGTCGCCCGCGATCCAGCCGAGCAGCGCCGCCTCGCGGACCGTAATGTCGAGCGAGCCCGACGTCTCGGCCGGTGCGGCCAGCACCAGTCGGTCGCGGCTGCGGACGTGCTGCGTCTCGACGAACCGAGCCTCGGCCGCGTACTCGTGTTGCTGCTTGGCCGGGACGGTCCCGTGGACCTTCCGCCGGTGCACGGCAACGCCGGTGGGCCGTGTGAGCCACTTGTGGTTCGGGGTCGTCGTCGCGTGCCAGCGGGAGTCCGTCATGCGGACCAGCGGTGCGTCGGCGTGGTGCACGACCCGGACCACGCGCGTCCATTCGCTGCCCCCTGTGGCGGGGTTGTAGCCGATCGTCCGGTCGCCTACGCGGACCTCGTCGTGTTTGAGCCAGCCGCGCTGAGTGAGGATCGCCGTGTCCAGGGGCACGCAGTCCCACAGATTTATGGCATTCGGATTGCCGCCGGACTCGTGCTGGATGATCGCCCAGATGTTCTTGACGTCGGCCTCGGTGACGTTGACCCCCGCGGCCTGCAGCTCCTTGATCGCCTCGTCGATCCACTGCTGCACGTTGCCCGGCGGGGGTGACCCTGGCGGGCCGCCGCTCGAGCCGAGGCCACCTCCGCCACCTCCGCCGCCGCCGGAACCCCCGCCGCCGTGGCCGCCGCCGTGCAGCCCGCCGGTGCTCTTCATCGACTGCGGCGCGGTGCCCAGCTGTGGCACCGACGAGTAGCCGCCCTCGACGTCCTGCTGTACCAGGCCCATCACCTGCTGGATCTGCTGGTTGGCCGCGTTGAGCTTGTCGCCGATCTGGCTGTTGGCGTCGTTCGCGATCGCGGTGGTGGCCTGCAGGTTCTCCGCGATGATCTGGTCGGGGCTCTTGGCGGGTGGGGTCGCACCGTCCTTGTGCGCGTTCGCCGCGTCGAGCTGCGCCTGCGCGGTGTCGGCGGCGGCCTGAGCCTGCTTGTTCATCCCGTCGATCTTGGTGTGCGCGTCGTCGCGCAGCTGCTGGACCTCTTTCTGGGTGCGGTCCAGGAAGCCCTGCAGGTTTCCCAGCTCGTTCGCGACCTCGTCGAGGTGGTCGTTCACCTTCTGCCCGGCGTCGCCGATCTTCTTGACGTAGGCGAAGAACGCGTCGGCCTGCGGGCCACTCCAGGTGCCCCCACCGAGGACGGCGGTGGAGTTGCGCAGCGCGACCGAGTGGTCGGCGGAGTCCTTCGACGCCTGCCGGAACTGGTCGGCAACGCCCTGGATGTCGGCCGGCCGCACGTTCTCGACCTGCTGCGTCTTCGACTCGACGTCGGGCCAGTTCGGGGGGAATTGGGCCGTTGCCATCAGTCGAGACTTCCGTCCTTGATCGTGATGCTGTCCTTCGCCGCGTCGTCGGTCTCGCGCAGCGCTTTGGCCGCTTCGCGCAGCGCCCCGCCGGTGGAGCTCATCAGGTTGGCGGCCGCGTCGAACTGCGTGTGCATGCGGTCCCTGAACGAGCCGAGCGCCTTCGCAGCGGCCTCCGATGGCGTTTCGCCGGGCCGGTCGTCCGGGTGCTTGAGGTCGCCGAACGGGTTCGCCCCCACGATCCCGGTCATCTTGCCCTTCGAGTCCTGGAAATTGTCGTGCAGGGCCTCGACCTTGCCCGCGACGTGTTCCATCGAGTCCGGATCGCTCTGCGGCACCCTCGCCATCCCCCTTCGGCCAGTTCGGCTCCGCCCTGTCAGACGTTGACGTCCAGCGGCCGGTTCCGGTCTCTTTCTAGCAGCTCACAGCTCTTCCAGCAGTTCCCAGATCCGGGTGACGAGCAGGCGGTTGTCGGCGGGTGTCACGGTGATCCAGTCCTGGCCATCGGCGCCGCGGCCGAGCTGCACCAGGTACCGGCCGGCGTCGGTGTCGTGGAACGCGATCACCCGATCGGCGCGCTGCATCAGCCCGTCGCGGCCCAGCCGTTCGGCGCCGAACTGGCCGCGCGCCGTCATCCCGACCATCATCCCGGCCAGCTCCTGCGCCTGCCACAGCTCGACGCCGCGGTCTTCCAGTGCAGTGACCAGCGCCTTCGGGTCGCCCTGCGCGTCGGCGTCGGCGGCGCGCACGACGTGGTGCGGCACGCTGACCGAGCGGCCGACCCCGGCGCCGAATTCGCCGGCCACCGACACCGCAGACTCGGGCAGCGACGTGTCGCGGGCCGGGATCAGCCACACCTCGTCCCGATCCACCACCGCGAGCAGCGCCTGCGCGCCGATGCTGACGGCGAGGCCCTTGATCTCGCGATCCGTCCACACCCAGATGTCGAGCGACACCTTCGGATGCGCGAGCAGGTTCAGCTGGTCGACCAGGTCGACGTCGGCGCGGTTGCCGCGCGCGAGCCCGCGCGAGCGCAGCGACTCCCACGCCTGATCGACGAGTTCGCGCCGGTCGGAGTACGTCCGGCCGGGGCTGAGCACCCGCAGCGCGGGATGCCGGGGCGGGAGGCGTTCGACCTCCCACAGCATGTCGAACTCGAGGGTGGACAGCACGATGCTGCCGGTGTTGCTCACGTCGTCAGCGGTCTTCCGGGAGTGGGGGGTCGACGAGGTCCGGCGAGACCTCGCGAGGGTCGGTGAACAGATCCTTGTCGTCGATCCCGTAGCGCCGCACGTGCTCGGCGTCGTCGTCGCCGTCCTGGGTCGCGGCCGGTTCGAGGATCGCCCGCGTCCGTTCGCGGCTCGGCGGTTGCGGCGCTGCCTTCCGCACGCCCTGCGCCGCGTCTTCCTCCGGCAGGTCGCCGACCGGCAGTTGCTGGGTGCGCCTGCCCGCGGCGTTCTGGCCCGGCTTGCGGCCCCGGCGCTCGTCGTCGCCGCCGGCCGCGCCGGCCACGCCCGCGGCGCCGATCGCCGGCGCACCCTCGGCGAGCCCACTCACGCCGCCGGGACCCTTCAGCGCGAAGCCGGGCCCGACGCTGGCGGGCCCCGTCGAGGTGATCGGTGTGGAGCCGAACATCTTGCCCTTACCCAGCACGGAATCGCCCGCACCGGGCTGCGGTGTGCCCGCGCGCACCCCGCCGTCCGCGGGAACCCCGCCCGGCCTGCCCCACGCCGTGGACCGGCCCGGCTCCTGCGGTGAGCCGCCGCCCGGCTGCGACGTGCCGGCCAGGCCGGGCGTCTGCGGCTGCCCGGGCCCGAACGTGGTGGCGTTGTTCGGCGTGCCCTGGACCGGCGCGGCGCGGTTGGTGTCGTGGGCGTAGTCGCCGCCGCTCTTCACCGGTCCTGAGACGCCCGTGACCGGGGCGGTCGCCTGCGCACCGGACGGCGCCGTGGCCGAACTGGGCGCGGTGGACCGCGACGCGCCCAGCGCGCTCGCGACGCTGCCCGTCTGCCGGACCGGGACGCCGATCGCCGGAGTCGCCGTCTCGGCCACGGGCGCGTGCTGCACCTGGGGTGCCGGAGCGTGCACCGCCGGGACCGCGCCCGTCGCGCTCGCCGCCCGGGTAGGCGCCACGTCCGGCGCGGGGGCCAGCGTCTGCCCGGCCTGGGCGCCCGCGATCACCGCATCCGTGCCCGCCCCAGTGGCGGCGTCCGGCGCCTGCGGCTCCGGCACGTCCTCCGACGAGGCCAGGTAGTTGCCGGTGTCGTGGGCGTAGGCGTTCAGCGCGTCCACCGCCTGCGCCCGTGCCTCCAGGTTCGACCGCACGTCCTTGGCGTGGTCGGTCTCGAACCCGAAGAGGCTGAACACGCTGTCGCCGAGCGTGTAGCCGCCGTCGCCCTGCCGCAGCGCATCCGGGTCGGGCAGCTTGTTCTTGGTGCGGTTGAACGCCTCGCCCTGCTCGAAGATCAGCTGCGCGGCCGCGGAGACCTTCGAGTTGGCGTCGTCGGAAAACCCGGCCTGCGCCGCCATCGCGGCGCCGGCCTGCCCACCGGCGGTGCTCTCCCAGTGCACGCCCATCGCGCCGAGCTGGTCGCGCAGCGTCCGGTCGGTCTGCCCGAGCGCGGTCGCGATCTGCTTCAGGGCGTCGACCGCGTCGCCCATGCTGGCTGTGCCGCCGCCCTCGCGGAACTTCTCGATCTCCTGGGCGAGCGACTCCGAGTCGTAGCCGTCGAAGCGCTGGTCACGCAGCTTGCCGATGAGCGTCGGGAGGTCGTACTGACCGCTGTCGAACGTGGTCACTTCAGCGTCTCCAAGGTCTCGACGGCCATTTTCGCCACGGTGGTGGCCATGTCGCACAGTTGCTGCTGGGTGAACGAGGTGTCGTCGGGTGCCGTCTCGGCGCGCAGCGTCTGGCCGGCCGCGACCCCGACGAGCGTCTCGCAGTCCTGGATGCCCGCGCTCGGCGCGAACTCGACCAGTGCCGGGAAGCCGGGCACGGAGGCCGGCTGCTGGGTCAGGTTCGACTTGTCGTGCGTGCCGGTGCGCCAGTCCTCGAGGTCGTAGGTGGTGATCGTCTCGAGGTAGTAGGTGTAGGTCGGCGGCACGGCGTCCACGCCGAACGCGCACGTGGGACCGTCCCGCCAGCTCTCCCGCGCGACGAGCCGTGGTGCGCCGTTCTCGTTGAGCTGGTCGAGCTGCGCGGGCGTGAGCAGCGTGCACGGGTCGACGCCGCGCACCGGCAGATCCTTCGTGCGGGCGGGCAAACCGGACCCGGTCGTGGGGGCGCCGGGCAGGGCGGTGCCGGGCGTGGTGGAGCTGCACCCGCCGACCAGGACCAGCGTGACCATCGCCAGCGTCCTACTTGTGGTGGCCACCGCGGTCCCCGAGCGCGGCGATCTTCTCGTCCTCGCCCGCCTGGTAGTGGCCCGCCGCCTGACGCAGCTGCGTCGCGAGCCCACGCAGGTTGGCGAGGTAGTCCTGCACTCGCTTGGCGTAGGAGGTGTCTCCACGCGCGACGAGCCGGTTCCACGCGTCGGCCGCGGTCGTGCTGACGACGTCGTCGGCCGGCGCGTCGATGGTGAGTGCCACCAGCAGCTGCCGCACCTTGTCCTCGAGCGCGTCGGCCTGCTCGTTGACGACCTTCGCGACCTGCAGGATCTGGTCCGGTTCGACCTGGATGTCCACGACCCCCGGCACGGCGGGAACCGCCGTGCTCAACGCGCTCACGGTGTTCATAGTGCGCACCCCCGAGTACGGAAAGTAGCCAGCCAGCGTCATCCCGCAGGCTACCAACGTGCGAGTGACGACGGGCGCGGTTTGGACGCATGCGAGCCGGGAGTGGTTCCGCGCGGTCTCACCGGACCGGGACGCGCACCTCGCCGTCGACGGCCCGCAGCGCGATGTCCGTGCGATGGTGCGAACCGGCCAGGTGCACCTTCGCCACCCGCTCGTACGCCTGCTCCCGCGCGGCCGCCAGGTCCGGCCCGGTCCCGACCACCGCCAGCACCCGGCCGCCGGAGGAGACCACGGCGCCGTCGTCGCGGCGCCGCGTGCCCGCGTGCAGCACACCCAACCCCTCGGCGCCGGTGATGACGTCCCCGGCGCGCGGCAGGCCGGGGTAGCCCTCGGCGGCCACGACCACGGTGACCGCGGCACCCGGCTGCCATTCGAGCGCGGGATGCTGGGCGAGCGTGCCGGTCGAGGCGGCGTGCAGCAGCCCCACCAGCGGCGTGGCCAGCAGTGCCAGCACGACCTGCGTCTCGGGGTCGCCGAAGCGGCAGTTGAACTCGATCACCTGCGGGCCGTCGGTGGTGAGCACGAGCCCGGCGTAGAGCAGTCCGGTGAATGGGGTGTCCCGCGCGGCCATCTCGTCCACGACGGGCTGCACGATGTCGGCGACGATCTCGTCGACCAGGCTTTCCGGCGCCCACGACAGCGGTGCGTAGGCGCCCATCCCGCCGGTGTTGGGCCCGGCGTCGCCGTCGCCGACGCGCTTGAAGTCCTGCGCGGGCAGCAGCGGCACCACGGTGCGGCCGTCGACGAGGCAGAACAGCGACACCTCGGGTCCATCCAAAAAGGACTCGAGGAGGACCGGGTGACCGCCGTCGAGCAGGGTCATCGCGTGTGCGCGGGCCTGGTCGTAGTCGCTGGTCACGACCACGCCCTTGCCGGCGGCGAGCCCGTCGTCCTTGACCACCCAGGTGGGCCCGAACCGGTTCAGCGCGGCGTCGAGGCGGGCCGGGTTGTCCACGGTCTCGCTGTGCGCGGTGGCCACCTTCGCGGCCGCCATGACGTCCTTCGCGAACGACTTGGAGCCCTCGATCTTCGCGGCCGCGGCAGACGGGCCGAAGCACGCGATGCCGGCCTTGCGCACGGCGTCGGCGACGCCCGCGACCAGCGGCACTTCGGGGCCGATCACCACGAGGTCGGCCTGCCACTGGGCCGCCAGGCCGGCGACCGCGCCGGGATCGGCCGCGTCGACGCCGAAGTGCTCGGCCACCGAGGCGGTACCCGCGTTGCCGGGGGCGCACGCCAGTGCGGTCACCGCCGGATCGTGGGAAGCCGCCAGGACCAGGGCATGTTCGCGGGCACCGGACCCGATAACCAGGACTCGCACGGCTAAAAGCCTAGCTGTGGCGCGCAGCGCCTCCGTTGAGGGTGGTGGTGGGCGAGGGGCGGGCCCAGCCGTGGCATTTTCCCTACGCTCCGTTTACCCGTCCGACAACGCCCGGTCGACCGGTTTTGGCACGGTGGACGCCCGTGGCGGCGAGAGTGTGCCGAACGCCCTTTTCATCCCTTATCGGAGGTCGGCCCATGCGCAGAAAACTGGTGGTGGCTCTGTTGTCCGGACTCTCCCTCTTCGCCGTGGCAAGCCCCTCCGGTGCCGTCGAGGAGAAGGTCGCGGGACACACGGCGGGTCCCGTCGTGGTCGGCCACCGTGGTGCGCCCGGTTACCGCCCCGAGCACACGCTGGCCTCCTACGAGCTGGCGTACCGGCAGGGCGTGGACTGGGTCGACGTGGACCTGGTGCCGACCAACGACGGCCGGCTGGTCGCGCGGCACGAGCCGGAGATCAGCGGCACCACCGACGTTGCGCAGCACCCCGAGTTCGCGGGCCGCAAGACCACCAAGACGATCGACGGCACCAGTTTCACCGGCTGGTTCACCGAGGACTTCACCCTGGCCGAGTTGAAGACGCTGCGGGCCATCGAACGGATCCCGGACATCCGGCCGCACAACAAGGTGTACGACGGACGCTGGGAAGTCGCCACGTATGAAGAGGTGCTCGACCTCACCCGGCGACTCGGCAAGGAACTGCACCGCCAGCTGGGCACCTACCCGGAAGTCAAGCATTCGACCTACTTTTCGAAAATCGGCAACCCGGTCGAGCCGAAACTGGTGAACATCCTCGACCGGTACGGGTTCAACCGGCCGAACGCGCCGGTCGTCATCCAGTCGTTCGAAGTGTCCAACCTCAAGGCGCTGGCCAAGCAGGTCCGAGTGCCGCTGCTGCAGCTCACGTCCGCGAGTGGCGCCCCGGCCGACTTCGTCGCCAACGGTGACCCACGTACCTATGCCGACTTGGTGACCCCGGCCGGGCTGAAGGAGATTTCCGGTTACGCCGTCTACCTCGGCCCGGACAAGAACCAGATCGTCCCGCGGGATGCGGCCGGGAACCTGACCAGGCCGACGGCGCTGGTGGCCGACGCGCACGCCGCCGGGCTCAAGGTCGCGCCGTACACGTTCCGCAACGAGAACAACTTCCTGCCGGCGAACCTGCGTTCGTCGAGCGACCCGACGGCGTGGGGCGACGTGTTCGCGGAGGAATCAGCGTTCCTGGCGGCGAAAATCGACGGGTTTTTCGCCGATCAGCCCGATACGGCGTTGCTGGCAGTAACCGAGTCGTAGCTCGGGTTTTGCTGTTCGCGAAAAAATGTGGCGCCAGGATTTTCCGTTTCGCTAACCTGGAAGTCAGGTCGAGATGGGGGCGCAGGACGGCGGCTCTTTACTCGGTCGCCGTCTTGCCCTCCCAACGGAAACGGACCTCATGACCACCGCCAACGTCAGACCCGCGGATGACGACAAACTCGACTCCGCAGTCCTGAAGGTCGCCGGCGTCGTCGTGCTCGGCGTCGTGATGGCCATTTTGGACACCACGGTCGTCAACGTGGCGCTGCAGGCGCTCACGCTGCAGTTCAAGACCTCCTTCGACACCATCCAGTGGATCGTCACGGGCTACATGCTCGCGCTGGCCACTGTGATTCCGGTCACCGGATGGGCGTGTGACCGCTTCGGCACCAAGCGGCTGTACATGCTCGCTATCGCGATGTTCCTGGTCGGCTCCATGCTGGCGGGCACGGCGTGGAACATCGAGTCGCTCATCGTTTTCCGTGTCCTGCAAGGATTCGGCGGCGGGATGCTGATGCCCGCCGGCATGACGATCCTGACGAAGACCGCGGGCCCGCACCGCGTCGGCCGGGTGATGGCCGTGCTGGGTGTGCCGATGCTGATCGGTCCGATCGGCGGCCCGATTCTCGGCGGGTACCTCGTCGACGCGGTGAGCTGGCGCTGGATCTTCTACATCAACGTGCCGATCGGCATCATCGGACTGCTGCTCGCGTGGCGGATCCTGCCGAAGGACCGGCCGCGCCCGGCGGAGAAGTTCGACTTCCCCGGCATGCTGATGCTTTCGCCCGGCCTCGCGCTGTTGATCTTCGGTCTGTCCAGGATCCCGCACCACGGCGGCGTCGGTGCGGTCGACGTGTGGCTGCCCGCGCTCGTGGGGCTCGCGCTGGCGGTCGGGTTCGTGATGCGCGCGATGCGGATCTCGAACCCGCTGGTGGACCTCAAGCTGTTCCGGAACCGGACGTTCGCGGTCGCCAACCTCTCGATGATGTTCTTCATGGTGGCCTTCCTCGGTGCGATGCTGGTGCTGCCGACGTACTTCCTGCTGGTACGCGGAGAGTCGGCGCTGAAGGCGGGGCTGCTGATGGCGCCGCAGGGCATCGGCGCGATGCTGACGATGCCGGCGGCGGGCCGGCTCGCGGACAAGATCGGTGCGCGCAGGATCGTGCTGCCCGGCATGGTGCTGATGGTCGCCGGCATGGTGGTCTTCACACAGGTCGGCGCGGACACCCCGTACTGGATGCTGCTGGCCGGCCTGTTCGTCATGGGTCTCGGCATGGGTGCCACGATGATGCCGATCAACACGGCGGCCCTGCAGACGCTGACGCAGCGTTCGGTCGCGCGAGCGTCCACCGCGATGAACATCGTGCAGCAGACCTCCGGCGCGGTCGGTTCAGCGCTGATGTCGATCATCCTGGCCAGCCTGCTGGCGGGGAAGTTCGGCGTGCCGACCAGCGAGGGCCAGGTCGCGGCCACGATGGCGCTCGCGGATCCGGCCACGCACGCCGGCGCGGCGACGATGGCGGCGGACGCGTTCGCCACCACGTTCCTGTGGGCGCTGATCCTGGTGGCGCTGTGCTTCATCCCGGCGTTCTTCCTGCCCAAGCGCCCGGCGGTGCCGGTGCCGGACGACTACGATGCCCCGGAGCCCGCCGAGGCGGCTGCCTGACCTCGTGTCGCCGGCGCGGGGAACCCCTCCGCGCCGGCGGCCGTTGGGCAGCGCATGGGGACCGTTTTCGAGTGGAGCATCCCGCTGTCTGTGCTGCTCATGGTCGGGGTGGGGGTAGTGGAGACGCTCCGGCACCGGCACCGCAAGCTCCGGGGTGCCCCGGTGACCGCGACCTACATCAACGAGTTCACCGCGGTGTTCTACGGCACCAAGCGGAGGGAACTCGAGCACCGTGATGCGATGTCGATGATGCGCGACGAGGACGCCCAAGGCGCCCCGCCGCGCACCCGGATCGACCTCGACGCCGGCGTCGCCTACCTGTCGCGCGACTGAGAAACCGCCCGCACCGCCGCGGCCGACCGATACGCGAGGATCGGGGCCATGGAGCTGCTGACCCTGATGGGCGTGCTGGCCGGCGCGCTCGGCCTGACCGCCCTCGCGCGCCGGTTCAACCTCTCGGCCCCGCTGCTGATCGTGGTCGTGGCGCTGGGTGTCTCGTTCATCCCCGGCGTGCCGAGGACCGAGATCGATCCGGAGCTGATTCTCACGCTCGTGCTGCCGCCGCTCCTGTACTCCACGGCGCTGGACAGCTCGTTTGCGCAGTTCAAGGCGGCGATGCGGCCGATCGTGGCGCTCGGCGTCGTGCTCGTCCTGGTAACCGCGCTGGTCGTCGGGCTCGCGGTGCACCTGTTGCTGCCCGACCTGCCGTTCGCGTCGGCGCTGGTGCTCGGGGCCGTTGTCGCCCCGCCGGACGCCGTGACGGCGGTCGCGATCGGGCGGCGGCTCGGCCTGCCGCGGCGGCTGATGACCGTGCTGACCGGCGAGAGCCTCGTCAACGACGCGGCCGCGCTCACCCTGTACAAGATCGCGATCGCGGCCGTCCTCGGCACCGCGGGCTCGATCGGCCACGGGTTCCTGATCTTCCTCACCGCCGCTGTGATCGGCATCGGCGTGGGGTTGCTGGCGGGGATGCTCGTCGCGTTCCTCCGGCGCCGCCTCGACGATCCGCTGATGGAGTCGGTGTTCGGCATCATCGTGCCGTTCGCCGTCTACGTCATCGCCGAGCATCTGCACCCGCTGTCCGCGGATTTCAGCGGCTCCGGCGTGCTCGCCGTGGTCACGGCGGGCCTCTACCTCGGGCAGCAGTCGCTGCACGCCGGCCCGGCCACACGGGTGCAGGACTCGTCCGTCTGGGCGTCGCTGGACGTGCTGCTGGAGGCCCTTGTGTTC
Organism: Amycolatopsis sp.; assembly: GCA_035248845.1. GTDB lineage: Bacteria > Actinomycetota > Actinomycetes > Mycobacteriales > Pseudonocardiaceae > Amycolatopsis_E. The sequence continues at coordinate 22,989 of DATFHB010000006.1, read as the reverse complement.
GCGTTGATGGGGCTGCAACTGCCGTTCGTGCTGGAAAGCACCAACGCCGCCGCCGCGGACAACACGACGCTCGTGATCGCGGCGCTCGTCGTGCTGGTGGTGACGATCGCGATCCGCATCCCGTACGTGTTCCTCAGCGGCTTCGCGCCGCACGCGCTGCGCCTGTTCGGCGGTGAGCGCACGTCGCCGCCTTGGCGGTACTACACGGTGCTGTCGTGGACGGGCATGCGCGGCGTTGTGACGATCGCGGCGGCCGCCGGTGTGCCGTTGGTGACGCACAGCGGCGCGCCGTTCCCGGGCCGCGACGAGATCCAGCTGTTCGCGTTCGTTGTGGCGATCGGGACGCTCTTGGTGCAGGGTCTGACGTTGCCGGTGCTCATCCGTCGCCTCAAGGTGTCCGACGCCGCGGACGCGGAGCGCGAGGAGGGCGAGGAACTCGAAGCCCGCGAGGCCGCCATGAATGCCGCGCTGACCCGGCTCGACGAGCTGATGCCGGAGCTGACATCCAAAGTGGACATTCCGGAGGAGCGGGCGGAGCGGATCCGGGCCCGGCTGCGGGGACTCGTCGAGTCGCGCTACCGCGGCGCGATGGCCGCGATCTCGCTCACCGCCGAGGAACGCGAGTCCAGCCCGCACGCGGCGTTCGTCCAGGCCCGTCGCGAACTGCTGGTGGCACAGCGGGAAGCGGTGCTCGCGTGCGAGGTGGACGACACCGTGCTCCGCAAGGTGCTGCGCGAACTCGACCTCGAAGAGCTCGCGCTGTCGAACGCGCTGACGTCGCGGCTCAGCTGACGAGTTCGCCGAGCAGCCGCAGGGTGCGCACCTGATCGGCTTCGCCCGCTAGGTCGGTCGACGAGAACACGACCTCGGTCGCGCCCGCCTCGAAGTAGCGCTTCACTTCCGCGGCCACGGTTTCCTCGTCGCCGATCACAGCTAGCTCGGCCGCGCGCGCCGCGCCTTCGAGCGTGACAACGCGCTGGTACGAAGGAAACCGGTCGTAGAAAGCCAGCCGCCGCAACGCGTTCTCCCGAGCACCGTCCACATCGGACGTCACGACGCCGGACACGAACGCGACGATCCGCTGCTGCCGGACGGCGTTTCTGCTGACGGCCGGGACGAGATGCTCGCCGAGCGTCTTGGGTCCCGCGAGGAAGGGCAGGATGCCGTCCGCGAGTTCGGCGGAGACACGCAGTGCCTGCGGCGCCATCGCGGCGACGAGGACCGGCACGGTCGGTTCGGCGCCGGGCAACGCGGTCGGCAGCGGCGTCGCGGCCGTGAACAGTTCGCCGCGGTAGTCGGCCTTGCCGGTCTCCAGGATCGAGCGCAGCGCGCTGAGGAACTCGCGCAGCCGCGCGATCGGCCGCTCGAACGGGACGCCGAACGACTCGGCTCCGAGTGCGTGACCCACCGCGATGCCGAGGTGGTAGCGCCCGTGTGTGGCGGCCTGTGCGGTCTGGGCCTGCGCCGCGACCACCAGCGGCTGACGCCCGGCGACCGGAATCGCGGCGGTGCCGACGTGCAGCCCCTGCACCTCGCGCCCGACGAGGGCCGCCAGCCCTGGCGAGTCGTAGTCGGATCGCTGCCCGAACCACACCGATTTCAGCCCTGACTCGGCCGCCGTGCGTGCCTTGTCCACAATCGCGTCGACATAGTTGTCCGGTCCGGTCTCGGCGAGTGCCACCCCGATCGTCATGATCGGCCCAACCGCACTCGACGCCCGGCGATTCCCCGTCCCACGACTCGGGAACTTTCGCCTACACGAACTCGTGGCGGACGATGGTCTGGTCGCGGCCGGGGCCGACGCCGATCGCCGAGACGCGGGCGCCCGAGAGCTCCTCCAGGCGCTCGACGTAGGCCTGCGCGTTGGCCGGCAGCTCGGCGAACGAGCGGCACTCCGAGAGGTCCTCCCACCAGCCGGGGAGCTCCTCGTAGATCGGCACGGCGTGGTGCACGTCCGTCTGCGTCATCGGCATGTCCTCGGTGCGGAAACCGTCCACCTCGTAGCCGACGCACACCGGCACCTTCTCCAGCCCGGACAGCACGTCGAGCTTGGTCAGGAAGTAGTCGGTGATGCCGTTGACCCGCACCGCGTACCGCGCGATCACCGCGTCGAACCAGCCGGTGCGGCGCGACCGGCCGGTGGTCACGCCGAACTCGCCGCCCGCCTTGCGCAGGTGCTCGCCCATCGCGTCGGTCAGCTCCGTCGGGAACGGGCCCGAACCCACGCGCGTGGTGTACGCCTTGAGGATGCCGAGCACCGTGGTGATCCGGCCCGGCCCGATGCCGGAACCGGCGCTCGCGCCACCCGAGGTCGGGTTGGACGACGTGACGAACGGGTACGTGCCGTGGTCCACGTCGAGCAGCGTGCCCTGGGACCCCTCCAGCAGCACCGTCTCGCCGCGCTCGAGCGCCTTGTTCAGCTGCAGCCGCGTGTCGGCGATGCGGTGCGCGAACTTCTCGCCCGCGGCGAGCACCTCGTCGGCGACCTGGTCGGCCTCCAGCGCCTTGCGGTTGTAGACCTTGACCAGCACCTGGTTCTTGAACTCCAGCGCGGCCTCGACCTTCTGCCGGAAGATCTTCTCGTCCAGCAGGTCCTGCACCCGGACGCCGACCCGCGCCACCTTGTCCTGGTAGCACGGCCCGATGCCGCGGCCGGTGGTCCCGATCTTGCGGTTGCCGAGGTAGCGCTCGGTGACCTTGTCGATCGCCACGTGGTAGGGCATCAGCAGGTGCGCGTCCGCGGAGATCAGCAGCCGGCCGGTGTCGACACCGCGCTTGTCGAGCCCGTCGAGCTCTTCGAGCAGCACCCCGGGGTCGACGACGACGCCGTTGCCGATCACGTTGGTGACGCCCGGCGTGAGGATGCCGGACGGGATCAGGTGCAGGGCGAAGTTCTCCCCGTTGGGCAGCACGACGGTATGACCGGCGTTGTTGCCGCCCTGGTAACGGACGACCCACTGGACACGGTCGCCGAGCAGGTCGGTGGCCTTGCCCTTGCCCTCGTCGCCCCACTGGGCACCGATCAGCACGATGGCCGGCATGTGACACTCCAGGTATTCGGCGTTGATGGAAAGCCGGTGCATGAGCGTAACGGAGGGCCGCGGGGTGCGGGGACAGGTGCTGGTGTGCGGAGCGTCGGACCGGGCGCTGCCGGACGTGGGTGACCTGCCGGTTCAGCATGTCGGAGCGCGGCCCGGCAAGGCGGAGGTGGACCCTTTCCTCGACGCCGGCACGCTCGTCGTGGCGGGGACCGACGCGGACCTCGCCGCAGTCGTCGTTCGCTTGCTGCGTAAGGAAAAACTCGCCACCACGAGGGTCGGGTTCGTACCGCTGGACCCGCAGTCGGAGGTGGCCGCGCTGTGGGGCCTGCCGGTGGATCCGGCGCGGGCGCTGGCGGTCGCGCTGAACGGTGACGCGGACCCGGTGCCGCTCATCCGCGACGACACCGGCGGCGTTTTAGTGGGGAGAGGCACATTCGGCGCGATCCGCGGGGTCGCGTACTGCGACGACCAGCTCGCTCTGCGTGGCCCTGCTCGTTCGATCGAGGTATCACCCGATACGGATGGTGGGCCGGGGCTCGTGGTGCGGGTGCTGAAGGGTCTGGTGTTCAAGCGGCCGATGACGGTGTCCGGCAGGGCGTTCCAGCTCGGGTGCGTGCCGACCCGTCCGACCAGCGACGGCGTGCCCCATCTCCGCGCGGTGACCCGCTGGACCTGGTATCGCCATACGGAAGACCTGCGTTTGGTCCGCGGTCTCGGCTGAACAGGCAATATTACTAAACGTTTACCGACTATCGTCGGCAAGTCACCCACTGGTATTACGCGCGTCAATCTGGGGCCGCCAGGGTCGAGCCATGCGTGGACTCCGATCGCTGACCGTCCTGGCCGCCTCCGTCGTCATCACCGCGGGCTTGCTCGGCACCGCCGCCGCCACCCCGCCCGGCATCCCGTCCGAAACGACCGCCCGCAGCGAGCTGGCGACGCTGACCGTCAACGCCGACGGCAGCCTCACCGGCTACTCGCGCGACAAGTTCCCGCACTGGATCAACCAGGGCAACTCGTGCGACACCCGTGAGGTCGTGCTCAAGCGCGACGGCACGAACGTCACGACCGGCACCGACTGCTACCCGACGTCCGGCTCGTGGCGCAGTCCGTACGACGGCGCGACGTGGACCCAGGCCTCCGACGTCGACATCGACCACGTCGTGCCGCTGGCCGACGCGTGGCGCACCGGCGCGTCGTCGTGGACGCAGGCGCAGCGCCAGGCGTACGCGAACGACCTGTCCGACCCGCAGCTGATCGCTGTGACGGACAACGTCAACCAGGCCAAGGGCGACTCTTCGCCTGACAAGTGGAAGCCGCCGCTCACCAGCTACTGGTGCACCTACGCGCGGATGTGGATCGCGGTGAAGTACCACTACCACCTGACCGTCAACAGCGCCGAGAAATCAGCCCTCACGGACATGCTCAACCACTGCTGACCCTCCGCGCGAAACGGGCGGCGGGCGCTACTTCAGGCCCGTCGCCTCGGCGGCGGCCGGGTCGGAGTCGGCGAGGAACGTGCGGCAGCGCTCGTACTCCTCGGTCTCCCCGATGCGGCGCGCGGCCTTGCCCAGCACCGCCAGTGCACGCAGGAAACCCCGGTTCGGCCGGTGGTCCCACGGCACCGGGCCGAAACCCTTCCAGCCGCTGCGGCGCAGCTGATCCAGACCGCGGTGATAGCCGGTGCGCGCGTAGGCGTAGGCGGCGACGATCTGGCCCGCGTCGAGGGCGCGCTCGCCCAGCGCGGCCCACGCCTCGCTGAAGTCCGGGTGTTCCGCGGCGACCTCGGCGGGGTCCGTACCGGCGTCCATCGCGGCCTCGGCGTCGGCGCGTTCGGGAAGGCGGGTCGGTTCCGGTCCGAGCAGGTTCGTCATGCCGCCATCCTGCACCGTCACAGGAACAGGCTGGTGAGCACCCCACTGCCGAGCAGCACGAGCGCGGCGATCACCACCACGGCCACCATTCGTTTCGGCATCATGGCCGGGAAGGATGCCGTCCACCCGGCCGTGAGAGCAAATCTGTCACACGGCCGGGTGAGGAGCCGTCAGAGCTTCTGGCCCGCCGACTTCAGCGACTGAGCAGCCTCGACAACGCGCTCGGCCATCGCCGTCTCGGCCTTCTTCAGGTAGCTGCGCGGGTCGTAGGTCTTCTTGTTGCCGACTTCGCCGTCGACCTTCAGCACCCCGTCGTAGTTCTTGAAGAAGTGGTCCGCGATCGGCCGGGAGAACGCGTACTGCGTGTCGGTGTCGACGTTCATCTTCACGACGCCGTACGACACCGCGTCGTGGATTTCCTGCAGCAGCGAGCCGGACCCGCCGTGGAACACCAGCTCGAACGGCTTCGAGCCGGCGGGCAGGCCGAGCTTCTCCGACGCGACCTCCTGGCCACGCTTGAGGATCTCCGGGCGCAGCTTCACGTTGCCCGGCTTGTACACGCCGTGCACGTTGCCGAAGGTGGCCGCCAGCAGGTAGCGGCCCTTCTCACCGGCGCCGAGCGCCTCGAGCGTCTTCAGGTAGTCGCCTTCGGAGGTGTACAGTTTCTCGTTGATGTCGTTGGCGACACCGTCCTCCTCGCCACCGACGACGCCGATCTCGATCTCGAGGATGATCTTGGCAGCGGCGGCCTTGTCCAGCAGGTCTGCCGCGATCTTGAGGTTCTCGTCCAGGTCGATCGCCGAACCGTCCCACATGTGCGACTGGAACAGCGGGTTCTGGCCGGCGTTCACGCGCTCCTGCGAGATCGCGATCAGCGGGTTGACGAAGCCGTCGAGCTTGTCCTTCGGGCAGTGATCGGTGTGCAGCCCGATGTTGACCGGGTACTTGTCGGCGACGATGTGCGCGAACTCGGCGAGTCCGACCGCGCCGGTCACCATGTCCTTGACGCGCGTACCGGAGGCGAACTCGGCACCACCGGTGGAGACCTGGATGATCCCGTCGCTCTCCGCGTCCGCGAAACCGCGGAGAGCGGCGTTGAGGGTTTCCGACGAGGTCACGTTGATGGCCGGGTAAGCGAACTCGCCTCCCTTGGCCTTGTCCAGCATCTCGGCATAGACTTCGGGCGTGGCGATGGGCATCGTTGGTCCTCCTAGCAATCCGCCTGTGATGCCCGAATCGTACGAGGTAGCGCGCCCGCCGACTATGAGAGCAGGACCTGCGCCACAGCCCGGTACCCCGGCAGTGGGTCCTTGCCGAGCACCTGAATGCACACCTGATCTGCGCCTGCGTCCAGATGGGCCTGCGTCGCGGCGAAGATCGTCTCCGCGTTTCCGTGCGGGACGAGCGCGTCGACAAGGGCATCGCTGCCCTCGCCCGCGACGTCCTCGTCGGACCAGCCGAGGCGCTTGAGGTTGCCGACGTAGTTGCGCAACCCGAGGTACCGCTTGACGAAATTGTGTCCGGTTCGGCGTGCTTCGCCCGGGTCGGTGCTCAGCACCAAGGTTTGCTCGGGCACCAGCAGCGCGCCCTTGCCGAGCACCTCGCGGGCCTGGCGGGTGTGCTCGGGCGTGGTCAGGTACGGGTGTGCGCCGGCCGTGCGCTCCGCGGACACCTTCAGTACCTTTCGGCCCAGCGCCGCGAGCGCCCGGTCGGCGACCGGCACGCCGGCCTCGTCCAGCTGATCCAGATATTCGACGATCTTGTCGTAGGGCTTCCGGTACACGCTGGTCGCTTCGGGGTGCCCGATGCCGACGCCGAGCAGGAACCGGCCCGGATGCCGCGCCACGATCCGGTGGTAGGACTCTCCGACGGCCGGTGCGTCGGCCTTCCACATGTTCACGATCCCGGTCGCCACGACGATGTGTTCGGTGGTGTCGAGCAGTTCGTCGACGATCTCGAGGCCGGCGTCCGGCGAGCCGCCGAGCCAGATCGCGCCGTAGCCGAGTTTCTCCACCTCGCGGGCGAGGTCGCCGTCGATGAGTGTCGCGGGACGCCAGATACCGAGCTTGCCCAGTGCGTTGACCATGACCGTCTCAACTTGCGGGCAGCGGCGACAATTCCATTAGGTTGGTGCCATGCCCAAAATCGGTGACAGCGATCTCGACGTCTACGGCCTCAACCTCGGCGGCAACGTGTTCGGCTGGACGGCGGACGAGGAGCAGTCGTTCGCCGTGCTGAATGCGTATTCCGCCGCCGGTGGCAACTTCATCGACACCGCCGATGCGTACATGGCGCGCGTGCCGGGCAATTCCGGCGGCGAGTCGGAGACGATCATCGGCAACTGGCTCGCCCGGCGTGGCCGGCGTGACGACGTGATCATCGCGACGAAGGTCGGCAGTTGGGCCAAGCGTCCCGGCCTGTCCGCGAAGAACATCCGCGAGGCGGCCGAGGATTCGTTGCGGCGCTTGCAAACCGACCATATCGACCTGTACTACGCGCACCGCGACTTCGACGACGTCCCGTTGGAGGAGACGCTCGGCGCGTTCGACCAACTGGTGCGCGCCGGCAAGGTCCGCTATCTCGGGGCGTCGAACTACACCGCGGACCGGCTCGCGCAGGCACTGTCCATTTCGGACAAAGAGGGGTTCGCCAGGTACGTGGCGGTGCAGCCGCACTACAACCTGGTGGAGCGTGCCTACGAGCAGGAGCTGGCGCCGCTGGTGGCCGAGCAGGGGTTGTCCACGCTGCCGTATTACGCGCTGGCCAAGGGATTCCTGACCGGCAAGTACCGTTCGCGCGAGACGGATAACGGCAGCCCGCGCACCGAGGGTGCGGTCCAGTACCTAGACCTCCGGGGTGAGCGCGTGCTGGAGGCGCTCGACGACATCGCCGCCGCGCACCGGTCCACGCCCGCCGCCGTGTCGCTGGCCTGGCTGGCCGCGCAGCCGACGGTCGCCGCCCCGATCGCGAGCGCGCGCACCCTCGACCAGCTCGTGGACCTGCTGGCGTCGGTCGACCTCCGCCTCACGCCCACCGAACTAGCCACCCTCACCGACGCTGGCGCCTAACGCCCCCACTCGCGAGTTGAGGTTTCCGTGCGCGCGAGTTCAGGTTTCCCGGCGGCCGAGTCCCGCGGTCCCGTCGGTAACCCTACTGATTAGTAGCTTACCGGCGGTAAGTTGAGGTACGGTGCGCAGCATGGCCAATGTCAAAGGCAAGGTCGTGCTCATCACCGGGGCTGCGCGCGGCATCGGGGCCGGGCTGGCGGAACGGCTCGCCGTCCAGGGCGCCAAGGTGGCCCTCGTCGGTCTCGAAGCCGAGGAACAGCAGAACGTCGCCGACCGCATCGGCGACGCGGCGCGCGCGTGGGAAGCCGACGTCACCGACTGGACCGCGCTGGAAGAGGCGACCGCCGGTGTCGTCGAGCATTTCGGCGGCATCGACATCGTGATCGCCAACGCGGGCATCGCGACCACTGGTTTCGTCCGGTCCATCGACCGGGACGCGTTCGAGAAGGTCATCGAGGTCGACCTGGTCGGTGTGTGGCGCACCTTCCGGGTCACGCTGCCGCACGTGATCGAGCGCAAGGGCTACCTGCTGGCCATGTCGTCCCTCGCGGCGATCACGCACGCGCCGGGCATGGCCAACTACGCCGCCGCGAAGGCCGGTGTCGAGGCGTTCTGCAACAGTCTGCGCGCCGAGGTCGCCCACCTGGGCGTCAAGGTCGGCGTCGCGCACCCGACGTGGATCCGCACCGACCTGGTGGAAAGCGCGGACCGGCACCCGGTGTTCGGCCGGATGCGCGCCGGCATGCCCGGGCTCCTGGGCAAGACCTACCCGCTCGAGGTGGCGCTCGACGCGATCGAGGCCGGCGTGTGCAGGCGCGCCCGCACCATCCACGTGCCGCGATGGGTCGGCGCGCTCAAGGTGATCCGCGCATTCCTGCCGCCGGTGATCGAGCTCGGCTCGCGCACCCGCGTCGCGTCGGCCGACAAGGCCGCGATCGAGGACATCAAAGCACGCGGCGCCCACGTGTCCGCGGTGACCGGCCATGGCGGCCGGGCGGCGATCAGGTAGCGGACACCCACGACCCGAGCACGGGCGTGAACTCGCGCACCGTGCGTTCCGCCAGCGCGCCCTCGAGGTGATACGGGTCGGCGTCGAGGATCTTCGTCAGCTCCGCCTCGCTCGCCGCCTCGAAGATCATCGTGGCGCCGGTGTCGTCGGCGAACGGCCCCGCGACCGCGCACACGCCGTCGGCCGAGAGCTTGCTCAGGTACTCCCGGTGCCGCGGCCGCACCGCTGCGAACTTTTCCGGCACATACCGGGTCTGCACCTGGAACCAGGCCATCGGCCGCCTCCGTCTCACCGTAGGACAACAACCCGCACGCTACCTTGTCGCGACCTATGGCAGGACCGGTGCAACCGGATACGCTGGGCGCGCGTGGATGCAGTGGTCGGAAGCGGGATGAAGGTCAAGGACGGGCAGGGCTACATGCCGGAAGGCAGTGCGGAGCGCAGTGTCGAGCGCACGCTCGGTCATTTGCGCACGATCGACGGGTTCCAGCAGGTCCCGCCTCAGCCCACCGCGCCGCTGACGCTCGAGGACCTCTACCGCGTGCACCGGATGCGCCTGGTGCGCCTGGCGATCCTGCTGGTCGACGAGCCGGCCACCGCGGAGGACGTGGTGCAGGAGGCGTTCACCGGTTTGCACCGCAACTGGAGCAAGCTGCGCGACGGCGCGGCGGCGGTCGGGTACCTGCGCACGGCCGTGGTCAACGGCTCGCGGAGCGTGCTGCGCCGGCGCAAGACCGCACGCGAGTATGTGCCGCCGCACGCCGTGAACGCCCGCTCCGCGGAGAGCCTCGCGATGCTCTCCAGTGAGCATCAGGCCGTGGTCAGCGCGCTGTCGAAGCTGCCGCCGCGCCAGCGCGAGGTGCTCGTGCTGCGCTACTACGGCGGGCTGTCGGAGGCGGAGATCTCCGAGGCCGCGGGCATCTCGAAGGGCACCGTGAAGTCCACGGCGAGCCGCGCGCTGGAGTCGCTGCAGAAAGCCATGACGGTTTAGCTGGTATAGACCAATATATGCTGGAGCGCGTGATGGACCTCGTGCTCACCGGCGGCAAGCTCGCGCTACCCGGCGAACTGCTCGACGACGGCTGGCTGGCGGTGTCGGCGGGGCGCATCGCGGGCATCGGCACCGGCACGCCGCCGGAAGGTGAGCGCGTCCATGTCGCGGGATCGCTGGTGGTGCCGGGATTCATCGACACGCATTGCCACGGCGGCGGCGGCGGATCCTTCTCGAGCGCCGAGTCGAAGGAGATCGTGCGCGCGATCGCGGCCCACCGCAGGCACGGCACCACCACGATGCTCGCGAGCCTGGTCTCCGAGCCGGTCCGCACCCTGGTCGACCAGCAGGCCGCGCTGCGAGAGCTGGTCGAGGACGGCGAGCTGGCGGGCATCCACCTGGAGGGCCCGTTCCTCGCCGAAGCCCGTTGCGGCGCACACGATCCCGCCGTGCTGCTGGAGCCGGACGCGGCCACCGTCGACGCGCTGTTACGCGCCGGGCGCAGCACGGTCCGGATGGTGACGCTGGCGCCGGAGCTGGCCGGCGGCGTCCGCGCCGTGCGGCAGCTGACCGAGGCCGGGGTGATCGCGGCGATCGGGCACACCGACGGCACCGAGGAGCAGATCCGGTCCGCGATCGACGCCGGTGCCACCGTCGGCACGCACCTGTTCAACGGGATGCGCCCGCTGCACCACCGCGAACCGGGCCCGATCGGCGCGTTGCTGGACGACGAGCGCGTGACGGTCGAGCTGATCTGCGACTTCGTGCACGTCCACCCGACGATGCTGCGCCTCGCCGCGACCTACGCCGGCCGTGACCGCACGGTGCTGATCACCGACGCGATGTCGGCTACCGACGCCGTCGACGGCCGCTACCACCTGGGCCGGCTCGAGGTCGATGTCCGCGACGGCGTCGCGACCGTCGCGGAGACGGGAGCGCTCGCGGGCAGCACCCTGACCATGGACGCCGCGTTCCGCAACCTCGTGCGCGGCGCGGGTCTGGGGGTTTTGGACGCGGTCCGCGCTACGTCGGGCCGTCCGGCGGAAGTGCTGGGCGTCGCCGAGCGCACCGGCTCGCTGCGCACGGGGCTCGCGGCGGACCTCGTCGTGCTGGACGAGCAGTTGCGGCCGGCTCGAGTCCTCCGCAACGGGGAATGGGTCGGCTGACCCGGCGCGACTACCCTGAAGAGGGTGAACGAGCTTGGAGATCCGGAGCGCCTGCTGGCCGAGGCGCTGCGCGCGCAGGCGCGAACCGCGCCGCCTGGCTCGACGCCCACGAACACGCAACTGCCGCCGCAGTACGGTCTGCTGTCCGGCGCCGACGGGTCCGCGCTGGAACGGGAACGCGCGGCGCTCGAACCGCCCACGGCGCGCGAGCCCAAGCCGGACACCGGTCGGCAGGTCGGACCGCTGCCGGTGTACTGGATCCTGCTGCTCGCGGTGCTGCTCGGGCTCGCGACCGGCGCGCTGATCGGCTTGATCACCTTGCTGTAGTCGCCGCCCACAGCGGGCACACATCGTGACCCTGTACCGTTTTGTGGTGTGATCCTCGCTGAGACCACGACCACACTGGCCTTGATGCCCAAGTGGTTCAACCCGGAATACCTGCTGACCCAGTTCGGCGCGTACGTGATCGTCGGGTTGTGCCTGGTCATCTTCATCGAGAGCAGCATCTTCCCGGTGCTTCCCGGTGATTCCCTGCTGTTCACGGCGGGACTGTTCGTCGCGCAGGGGTCGATCCACGCGCCGTTGTGGCTGGTGTGTCTGCTGGTGTCCGTCGCGGCGCTGCTGGGCAACGCGGTCGGGTACTTCATCGGCTACAAGGCGGGGCCGGCGTTGTTCAAGCGGCCGGATTCGAAGTTCTTCAAACAGCAGTACGTCGACAAGACGCATGCTTTCCTGGAGAAGCACGGCCCGAAGGCCGTCGTGCTGGCGCGGTTCGTGCCGTTCGTGCGCACGTTCATCACCTGGATCGCCGGCGTCGGCCGGATGGACGCGAAGAAGTACTTCACCTACACCATCATCGGCGGCATCCTCTGGGCCGGCGGCATCACCGCGCTCGGCCACGTGCTCGGCAACATCTCGTTCGTCAAGAACAACATCGAGGCGATCTTCATCCTGATCGTGCTCGTGTCGGTGCTGCCGATCGTCATCGAGTGGGCGCGTAACCGCCGCGAGCGCAAGCAGGCCGCAGTCGCCGGTGACGCTGAGGCCACCCAGCAGTTCCCCCGCGTCGACCGCTAAGAGACCCCGACGCCCGGCGCCGCGGTGGGCAGTCCGATCGCGTCTGCGCAGGCCAGCAGTCGCCGGTCGTAGGTGACGAAGCTGCTCAACTGCTCGCCGAAAACGGCCTGCGCGGTCGCCAGGTGGATGGCGTCCAGGGACCGGAGTTCCGGCGTCCGGTAACTCGCGGCAGTGGTCCGGACCAGTTCGTCGATCTGGTACCTGGCGATCCGCCCGAGGAGCGCGGGCACCTCCGCGAGGAGGTCGGGCTCGGTGCGCAGCAACGCCCGCGCCAACTCGATTTCGGCGAGCGCCGACGAGACGAGCATCGTCGAACCTCGCTCATCGAGCCAGTCCACCAGGGCATCGCTCTCCGGCTCCCGCCGGATCAGTTTCACCAGGGCAGCCGTGTCGAGGTAGATCATCAGTAGCGCTCGTCGTCGCGAAGCTGCCGGAGCAGTTCGCCCGCTTCGTGGTCGGTCCTGACCGGCCCCTTGGGCCGCGGGATCCGGCTGGTCACCGTGGGCGGCCGCAGCTTGCCGCTGGCGATCAGCGCGGACACCGGACTCGGCCGGGTGGGCACCAGGCGTGCGATGACCCGGCCGCGTTCGGTGATCTCGACCTCTTCGCCCCTTTTCACGCGGGCGAGAACACCCGCGGTGTCCTGGTTCAGCTCTCGCACCGGCACCTGCGTCATGCAGTTCATTGTACTACAGGTATGTACTACCTGGCGTCATCGAAAACATCGAGTCCGGGTTGAACAGGTTGTCCGGGTCGAGGGCCTGCTTGATCTGCCGGTGCACCCGCATCCCGACGGGGCCGATCTCGCGCTCCAGCCAGTCCTTCTTGATTCGGCCGACGCCGTGTTCGCCGGTCACCGTGCCGCCGAGCGACAACCCGACCGTGAGGATCTCGTCGAAGGCCCGCCGCGCCCGCGCGAACTCGTCGTCGGAGTCGGGCGCGTACACGATCGTCGGGTGCATGTTGCCGTCGCCGGCGTGCCCGACCACGGCGATGCGCAGGTCGACGTCCTCGCTGATCCGCTCGCACGCCTTGATCAACTCCGCGATCCGCGTCCGCGGCACGGACACGTCGTCCGTGAGCCACACGCCGTACTGCTCCAGCGCGGTGAGCACGACACGCCTGGCCTGCATCAGCATCCGGCCCTCGGCCAGGTCGTTGGTCGCGTACGCCATCGTGGCGCCGCTGTCCTGGCAGATCTGCTCCAGCGCGGCCAATTCCCGCTGCGCCACCTCGCCGCCTGAGTCGGACTGGCAGAGCAACAATGCCTGGCAGTCCGAGCCCGCGCCGAGGTCGGTCCTCAGATACTGCTCGGACGCCTTGATGGAGCTCGAGTCCATGATCTCCATCAGCGACGGCACCAGCCCCTCGCGAACTACCCGCGCGACGGCCTCGCCCGCCTTGTCGGTGGAGTCGAACCCGGCGACGAGCGTGCCCGGCGCCTGCGGCAGCGGCCGCAGCGCGACGGTGGCCTGCGTGATGACGCCGAGCGTGCCTTCGCTGCCGATGAACAGCTTCGTCAGGTCGTACCCGGCCACGCCCTTGACCGTGCGCCGCCCCGTCTTGAGCAGCGAACCGTCGGCGAGCACGACCTCCATCCCCAGCACCGAATCCGTGGTGACGCCGTACTTCACGCAGCACAGGCCGCCGGCGTTGGTGGAGAGGTTGCCGCCGATGGTGCACCAGTCGTAGCTGGAGGGGTCGGGCGGATAGAACAGCCCCTGCTTCTCCACGGCGTTGCGGAAGTCGAGGTTGATCACACCCGGCTGCACGACCGCGAGCCGGTTGCCGGGGTCGATCTCGAGGATCTGGTCGAACTTGGTCATCACCAGCACGACGCAGCCCTCGATCGCGTTCGCGGCACCGGACAGGCCGCTGCCGGCGCCGCGCGGCACGATCGGCACCCGGGCCGCGGCGCACGCCCGCACCACGGCCTGCACGCCTTCGACGTCGGAGGGCAGCACCACCGCCAGCGGCCGGCCGGACGGGGCCAGCGGCATCATGTCGCGCGAATAGCTGTCGACGATGTCGGAGTCGGTGAGGACAGCATCCTTACCAAGTGCGTCGCGGAGCCGCGTAAGCAGTGCGTCGTTGCCCATGGCTCCATCGTAGTGCCCGATCAGCTCCGCAGTGCGGAAGAACAATTCCGCAAATCAGCGAGCCGTGCCGATGATCCGTTCGACCGGGATGCGCAGCACGAGCCGCCGGTCGGCGACCATCGCGGCGCGGTAGTCGTCCCAGTCGGGATGCTCGCCCGCCACCTTCCGGTAGAGGTCGATCAGCTCCTCGACCGCCGCGTCGTGCGGGTCCTGCGCGACGGCGGACAGCTCGGCGGTGCCTTCCACGACGGCGTAGGACCAGCCGTCGGTCGAGCTGACGTGGTAGGTCGCACGCGGGTCGCGCCGCAGGTTGCGAGTCTTGGCGCGCCCGTCGGTGATCGACACCAGAATCTTGTTGGTGTCCGGGTCGAAGTGGTGGCTCACGTTGGACAGCTGAGGGCGGCCGTCCCGCCTGATCGTGACGAGCACGCCGAAGGGCCGTTCGCCGAGGAGCCGGTAGAGCGCGGAGTCGTCTGTCATGCCGGGGCCAACCCGCTGAGCCGATCCGGCATTCCCGGGGCGGGAGGATAATCAGTTGCCTTCGACAACCAAAGTGTTGTCCAACACAGTGCAGATATTTGACTAGCGCAAACAAACACATGGGTCCATACTTGCTTGAGGCAACTAGTTGCACCGGACAAACAAGGCACGAAGAGAGTTGATCGCGATGGCAGTTCCACCGAGGGCAGAGGCCTTCAGCTCGGCGGAACTCGACGTGGCCGACGAGCTCGGGGTGCAGCTGGTCCGTTTCGTGCGCCTCATCAACAAGACCAAGGCGCAGGTCGCGAAGCAGGGCCCGGACGGCATCGAACGCGCCGCCTACGCGATCCTGTTCCACCTCATCCACAGTGGACCGCAGCGCACGAGCAGGCTGGCCGAGACACTGCATGCCGAGATCTCCACGATCAGCAGGCAGAGCAGCTCACTGGTCCAGCACGGCCTCGTAGAGCGCCAGGCCGACCCCGAGGACGGCCGGGCCTGCCTGCTGGCGCCGACGCAGGAGGGCCTGCGGGTCTTCGAGGAGAACCGCAAACAACGAAACCGCTGGCTGGCAACGGTGCTGGTCGACTGGCCGGAGAGTGAACGCAGCAGGCTCAACGAGCTGCTGGACCGCCTCAACACCGGTATCGAGCAATCCATTCCACAGGTCGACCAGGGGTCGGCACAGGGCAAGGGGGCGGACGCATGACGAGTTCCACCAGACAACAGCCGGCTCCACCCGGCGAAGCAGAGCCTGGACTGCCGAAGCTCACCCACCGGCAGGTCCTCACAATCCTGTCGGGGCTGCTGCTCGGCATGTTCCTCGCGGCGCTGGACCAGACGATCGTGTCCACCTCGATCGTCCGGATCGCCAACGACCTCAACGGGTACGACCTGCAGGCCTGGGCGACCACGGCCTACCTGATCACCGCCACCATCTCGACGCCGCTGTACGGCAAGCTGTCCGACATCTACGGGCGCAAGCCGTTCTTCCTCACCGCGATCTCGATCTTCGTGGTGGGCTCGATCCTGTGCACGTTCTCCCAGTCGATGTACATGCTGGCCGCGTTCCGCGCGCTGCAAGGACTGGGTGCCGGTGGTCTGATGTCGCTGGCGCTGACCATCATCGGCGACATCGTGCCGCCGCGTGAACGGGCCCGCTACCAGGGCTACTTCATGGCGGTCTTCGGCACGTCGACGGTCATCGGGCCGGTGCTCGGTGGCGTGCTGTCGGGCCAGGACAAGCTGGCCGGCATCGACGGTTGGCGCTGGGTCTTCCTGATCAACGTGCCGGTCGGCATCATCGCGCTGTTCGTCGTGGCCAAGGTGCTGAACGTGCCGCACGTACCGCGCCGGAGCAAGGTCGACTGGTTCGGTGCGATCGCGCTCGCGGTCACCGTCGTGCCGCTGCTGATCGTCGCCGAGCAGGGCCGTGACTGGGGCTGGGGCTCCACCTGGTCGGTGCTCTGCTACGCCGTTTCCGCGTTCGGCCTGGTGGTGTTCCTGTTCGTCGAGTACGTGATGAAGGACGCCGCGCTGCTCCCGTTGCGGCTGTTCAAGAACGCCACGTTCAGCGTCGCGATCGGCGGTGGTGTCATCGTCGGTGTGGCCATGTTCGGTGGCCTGTCGATGATCCCGCAGTACTACCAGGTGGTGCGTGGCTACTCGCCGACCCAGTCCGGGCTGCTGATGGTGCCGCTGGTGCTGGGCATCATGCTGGGTTCGCTGGCTTCGGGCCAGATCACCGCCCGCACCGGGCGCTACAGGTTCCAGCCGGTGATCGGCACGGCGATGATCACGGGCGGCATGGTGCTGTTCGCGACCTTGATCAAATATGACAGTCCGCTGTGGCAGCCGCTGCTGTTCTCGCTGGCGATCGGCCTCGGCCTCGGTGGCTGCATGCAGACGCTGATCATCGCGGTGCAGAACGCGGGGCCGCGCCGCGACATGGGTGTGTCCACCGCGGCCGCGACCTTCTTCCGGCAGATCGGCGGCACGCTCGGCGTCGCGGTCTTCCTGACCATCCTGTTCAACGTGCTGCCGGGCAAGCTCAGTGCCGCGTTCGGCGGTTCGCTGCCTCCGGCGCTGGCCGGCGGCGCAGACAACCTGGCGGCCAACACCAGCGGTATCCACGCGCTTCCCGGGGCGATCCGGACGCCGATCCTGGTCGGCTTCACGAACTCGATGGTCGTCGTGTTCTGGGTCGGTGCCGGCGTCGCGCTGCTGGCCTGCCTGGTGCTGATGTTCATGCGCGAGATCCCGCTCAAGGGCGACGCTCCGGCGCCACCGCCGATCGAGGGTGCGGAGGCGCTCGTGGAGGCGGACGCCAAGGACGGGTGGGCCGACGTGGAGGCGGAACTGGAGGAGCCGGAACCGGAGCTGGTGGCGGCAGGCAGGCACAGCGCGCCCAGCGAGAACGGGCACGGCCGGTACCAGCTCGCCAACCAGGCCGCGCAGTTCGCGACCGCGTCGACAGGAATGAGCAGCCCGGTGGACACCGACGGCCAGCCGATCACCGGCCACGTCCGCAGGCGGGATGGCTCGTCCGTGCTGGGCGCCGCGCTGACCCTGATCGACCAGCGCGGCAGGCAGGTCTCGCGGGCGACCGCGGGCGGCGACGGTGGCTACACCATCAACGCGCCGGCCGAGGGCACCTACGTGCTCATCGTGTCGGCCGGTGGGTACCAGCCGCAGGCGTCCAGCGTGGTCGTCGGCACCGGCCCGGCGCAGGTCGACCTGACGCTGGTGGGCTCCGGCGAGCTGACCGGGGTCGTGCGGCTGGCCGGCGCCGGCACTCCGCTGGCCGGGGTGACCATGACGCTGACCGACTCGCGTGGCGAGGTGACCGGTGCCTCGATCACCACGGGCGAGGGCGCGTATGCGTTCCAGGGCGTGGGGTCCGGCACGTACACACTGGTCGCCAGCGCCGAGCGGATGCGCCCGGCGGCCGTGCTGCTCACCGTGCCGGAGAGCGGTCTGCTGCGGCAGGACGTCGAGCTGACGTCGGCGGTGGTGCTGGCGGGCACGGCCCGCACCAACGGGGAGCGCGCGGTGCCCGACGCCCGCATCACCGTGCTCGACGCGGAGGGCAACGTCGCGGCCGTGGCCAGGACCGACTCCGAGGGCCGGTACGTGATCAGCGACCTGCCCGAGGGTGACTACACGGTCGTCGCCAGCGGCTACCCGCCCGCGACCAGCCAGGTGAACCTGCTCGGCGGGGGCGAGTCGCGGCACGACGTGCGGCTGGGCTACGAGCAGGTGCTGGACGGGCTCGCGGCGACGGAGGAGGGCGCGTGACCGACAATCGCGAAGCCCTGGTCCTGCGGCCCGACCGGGTGCGGGTGTCCCGCTGGGCACAGGACGAGTCATGAACGGGCTCAGCGCGCAGATCCGTACCGCCGAGGGCTGGGCGGTCGAGAACGCCGTGCTGACCGTGACCGACATGGGCGGCCAACAGGTCGCGCGGGCCGTGGCCGACGCCACCGGGGCGGTGGACACCACTCCGCTGTCCCCCGGCGTCTACACGGCGGTGCTCACCGCGGCGGGCTACTCGCCGGTCGCCCGGACCGCGCAGATCGGCTCGGAGGGCAGTGGTTCGCTGGGCGAAATCGCCCTGGCGCCGATGGCGGGAGCGGTCGAGCTGCCCCCGCCCGGCCCGTGGACGATCGACCCGGTGCACTCGACGGTCGTCGCCACCGCGCGACACCTCGGCATCGCGAGCATCAAGGCCCGGTTCAGCGACGTCGGCGGCCGGATCACGGTCGGCCGCCGGCCCGAGCGGTCGTCGGTGCAGGCCGAGATCAAGGCGGCGAGCATCGACACCGGTATCGGGATGCGCGACGACCACCTACGGTCCCCGGACTTCATGGACGTCGAGGCGTTCCCGACGATCGGGTTCGAGAGCACGGGTCTGCGCCAGCGCGGCGCCGACACGTGGACCCTCGCCGGGAACCTCACCCTTCACGGGGAGACCCGGGCGGTGGAGCTGGACCTGACCTACGGCGGGTACGGCCCCGACCCGTGGGGCGGGGTTCGCGTCGCGTTCCACGCCGAAACCCAGCTACACCGCAACGACTTTGCGATCAACTACAACGCGATGGTGCGTGCCGGCGTCGCCGCGATCGGCACCACGGTGAAGATCGAACTCGACATCGAAGCTGTTCAGGGCGAGTCTCTGCCCGAGATGTGATCGTGTCTCCGGCGCCGCACCGCGGAGTGTGGCGCGGCGCCGGATGCCACCCGGCCCCGGTAACGAATATCGGAAATCCACCCTTCCGATGCGTGGCCTCCGGCGAGGCCACGTAGGCTTCGGCAAGTGAGTGCTGTCTACGCCGCCCCCGAAGGCCTCGGTGTGGGCTGGCTGGATACGGCCGGTCCGCTCCTGGTGTGGGTCATCGTGCTCAGCTTCGTGTTCGTCGAATGCGCGCTGATCGTGGGCCTGTTCCTGCCCGGCGACTCCCTGCTGTTCGCCGCCGGCGTGGTGCTCGCCGGCCACGGCGCCGACGCCAACGCGTGGCTGCTCTCCATAGCGGCGCTCGTGGTCGCGGTGGTCGGCAACCAGGTGGGCTACTACATCGGGCGGCACACCGGGACCCGGTTCATCGCCAGACGCGGCGGGCGCGTGCTGAACCGCGCGAACCTCGAACGGGCCAGAGAATTCCTCGATCGCAAGGGTTTCTTCGCCGTCGTCGCGGCCCGCTGGATTCCGTGGGTGCGCACATTGGCGCCGCTCATCGCGGGCGCCGCCCGGATGGATCCGCGGCGCTTCCTCGCCGCGACCGCGCTCGGCGGGCTGCTGTGGGTGCCCACGCTGGTGCTGCTCGGCTACTACGGGGCGGGCCTGCTGGACGTGATCCCGTGGGTGAAGACGGTGCTGATGTGGCTGTCGATCGCGTTCTTCGTCGGCGGCACGGCGTACGGCATCGTGCGCTACCGCCAGGAGATGCGCCGCCCGGTGGACACCGGCAACGGCCGCGACGCGGATCCGAAACTGCGCAACGCGGCGTAGTGAGCTAGGAGTCCAGGTCGGCCCAGACTTCCAGCTGGATGCCGTCCGGGTCGCGGAAGACGACGACCGCGGAGCCGGGCAGGGTGCGGGACGCCTTGGCCGGGCTGTAGGTCACCCCGTGGTCGGCGAGCCGCTGTTCCCAGTCCTTGAGCTCGAGGTACGAGTCGACCTTGAAGGCGACGTGGTCGAGGCCCGTGCGCCGCTCGTCGAAGTCGCCGCGTTCGGTGGCCGGATGCTGTACCAGCAGCACCGAGAACGCGTCCGCGCGGCCGTGCATGACCACCTTGCGGATCCCGGTCGTCGGGTCCTCGCGGCGGGTGACTTCCTCGAGCTGCAGCACTCTCTGGTACCACGGGACGCTGCGGTCCACATCCGTCACCGTGAGCGCGAGGTGATGCACACCGGTCAGCGTCGACATTGGGCGGGCCGTCCTTTCCAGTCTCCCTCCCTCCGGCGACCAGGCTACCGACCCGCGGCCCGCGCACACCCCTTCCACAAGATCTGTGGATAACTTGGGGTTTTACCCACATCCTGTGGACAACTCAGGCCGGGGCGTCGGTGTCCTGCATGGAGGCCGCGAACGCCTCGGGTCCCTGCTCGGCCGCCGCCGGGTCCATCCACATGACCTGCCAGCCGTGGCCGTCGAGGTCGAAGAAGCTGCGTGAGTACATGAAGCCGTAGTCCTCATCGTCGTCCGCCTCGGTGCCGCCCGCCGCGAGCGCAGCGGCGCTGACCGCGTCGACCTCGTCGCGAGATGACACGCTGAAGCAATACAGCGCCAGCGTGTGCGTAGTGGGATCGGCGATCGGCAGCTTCGCGAACTCCGCGAACTTCTCGCGGGTGAGCAGCATGACGAAGGCGTGCTCGCCGACCAGCATGCAGGCGGCGGTCTCGTCGGTGAACTTGGGGTTGTAGCTGAACCCGAGCTTCGCGAAGAACGCCTTGCTGCGCTCGAGGTCCGCGACGGGGATGTTCACGAACAGCATGCGGCCGGCGTGTGCGGGATTCGTCATGGCGGGTCTCCAGTCGGTGGCTCGATGGCGTACATCCCGATAGACCGGCCCAGCCGGCGGAACTCATCGGTGGATCTCGGCTGATTTCGGGTCTTGGAGTCGCTGGGTGGCCACTCAGTTGGTGAAGTTGACCAGCGGCAGGTTCTCGACGACCAGGTCGGCGCGTGCGGCGGTCGGCTTGATCAGGTCAGCGTTGCGCTGGTCCGAGCCGAGCGCGCGCTGCCGGGCCTGGACCAGCGTGCGCCCGTAGGCGCGGTGCCGTGTCGCGAGCCGGTCGATGCGTTCCTGCTCGTCCGGCGTCAGGAACCACACCTCGTCGAGCAGTCCGCGCACGGCGCTCCAGGGTTTGGAGTCGAGCAGCAGGTAGTTGCCCTCGGTGATGACCAGCGAGACGTCCGGGGCGACCTGCACCGCGCCCGCGATCGGCTCCTCGATCTCCCGGCGAAACTCCGGCGCGTAGACCGTCTCCTTGCCGTCCTTGAGGCGCCGCAGCAGGTGCACGTACCCGTAGCCGTCGAACGTGTCGGGCGCGCCCTTGCGCTCGAGGCGCCCGAGCCGCCGCAGTTCGACGTGCGCGAGGTGGAACGCGTCCATCCCGACCACCGCGGCGCGCGTCCCGAGCGCGTCGGCGATGCCGCGGGCGAGCGTGGTCTTGCCTGCCGCGGGCGCGCCCGTGATGCCCAGCATGGTGCGGCCGCCCCGCGCCAGCAGTGCCTCGGCGCGGCCGAGCAGTTCGTCGAACGACGTCATCGCATTCCCCTCCATGGCACCGGCAAGCGGGACGGTAGGGCCCTCTATGCTGCGTCCGCAAGCGTTTGCGCAAACGCTTGCCGGGAACGGGAGAGCACGGAGAATGCCGCAGAAGAAGTCGACAAGGCCGACGCAGAAGGATATCGCCGAGCTGGCCGGGGTGTCGATCACCACAGTGTCACACGTCGTGAACGGGACACGGGCGGTGGCGCCGGAGACGAAAGCCGCGGTGCTGCAGGCGATCGAGGACACCGGCTACACCGGCGACGTCATCGCGCGGTCACTGGTCACCGGCGGCACCCGGTCCATCGGCGTCGCGATCTCGTTGCTGGCCAACCCGTACTTCGCGGCGCTGATGCAGGCCATCGAACGCGAGGCCGCGCTCGCCGGGTACACCGTGCTGCTGGCCGACACGCACGACTCCGTCGAGACCGAACGGGACACCGTGCGCACGCTCCGGTCGCGGCGTGTCGAGGGCCTGCTGCTGACGCCGTCGCACGGCGACGGATCCGTGATCACCGAACTGGTGTCGCTCGGCATCCCGCTCGTCCTCGTCGACCGCCTCACCGTGCGCACCGACGTCGACCAGATCGGCGCGGAGAACATCCAGGCCACGTCGGCACTGACCGAACACCTGGCCTCGCACGGGCATCGCCGCATCGGGTTCGTCAGCGGCACGCCGGGGCTGAGCACCAGCGAGGAGCGCACGCTCGGCTACCGGCTGGGGCTCGGCCGCGGGGGCCTGTCGTGGAACCCCGAACTTGTCGCGTCTGGACAGTCCGTAAAGGACGGTGCTGCCGCCGCGCTCCGTGCGCTGATGCGGCTCCCGGAACCGCCGACCGCGCTGGTGGTCGGCAACGACAGCATGATGGTCGGCGTCCTGCAGGAGGCGCGGCGGCTGGGCGTGAAGGTCGGGTATGACCTGGCGGTCGTGGGCTACGACGACGCCGAATGGGCCGATCTTGTGGAGCCGCCACTGACGACGATGGCCCAGCCGATCGAAGAGATCGGCCGCAACGCCGTGCGCCTGCTGCTCGCCCGGATCGCCGACCCGTCGCGCCCACCGGAAACCCGCCGCCTCCCGCCACACCTCATGCACCGCCACTCCTGCGGCTGCTGACCCCGCGAGTTCAGGTTTCCGCGCGCGCGAGTTGAGGTTTCCGTGCGCCCGAGCTCAGGGTTCCGGGCGGGCGCTTCAGGCGCGCGGGCTCAGCGTTGCGGCGGCTTCGAGGAGCAGCCAGGCGCCGACCTGGACCGACAGGTCGCGCGCCGGATCGCGGAGCGGGGATCGGGGGGCGGGGGCCGACCAGTCCGCGCTGAACAGCGGCCCGCCGGGCGCGTCCGCGGCACCGTCCCAGCACGCGCGGGCCGAGCCGAGCACCAGGTCACGCGCCGCGCCGGCCTCCGGCCCGG
>DATFHB010000005.1:0-42942 GCA_035248845.1 Amycolatopsis sp. | reverse complement strand
ATAGAGTGCGGCCGCGATCTCTTCGATCGTGGCCAGTGAGGGGAGTTCGCGCAGCAACTGCACCTCGCGTGGCGTCAGTTCGGCTGCGACTCCCGGCTGTGCCGGTGGAATCGCCTCCAGCAGCTCCTCGACGAACCTGTCGAGCGGGCCCAGCCTTCCCATCTCCGGCACCAGGAGGCGCCGCACATCCGGGCCGGCGTCGTAGAAGGGACGCAGAGCGCGCCTCGGCGCTGCCAGCTCGATCGCCGCGCGGACCTCACTCCGCGCCGCGCGCCGGTCTGCGGCCCGATCGGCCAGCGTCGCCGCCAACAGATGAGCCTCGATCCTGGTCAGCACCACGTGGGAGCGAACCTGCTGCCGCGTAATCCGCTCGAGTAGGTTCCGCGCGGCCACGACTCGGCCGTGGTGGGCGTGCAGCCGCGCCCGGAGAAGGTACACATCCCCGGATTCCCCCAGCCGCAAGGCCGCGCGACGTTCAACCTCCAGCGCCCAGTCCGCCCGGCCCAGCCGCAATGCCATGCGCTGCTCAACCGGGGCGGAATAGGCCAACAACGTGGGCTGGACCGGCTGGTCGCGGTCGACATTCGCCCAGTGCCTGCGCATGCGCAACAGAGCGGCGTGCGGTTCCGCGCCGAGGTCGAAGTCGATGGCCTCACGGACCAGGAGCACGCACAGCTCGACGGTCCGGTCGTTTCCCGGCCCGAGCAGTTCGATCGCCTTGTTCGCCAAGCTGGCGGCCTCGCGGGAATCGAGGAACTGATACGCCGCCCATGCGGCGATCGCATTGGCGTAACAACAGGCACTCTGCAATGCGGGACCACGCTCCTCTGCGAACCGCAGGGCCTGACGGGCCATCCGATGCATTTGCGGGAAGTCACCTTCCGCCGAGGCGACGCCGCTGAGGTGGCTCAGACAGTGCAGCACGACAAGGTCGTACCGCCGGGCCGCCGCCATCCGCATGGCTTGTTCGAGGTCAGGGCCCGCCGCTTGGTGCTGCCCCAGCCAGTACAAGGCGGTGCCCCGGTTGACCAGCGCGAGGATGCGCAGGTCAGGGTTGGCGATCCGCGCCACGCGGGAGCCCAGCTCCTCGATGGCCGGCACGGCACGACCGGTCAGCCGCGCCCAATGCGTGCGCACGATCAGCTCGAGGTCCTGTAGGGCGGCCGAGGCGTCATCCGCGAGCGTGTCGGTCAGACCGGAAAGCCGCAGCTCGGCCGTCGCCCGCTCGCCGACGACGAACTCGGCGGTCGCGAGGATCAGCCCGACCTCCGGCTGAGCGACCTGCTCAGGGGAGAGGGTAGCGGCAAGCGTGCGGAGCAGCCCTGGGTCGCCGCGCAGCAGCAGCGGAAGCCCGTGGTCGCGGAGTAGCTCCGCAGCGAGTGCGGGATCGTCGGCGCGGACCGCGAACTTCGCGGCCGTGGCCGGCTCATTCCGGGCCGCGTGCCACCGTGCCGCGATCGAATGTAGACGTGCGAACGCCGCGGGCGCGTGGCGACGCAGCTGGGCCGACAGGTGCGCGCGCACGAAAGGGTGTTGCCGGTGCTCCTCGGCGCGGCCGGCGGACGAGACGAGCGCCTCGAAACCGACCAATGACTGTAGTACCCGCGGGGCATCCGCACGTCCAGTGAGCTCAGTCGCCAGCGCCGGTCCGAACGTTTCGCAGATGCAGGTGGCGATCAGGAAGTCTCGTTGGTCATCAGAGAACTCGGACATGACCTCACGGTTGACGTAGTCGGTGACAGCACGATCGGCGGTCACCAGATACTCCAGCGTCCCCGTGCGGCGGTCCCGGTCGTTGAGTGCGATTGCCGCCAGGCGGACGGCGGCCGGCCAGCCCTGCGCCAGCGCGATCACGCGCGCGAGATCGGCGTCCGAGAGCCGCACGCCGTCAGCCGAAATCACCTGCGCTGCTTCTTCGGCCGTGAAGGCCAGATCGGCCGCACGGACCTGCCGTAGACGACCTTCGATGCGCAGCCGGTGCAGCCCCACGTCGGGCATCCGCCGGCCGCACAGGACGACCCGCAGATTCGCCGGCGCCAACCGCAGCAGTGTCTCCAGCACATCCAAGGCCGACCGGGCGGTGAGCGCGTGCACGTCGTCGAGGACCAGCCACACGCCGTCGGGCTGCCGCTGGACCACCTCGGCAAGTGCGGGGACGAACACATCGTCGTCCACGAGCCACCCCGGCGCGACACCGACGGCATGTGCGAGCGCCGCCAGCACTCCGCGCCGCAGCGAAGAAGCATCGTTGTCGCCCTCATCAAGGTTGAGCCACGCGATGACATTCGCAGGTGCCGACGCGCGAGTGTTGTGTGCCCAGCTCGCCAACAGGGTTGTCTTGCCGAAGCCCGCCGGCGCGCAGATGGTTGTCGCCGACATACGATCGCCGGGTATGACCGCCCCGGCCAGCAGGTCGGCAGCAGACGAGCGACTGACGATCCCGCGGGGCGGCGACGGGATTGTGACCTTCGGCTCGGGCACAGCCGATCTGACGCCCGGTCGCTCTTGAGACACGGCTGAACACGGTAAGTGAGAACCGCCGGACACACTGCCCATTCGACGTTGAACGGGGTTATCACCCCCGAACGGATGATCTCGGATGTGTATGGAGGTCCCCCGCCCGGATTACTGGCAGCCCGCCAAAAAGACCCGAGGCTAGTCGATCACTCTACTGGGTTAGCACAAAAGGGGCAGGTCAGCCCGGTTGCGGGCGTCGCACTTGGGGACATTCACCTGCTCCGGATGAAGCGCGGCGACGGCTCACCCGACACACTGTGCTGGCGGCATGGATCAAGAACCCCCTCGTGCCGCAGCCCGCGCGGGTCGGACCGGTGGCAGCTGCGTGCCCCCAAGAATCTGGTAGCTGCCGCCGGCGTCGCGCGGTGTCCCCTGCAACCCCTTCAGTACGAGGATTCCACTGGTATGACCTCCCACACCAGGCACTCGGCACCGATTCATATCATCGGTGCCGGTGGGCTCGGCCGCGAGACGCTCGATGCCGCGTTCGCCAGCGGCCACACCGCGGACGGGGTAGTTCTCGTCGACGATCACCTCAATGCGGACGAGGTGCACGGCGTACCGGTGCGCCGCCCCGACGACCTGTCCGAGGGAGGCACCTTCGTCGTCGCGGTCGCCGACCCGCAGATCAGGCGCCGGCTGGCGACCCGCGTGCTCGGCCGCGGCCTGCGGCCCACCACGATCGTCCATCCGCGCGCGACACTCGCGCACGATGTGCGGGTGCCCACCGGGGGCATTGTGCTGGCCAACGCCTTCATCTCCACCGGCGTGACGTTGGCCGCGCATGCGCAGGTCCATTACAACGCGACCGTCGGGCACGATACCGTGCTGCACGAGTTCGTGACCGTTCTGCCCGGAGCCAACGTCGCCGGAAATGTCGTACTGGACCAGGACGTCACGGTCGGCAGCAACGCGAGCGTCTTACAGGGACTCCTCGTGGGCGCCAGGACGTTCGTCGGAGCGGGTGCGGTGGTGACCAGGAACCATCCGCCGGACCGCGTCCTCGTCGGTGTGCCCGCCCGGTAGGAGCAGCACGGCGAGCGCCACCACCGAGAAGCCATAACCGATCGCGGCCGCGACCAGCCACCATGCGAGCCCGCCGTCGATGGCCCCGGCACACAGCAGCGCCACGCCGCCGAGGCCGGCGAATGGTGCCAAGTAGCCGAACACGACCCATCCCGGCAGTACGACCAACCCGAACGTTCCCGCTCGGGGAGTCCCGGCGAGGAAACGCGGGCGCACGATGGCTTGCCACCCGCGCCGGAGCCACACGTGCCATCCGATGCCGCCGCTCGCGGTGACGACGGCCTCGGTCACGAAGACGAACCGGTGCGGCGCCCGGCTCATCCGCGCCAGGATGCCGATCTCACCGCGGGCGAATCCGCCGGCGGCCAGTACGGCGTCCCGGGACAGCATCCGGAAGCACGCACCCAGCGCCGGCCAGCCGAACCAGGACCGGCCGGCGTCGCCGAGCAACGACAACGCGTGCGCCACCCGGGCGGCCCGTCCTCGACGGCGCACGGCCACGGCCGTCCCGGCGACGCGCAAGGGATCGTCCATGAACGGCTTCGCCGCCCACAGCAGCGTGCGCGGCTCGAGCAG
Organism: Amycolatopsis sp.; assembly: GCA_035248845.1. Classification (GTDB taxonomy): domain Bacteria; phylum Actinomycetota; class Actinomycetes; order Mycobacteriales; family Pseudonocardiaceae; genus Amycolatopsis_E. The sequence continues at coordinate 38,823 of DATFHB010000005.1, read as the reverse complement.
GTAGCCGGGATCGGACACCGCGACGAGCGGGAAACGCGCGAAGTTCAAGCCGCTGTTGAGCGCGTCCCCGTGGTCGTCGCGCTCCTTGCGTACGACCAGCAGGCGCGGACCGAGGCGCCGGGCGATGTGAACGGAGCGGACCCGTCCGCGAACCGCGATGTCGTGCGGCATCGCACAGCGCATTTCGACGAGGTCGAACGCTGCGTGCAGCTCCGCAAAGGCTTCCCCGCTCAGCCCGCTGTCGATGACCACCACCTCGAATACGGGATACCGCAACCCCAGCAAGCCCCGTACCGCGCGCGCGACCTCGCGGGAACCGGCGCCGACGGGCAACAACACTGACACCGGCCTGGTCAGCGGGCTCAGGTACAGCTCATGGAGGCCGGCGTAGGGAACCCGTTTCCAGCCCCGCCGCAGGGCCGCACCACCGAGCAGGAGCAGCACGATCCGCCCGCTGTACAGGATCAGGAAGTACGCGATGAGCGCATGGGCGAGCACGCCGGGCACCTCGTCCTCCCACCCATCAGACTGTGGCTCGCGCGGCATCGGCGCGCAGCGCATGCAGGAACAACGCCTCCCGGGCGTGCATGGCGGCCTGCCCGGTTCCGTGGGCCGCCTCGGCACGCAGTGGACGCAGACCCGCCTCTCCCAGGCGTGCCAGCGCTTCGGCGGCATTGTGCGCCACCCAGTAATCGTCATCCGAAAGCAGCAACATGAGCCGCAACGTCGCTGCCGGATCACCGAGATGCCCCAACGCTCGGGCCGCCACAGCGCGTGATGCCGCTGGAAGGTCGGGCCGTGCGGTGTCGAGCAACGGCCCGAGCGCGCTGAGCGTGCCGATTCTGCCGAGGGCACGGGTGGCGCGGATCTTCACCTCCGGCACCGGATCACGCCGCAGGACCACGACGAGCCGCGGAATCGCATCCGTGGCGCGAAGCAGACCGAGGACCTCCGCGGCCACCGCGCGTTTTTGGGGCGGCTCGTGGCCCAGGGCCGCGACCAAGTCCGGCCGTGCGGTGCGCCCGAGTCGCACCAGTGCGTCCGCCACGACCTGTTGCGGCATGCCGCCGCGCGTCAGGCTGTCGAGCAACGGGCCCACCGCGCCCGGACTTCCGATCTGGCCGAGAGAGCGCGCCGCGACCGTTCGAACCGTCCGATCGCGATCGCGGAGCAGTGGGCACAGGGCCTGCACCGCGTCGAGATTGCCGGACCGCCCGAGGTATTCGGCTGCTGCCAGCCGCCGCACCACGCCGCGACGCCGCAGCGCGGGAATCGCCGTGCGTGGCGTCCATTCGCGACGAACGGACCTCGAAGCGGGCGCGGTCAGGCGCCTGCCCCGTAGCGCCAGCACTGCACACGCGACGAACAGCCAGTTGCCCGCGAGAAACATCGCACCCGGTGGGATCATCCCCGCTCGACCTCCTTCACGGATGTCGTGCGGGTATCCGGGCACGCGGAAGTAACGTTCACCCCACGGTAGCCGATTCCGTACTGAGCGTGTCAATCCATTCGGCCCCGGACCCCGGCCTCTGCGTACTCGGGAGAGGCCATGGGGGCCGTTGTGCAGTCCTGGGAGTTCGTTGTCGTCATCTCACTCGCCGGCGCCGTGCCACTTGTGGCGGCCGCGGTCCTCGCGTTGCGCCGGGCCGCGCGCAGAGTGGACGCGATCTTACGTGACGAGCTGGGACCGCCACCGACATCTATTGATTGCCCGAGACCCAGATCCGGAGGAACGGGCGCTGCGCGCCGGGTTCGTAGATGACCGCTCGCAGATACTCCGCCGGGATACGGACACCGATCAGTGCCTGCCAGTAGTCGGGCGCCGGATAGTAGTTGCGGTTGTCCGTCACGTGTACGTCGTGCAGGCCATCGGGAGCCAGGGACCACAGGTCGGCCAGGTTCACACCCCGGAAGACCGCGTTGTTGCTGAACTCCGTGTTCGCGCTGACGATGTTCGCACCGCGGTAGTAGCCGTAGACCTTGTTGCCGGTGATTCGCGCACGGTCGCCGTGGGTCTCGATCGCGGCGCCATACACGTCGGTGCCGTAGAAGGAGTTGCCGCTGATGGTCACGTCGGTGCTGTTGGTGTAGACCGACGAGTGGTCGTGCCGCGCGGCGTCCACGGTCTTGAAGATGTTCGCGGTGATCTCGGCGCCGGTGACGACCGTCCCGGTCACGACCGTGTTGAGGTTGTCGGAGTTGAGGAACTGGTTGGCGCGGATCGTGATCCCGGTGCCCTTGTAGGCGACCACGGCGAAGCGGGGGTAGCCGTGGTAGAGCGAGTACGTCGTCACCGGGTTCTCCTGTGCGTTCTGATCGAAGATCACGCCGGTGATACTCAACCCGGACAGGTCCGTGCTCGGCTGCGTACCCGTCAGCACCGACAGGTAGTCGCCCGATGCCGGAGCCACGCGCAGGACCGTGTAGTGGCCGACGATCTTCACACCTCGTGCCAGGCGCAGGCGAGGTGCGATCGTGAACACACCCTGTGGCAGGTTGACCGTCCCATCCACCGGATGGTCGAGGAGGTATTGAACTCTTTCCGTCGTCTCGGAAACGGTCGCCGCTGCCGCCGTCCCTGTTCCAGTGATTCCACCCGCCGCACCCACGAGAACACATAAAAGAATTGTCGAGACAATTTTTCGGGCTTGCTCGCCGATCTTCACAGAAACCCTCCGTCGGTCGCACCGCACTGCTGCGGTGCTGCCGACGGTTTCGCAGGGTCACCACGGGAAACAGAGTCGACGTGCCGATGTCGACCCGGGCCGGAAGTCCCGGGTGAACCGGTGGGTGGGCGAGCCTCCGCAGCTCTGCCCTGGCTTTTCCGGAAAATGGACGACCGGAATTCACCCGGCACGCTCCGGAAACGAATGGACACGCTCCGGCTCAATGACACTTAGCGGGGCTCAGTTGTTACTTTACGTAATCGCGCGGAGCGCGTCGCCACCTTACGGTGATCATGGAGGCCCTCAACGGAACTCTGTGAAAAAATGAGCACCCGACTCACCCGGCCAAGCCCCAGCCGACGACATGGCGAAACCATTGGCCGGAGGTGAAGTGTGACCCTGCACGACTATCTGCGGGTGGCACAGAAAAGGTGGCACCAGGTTCTGCTCGGATTGGCTGCCGGGATAATCGTCGCCGGCGCGATCGTGTGGACTAGCCCGCCCGAGTACTCGGCGCAGGTCACGATCTACATCTCCGCGCAAACCGGTGCCGACGGTGCAGCAGCGGCCTACCAGGGAAGCCTGCTCTCCGAGCAGAAGGTCAAGTCGTACACGCGGCTGCTCACCAGCACGCGGGTCGCGCAGGACGTCGTCGACCAGCTGCGGCTGCCCGTCCCCGCGGTCGAGGTCGCCAGGCAGATCAGCGCCACGGCGCAACCGGACACCGTACTGCTCACCGCGTCGGTCACGGACACCTCGCCCCAACGGGCGAAGGACATCGCCGATGCGACCGGCGCCGCGTTCATCAACCTGGTCACCCAGCTGGAGACGCCGGCGCAGAACCAGCCCGCCACGGTGACGGCGCGCGTCGTGGAACCCGCTGCCCTGCCCACCTCAGCGGTCAGCCCGCGGCCCGTCGTCGACTTCGGACTCGGCGCGATGTTCGGCCTCGCGGTCGGATATGCCGCCGCGCTCCTGCGTCACCTGCTCGACACCACGGTCAAGTCGGCCGACGAGCTGCGCCGCCTGGCGGGTGCGCCGAACCTCGGCACGATCGCGCACGATCCCGAAGTGCCCGAGCACCCCCTGACCGTCCAGGAGCATCCGCGGTCCCCCCGTGCGGAGGCTTTCCGCAAGATCCGGACCAACCTGCAGTTCATCGACGTCGACCGGCCACGTAAAACCATCGTCGTCACCAGCGCGCTGCCCGAGGAAGGCAAGACGACGACGCTGTGCAACCTGGCGATCGTGCTCGCGCGCGCCGGCCACCGCGTCGTGCTGGTGGAAACGGACCTCAGGCGCCCGCGGGCGACCGACTATCTCGGACTCGAGGGCGGCGTCGGCGTGACGAGCGTGCTGTCGGGGCGTGTGTCGCTGGCCGACGCGCTACAGCCGTGGGGCAACTCGATGTTCGACGTTCTGGCCAGCGGGCCGATCCCGCCCAACCCCAGCGAGCTACTCGCGTCCCGGCAGATGGCGAACCTGCTGGACGATCTGCGCGATCACTACGACATGGTGTTGCTGGACGCACCGCCGTTGCTCCCCGTCACCGACGCCGCGGTGCTCGGCGTCGCGTGCGATGGCGCGATGCTCGTCGTCCGATACGGCAAGACCACCAAACACCAGATCAGGGCTGCCGTCGCGACGCTGGAAACCGTCTCGGTCCGGTTGCTCGGGACCGTCCTCAGCATGGCACCGGAGACCACATCCAGCCCCTACTATGAGTATTACGCGGCTGAGCCGACCGGGGAGACGGATCTCAACATCACGACCCCGCTCCCGCAGCTCCCAGTCGCCCCACCAGGCCACGAACGCGCGCACAACGGGCACGACGGCGGCAAGCTCGTGGGACGGCTTTCCGCTGAGGCGCTGGTGCGAGGTGTCGACCGTCATGGCTGAATCCGGCCAGGCACCACGACGACGGCGCGTCCGGCTGGCCTTGAAGATCGTCGCCGGTGTGCTCGGCGGTGTTCTCCTCCTCACCGTCGCGGGGTTCTACGTGGTCACGGAACATCTGGCCGGCCAGGTTCGCCGCTACCCCGGCGTCTTCACGGGCCTCGACGACGCGGCGCGGCCGCCCGCCACGTCCGCACTGAACATCCTGCTGGTCGGCAGTGACTCCCTCGCGGGTGAACCGACCACCGGTACCGACGCCACAGCCCCGGAGTACGTACCGGGTGCGCAGCGCAGCGACGCGATCATGCTCGTGCACATCGATGCCGACCGGCGCGAGGCGAGTGTCACCTCGTTCCCGCGCGACAGCTGGGTGAGCGTGCCGGGCCGCGGCGACGCGAAGATCAACGCCGCCTTTTCCTATGGTGGGCCGACGCTGCTGGTTCGCACCGTCGAGGCGCTCACCGGCCTCCGGATCGAGCATTTCGCGGTCATCGACTTCGCCGGGTTCCAGGCACTGACGGATGCCGTCGGCGGTATCGACGTCTCGGTCGACCAGACGACGACGTTCGGCACCCTGGTGCTGCGCGCCGGCCGGAACCATCTCGACGGCTCGCAGGCGCTCGGCTATGTCCGGCAGCGCAAAGGATTACCCGAGGGCGACCTCGACCGGGTGCAACGGCACCAGAACGCGCTGCGTGCGCTGCTCAGCAAGGGAACGACCGATCCGGTGCAGACCTACCGGTTCCTCGACGAGCTGACCCGGTGGATCACGGTGGACGAGACCATGACCAACAACGAGTTGCGCACCCTGAGCTGGCAGCTGCGCGATCTGCGCCCCAACTCGGTCACCTTCCTGACCGCGCCCGTGGCGGGACTGGGCCGGGAAGGCGAGCAGTCGGTGGTGTACCTGGACGCGCGCCGCTGCGCCGAGTTGTGGCAGTTCGTCCGCGCCGACGACACCACCGGCTACGTCCGCGCACATCCCGGCAGCGCCCTGGGCGAGTCGGCGCCATGAGCACCTTCCGTATCCTGTTCGTCTGCACCGGCAACGTCTGCCGCTCGCCTGTCGCCGAGATCCTTACGCGCCAACTCCTTCGGGAGGCATTCGGTGCGGCCGCGACCGATTTTGCGGTAGGGAGTGCCGGCACCACATGCGCCGACGGCGCACGAATGGATGCCCGTACCGCGGCCGCGCTCGCGGCGTACGGGCTCGGCGGCGCCGCCGACCGGTTCCGCACGCGACGCCTCGATGCGGACATCGTGGCGGACGCCAATGTCGTACTGGCGCTGGAACGCGAGCATCGCAGACAGGTGGTCACGCTCCAGCCCGCCGCCCTGTCGACCACCTTCTGCTTCCGCGAGCTGGTTCGCCTGCTCGGCGCGGCGCCGCGGGCCGCGCTCCCCCACGACCCGGTCGCGCGCGCCCGCGCTGCCGTCACGCTCGCCAGGGAGCAACGCGGCCTGCACGGCTACCGATCACGCGACGCGGACGCGATCCCGGATCCCCTCGCGCGACCCCTGGCCGAGTACCGCACGACTGTGGAGCTGATCACCGCCACCGCGAATGCGTTCGTGAGTTTCCTGAAAACGCCGACGAGAAAGGAGAAGTGACTCCATTCGGTGAAATGATTCCCCGGCAAGATCGAACAGTGATAGAGTTTTCGCTACGAAGGTTGAGCATCTCCCCGATGTCTCCCGGACCCCGAAGCACCTGGGGCGTTTGAGCAAACGCGAATTTCCGCGTGCGAACCGCCCATCTCTCGCGCTGTTTCCCCGAATCCCGAAATGCGCAGCGGGCAGGCTTGCGCCTGCCCGGTGAGCGGACGCCGCGCGCATGCGCGTGACGATCCTAGGGAGCACCCCTTTGATGGCAGCGATTTCGGCACAAGGCGAGATGTCGCCGCCGGCCGCCCGCTGGCTGCGCCGCGGCACCGCGGCCGCTTTCGACGGCGCCGCCTGGGCCATCGGCCTGAGCGCCGCGACCTGGCTGCGGTTCGAGTTCGACTTCGGCCAACTGGATTCTGAGAGTCTGTTGTGGACGATCGCCGTCGCTTTGGCCGTCCTGTGGAGCGGCGGGATCGCGACCGGCCTGCATCTCGGCCGCTACACAGCCGGGAGCCTCGACGAGGCACTCGTCGTCGCCCGCGTGTGCGCGGTCGTCGGCCTCACCGTTTTCTGCATAGCGTTTGTGGCGGCCGTCCCGCCGGTACCGCGTTCAGTCCCGGTCATCGCCACCCCGCTCGCGCTCGCGATCGCGCTCGCGAGGCGGGTCGCGATGCGCAGCCGCCGAGACCGCAGGGCGCGACCCGACTGGTTCCATGCGCGGCGCGTGATCGTGTACGGCGCCGGCAACCGCGGCCAGGAGCTGGTCCGTTCGATGCTGGCCGGCTCGGCGGGCGACCTGTTGCCGGTCGCGATGCTCGACGACGACCCGGCGCGCCTGCACAACAGGATCGCCGGGGTCTCGGTGCGCGGCTGTGGGCGGGACCTGGCCGCCGTTGCCGACGCGACCGGCGCGCAGATGCTCGTCGTAGCCCTCGCCAATCCGAGCCCCGAGAAGATGTGCGCAGTTCTCACGACGGCGACCGCGGCCGGACTGGAGGTCAAGGCGCTGCCCGCGCCGGGCGACCTGCTCAAGCCGTGGGGTGCGAACGACCTGCGCGACCTCGACGTCGCGGATCTACTGGGACGCCAGCAGATCGACACCGACGTAGCAGGCATCGCCGGCTACCTCGCCGGCAAGCGCGTACTGGTCACCGGGGCCGGCGGCTCGATCGGCGCGGAGCTGTGCCGTCAGCTCCACCGGTTCGCGCCCGGGCGGGTGCTCATGCTCGACCGCGACGAGTCCGCACTGCACGCCGTGCATCTGTCGATACATGCTCAGGCGCGCATGGACTCCCCTGAGCTGATCCTCGCCGATATTCGCGACGCCGACGCGATCCGCACCATAATGCGGGAGCGGCGGCCGGACATAGTGTTCCACGCGGCGGCGCTCAAACACCTCGCAGTGCTCGAGCGCTACCCCGCCGAGGCGTGGAAGACCAACGTGCTCGGCACGCTCAACGTGCTCGAGGCCGCCGGTGCTGCCGGGGTCGCCCAGTTCGTGAACATCTCCACCGACAAGGCCGCGAATCCGACCAGCGTGCTGGGCCGGTCGAAGCGGATCGGTGAGCGCCTCGTCGCGGACGCGGCACGCAGGACCGGCGCCACCTACCTCTCGGTCCGGTTCGGCAACGTGCTGGGCAGCAGGGGATCCGTGCTCACCACCTTCACCGAGCAACTCGCGGCGGGCCGACCCGTGACGGTGACGCATCCCGATGCGACACGGTTCTTCATGACGGTGCCCGAGGCGGTCCAGCTTGTCATCCAGGCGGCGGCGATCGGCTCCTCGGGCGAGGCGCTTGTGCTCGACATGGGCGAGCCCGCGCGGATCACCGACCTCGCGGAGATGCTCATGACGATCTCCGGGAAGCGTTCGAAGATCGTGTTCACCGGGCTGGCCAGCGGCGAGAAGGTCCACGAGGAACTCTTCGGCGACGGCGAGGAAGACCACCGGCCGATCCATCCCGCGATCTCGCACATCTCCGTGCCACCGCTGGCACCTGGGCTCGTTCGCTCCCGCGGCGCCGAGCTGGGCTGCGCCCGCGCGATGGCGGCCCTCGTCGCCGAGCGGCCGGTCGCGGCGCGCTGTCTGCCGGCGCCGCGTGATGCCGTTCCGGCGATCGCCGTACCGGAAGGAGAGCCCGCGTGAAGGTCGTGATCACCGGCGGCGCCGGGTTCATCGGCGCGAACCTGTGCCGCACACTGGCCGAGCAGCACGACGTGGTCGTACTGGACGACCTCAGCACCGGCAGTGTCGCCAACCTGGCAGGCGTGGAGGTCGACCTGCGGGTCGGTTCCGTGCTCGAAGCCGATCACGTCCGCCGGGTGTGCGTGGGCGCCGACGCGATCGTGCACCTGGCGGCCGTGCCGTCGGTCCCGCGCTCGCTGGAGAACCCGCGGCGCAGCCATGACGTCAATGTCACCGGCACCGTCGCTGTCCTCGACGCGGCCAGAGAAGTCGGCGCGCACCTCGTCGTCGCGTCCTCGAGCTCGGTGTACGGCAGCAATCGGACGCTGCCCAAGACCGAGGACCTTGTGTGCCGCCCCACCAGCCCGTACGGGGTGAGCAAGCTGGCCGCCGAGTCGTATGCCATCGCCTACCAGAGCTCCTTCGGGCTCGAGACGGTCGCCTTTCGGTTCTTCAACGTCTTCGGACCACTGCAGGCGCCGGGGCACGCCTACGCCGCCGTCGTCCCCGCGTTCGCGTCCGCGGCCCTTCGCGGCGATCCGCTCACCATCTATGGCGACGGCAGGCAGACACGCGATTTCACGTTTGTGGACACCGTGGTCGGCGTGCTCGCGCGGGCCGTCACACGCCGGACGGTGAGCCCCACACCGGTCAATCTCGCCTACGGAACCCGCACCTCGCTCAACGACCTGGTGGCCCTGCTGTCCGACGCAGTGGGACGCCGGCTGGACGTCAGTTACCGGCCGCCGCGTCCCGGCGACATCCGCGACTCGCAGGCCAGCCCGGCCGCCCTCCGTGCGCTGTATCCCGACGTCCGTCCCGTGCCGCTGCGCACGGGCCTGCTGCGCACCTTGTCCTGGCTCGAAACCCAGGCCATCACGGCCCATCAGGAGGTTCCCGCATGAACACCCCGCTCCCCGCCTTCGGAATCCAACGCCTCGTCGTCGTCGGCCAGGGCTACGTCGGGCTCCCTCTCGCGATTCGCGCCGTCGAGGCCGGGTTCTTCGTGATCGGCCTCGATGTCGACACCGTCCGCATCTGGTCATTGAAAGACGGCAGGTCCTATGTGGACGATATCGGTGACGAACGGTTGCGGCAGGCGCTCGCGAGCGGGCGTTACCTGCCGACCGACTGCTATGACGACGCGGAGGCGTTCGACGCCGCCATCGTCACCGTACCCACGCCGCTGAAGGACTCCGCGCCCGACCTGAGCCATGTGGAGTCGGCGATGGCAGGCCTGGCTCCACATCTGCGGCCGGGTGCAACTGTCGTCCTCGAATCGACGACCTATCCCGGTACCACCAACGAGATCGTGGTACCCCTGCTCGAGCGGGGCAGCGGCTTGGTGGCGGGTGAGGACTTCGCGGTCGGCTACAGCCCCGAGCGCATCGATCCGGGAAACCCGGAATGGACCCTGGTCAACACCCCGAAGATCGTGTCCGGGATCAACCCGGCCTCGCTGGTGGCGGTCAACGCCCTCTACGACCGGCTCGTCGACGTGACGGTGCCGGTCCGCAGCACAAAGGAGGCCGAACTCACCAAACTCCTGGAGAACACCTTCCGGCACGTCAACATCGCACTGGTCAACGAGATCGCCGTGTTCGCGCACGAGCTCGGCGTGGACGTGTGGCAGGCGATCGACGCGGCCACCACCAAACCGTTCGGCTTCTGCCGGTTCACCCCCGGCCCCGGGGTCGGTGGCCATTGCCTCCCGGTCGACCCCGGGTACCTGTCGTGGCGAGTGCGACGCGACCTCAAGCGCGACTTCCGGTTCGTCGCACTCGCCAACGACATCAACGACCATATGCCCGACTACGTCGTCCAGCGGCTCGGCGCGACGCTCAACTGGCGCCACAAGACACTGCGGGACAGCGTAATCCTGTTGCTCGGACTGGCCTACAAACCCAACACCGGGGACGTCCGCGAATCCCCTGTGCTGCGGGTCATCGACCTGCTCACCGCGCAGGGGGCGGTGGTGCACGTCGTCGACTCGCATGTCGAACCACATCGGTGCCCCAGCACGATGAAGCTCGTCGAGCTCACCGAGTCCGAGCTGCGCCAGGCCGACGCGGTGGTCCTGCTCACCGACCACGACGATCTCGACTACCGGCTCATCGACCGCGAGGCCAAGCTGGTCCTGGACACCCGGCACCGCCTCTCGGGCCCGCAGGTGGAGCACCTGTGAAAACCGGGGAAAAGGCAGCGCCCGCCGCACAGGTCACCGGTGGGGTGCCCCCGCTGCGGATCCTGCTGGTGCTCAAGACCAGCCAGGGCGGGCTCTGGGTGCTCCCACACATCGAGGAGCTACGGCAGCGTGGTCACTCGGTCCTGGTTCTGCTGCCCGCCGGGCCAGGCCGGTTGCGCACAGCCTTGGCCGACCGCGGCGTGCCGGTGTCCACCAGCCCGTTCGACTTCCGGTTCAGACCCTCCCCCGCCACGGTGCTCGGCCTGCTGCGACTGCGCCGCATGGTCCGCGCCCTCGCACCCGATGTGCTGCACTACCACCTCTACGCTTCGGCGCTCGCGGCCCGCCTGGCCGGCGCCGGCCTGCGGATCCCGCGGGTGCACATGGTGGCCGGTCCGCTATACCTGGAGTCTGCACCGATCCGGGTAGCCGAGCGCCTGCTGGCACGGCTGGACACGATCACCATTGCGGGCAGCGAGTTCACCGCCCGCCGGTACCGCGAGCTGGGCAGACCGGCCCACCGTGTGCCGGCGATCCCGTACGGTTTCGACACCCAGTACTTCCAGCCACTGGACGCGGGTGCCCGCGCCGTCGCGCGGGCGAAGCTCGGCGCCGGCGCCGAGACGTTCGTCGTCGTGATGGTGGCGCTGGTCTACGCTCCGAAAAGGACGGTCTGCGCCGGACGCGGCATCAAGGGCCATGACGTGCTCCTGTCCGCATGGGCGAAGTTCCACGCCGAGCACCCGGACAGCACGCTCGTGCTGGTCGGCGGTGGCTTCGACGAGGCAGGCGAACGGTACCGCAGGCAGCTCATCAGCCGCTTCCGGCTGCGCGACGAGCGCACCGATCCGGGAGTCGTCTGGCTCGACACGGTCGACGACGTGCGGCCCTGGTACGGCGCCGCCGACCTGTCCGTGTCACCGTCCCTTTCGGACAATCACGGCGCAGCCGTGGAGGCAGGCGGCATGGGGCTGCCGAGCATCGTCACCGACGCGGGAGCACTGCCGGAGACGGTGACGCCCGAGTCCGGGTGGATCGTGCCCCGTGACGACGGCGCGGCCCTCGCCGAAGCCCTCCGCGTCGCACACGGCGAACACAGCCGTGGCGCACTCCCCGATCGGGGCAGGCAGGCCCGCCGGTTCGTGCTCACCCGGTTCGCCGGGCTGCCTGCCGCTTCGGCGATCGCCGAAGCGATCGAGCAGGCCGCGGGTCGTGTCCCGGCCCACAACCGGACGCTGAGCCTGTTCAGCGAAGCCAGGTTCGTGCTGCGCGGGGAAGGCTGGGCGCCGGTCGATCCCGCGAACGGGGAGTCGGCGCGCGAGGCCTACCTGCGCGCCGGCCACCGGCTGCGCGTGGTCGCGCGGGGCGACTCGCTTCCGGGCCAGTCCGCGTCCCGGTTCGACGACGGCAGTGAGCTCGTCGCGCTGCCCCACTACCGGGGCCTGGCCGGCCTGCTGCGCACGCTGGTGCCCCTGGCCCGGGCTGTCACGCGTGTCGTGGCCGACGCCGACGTGGTGCTGCTCCGCATGCCCGGAGCCGTCAGTTCGGTGGCCGCGCTGGCATGCCGTGTGCTGCACCGGCGTTACGCCGTCGAGGTGGTCGGTGACCCCGCCGAGGTGCTCGCCTCCGGCGCGGTGGGCGCGGCGGGCCGTATGCTCACCCGGCCCGCCGCCGCCTACCTCCGCTGGGTGGTCCGCGGCGCCTCCGCGTCGCGGTTCGTCACCCGGCGCGCGCTGCAGTGTCATTACCCGCCGCGCGCGGGCACACCAACGCTGACCATGTCGAACGTGCGTCTCCCGGATGGCGCCTTCGCACCCGCGAGCCGCGAGTGGCGGCCGGGGCCGTTCCGGGTCGTCGCGGTCGGCACCCACGAAACGCATTACAAGGGCCACGACGTGCTGCTGAAGGCGCTGCGGCGACTCCTCGACGACGGTGTGCCGGTCACGGCGGCGATAGCGGGCGACGGGCGCGTGCACGGCGAACTGGTGACGCTGTGCCGGGCCGAAGGTCTCGATGACCATGTGACGTTCCTCGGCACGCTCACCACCCGAGCGGCCGTGCTCGACCTGCTCGACTCCGCGGCCCTGTTCGTCATGCCCTCCCGCACCGAGGGGCTGCCCCGTGCGCTCGTCGAGGCCATGGCCCGCGCCGTGCCCGCGGTCGGCTCGGCCATCGGCGGCATCCCCGAACTGCTCGACCAGGCCTGCCTCGTCCCCGTCGACGACCCGGATGCGCTCGCGGCCGCGATGCGCCGCGTGCTGTGCGACCCGCGCGGATGGGAGGCCCAGTCGCGACGCAATCTCACCGTGGCACGGGCGTACGAGCAGTCCGCGCTCGACGGGCGGCTGGCCGACTGGCTGGACCGGGTCCCGTCAGCGAGGACGCGCCCATGCCTGTGACCGTGGTCCACGTCATCGGCTGCCTCAACCGGGGTGGCGCGGAGTCCGTCGCGCTCGACCTGTGCCGCCGCATCCCGGAAAGCGAGGTACGGCAACGGTTTCTCACCCTCGGCGACGGTGAGGGTACGCTCGCGCCCCGCTTCCGGGCCGCGGGAGCGACGGTCGAGCGGTGCCCGCTCCGGCCGGTGATCACGTTCGCGCCCCGCCTGTGGTGGCGCCTTCGCGCACAGCGCCCGGACGTGGTCACCTCGCATGTGAGCCTGGTCAGCGGAGCGGTGCTCGCGGTGGCAGCCGCCGCACGCGTGCCCGTGCGCATCGCGCGGCTGCACAGCGAAGGCGACGGCAGGACCGCGACGCCGTGGCGGCAGGTGCGGCGCACCATACTGCGCGCGGCACTGCGCCGTAGCGCGACCGCGGTGGCCGGGGTGACCCGTGCCGCGCTCGAGTTCGCCGACCCTCAGCGCGGAGACCGTCGTTACCAGGTGGTGCCGAACGGGGTGGACACTCACCGCTTCCCCATCGCGGACTCGCCGCCCGAGGATCCCGTGTTCCTCCACATCGGACGGTCGGCCCCCGAGAAGAACCGCGCGTTCCTGCTGTCGCTGCACCGCGAGGCCTGCCGGATCCGGCCCGGCACCCGGCTCGTCGTGGCGGGCCCCGGAGGTTTCGCAGACCTCGAAGCCGCCGTGCCCGGCGACCCCGGGGTCACGCTGCTCGGCGAGACCGACCGGGTCGACGAGTTGCTGGCCGCCGCGAGTGTGCTGCTGCTGCCGTCACGCCGCGAAGGTCTGCCCGGCGTCGTCCTCGAGGCGCTTTCGACGGGTGTTCCAGTTCTCGCGACGAACCTGCCGGGGCTCCGCGAGCTTGGCCGGCAGGTTCGGGGCCTGGCGCTGCTGCCGCTGGAGGCGGGCCCGCGCGTATGGGCGCGCACCGCGCTGCGGCTGGCCGCCGCACCACCCGCGCGACGGCGAGAGATCGGCACCGCGCTGCGCCGTTCCCCGTTTTCGCTCGACGAGACGACCGGTGCGTGGAGGCGACTGTGGACCAGCCACTGAGCCGGCACCGGCCCGCGGTGCGCGACATGCTCATCGTCGCGTTGCTGTGCCTGGTCGTCGCGGTCGCCATGCAACCGATCGCCGCCGACGACGTCACGACGCTCGCCGCGGTGTTCGCGCTCGCGTGGGCGCTGTGCCTGGTCCTCGCGGGGCGCAACGGTCTGTACCGGCCCACCACGGCCTACCTCGTCCTGTTCGGACTCTTCCACGGCGGCCTGCTGTTCAGCGTCGCACTGCGCGGCCCGGACGCGTTCACGGCTTACGACAGTTCCTGGCTTTACACCGGATACACCGCCGACGCCGTGCGCCTGACGATCCTGGGCATGGCGGCGTGCACGCTGGCCGCCACTTTGGCGGCCGGGCGCGCCGGGAAGGACGATCCTCCCGAGCGCGTCGCACCGCCGACGGCGGCGGCCGCGGCGACCGTCGGCCTGAGTGTGCTGGTCGCCGGCCTCGGCATCTTCGCGGCATCGGTCGCGCAAGCCGGCGGGCTCGATCTGCTGTCGGGTGGCTACGCGGCCTTTCTGCAGGCCAACGAGTCCGACGGGCTGCTGGGCTACGGCACGCTGCTGATCGGCATCGGCGCCGTGCTCGCGATCATCGCCGGCGGCCCGGCGCGGATTGCCGCGTGGACGGGATTCTGCCTCTACGCGCTCACCGCTTTCGTCATCGGCACGCGCGGTGCGGTGCTGTTTCCCTTGCTGGCCTTGCTCGTCGTGGAGCACCGCCGGGGGCACCGGATCAGGCCGCGGTGGACGGTGCTCGGCGTGCCCTGCCTGCTCGCGCTGATCGGGCTGGTCCGCACGACACGGCTCGCCGTCGCGGATGCCTCCGCGTCCACGCCGTGGTCGGCGCCGCTCGACGCGGTCGCCGAGATGGGTTACTCGCTCCGCCCGACCGTGGTCGTCTACGGCTGGCACGCCTTCGGTGAACCGTTCCTGCACGGGATGTCCCTCATCGCCGTCCCGGTGCGCGTCCTCGAAGGACTCACCGGCTGGCACGGCGGTCCGCCCGCGCACGACACGCGCCTGTTCAACGTCGAGATCAGCGATCGGGTCGGTCCGATCGGCGGGTCGCCCGTGGCCGAGGGGTATCACAACGCGGGCCTGGCCGGTGTGCTCGTGCTGATGATCGCGATCGGCCTCGTGCTCGGGTGGCTCGAACGGCGGCGCGGGACCGCGCTCGGCGACGGCCTCGCCGGGATTGTGCTGCTGCCGCTGCTCATCCAGATCCGCAACAGTTTCGCCCCGGTCCCCATTCAGCTCGGCATCGGTCTGGCAGCCCTGTGCCTGGTCGCCGCGGTGCCCCGGTGGGTTTCCACGCGGAGGCGACGGTCATGAAAGGACTGGCCGCGCTCACCGGCGCCAGCGCACTGCAGGCGGCCGCGAACGCCGTCGCGGGCTTGCTCGCCACCCGCGCGCTCGGCCCGCACGAGCGCGGTCTGATGGTGCTGGGCCTGACCATCGGCAGCGTCTACGGGCTCGTCGGCGGGCTCGGCACGGGCGCCGCGTTCCGCTCGCGGCTGCCCGCCGCACGGTCGGCGGACGCCCGTAGCAGCCTCGCGTCGGCCTTCACCTGGTGCTCCGCAGGCGGTCTCGCGCTGGTCGTATGCCTGGCGGTGGCCACCGGGGCCATGTCCGCCCGGTGGATCGATCCGGCCCTCGGCACCACCGGGATGCTGGTGGCCGCGGCCTGCTTCACCGCCGGGCAGCACCTGCTGACCCAGGTCCCCGACGCCTGGTTCGCCGACGGGCGCTTCCGGCGCGGTGGTCTGTCGGCCGCGGCGATCAGCGCGGGCGGGCTCGCCGGGGTGGTCGTCATCCTCACGGTCACCCGCTCGGCGACGGCCGTCCTGCTGGCGCAAGCCCTCGGCATGGCGCTGGTGGGCGCGGCCGAAGTCCGCGGCCTGCGCCTGACCGGTCTGGTCGCCCTCACCCGTCCGCACCGGGGCGAGATCCGGTCGCTGCTGCGTCAGGGCACCCCGGCACTCGGACTGACCGTGGGCCTGGTGGTGGCGTTGCGCGCCGACCGATACCTGCTCGGTGTCGCGGTCGGCGCCGCGGCCGTCGGCGTCTACTCCCTGGCGGCGACGCTGTCGGAGATCTCCCGGCTGCTGCCCGCGGCGGCTGGGCAGCTCTACCTGCGCGCAACCTCGACCGGTCAGGGCGCACGGCGGCTACGGCCCACGACGATGTTCGCGGTCGGCGCCGCCACCGTGTGCGGGCTGGCCGTGCTGGCACTCGGCTGGGTGCTGATCGTGCCTGTGTTCGGTCCCGGATTCGGTCCCGCGCGGCCACTGCTGGCCGTGCTCGCCGTCGCCGAGGTCTGCCTTGCGCCGTACTCCGTGGCGAGTCGCGGCCTGCTCGGCGGCGGATGGACCACGGCGGCCGGTGTCCTGGGTGCCTGCGGCAGCGTCCTCGCCGTCGCCGTCTACGCGGTCTCGGCCCGCGCCGCCGGCGCGCTCGGCGTCGCACTCGGCTCGGTGCTCGTCTACGGCGGCCTCTCGCTCGCCGCCGGTGAGCTGCTGCGGCGCCGGGTCCATACCCGCAAGGAGGCGTGGCAATGAGAAGAGCACTGCGCGGCGCGAGACGCGCCGCATACCTCACGGCGTCCGCGGCACGCGTCACCTACGCGCGCCTCGCCTTCCCCGGCGTCGCGATCACCGGGTCGACCCTGGGGCCCGGCTGCGAGATCTACGCCGGCGCCGGTGCGGAGATCGTGCTGAGCGACGTCGTGGTCGGTCGCGGCTGCCAGATCATCGCGGGCCCCGGGGCGTCCGTGCGGATCGCCGCCGAGTCCATCGGCCCGCACTCGACGATCGTCGCGCGCGACCGGATCGAGATCGAAGAAGGCACGCTCCTCGCCGAGATGGTCGTGGTCCGCGACGCCGACCACGCCCGCGCCGGCGGACTCCCCCTGCGTGCCGGCCTGCACGAGGCCTCGCCCGTCCACATCGGACCCGACGTCTGGCTCGGCGCGCGCTCCACGGTGCTGCGCGGTGTCCATATCGGCGCCGGCGCCACGGTCGGCGCCGGAGCCGTCGTGACCCGCGACGTCCCGCCCGGCACGACCGCGGCCGGCGTCCCCGCCACGACCTTGCGCACGCACCCACTATCGGGAGAGAGCTCATGACCGTACTCGCCGTCGACCGGGGCAACCCGGTCCGCACAACTCCGCTGCGCGGCTGGCCGGTGTTCGACGCCGCCGAGATCACTGCCGCCCAGGAGGTCCTGGCGTCCGGACAGGTGAACTACTGGACCGGCAGCCAGGGCCGCGCCTTCGAGCGTGAGTTCGCGACCGCCGCGGGCACCACCTACGCGGTGGCGCTCGCCAACGGCACCGTCGCGCTGGAACTGGCGCTGAACAGTCTCGGCGTCGGCCGCGGCGACGAGGTGGTCGTGCCGTCCGCCACGTTCATCGCGACCGCGTCCGCGGTGGTCCGCTGCGGCGCGACACCGGTGATCGCCGACGTCGACGTCCATTCCCAGTGCCTGACCCGCGAGACCGTCGAACCAACGCTGACCCCGCGCACGCGGGCGATCATCGTGGTGCACCTCGGCGGGCATCCGGCCGAGCTCGCCCCGCTGCTGCGGCTCGCGCAGATGCGCGGCATCCGGGTCGTCGAGGACTGCGCGCAGGCACACGGCGCCCGCTACTTCGGCCAGCCCGTCGGCAGTTTCGGCGACATCGCCGCCTGGTCGTTCTGCCAGGACAAGATCATGACCACCGCCGGTGAGGGCGGCGCGATCACGACGTCGGACCTCGCGTTGTGGCGCCGATGCTGGGAGTTCAAGGACCACGGCAAGAACGTCGCCGCGGTCCAGCACAACAAGGCCCAGCCCGGGTTCCACTGGCTGCACGACACGTTCGGGACCAACGCACGGATGACCGAGGTGCAGGCCGCGGTCGGCCGGCTGCAGCTGGCCAAGCTGGACGGCTGGGTCAAGCAGCGGCAACAGAACGCGGGCGTCCTGCTCGAGGCGTTGCGCGGACATCCGGCGCTGCGGACCGACGACCCGCCGGCCCACGTCGAACACTCCTACTACCGCTTTTATGCGCACGTCAGACCCGAGCGCCTGCGGCGTGGCTGGGACCGGGACCGGATCGCGGCGGCGATCACCGCCGAGGGCATTCAGTGCGGCTACGGCGGATGCGCCGAGATCTACCGCGAACGTGCCTTCGAGCGTATCCCCGGCGTCCCTGGGCACCTGCCGGTCGCCGCGTCACTCGGCCGTACGTCGCTGACCCTGCCGGTCCACTCGAACCTCACGAGGGACGACATGCTCGACGTGGCGAGGGCGGTGATCAAAGTGCTGCTGGTGGCGGCCCAGTGATCGCCGCGCCGCATCCGCGAAGCACCGGGCGCGCCCGGCGTTGCTGCGACGCGGTGGCCGCGGGCGCGGCCCTGCTCGTGCTGTCCCCGGTCCTGCTCGCCGTGGGCCTGCTGGTCCGCTGGCGGATGGGCTCCCCCGTGCTGTTCCGGCAAACCCGAGCCGGATTGCACGGGCGGGAGTTCACCATCCTCAAGTTCCGCACCCTGCGCCCACCTGAGTATCCGGGGCAGCCCGACCAGGACCGTGCGACCGGGCTTGGCAGCGCGCTACGCCGGACGAGCCTGGACGAGCTGCCGCAGCTGCTGAACGTCGTCCGCGGGGACATGAGCCTCATCGGTCCGCGGCCGACCCTGCCCGAGCAGGTGCGCCGGTACGACCGGCGGCAGTTCGGCAGGCTCGCGGCGCGTCCCGGTCTCACCGGATGGGCGCAGGTGCACGGCCGCAACCTGCTGAGCTGGCCCGCCCGCATCGAACTGGACCTGTGGTACCTGCGGCACCGCAGCTGGCGCCTGGACGCCCGCATCGTCGTGCTGACCCTGATCACACTCACCCGCCGGCACGGGATCACCGGCCACAACGGCCTGAATCCCGGCTTCCCAGACCCGCACCGGAGTAGCGATGACACCCATCCGCCGCACCCTCGATGAACTGCAAACCCGGCTCCATCCTCGGCTGCTCGCAGCCCTCGGGTCGGTGGCGATCAGCCTCAAGCGGCGGGAACGCTGCCATGTCCAGTTCAGGGGCGGCAACTGGATCCACCGCTACCCCACCGGCACCATCGTGCGGCCGGCGCTGGGCGGCGCCTCCGCACGGCTCACCGACTACACGACCTCGGAGACCTTTCTCTGTCACTACCGTCCCCGCCCGGGAGACACGATCGTCGACCTCGGCGCCGGGTTCGGCTCCGAGGTCCGCCTGCTGTCCCGGCTGGCCGGGCCCGCGGGCCGCGTCATCAGCGTCGAGGCCCACCCCCGCACCTTCTCGTGCCTGGAGCAGACCATCGCGCTCAACCGGCTCGGCAACGTGACCGCGGTGCAATGCGCCGTCCATTCCCGAAGGGGCACCGTCTTTCTCGAGGACACCGCCGACTACAACACCAACTGCCTCACCACCGGCAGTGGAATCCCCGTTCCCGCCCGCCCCCTCGCCTTTCTCGTCGAGCGATTCCGGCTGCACAGCATCGACCTGCTGAAGATGAACATCGAAGGCGCGGAGCTCGCCGTCCTGGACGGCGCCAGGGAGCTACTCCCCCGCGTCCGCAATCTCGTGGTGTCCTGCCACGACTTCAGGGCCGACAACGGAGGCGCGGCCTGGCAGCGCACGTTCGAGAAGGTGCGGGCCCTGCTCACCGAGGCCGGGTACGAAGTGCACACCCGGCCCCACGATCCGCGGCCCTGGATTCCGTATTACCTCTACGCGGGCCGCTGAGCGCGAGCGAATGCACGTGCACGTAGCACCGATTTCTCACCCAGAGCAGGTGAACGCGCGCGGTAGTTGTTTTCCACCAGGGCCGCGAAGCGATAAACAATTCGCACCACCAAAAAAGATGCTTACCGAGACCCCGCTGCCGGAGGAACCCTCATGCACCGCGAACCAGACCTGGCCGCGGCCTTGATCGAACTGGCGGACATCCATGGGAAGGCGTTCGACGAGGCCGGCTACACCGATCTGCTCGCGCGGCGCGCGGCCGTGCTGCTCGACGCCGACTCCGCCGGTGTGCTGCTGACCGGCGCGGACGGCGCGCTGACCGCGATCGCCGCGTCCACCGAGACAGCCCGGGTGCTACAACTCATCCAACTCCGCGTTCACGACGGACCAGGCATCACGTGCTTCCGCAACGCGGCCCCGGTCAGCATTGCCGACCTGCGGGAGGACCGGCGGTGGGACACCTTCCGGTCGGCCACTCTCACCGCGGGATTCACCGCCGTGCACGCCGTCCCGCTCGGGCTGCGCGAGCAGACCATCGGATCGCTCAGCCTGTTCCGCAGACGGCCGGGCCCGCTCGAATACGAGGAGGACCGGATCAGCGAGTCCCTCGCCGCGATCGCAGGCGCCGGCCTACTCTCGAAAAGGGCGCTCGCCAAGGCCGAGACCCTGTCCGGTCAGCTGCAGACGGCGCTGCATTCCCGCATCGTCATCGAGCAGGCCAAGGGCATCCTCGCCGAACGACACGGCATCGCCGTGGACCGCGCCTTCGAACGGATGCGCTCCTTCGCGCGGCACGACCGTCGCCGTCTCGACGACGTCGCGCGCGCGGTCATCGGCCGGAACGCGAGCGTGGCCGGGCTCGCGGAGCGACAAGCCAAGCCGTCCACGCTCTGAGCCCGACCATGCGTACCACCACCGCCACCGAAGCGCTCATCACCTCCCATGTTCCGTGGGTGAATCGGATCGTGGGTGAGCTCACCGCCCGCATTCCCGGCCACGTAGACCGCGACGAGCTGATCTCGGCCGGGCTGCTCGCGCTCGTGATGACGGCCCATGCCTACGACGAGGAGCGGGGCATTCCGTTCACGCGGTTCGCGGCGGCACGGCTGCAGGGCGCGCTCATCGACGCGCTGCGCGCACTGGATGGTGCGAGCCGTTCGGCCCGGCGCCGTGTCCGCCGCGTGAACGCCGCCCGCGACGAGCTCATCGCGCTACTGCACCGGACACCGACCGCCGCCGAGCTCGCGGCCTTCCTCGACATGGGAGTACGCGAGCTCGAGAGCGCGGCGCACGAGGTGCACCAGGCTTCCCGCCTGCACCTGGAGGAGTTCAGCACGGAGGCCGTGGCGAACCTCCTTCGCGACCACACGCCGGGGCCGGAAGAGCTGGTGCTCCACGCAGAGCTGATCACCTGCATGTACGACGCGATCTGGCACCTGCCCGCCCGCGGCCGGTGGATCATCCTCGGCCGCTACTTCCACGGCAGGCAGATGACAGAGCTCGCGGCCGAGCTGTCGATCAGCCGGTCGCGTGCGTCGCAACTATGCGCCCAGGCACTCGACCGTCTACGCACGGAGTTACGAGCGCGCCTTGACACGGAGCCGCCGGTCATCCGCCGGGCGCCAGTACCACGACAGAGTTGTGCCCTCCCATGCCGAGCGACGACTTCACCGTCAGGCCGGGCTCGGCCTTCGTCAGCCCGGAAAGCAGCTGAGGATGGCCCGGTGCCACGGCCGGAGGGGCGGGGATGAGTCCCCGTTCGCAGGCGAGCGCGGTGCACGCGACCTCCACGGCCGCCGCCGCGCCCTGGCAGTGCGCGACCAGAGGCTTGATCGAGTACAGGCCCGTGTCGGCCGGGAAGATCTCATCGAGAACGGTCGCTTCCGCCCGGTCGCACTGCTTCGTACCGGGCCCGTGCGCATGCAGGTAGCGCACGGCCGGCGCTGCCACCCCGGCATCGCACAGCGCGTCGCGGAAGCAAGCCCGGATCGCGACGAGTTCGGTATCCAGCGATGTCACATGGTGCGCGTCGTGGGTCATCGCACCGCCGAGCAGGCTCAGGTACGGCGCCCCACGGCGGTTCGTCCCCGACATGACGAAACCGGCGGCCCCCTCACCGAAGACGAAGCCGCGGCTGCCCTCCTGGAAGGGACGGCAGGCGTCGAGCGGATCGGCGTCGGTGATCGCAACCCCGAGTTGCTCGAACTGCCGCACGCTCTCGGGAGTGGCGGACAGGTCGGTCGCGACGACTATCACGTCATCGACCACGGAGTCGTCGAGCCAAGCCTTGGCCGTCACGAGCGCGGCGTTTCCCGACGCGCACATGGCCGACACATTCATGGCAGGACCGCGGAACCCGTACTCCTGCATCAGCAGCGACATCGGCGTGGACGGCATCAGGTAGAGGTAGTCCCGGTTGGACATCGCCCCATGGCGAATGAGGTAGAAATCGCGCCAGTGACGGACATCGCCGAGCACGATCGCATGCAGCAGGCCGACACGCCGGCCAGGCCGCCAGCCCCGGTTGCGCGCGTCCGTGATCGCTTCCCGCGCCACGGCGCGCATGACGCGGGCGTAGATCGTCGGGCCGTCGCCCGGATCGCCACCGTCGGGCACGCAGGACACCCACACCGCCCGGTCCCCCGGTCCGAAGCCACTGATCCGGCGCGCGGCGGGCTTACCCGAGCACAACCCGGCCCACAGCGCTTGCCGGCCCCAGCCGTATCCGGTCACGGCGCCGACACCGAAAATCTCACAACGCGGCGAAACCATGCCCCGCACCCCCCGGCATTCGAGAAAGTTCAGATGGTTTATCTGTCGTACCGCATGCCGGCGGAGATCATTCACTCTTTTCCGGGATTCCAGGGGCGGGCTCGTGTTGTTACGCAGCGGCAGGCACCGGATTCCCCCATTCGATAACGGGCCAGAACGTCACCCCGCGACAGTCCGCCAGACAATGCACGCGGATCATGCCGGCCCGGCGGAATCGGCGAAGCCAGTCTCGGACGGTGGTCCGCGGGACGCGCATCCGCGCCGCGGTCCGCCAGCCGTGCCGGCCCGCCAGCACGGCCAGCCAGATCACCGAGGCTGCGTAGGCGCGGCGCGGCATCGCCCAGCCCGGCAGCAGGACATGCGTTGCTCCACATGCGAAACACCGTGCGCGTCGCGGCCGCAGCACCCGATCGGGGCAACGGCCGTGACGGATCGTGCGCGCTCTTGCGAAACCCCATGGGCGGAGCACGCCCCGACACCACGGGCAGGCGAGCATTCCGGCACGAAGACGAAATTCGACAGGAGGACGATTAGTCGCCAGAATAATCAGCATGATCGTTCCTCTCAGTGAGCGATCGATTCGAGAAAACACCCGATCGGCCTACAGGTCGCTCCTAATTTCGCAGTGCTCCGTGCCGATCAGGAGGTCGGACCTGTCGATTCCTGATCGGAGAAACACATGGGCATCGAGGTCAGCGAGACCGGCCGCCTCCTGGCCGGTACAAACCTCGGCTCCGACCTTGTCACGACTCTGGCGCTCTCCGAAAGTGCCGGATCCGGCTGGCGGCTGAACACCTCCGACGGCTCCGCCTTGTGGACTCCCGGAATAGCCGAACTCCTGGACGCGCCGGGAGCGGGCGACGAGGAGATCGGCAGCCGTCTGCGCGACGCCGTCAAGCCACTGCTCGACGACTCGACAACGAGTCCCCAGCGGCACGAGTTCGAACTGGTTCACCGGTTCGACAAGCCCGGCGGCGGAGCAAGATGGACCCATTTCCGCGCACGCCGCTTCCGGTCAGGGCAGGCGGAAGGTCTCATCGGCGTGGCGACGGACGTGACAGGGCAAGCGGAATCCCGGCTGGCGCTGGCCGACCTCACCGATCGGTACCGGTTGCTGGTCGACCTGAGTCCCGACGGGATAATCGTGCACCAGGCGGGGCGCCTCGTGTACGTGAACCCGGCGACCTTGCGCTTCGTCGCCGCCCGTTCCGCCGCCGACCTGATCGGCAGGTCCATCGTCGAGTTCATGGACCCATCGTCGATTCCCGCCTTGAAGCAGCGGATCCGGTCGCTGACCGAGCCGGGCGCGACCTCCGCGCCCGCCGAAGCCGTGCTGCGCCGGCTCGATGGCGACACCATGACGGTCGAATCGGTGTCAGTGCGCACGACTTGGGAAGGCGAACCCGCGTTCCAGGTCATCATGCGCGACATCACGGCACAGCGCACGGCCGAGGCCGCGTTGCGCTACCAGGCCGCGCTGGTCCTGCACGTGAGTGACGCGATCATCGCCACCGACGAGGAACTCGTCGTGACCAGCTTCAACCCCGCAGCGGAGTCCATATTCGGCATTTCCGCGGAGGAGGCCGTCGGCCGGTCGATCGTGGATCTGACCGACGAACCTCTCAGCATGGACGACGCAACGCGTGCGGGCGGCGTCACGCTGACCACGCACCGTCTGTACGACAAGGACGTGCGTCACCTCCGCATCTCCGCCGCACGGATGGACACCGGCTACGTGCTGGTGGGCGCGGACGAAACCGCACGCCGCCGAGCCGAGCAGTACTTCACCACCGTCGTGGCTTCGCTCGAGGAGGGAGTGGTGGTGTTCACCAAGGAAGGGGTCATCGAGACCGCGAACCCCGCGACCTCACGCATTCTCGATCTCCCGCCGCACCTGATCGTCGGCGAGCGGCCGAGCGCATTCGACTTCTACGACGAAACCGGTGGCCGCCTGCCCACGACGCGCTACCCGATGACGATCACCCGGCTGACCGGCAGTCCGCAGAACTCCACCGTTGTGCGCGTGAAGCGGCGCGACAAGAGAGACGTGTGGCTGTCGGTCAGCTGCCGTCCGCTCAGCACCGACGACGGCCCGCCCTACCCCGTGGTGGCCTCCTTGAGCGACACCACCGAACGGCGTGTGATCGGCGAGCGCCTGCTGTACGAGGCGACACACGATCCGCTCACCGGACTGGCGAACCGCAGTCTCGTCGTGCGCCGCCTCGCCGATGCGCTGCGCTCGGCCGACCGGGAGGGTTCGATCACGGTCCTGTTCGTCGATCTCGACAAGTTCAAGGTCATCAACGACTCGCTCGGGCACAGCGTGGGCGACGAGGTTCTGCGCGTCGTCGGCAAACGCCTGCGGCGCGCGGTCCGCCGCGCTGACCTGGTCGGCAGGCTCGGCGGTGACGAGTTCGCCGTCATCGACTTCGCCGTGCGCGACCCACGTGACGTCGAGACGCTCGCCGTCCGGCTGCGCGAGCGCCTCGTCGCCCCGATCAACCTCACGGGCCGCGAGCTGCACATCGACGCGAGCATCGGCATCGTGGTGGCCGACAGGGGCGACGCACGCACCGCCGACGATCTGATCCGTGACGCCGACGTCGCCATGTACCAGGCCAAGACGAACGGCCCCGGCCGGTTCGAGTTCTTCGACGTCGCGCTGCGCGAACAGCTGCAGCGGCGGCTCCGGCTGGAACAGGACCTGCGCCGGGCCGTGCTCAACGAGGAGCTGTGGGTCGCCTACCAGCCCGTGGTCGACCTGGGCACGGCCAGCACGGTGGGGATGGAGGCACTGTTGCGCTGGAACCAGCCGGTTCTCGGGGTCATCTCCCCCGTGGAGTTCATCCCCCTGGCCGAAGAGAGCGATCTGATCAACAAGATCGGTATCCAGACACTACGCACCACGACCCGCGACATGGCAAGACGACGACAGGAACAGGGCGACGACCTCCATGTGGCGGTGAACCTCTCCGCCCGCCAGCTCGACGATCCCGATCTGCTCGTCACCGTCGAGCACGCGCTGCACAGCGCCGATCTGCCGGCCGAAGCACTGTGCCTGGAGATCACCGAGACCACCCTCATGCGCAATCCCGCCGACGCGGCCGTGAAACTGCAGGCGCTGCGCAGTCTGGGCGTCACGCTCGCGATCGACGACTTCGGTACCGGTTACGCTTCGCTGGCCCAGTTGCTGCGGCTGCCGCTGGACGTGCTGAAGATCGACCGGTCCTTTGTGGTCGATCTCGGCCGGAGCCGCGAGGCCGAAGGTGTCGTCGGCGGCATCATCGCGATGGCGCATGCGATCGGCCTGACAGTGATCGCCGAGGGCGTGGAAACCGCCCAGCAGGCCAAGATCCTCCGGCGTCTTGCCTGCGACCGGGCTCAGGGCTACTACTACGGCCGCCCGGAATCGACCAAGAGCTGGCTCCCGCCGGCAGCGTGATCCGCCTGATCCCACTTTCGGGTGTTTGCGGGCTATTCCGGCGATTTACGCGTAGCGCGAGCGCTCGCGCGGATGGATAGTGAAGGCGCGTCGCGATGCAGGCACACGGAGTCTCCGCGACCGCTCATTTCATCCCATGCCCCCGGATGTCAATCCCGCCGGGTGATGGAACACCCGCCTCTTCGGAAGAGGTGTCCGATGTTGCAGAATGTCCGTACCCTTCGACGGTCCGAAATGGGTTTCACCCTCGTCGAGCTGCTGATCGTGATCGTGATTCTCGGCGTGCTCGCCGCGATCGTGGTCTTCTCGGTCGTCGGCATCACCGACCGAGGCAAGACGGCCGCCTGTCAGTCGGACAAGGCCACCCTGACCAGTGCGGTTGAAGCCTTCTACGCCAAGCACCAGTACTACCCGCCCAACGTCGACCCGACCCTGACCGCCGGCGACGACAAGTTTCTCAATGGCGTGCCTGCCAACGCCACCTATACGCCGGTCCCCGCCGGGGCCGCCCAGCCATCGAGCTACACGATCGGTCCGGCAAGCTGCTGAGGACTGGGAGTAGTTGTGCAGCGAACTTCTTCGGGCACCACCGTGGACGGTCTGCTGAACACCCTGTGGCACCGCAAGGGGACGGACCTACTGCTCACCACCGAGCTGCCGCCCCAGATCCGGGTACACGGCGAACTGAGCGCCGTTCCCGGCGAGCAGGCACTGTCGGCAGCCGATATCGAGGCCATGCTCGGGGAGGTGTTCCTGCCCGAGCAGCTGACCGCGTGGCGCGCGGCACACGAGTACGACTTCGCGTTCGGCTGGCGGGACACCGCGCGGATCCGCGGCAACGCCTTCAGTCAGCGCGGCGGCCCCGCGGTGGCGTTCCGGATGATCCCGCGAACGGTACCGACGATGGCAAAGCTCGGCATGCCACCCGTGCTCTACGAATTCGCGCGTCGGCACCACGGCCTCGTGCTGGTGACCGGCCCCACCGGCTCCGGCAAGTCCACCACGCTCGCGTCGGTGATCCACCAGATCAACACCGACCGCGCCTGCCACATCGTCACGATCGAGGACCCGATCGAGTACGTGCACACCCACCGGCGTTCCGTGGTCAACCAGCGCGAGGTGGGCACGGACACCACCTCGTTTCACACGGCCCTTCGATCGGTTCTGCGCGAGGATCCGGACGTGCTGCTGGTCGGCGAGATGCGCGACCTGGACAGCATCCGGTTCGCGCTGACCATCGCCGAGACCGGGCACCTGGTCTTCGCCACGTTGCACACCAACGACACCGCCCAGGCCCTCGGCCGGATCATCGACGCGTTCCCCGCCGAGCAGCAGGCTCAGGTGCGCACACAACTGGCCGCCGCGCTCACCGGAATCGTGTACCAGCGCCTGGTCCCGCGCCGTGGCGGCGGCCTGGTCGCGGCGTTCGAGGTGCTCGTGGCGACCCCGGCGGTGCGCAATCTCATCAAGGAAGGCAAGACACACCAGCTGCGCAATTCGCTGGTCACCGGCCAGCGGGAAGGCATGGTCACGTTCGAGCAGTCGCTGTCGACGCTGGTCACGGCCGGCGAGATCGCCTACGAGGAGGCGCTGGCACGCAGCCTGTACCCGAAGGACCTCACCAGCCGCACAGTCACGAGACCGGGGGTGAAGGCATGAACCGGCGACCGCCTCAAGCCGGGAAGCCACTTCCCGCGGAGAACCTTCCGCCGCAGGACCGTCCCTTGTCCGGCAGGCGCGGGCGCAGGCTCGGCGACCTACTCGTCGAGGCGAAGCTCGCGACCCCGGAACAGGTGCTCAAGGCCGTCCAGGAAGCTCAGCGCAGCCCCGGTAAACGGCTGGGCGAGCGGCTGATCGAGCTTGGTGCGCTCAACGAGCGCGATCTGGCGTGGGTCCTGGCCCGCCAGCACGGGCTTGACGTGGTGGACCTTCGCGCGGTGCGGCCCGAGCCGGCGGCGACCAAGCTGCTGAGCGAGGAACTGGCTCGCGAGCTCACCGCGATCCCGCTCTCCATCAAGGAGAACTCCGTCGTGGTCGCGATCGCCGACCCCGCCGAGACGGTGCTGGCGCGGCTGCAGGAGGCAATCCAGCGACCGCTCGCGCTCGCGGTCGCGCCTCCCTCGGACATCTCGCTCGTTATCGGCGGGAGCTACCGGGCGCTGGCCGGGATCAAGTCGCGGGTCAGGGCATTCGAGGCGCGCGACCTCGCGCGCAAGGGCAGTGCGGACCCCGACACGGTCACCGCGAGCGACGACGCACCCGTGGTCCAGGTGGTGCACATCATCATCACGCAGGCCCTGCGCGACCGCGCCTCCGACATCCACATCGAACCGCACGCGGACCGGATCAGGGTCCGGTATCGGATCGACGGCGCGCTGCACGACGTGCTCGACCTGCCGGGCTCGATGGGCCGGTCCGTGGTGAGCCGGATCAAGGTTCTCGGCGCGATGAACATCGTCGAGCGGCGGCGTCCGCAGGATGGTCAGGTCAGCATGGAGGTCGAGGGCAGGGCGGTGGACATCCGCGTCTCCTCGACGGCCGTCGTCGGAGGCGAGAAGGTCGTGCTGCGGCTGCTCGACAAGAGCCGTCCGCTGTTCCACCTCCGCCAGCTCGGCATGCCGGACCCCCTGGTGGACCAGTACACCGCCCTGCTCCGTTCCCCTTACGGCATGGTGATCTGCGCCGGGCCGACCGGTTCCGGGAAGACCACCACGCTGTACAGCTCCCTGAGCGAGATCAACAGCCCCGAGCGCAACATCATGACGATCGAGGACCCGGTCGAGTACACCTTCCCGTCGATCAACCAGATCCAGATCAACGAGCAGGCCGGCATCACGTTCGCCGGCGGGCTCAAATCGATCCTGAGGCAGGACCCCGACGTCATTCTCGTCGGCGAGGTGCGCGACGTCGAGACCGCGAAGATCGCCGTGCAGTCCGCACTCACCGGGCACTTGGTGCTCTCGTCGCTGCACGCCACCGACGCCGCGTCGGCGCTGCACCGGTTGCTCGACATGGGAATCGAGGCATTCCTGGTCGCATCGGCGATCAGCGCGGTCGTCGCACAGCGCCTCGTCCGCCGAATCTGCTCGTACTGCAAGGAGACCTACCAGCCGAGCGCGCAGGAACTGGCCTTCCTGGACGCGATCGAAGGCACCGCACCCACCGAGGGGTTCGTCCGCGGCGCGGGCTGCAACTTCTGTTCCCAGACCGGCTACCTGGAGCGGATCGGGGTCTACGAACTGATGCCGGTCAACGACGTCATCCGGGAGCTGATCGTCGAGCAGGCCACCCACAGTGAGATCGGCAAGCTCGCCCGCTACCAAGGCATGCGGTCGCTGCATGACGAGGCCGCACGACTGGTCGGATCCGGTGTGACCAGCCTGACCGAGGCGATGCGGTCCATCTACGTGGCGGGCGCGTGACATGGCGCGGTTCAGCTATGTGGCCACCGCGCCGGACGGACGCACCGCGACCGGGGTGGAGCGCGCCTCGACCCGGGAGGAGGTCGAGCTCGCACTCTACGAACGCGATCTCGCCGATATCCGTATCACGCCCAAGCGTAGTGTGCTGCAGACCGAGATCCTGGCACCCAGGGTCAAACGCGAAGAGGTTATGCACCTCTCGCGGCAGCTCGGTGCCTTCGTCCGTGCCGGGCTGCCGATGATCGAGGCGGTCCGCGCGTTGCGCACGGACGCGGGCAACTCCTCGGTGCGCCGGATGCTGGCCGATGTCGAGGACGGCCTGCGCGGAGGCGACACATTCTCGGAATGCCTGGATCGCCATCCGCGCATCTTTCCCCAGTTCTACCGCGGCATAATCCGCTCCGCGGAGCTCAGCGGCGACCTCGACACCGTGCTCGACCGGCTCGCCGGGTACCTGGAACGCGATCTGGTGGCGCGCCGGAAAGTCCGGTCCGCGGCTATCTACCCGTCGGTGGTCGCCGTCATGGCGGCCGGCACCGTGGTGGTCCTCGCCGGCTTCGTGATGCCGAGGTTCAAGGTGTTCTTCGCGAGCTTGCACGCCGAACTCCCGCTGCCGACCCGGATCCTGCTGCGCACCACCGACCTTCTCGGCCGCTGGTGGTGGATGGTCCTGGGCGCGCTGGCCGTGCTGTTCCTGCTGGGCCTCTTGATCACGCGTGTCCCAGCCGGCCGGTACGCCCGCGATCGGCTGCTGCTTGCCCTTCCCGTGGTCGGCAGCACGATCCGCTACACCCTCGTCGAACGCTTCTGCCGCATCCTGTCGTCGATGGTGTCCGCGGGCGTTGTCCTACCCGAAGCCCTCCGGGTCGCCACGGACTCTTTGCGTAACAGGGTGTTCCGGCGGGCGCTGGACCACGCGCGGGAAGCCGTGCTCGAAGGCGAGGGGCTGGCGGGCCCGCTCGCCGGTTCCAAGCTGTTGCCCGCGATCGCGATCCAGATGGTCCGCGTCGGGGAGGAGACGGGGAGTCTCGACGCGCAGCTGGTGGCCACGGCGCAGTACTACGACGGCGAGCTCGACCACAAGATCAAGAAACTGATCTCGCTGTTCGAACCTGCCGTGATCATCGTGATGGGCGCGATCGTCGGTTTCGTGGCGGTGGCACTGGTGTCGGCGATGTACGGCGTCTTCGGTCAGGTGAAGGCCTGATGGCACCCGGCGAGCGCGGCGAGACACTGGTCGAGCTCCTCGTCACCGTCGTCATCCTGGGTCTGGCGGGCGTCGCGCTCGTCGCGGGCCTGACGACCGCCGTCATGGTCTCCGACAGCCACCGCAAGGCCACGGGCGCGGGCGCGACGATCCGCGACTACGCCGAGGCGATCGAAAGCGTGGTCGTGACGAGTGGTTACCAGGTGAGCTGCGCGCCCACCTATGCCGCCGGCTTCACGCCACCGAGCGGCTTCACCGCCCCGTCGATCACCGCGGTGAGCTACTGGAACGGTGCAGGGTTCCCCGGCACCTGCGACCCCGCGACCGACACCGGAGTACAGCGACTGACGCTGCGGGTGTCCAGTGTGGATGGAAGGGCGAGCGAGTCGCTCACGATCGTCGTCCGCAATCCGTGCGGGACCGGCACGCTATGCGGATGACGGCCCGGGACGGCGGCTTCACGCTCATCGAGCTGCTGGCCGCGATCGCGATCCTCGGTGTGATCACCGTGCCACTCGCCAATGTCGTGCTGGTTTACCTGCGCACGTCGGATCAGACCGTCGCCAGGCTTACCGAGTCCTCGGACGCGCAGCTCGCCGCGGCGTACTTCGCGCGCGACGTGGCCAGCATCGGGGTGCGCGCGCCTACCAGCCCGTACCCGCTCCAGTCGTCGATCGACACCAGCGGTTCCGCGGCCTGGCCGTACCCGTGCTCGACCCTGGGCACCATCCCGCTGGTCCGCCTGGTCTGGGACGACTACCCCGGCGGCGCGGCCACCGCCACGCAGGTCCGGGTCGCCTACGTCGTGTCCACCGACGGCACGCAGTTGCGCCGCCTGATGTGCTCAGGCTCGGATGTCCCCCGCTCGACGGTGTTGCTGGCACGGTCACTGGATCCCGGCACGTCGGCAGCGGTGAGCTGCTCGCCCGCCTGCTCGGGCACGCCGGACACCGTGACGGTTCGGCTCACGTTCAAGGCCGCCACCAGCCGCACCGGCCCTTACCCGGTCACGCTCACGGGACAACGGAGGCAAACTTGAGCCGGACCGACCGCGGCGCGAGCCTGATCTTCGCGCTCATCATCGTGACCGTGGTGAGCCTCGTGGTGACCTCGGTGATCGCCATGAGCTTCACCAGCAGCCGCACGACGGTCGCGATGCGCGATCAGGCCGCCCTCACCTATGCGGCCGACGGCGCGGCCCAGGTCGCGATCAACGCGCTGCGCACCGACACCTTCAACGGCACGAGCGGGCAGTGCGTCACGACCTCGAGCTCGATTACACTGCGCGGCTTCTACCCCGGGGTGAACGGGTCCGCGCCCACATCGGCCTACGTGGCGTGCTCCCCCGCGCCCGGCAACGGCGCGAACAGCGGCGCCACCTCCGCCAACGCCAGCCCGGGCAGCGCGGTACTGACTCTCGGCACCGGAACCGGGGGCGAGGACGGCATCTACGTCACCGCGAACGCGGGCCCGGTGAAGATCCGGGGCGGTGTGTTCTCCAACTCCACGATCGACGTCGGCGCCGGCGGCATCACGAACACCTACGACAACCCGGCCAGCGCCGCGTACAACCTGGCACGGGGCATCTGCACCAACCAGAGCCTGATCACGCCGGCCGCCTACACCACCTGCGGCTACACCGCCCCCGACGCGCGTGGCACCGATCCTGCGCTGCTCACCCCGCACGGCGCATCCTACGACAGCCCGCCGGCCGCGCCCGGCGACGGGACGATCGGGGTGTGTGCGCCGGGGGCGAAGTATCAGACCGTGACGCCGGGCCGCTTCACCAGCGCGGCGGCCCTGAACCAGCTCACCGGATGCGCGACCGGAATCGTCCTGTTCCTTCCCGGCGCCTACTACTTCGACTTCAAAGACGCGGGCAGCCACGTATGGAACGTCAACCACACGTACGTCATCGCGGGCACGCCGACGATCCCGCTGACCGCGACGCCGACGCCGGCACAGATGCCCGGCTCGTGCGTGCCGCCCGCGAGCAACGCCGCGACAACGTCGAGCGGCGCACTGTTCGTCTTCGGCGGCGACAGCCAGCTCGCACTGAGCCACCAGGGAAGTCCCGGCGGTCAGGTAGCCATCTGCGCTTCGCGGAGCGCCTCGGGTCCACCGATCGCGGTGTACGGCCTGAAGACCGCGCTCGGCGGCGCGTGGCCGGTCACGGCCCAGACCGGGTGTGTCACCGCCCTCCCGCCCACGGCGGTGCGTTGCTCGATGATCACCACCGATCAGTCCCCCAGCACGACGCTCACCATCCAGGGCACGACCTACACTCCGCGCGTCCAGGTGACCGTGAACCTCAACAACAGCACCAACCAGGTGTTCCGCTGGGGACTGATCACCAGGACCCTCTACATAGGAACGACAGGCAGCGCCGACCTGTCGCTGGCACTGATCGACGTGCCGGATGTCGCGGCGAGCCCCATCCCGGTTCCCAACATCATGTACCTGACCGTCTACGTGTGCCCGGGCGTGAACACGTGCAGCGCGGCCGCTACGACCGCCCGGCTGCGGATCAAGGTGCAGCTGTCCGCGCTGCCGCCGCGCACCGTCACCGTACTCAGCTGGGGCACGCTGTCCTGACTATCCCGCGAGGAGCCCCACGTACCCTGCGGCGATCGCGTCCCCGGCGAAGATGCCGACGAACGCACCGCCGAACAGGAACGGCGCGAACGGCAGCGCCGTCTTGCGGCCGCCCCGGCCGCTCGCCATGAGGGCGACCCCCGTGAGCGCCCCGAGCGTGAACCCGGCCAGCGCGCCGACGACCAGCGCCGCCCATGACACGTACGCGAGCACGCCGCCGACGACACCCGACAGGCGCACGTCTCCGAACCCGATGCCGGCGGGGTAGAGCCACACCAGGAGAAGGAAGAAGCCGAACAGCAGGGCAGCACCGAGCACCGCACGGCTGAACGGCCACCACTGGCCAGACACCGCCGAGGAGACCGCGAGCAGCACCGCGAGAACGGGATACGACGGCAGGACGATTGCGTTCGGCAGGCGTTGGTGCTCGAGGTCGATCGCCGCCAGCGCGACCGAGATCGCGGTGAAATACAAGAAGGCGGGTACCGCGCACGGTAGGCCCAGGCCGAGTGTTCTCGCCGTGACCACCGCGAAAGCTCCTCCGGTGCCCAGCTCGACGAGCGGGTAACGGACCGCGATCGGCGCCGCGCAGCGCGCACACCGCCCGCGGCGTACGAGCCATCCCGCGACCGGGATGTTGTGCCACAGCTGGATCCGGTGCCGGCATGCCGGGCAGCGCGACGGCGGGGAGATGACGGATTCGCCGCGCGGGACCCGATGGATCACCACCGTGAGGAACGACCCCACGATGAAACCGAACGCCGTCACCAGGACGTAGAAGACGGCCATCGACGCAGCCTGCCATAAAAACGCCTGCAGGACAGGAAAAAACCAACACACGATAGCCGTAAGAAGCCACTGCCTGGAGAGCGTGCTCCGCGCAAAAAGTCGAGAAATTCACGCCATAGTGCGAAGTTCCGTCTGCGCGATGCTTTCCCGGCGGGCCAGCTTGACAGCGAATCCGCGCTGTTGGAAGCTGCCACTGCCCATCGGGACGGTCGTCCGTCACCGCTTCGGCTCTGCTGCACCCCCGGACCCCGCGCGTGGCGCACCAAGTGGCCAGGACCTTTTTCGTGCCCGGCCGGGCATCTTCCAGCAGATTCACGAAAGGTGACTCACTTGTTCAGCAACCCCGTACGCGCCGCAGTGGCCGGCACCCTGGTGGCGGCCGGGATGCTCGGCGGCACTGCCGGCATCGCCGAGGCACAGACGGCGCAGGCCGCCCCACGAGTACAGTCCACGGTGTCGGACACGGTCATGTGCTCCACTGTGGACACCCTGGAAACGGCGCTCCGCAACCTCTCCACCGCGGTCAATCCATCTATTGTGGACATCGAGCTGGCGAATGTGATCGCACTGCTCCAGCAGTACCCCCCGGTCCTGCCGCCCGCGCTGATGTCCACCTACCAGTGGCTCGTCGTCAAGTTCCAGATCCTGCGCGGCATCGTCGCGGCATTGCCGACGCCCCAGCTGATCCAGCTGGTCAACAGCCTGGCGGCCGACCTGGCCGACGCGCTGGACGGCATTCCCTGCGTTGCCGGCGGCCCCGCGAGCTGAAAGCGCGGCGGTGACCGGCGGCAACCGCCGGTCACCGGTCACCGCAACTGTGCGGCACCGGGGCCGCACCCGGACCGAACCCACCGCGCGAGAGGTTGTCCTCCATGCGGCACGGACGACAGCACGGCCAGGTGAGCTCACCGGACACGGACGTAGCGGTATCCGACCCCGCGCACCGCGCGGATCGGCGACTGCTGCTCGGCCCATCCCAGCTTGCGGCGCAACCGGAGAACCGCGAACTTGACGCGTTCCGGGCCGACGCCGGTCGGGTCGTCCCACACCTGGGCGAGCAACTGCCCGGCCGACAGCACGGCACCCGTGTGCCGCGTGAGCGTGTGCAGCAACCTGAACTCGATGTTGGTCAGGCACACCTCGCGATGCTCCCCCGCGACACTCACCTCGACGCGGCGCGCACCGGGATCGATCCTGACCTGGCCGTCGTCGAAGGGGTCATCCCAGCCTGGGGCGCGGCGGTCCCACCCGGTCCGCCGGAGCAACGCTTCGACCCTCGCCAGCAACTCGTTGTTGGCAAACGGTTTGGTCAGGTAGTCGTCGGCACCGGCACGCAGGCCGCGCACCTTGTCGGATTCCTGACCATGCGCGCTGAGCAGCAGCACCGGCACGTCAGCGAGATCACGGACGCGCTCGAGCACGGTCCAGCCGCTCATCTCGGGAAGGCCGATGTCGAGGACGATCACGTCGGGCCGGTGCTCGTGCACCGCACGCAGACCCGACCGGCCGTCCGCCGAGGCGACGAAATCGTAGCCCGCGCGCTCGAAGACCATCCGCAGCGCGAGCACGATGTCAGCCTCGTCCTCGACCGCCAGAACCTTCGTCATGACGTGCGCCTCCGCTCCGCCGGAAGGACGATCCGGACCGTCGTGCCCACCCCCAGCACGCTTTCGATGACAAGCTCTCCGCCGTGCGCCTCCACGAGTTCACGCGAGACCGCGAGGCCCAGTCCGCTGCCCGCGATGCCGGCGCTCACCGCGTTGGATCCGCGCTGGAAGCCAGCCGTGATGCGGGCGATTTCGCTCGGTGGTATCCCCATCCCCGAATCAGCGAGCTCGATGTTCCAGTGCCCGGATGCGAACCTTGCGGTGACGCGGATCCGGCCGCCGTCAGGGCCGTACTTCAGTGCGTTGCCCAGTACGTTGCCCAGCACCTGGTGCAGCCGGGCCGGATCACCGTGCACCGGCGGCCCGTCGGCGACGGCACACCCGATCTTCACTCGCCGGCCCTTGGCGTCGCGCGTCCGGTCCGCGACAGCCGTGCGGACCAACTCGGCGATGTCGACCTCGACGAAGCGCATGGGCACGGGCCTGTCCTCGATCCGTGTCAGCAGCAGGAGATCATCCACCAGCCGCAGCAGCCGTCCCGCGTTGCGCGTGATCACCTCCGCAGCCGATCGCTGGTCACCCGTGAGCGGGCCGGTGTGCGGGTCGGAGAGCATCTCGGCGAAGCTGAGCAACGCGGTGAGCGGGGTGCGGAATTCGTGGGACACCGTCGCAACCAACCGGTTCTGCCGCGCAGCCGAGTCGGCCGGGTCGTGCCCGGAGTTGTCCCGCTCGTCATCGGGCCGGAACCACCAGCACGCGCCCAGCTCGATCTCCCGTTCGTACAGTGGGGTTCGCTCCACACGCAGCACAGCGCCCGCCGCCAGGCCGAGTCGCGTGCACCCCCGGCGCGCGCCCAACAGGGACACCAGATGCCGGTAGTCCGTCTCCGGATCCCGGCAGCGGGCGGCGACAGCGCGCAGCAGGGAGCGCTCGTCCAGCGCACCCGAGACGCCGAACGACTCCATGAAGGCCTCGTTGACCGAGAGAAGGCTGCCCCCCGCGACGAGGCAGGCGGCGTGCGCCGGTGCGGCCGGCTCGCGGAAGGCCGCCTCCAGCACCCACGCGCGCGTGACGTCCTCGGCTCGCATCAGCACGACCCAGCCTCCCTCGGGCGCCGGCAGGTTCAGAAACACGGCCCGGATCAACCGGTTCACGTGATCCGCGGTCCGCACCCGAACCGCCACCGTCCGTCCGCGGCCCGCGCCCAGCCGCGCCGTCGCGAAGGCGCGCAGGGCGGACGCCTTGTCGCGCGGGTCGACGAGCGACATCGGATGGGTCACCGGCCCCACCAGCCGCGCCGCCTCGTCGGTCAGAGCGGACCAGCCGTCCGCTCTGAACTCGAGCACGGATGCCCCGGCCCGGCCCAGCATCTCCGTGGCCGTTCCGGTGGCACCGATCAGGGTCAGCAGCGCCTCGAGCCGCTGCCGCTGAGTGACGCCGTGCCATTGGCGCTCACCCGGGCAAGCCAGCTCGACGAGGAAACGCTTGTGCCGGACGGTGATCGTGAACCGCCCGTCGTCGTGCTCGGCGGCGGGGCGGACCGACCGTACGCCCCGGGCGGAGGCGAGCAGTTCCAGGAAACGCCCTCCTTCGGCCGGTTTCCCGAGACCGGCGGCCGCGATGACCAGTTCGGCGATCTGCGCCGCCGAACGCGTGTCCTGGCCGCTCGTCCGGGTCACCAGCTTCCGCCCTCCCCTCCGGTTCCGCGAGCCACCACGCTAGGCGGCCCTCCGCCGGGATCACATCGCCTGCCGCGGACCAAGTCCTCGGCTTCACCCGTCCGTACCGCCCGGCGCGCCGCTCGCGGGACGGGTTCGGGGTAATGAACGATCCGGTTCGCGGCGACCCGACCTCGTTGGCCACCCCTGTGGGGGACAGCCACATGGCGATCATCCTTCTCGACGAAGGGCTCAACGTCCGCGAAACAAGCCCGTCCAGAGGTTCATCGCGCGGGCCCGTGACGATCGTCGAGGACTGGTGACACTCGCCAGCCTCGATGCGCATGGCACACCGCTCGAGCGGCTGCCGGTCGACATGACGGCCTTGCTCGCCGATCTTGCGCCGCCGGGCGGCGTCACGGTGCACAGCTCGTGCGGCGGGCTCCGGCTCGGCGAGGGGGCTGCCCTCTTCATGGTCACCTTGCCGCTCTTGCTACCGAACCGCACCTGACTCCGGCACCGGCCTACACCGTGGGCGCCCGACCGTGGATCCGGAACAGTTCACGTTCGGAAGGACCCACCGATGCGCATCAAGATCCTCGCCTGCCTCGCTGCTGCCGCACTCGCCATCGCCGCGCTGCCCGCGGGTCTCGCGGCCGGAGACACGGCGGACGACATCGCGGTGGCGAGCGAGGCGATCCTCGCCGGGCCGGGCACAGCGCGGACCGCGGCCACTACGACCACCGCCTGCACGGACACCGCGTACGCGCTGGCCGCGTGGCGCCTGAGCAGCACGTACAAGTGGTACTACAACCCCTCCGGCGCACCGGCCTCGGTCGCCTCGACAGCGTTGACCGCATTGCAGAACGCCTCGCAGACGATGGCCACCGGCCGCAACCGCTGCGGCATCCCGGCCAGTTTGAGCACGACACAACAGTACGCGGGCAGCTCGACTCGCACCGCGCAGATCACCTCCAGCGCGACCTGTGCCGGCAACGATGGCTACAGCGTCACGAGCTGGGGCACGCTGCCGTCCGGCTATCTCGGCTACACCTGCGTGTACTACCGGCCGAGCACCGGTGCGATCATCTCGTCGGACATGATGCTCGACAAGGCACACGCCTGGTTCACCACACTGCCCGCCACCTGCTCCGGGGCGTTCGACGTGCAGACGGTGGCGACGCACGAGCGTGGTCACACCGCGGGTCTGGCCCACGTCGACCAGACCACCCATGCGGTGGAGACCATGAGCCCGAGCACACGGGCCTGTGACATCAGCGAGCGCTACTGGGCGCTGGGTGACCTCACCGGGTTGACGGCACGCTATGCGACGCCCTGACGCCAAGGATCAGGCGGGCGCTGCGACGATCCTGTTGCGGCCATCCTGTTTCGCCTTGTACAACAACGTGTCCGCGGTGCGGACCAGATCCTCCGGGAGCCGGTCGGGTCCGATCGCACACCCCCCGCTGACGGTGACACGTATCTGCTGATCGCCCGCCCGGATCGGGGTCACGGAGGTGGCCGACCGGATCCGCTCGGCCACCGAAGTCGCGTCCGCGAGCCCGGTCCCGGGCAGGA
>DATFHB010000004.1:0-9379 GCA_035248845.1 Amycolatopsis sp. | reverse complement strand
GAGGTCGTAGGGGAAGACGCCCCTCGTCGAGCAGCGGAGGTCAGCAGTGAGCACCCGTGGAAACACCCGTGGCGTGGTGTACGTCCACTCGTCGCCGTCTGCGGTATGCCCGCACGTCGAGTGGGCCATTTCGGGCACCCTGGGTACCCGAGCCGACCTGCGGTGGACGGCTCAGCCGGCCGCCCCGGGGC
Organism: Amycolatopsis sp.; assembly: GCA_035248845.1. Taxonomy (GTDB): domain Bacteria; phylum Actinomycetota; class Actinomycetes; order Mycobacteriales; family Pseudonocardiaceae; genus Amycolatopsis_E. The sequence continues at coordinate 9,188 of DATFHB010000004.1, read as the reverse complement.
AGCTTCGCGCGGAATGCGCCTGGAGCGGCCCGGCCGGTACCGGCGGCAAGCTGGTGTCCGGGCTCAAGGCGTGGCCGATGCTGCGCTTCGAGGTCACCGAAGACCCGAGCCCCGGGCTCGACGGCGCGCGCTACTGCTATGTGCCCGGGCTTGGGCTGTGGCACGGCCGCACCAGCGCCAACGGTGACATCGTGGTCGGCGAGGACCAGCTGCGCACCCTGGTGACTCAGGCGCGCTCCGGCGAGGCGTTCGCGCACAAGCTGGACGAGCTGTTGGCGGCCAACTGGGACGAGGCGCTGGAACCGTTCCGGCACGCGGGCGACGGCGCTCCCATCACCTGGCTGCACCGGGTGGGATGAAAGCCAGGCGATCTTGGCGAGTCCGTGGCCGTTCCGTTAACGGGGACCATTAGCCTGCCGATGTGTCAGCTGTGCCCGCGCCGATTCCACCGCATCGCTGGCTGATCCCTGTGCTCGTGGTGGTCGTCTCGCTGGTCGTCGGCGGCGGGCTGCTCGCCCGGGAGCTCTACCGCACGCCGGATCAGCGGCCGGAGACGATGCTCGCGTTGCCCAGCACGACCGCCCGCCCGCTCGCGCAGCAGCCGGGGCCGGGCACCGTGGAACTGACTCCCGACGCCGCGGTGCACCCGCAGCACGAGGCGGTGCGGCAGCTGCTGCAGACCTATTTCGACGCGATCAACAGCCTCGACTACGAGCAGTGGAAGACAACGGTCACCAAGACCCGTATCCAGGCGAAACCGCGGGCCGATTGGCTCAAGGACTACGCCAGCACGAAGGACGGCAGCATTCTGGTCTACCGGATCGACGCGGTGAGCGAGCAGGATCTGCGGGTGCTGATCGGGTTCACCAGCGTCCAGGACCCGGCGAAGGCCCCGGACGAGCTGCGCGACGCTTCTTGCATTCAGTGGCGCCTGGTGCTGCCGCTGACCCAGGAAGCGGGTCACTGGAAGGTCGACACCGTCGCCGGCTACACCACCCCAGACCTAACCCGCTGCTAACGGCACCCCACCGACCCCGCAACCCCCAACTCGCCCGCCTGGAAACCTCAACTCGCGAGAGCGCGCGAGTTGAGGTTTCTGAGCGGGCGAGTTGGGGGTTCCGGGACGGCGAGTTGGGGGTTCCGGGGCTATGCGGCGGTGAAGAGGAGGGCCGTGTTGTGGCCGCCGAAGCCGAACGAGTTGCTGATCGCCGCGGCGAGATCGATCTTCCGCGCCTCGCCGGACACGACGTCGAGCTCGACCTTCGGGTCCTGGTTCTCCAGGTTCAGCGTCGCCGGCACGATCCCGTGGTAGATCGCGAGCATCGTGGCGATGCCCTCGACCGCGCCCGCTCCGCCGACGAGGTGACCCAGCGCGCCCTTCGGCGCTGTCACGACTGCGTGCGAGCCGATCGCCCGGCGGATCGCGTTGGCCTCGCCGATGTCACCCACCACAGTGGACGTGGCGTGCGCGTTGACGTGCCCGACGTCCTCCGGGGTGAGCCCGGCCATCTCGATCGCGTTGCGCATGGCGGCGATCTGGCCGATGCCCTCCGGGTGGTTGCCGGTGATGTGGTGCGCGTCGGAGGTGATGCCGTAGCCGGCGAGCCGGCCGTAGATCCGTGCGCCGCGCGCCTTGGCCCGGTCCGCTCGCTCCAGGATCATCACGCCGCTGCCCTCGCCGAGCACGAACCCGTCGCGGTCGGTGTCGAACGGCCGCGACGCGCGCGCCGGGTCGTCGTTGCGGGTGGACACCGTGCGGGCCTGGGCGAACCCGGCGATCGTGACCGGGTGGATGCACGCCTCGGCGCCACCCGCGACCACCACGTCGGCCCGGCCGTTCTGGATCATCTGGTACGCGCTGGCGATGCCCTCCGCGCCGGAGGCACACGCCGACGCGGGCGAGTGCACTCCGGCGCGGGCCCTCAGGTCGATGCCGACGTGCGCGGCGGGACCGTTGGGCATCAGCATCGGAACGGTCAGCGGCGACACCTTGCGGATGCCGTGCTCCTCCAGCAGATCGTCCTGGGCGAGCAAGGTCAGCGGACCGCCGATCCCGGTGCCGATGGACACGCCGAGCCGCTCGGGCTCGACGTCGGTGTGCTCGTCCGTCGGTTCCGTGAACCCGGCGTCTGCCCAGGCCTGCCGCGCCGCGATGAGCGCGATCTGCTCGCACCGGTCCAGCCGGCGAGCCTGCACGCGCGGGATCGTTTCCGTCGGTTCCTCGGCGAGTGCCGCGCCGATCTTGACCGGCAGGTCGAACCGCTCGACCCAGTCGGCCTCGATCCGCCTGATGCCACTGCGGCCGGCGAGCAGGCCGTCCCACGTGGCCGCGACGTCCCCGCCGAGCGGCGTGGTGGCACCCAGCCCGGTGATCACGACGTCGATGTTGCTCATGTGGAATCTCCCCGAGGAATAGGTCGGACAGAACTAGGGGATGCTACTTGGCGTTCGCCGAGACGTAGTTGACGGCGTCGCCCACGGTCTTGAGGTTGGCGAGCTCGTCGTCCGGGATCTTGACCCCGAACTTGTCCTCGGCCTGCACCGCGATCTCGACCATCGACAGCGAGTCGATGTCCAGGTCGTCCACGAACGACTTCTCCGAGCTCACGTCGTCCTGCGCGACACCGGCGACCTCTTCGACGATTTCCGCGAGGCCGGCGAGGATCTCTTCTTTGTCCGCCACTGTTGGTTCCCTTTCTTCATTTCCGGGCTTGGTGCCCCCCGGCGAGCGGGCGCCCGCCGGGGTAAGTGGTATCACGGGCAGATGATGACCTGACCGGCATAGGACAGTCCGGCGCCGAAACCGACCATCAGGATGACGTCACCGGACGATACGGTGCCTGCCTTGCGCATGTGGTCGAGCGCCATCGGGATCGACGCGGACGACGTGTTGCCCGAGTACTTGATGTCGTCCGCGACGATCAGGTCCTCCCGGGCGCCCTTCGCGCGCAGCCGCTTCGCGATCGCCTCGATGATGCGCAGGTTCGCCTGATGCGGAATCAGTACGTCCACATCGGACGGTCCGAGGCCCGCGAGTTCCAGTGCCCGCAACGCGACCGGCGCGATCTGCGTGGTGGCCCACCGGAAGACCGACTGGCCCTCCTGGTAGATGAAGCGGTGATCTCGCATGTAGATCGCGTCCACCAGATCGCCGGCGCTGCCCCACGCGACCGGCCCGATGCCCGGCTCGTCGGACGGGCCGACGACCACGGCGCCCGCGCCGTCGGCGAAGATGATCGCGTTCGCGCGGTCGGTCGGCTCCACCACGTCGGTGAGCTTCTCGGCGCCGATCACCAGCACCTTGCCCGCGGTGCCGGCGCGGACCAGATCCGACGCCACGCCGAGGCCGTAGCAGAACCCGGCGCACGCGGCGTTGAGGTCGAAGGCGCCCGCGGCCTTCACCCCGATGCGGTCCGCGACTTGCGCCGCCGCGTTCGGAATGGGCGAGGGCATCGTACAGTTCGGTACGATCACAGTGTCCACTTCGGACGGCTGCAACCCGGCATCGGAGAGCGCCCGGCTGCCCGCGACGACCGCCATGTCGACCAGCAGCTCGTCCTTGTCGGCGAACCGGCGCTCGACGATACCGACCCGGTCCCGGATCCACTGGTCGTCGGTCTCCATGATCTTCGACAGGTCGTCGTTGGTCACCACCCGGTCGGGCTGCGTGCTGCCGACGCCCAGCACGCGCGTCGCGGCGGGTCCCTGCTTGATGCGCAGTGTGCGCGTCACTCGGCCTCCTGTGTCACGGTGGCCAGCTCGGCCGGGGTCTTCAGCGCGATGGTCCTGGTCACGGTGCCCTTGAGCTGCCGCTTGACCAGCCCGGTCAGCGTGCCCGCGGGCGGGAGCTCGACGGTGGCCGTGACGCCGAGGGCGACCAGCCCGTCCATCGTCAGGTCCCACCGCACCGGCCGCGTGACCTGCTTGACGAGCCGCTCCAGGTACTCGGCGCCGCTCGTGACGACCTGGCCGTCGGCGTTGGACAGCAGCGGCCGCATCGGGTCGGCGGGCGTGATGCCGGCGGCGTGCGCGCGCAGCGCCTCCTCGGCCGGCGCCATGTAGGCGGTGTGGAAGGCGCCCGCGACCTTCAGCGCGCGCACTTTCGTGCCTTCCATCGGCTCGGAGACGATGCGCTCGATCGCGTCGGCGGCGCCCGAGGCGACGATCTGCCCGGCGCCGTTGCGGTTGGCGGCGGTCAGCCCGTGCCCGGCCAGCCACTCGACGACCTGCTCGGGGTCGCCCAGCATGACGGCGGCCATGCTCGTCGGCTCGATCGCGCAGGCTTTGGCCATCTCGGCGCCGCGCACGGCGGCCAGCGCGACCGCGTCCTCCGCGGACAGCACACCGGCGATGGCGGCCGCGGCGAGTTCCCCGACCGAGTGCCCGGCGACCGGCGCGCCGGCGGGAACGTGCGGCAGCTCCTCATACGCCAGCAGCGACAGCGCGACGATCAGCGGCTGGGTGATCGCCGTGTCCTGGATCGTCTCGGCGTCGGCCTCGGTGCCCAGGTGCACCAGGTCCAGCCCGGCGCGGTCGGACCAGCGCTCGAGTTTCGCGCGCGTACCGTCGAGTTCGAACCACGGTGAGAACATGCCGGGGGCTTGCGAGCCCTGTCCGGGAGCGAGCAATGCTGTCACACCTCCCAGGGAACACGGTGGGCACGCACAGCCGGGATGCCGCTGTTCACCAAGTCCATGCGGGGAATTTGTGGACACCCTCCAAAGATGTCTGCTACCAAGCGATATGTGGTGACAACCGCTTGTACGGTTCGCGCAGATCGGCCGTGACTCGCGTCACCACAGGCCCCGAGCGCGGGCCAGCCTGCCCACGGTGAGCGCGATGCGCAACACCAGTGCGTCCCGCGGATCGGTCGCGTTGCGGCCGGTCAGTTCGGCGGCCCGGCGCAGCCGGTAGCGCACCGTGTTGGGGTGGACGAACAGCCTTTTCGCGCACGTTTCGAGCACGCCCCCGGACTCCAGGTACGCCTCGACGGTCTGCAGCACGGTCGGGCCGGCGGCCTCGAGCGGCTGGGCGATCTCCTCGATGAGCAGCCGCTCGGCGTCGGCGTCGCCGGACAACGCGCGTTCGGGAAGCAGGTCGACCGAGCGCACCGGCCGCGGCGCGTTGGGCCACCCGACGACGGCTCGCAACCCCGACAGGGCCTCCCCGGCGCTGCGGTGCGCTTCGGCGAGGCTGCGCACGGTCGGCCCGGCCACGACCGGGCCGTCGCCGAACGCGACGGAGAGCTTGCCGAGCACGTCGTCGTCCTTGCCGGCCCCGGCGACGACGATGATGAGCCGCGAACCCTGCACCGACAGCAGCACCGGCCGGCCGATGCGGGCGGCGAGCCTGCGCACGTCGAACACGACGGTCGGCGGGTCCTCGGACGAGGGGCGGCCGACCACCACGGTGGCGGTCGCGGCGGGTTCCCAGCCGAGCGCGGCGGCGCGGGACAGCACGGATTCCTCGGCGTCGCCACGGACGATCCCGTCCACGACCAGCGCCTCCAGCCGCGCGTCCCAGGCACCGCGGGCTTCGGCGGCGGCGGCGTAGGAGTTGGCCGTGGCGAACGCGATCTCCCTGCCGTAGCGGAGGATGCCCTCGATCAGGGCGGCGCGCTCGGCCTCGGTGGAGGCGAAGGTGGGCAGCTCCTGCTCGAAGACCTCGATCGCGAGCCGGACGAGCCCGACGGCCTGGCGGAGCCCGATCCAGCGGGAGAGTTCCTGCGGGGCGCTGCGGAAGGCTTCCGTGGTGAGTTTGAGGGCTTCCTGTGAGTCGCGCAGCCAGTCGACGAAACCGGCCGCGCCGGTCTGGGTGATCATCAGGACGCTGGCGCGCTGGTCGGCGGGCAGGCGGCCGAACCACGGCAGGCGCTGCTCCATCGCGGCCACGCTGGCCGAGGCGAGCCTTCCGGATGCGCGTTCGAGCCCGCGCAGCGTCTTGGCGGAGAGCCCGTGATGCTTCGGCGCCTGCCGCGCGTTGGTCTGGGTCATGGTGATTCCGATCGTACGTTGGCCCATCGGAATACCGAATCGCCGTGCGTGGGGGGTGGGGGCCGGCCCCCAGAACGATCGGAAGTCGGCCACGGCGAGCGCGCAGCGCGAATAAAAGAGGCCGCCCGATTTCGCGGTTTTCGCTGCCTCGGGCGGCCTCATCTCCCCGGTCCCCACCGGTAGGTCCACTATGGACCTTGTGGATCTTCGGCGCCACCTGTCTCACCCGAAAGTGCAATGCCGGTCAAGACCATTGCACCGGTTTCTACGCAGGGTGAAGGAATCCGGGCGTTCAGCCGAGCCGCTCGGTCAGGTGTATCGACACTTCGTCGCCGGCCTCCTTGCCCAGCGCCCGCCGCACATCGGCCTTGACCGGCAGCTTGTGCCTGCCGTCGCCGAGCGCCATGAAGGAGCTCGCGAACGGCACCCCGTCGATGGTGCCGCGGATCTTCACCAGCCCGCGCGTGCCGAAGTACTCGGCCGAGCCGGGCATCACGACGTAGGTCCAGCCGCCCCTGTTCGGGCTCTTCTCGAGGACCGCGGTGAACTGCTTGTCCAAGTCGCTCATACCGTTACCGACCTCCTGGGAGCGCGGAACTCATCGTCAGCAGTGGGCCAGTTTCGGCAGATCCCGGATCCGCATCGCCGGCAGGCAGGCACGCGCGGACACCGACGTCATGCCCGGTCCTTGGTGGGAGCGCCGCCCAGCCGGTCCAGGACCTCGTTCCAGCGCGTGCGCCGGCTGGCCGGGAAACGGGCCTGCGAGCGCTCACGCTTGCGTGACCCAGGCGGGTAGCGCTTGTGTGCCCACAGCGAGGACGGTTTCGCCAGCCGGATCGCGGCCACGAACGCGACCGGAGGCATGACGAGTCCGACCACGCCCGACGTGGTCTTGCCCTTGAAGATCGCGGTGAGCGAGAACAGGATGTCGACCGCGACGGTGATGGCGAACGACACGCGGCCCTCGCCGGCGGTGTCGTCGAACGGCCGCGCGCCGAGCACGAGCAGCATGCCCACCAGTGCCGCGATCAGCACCGCGTCGAGGGATTTACGGCCCTCGTCGGTCCAGTAGACGTCGTCGAGACGCAGCCACAGCGCGAACTCGTCCAGCGTGAGCGCCGCACCGGCCCCGAAGACCGCGGCCAGCACGTGCTGCCACGGCGCACCCGGGGTGTAGGCGAACTCGATGGTGCCGGCGAGCAGGATCAGGAAGATCCCGTACACGCTGTGATGCACGTGGACGCCGCCGATCTCCACGTCCCGGAACGGCCCTCGCCCGGCCCTGATCAGGCGCACGATCGTCCTGGTCACCGCGAACGTCACCACGAAGGCGGCAAACAGCCACAACGCGGGTCCGCGGCTCACCTCGACGCTGAAGGAGATCTCGGGACCAGCGGCCGGCACGGCGACTCCTCGGGACACGATGATCCTCGAGCGTCACCCCGGCCCGCCGATACCGGATAGGGCCGAAAGGCCCACCGGCGGCGAAATGCCGTGGGGGACCTCCTCATGGCGCTGGGCGGCCATGAGGAGGTCCCCCACGCCGTTCAGGCGCTGCCGGAGTCGGACAGCTGCGGGCCGGCCGCCGACACGTCGTGGATGCGGTACTGCCGCGCCGCCGCCACGACCTTCGACTGCTCGACCTCGCCGCGGCGGGCCAGCGCGGTCAGCGTGGCCACCACGATCGACTCGGCGTCCACCAGGAAGTGCCGCCGCGCCGCCGGGCGGGTATCGGAGAAGCCGAAGCCGTCCGTGCCCAGCGTGATCATGTCCGTGGGCACCCACGGGCGGATCAGGTCCGGCACCGCGCGCATCCAGTCCGACACCGCGACCACCGGGCCCTCGACCCCGCTCAGCGCCTGGGTCACGTACGGCACGCGCGCCTCGTCCGCCGGGTGGAGCAGGTTGTCCCGGTCCACCTCGACGGCGTCGCGGCGCAGCTCGCCCCACGACGTGGCCGACCACACCGCCGCCCGCACGCCCCACTCGTCGGCCAGCATCCGCTGGGCCTTGAGCGCGTCCGGCATCGTGACGCCCGAGACGAGGATCTGCGCCTCCGGGCCGCTGCCCGCGGGCGCCGCGGCGTACCGGTACAGGCCCTTGAGCAGGCCGTCGACGTCGAGGTTCTCCGGCTCGGCGGGCTGCTGGTAGGGCTCGTTGTAGACGGTGACGTAGTAGAACACATTCTCGCCGTTGCCGTCCGGCCCGGTCTCGCCGTACATCCGGCGCAGGCCGTCCCGCACGATGTGCGCGATCTCGAACGACCACGCCGGGTCGTAGGCCACGGCCGCCGGGTTCGTGGCCGCCAGCAGCAGCGAATGCCCGTCGGCGTGCTGCAGGCCCTCACCGGTCAGCGTCGTGCGGCCCGCGGTGGCGCCGAGCACGAAGCCGCGCGCCATCTGGTCGGCCGCCGCGTACAGCCCGTCGCCGGTGCGCTGGAACCCGAACATCGAGTAGAAGATGTAGATCGGGATCATCGGCTCGCCGTGCGTGGCGTAGGACGTGCCCACCGCCGTGAACGACGCCGTGGAGCCCGCCTCGTTGATGCCCTCGTGCAGCAGCTGCCCGTGCTCGGACTCCTTGTACGCGAGCATCAGGTTGGCGTCCACCGACGTGTAGGTCTGCCCGTGCGGGTTGTAGATCTTCGCCGTCGGGAACATCGAGTCCAGGCCGAACGTGCGGGCCTCGTCCGGGATGATCGGCACGATCCGGTGGCCGATCTCCCCGTCCTTGGCCAGCTCGCGCACCAGCCGGACGAACGCCATCGTGGTGGCGACCTCCTGCTTGCCCGAGCCCCTGCGCACCGCCTCGTACACCTTGTCGCCAGGCAGCACCAGCGCCTTCGCCCGGTTGGCACGGCGCTCCGGGAGGAACCCGCCCAGCGAGCGGCGGCGGCCGATCATGTACTCGATCTCCGCCGAGGTCATTCCGGGGTGGTAGTACGGCGGCAGCTTCGGGTCGCGCTCGAGTTCCTCGTCGCTGATCGGGATGCGCTGGGCGTCGCGGAACAGCTTGAGGTCGTCGAGCGTGAGCTTCTTCATCTGGTGCGTGGCATTGCGGCCCTCGAAGGACGGGCCGAGCCCGTAGCCCTTGATCGTGTGCGCCAGGATCACCGTCGGCTGGCCGTGGTGCTCCATCGCCGCCTTGTACGCCGCGTACACCTTGCGGTAGTCGTGGCCGCCGCGCTTGAGGTTC
>DATFHB010000003.1:0-72299 GCA_035248845.1 Amycolatopsis sp. | reverse complement strand
GATCGCGGAGCGGGGATCGGGGGGCGGGGGCCGACCAGTCCGCGCTGAACAGCGGCCCGCCGGGCGCGTCCGCGGCACCGTCCCAGCACGCGCGGGCCGAGCCGAGCACCAGGTCACGCGCCGCGCCGGCCTCCGGCCCGGTCGGGAGTCGCCGCGCGGCAACGGCGAGATACCGCGCGAGGATGCCGGCGAACAGCCCGCCGTCACCGCCGCCCTGCCCCATCAGCACCCCGCCGGGCGCGCAATGCGCCGCCACCGCGCGCACCGTGCGCGCCGCGATGTCCAATTCGGACAGTTCAAGGCACGCGCCGAGGAACACACCCTGGCAGTAGGTGTAGGTCACCTGCACGACCTCGCCACTGTCCACCCGCATCCCGTCCCACACCAGACCGGTCGTGGGATCCACCAGCGTCGCGTCCATCCACTCGACGAGCTCCCGCGCGCGCTGCGTCTCCCCGGCCCGCGCGTGCAGGATCGCGGCCGGCCCGTTCGACGGCGCATTCTTGAAGCGATCGCCCTTGCGCCACCAGATCCCGCCACCCGCATCCGGCGTCCACGCGCCGCGCAGCTGGCCCAGCAGCACCTCGACGTCGCGGCCGGCGCGTTGCAGTGCCAGCCCGAGCCAGGCCATGTCGTCGTAGTAGTCGTTGGTCCAGCTGCCGAAGTTGCGCAGCCGGATCGAGCCGATGAACCTCTCGATCCTGGGCGCGCGTGCCGGATCCGGGTCACGGTGCTGCGCGTCGATCAGGCAGTCCAGCAGGTGCGCCTGCCACCAGTAGTTCCAGTGCCAGTGCACGCGCTCCTCCGGCGTCGGCGGCCAGCCGCTTCGCCCCAGCACCGTGCCCGGCACCCCCCAGACTCTGCGCAGATGCCGCGTGACGATCGCGTTCTCGGCGGCGGCAGCCCGGTCGCGGTACACGTCACCACGCCTGGGACAGGTCGGCGTGCTGCCGGACCCAGGTGTGCATCACGATCCCGGCCGCGACGCCCGCGTTGATCGACCGGGTGGTGCCGAACTGGGCGATGGACACGACCAGCGACGCCGCGTGCTGCGCCTCGGGCGACAGGCCCGGGCCCTCCTGTCCGAACAGCAGCACGCAGTCGCGCGGCAACGCCGTGGTCTCGACCGGTTGCGCGCCGGGGGTGTTGTCGACGGCGACGATCGCCAGCCCGCCCGCCGAGGCGAACTCGGCGAGTCCGGCGACGGCCGCGTGGTGCTCGAGGTGCTGGTACCGGTCGGTGACCATCGCGCCGCGCCGGTTCCAGCGCCGCCGCCCGACGATGTGCACGGCGGCCGCGGCGAACGCGTTCGCGGTGCGGACGACGGTGCCGATGTTGTGGTCGTGCTGGAAGTTCTCGATCGCGACGTGGAACGGGTGCCGCCGGGCGTCGACGTCCGAGACTATCGCCTCCCGGCGCCAGTAACGGTAGGCATCGACGACGTTGCGCCGGTCACCGTCCGCGAGCAGCTCGGGGTCATAACGTTCGTCGCGGGGCCAGTCGCCGGGCCACGGCCCGACCCCGACGTCCTCGCGCATGGTCCACTCGGTGGGCCCGGTTTCGTCCAATTCCACCCAGCGAGCTTAGGCTTGCCGGACGCGATGGGTCGGTGCGTCGTCGCGGTGGCGCCAGCGGTAGTAGGCACCGACGTAGGAGAAGATCAGGATCGCCAGCGCGACGGCGGCGACCAGCGGCAGCATGGCTCGCGGGAAGATCGTGCCGTAGATGTAGTAGGCGTTGAACCCGCCGGGCAGCGGACCGAGATCCTGCTGGCTGCGGAAGTAGTCCTCGAGTGCGGTCAGCGGGCACGAAATGGGGAAGGCGTTGACCGCGACGCCCCACAGCGCGAAGAAGATGTGTACGAAAATGCTCTTCGGCCAGCGCCAGGCCAGGAATCCGCCGAGGCCGATGTACAGCAGTGCCAGTACGTGTAGGCCCACCGTGGCATCGGCCAGCACTCTCCATATCGACACCGCTGCCCGCCCCCTTTCACAGTCCCCTTACCGCCGACGTTACTCCGGATTGCCTGAGAAACGTCGATAAATTGATCGAGGGGGCACGGAAGTGGGTGGTGTCGATCACCCGGGGTGTAGCTCAGGACAGGCCGAGATCGTCCAGGTCGAGGAGGTAGCGGTAGGCGAGGCCCTGCTTCTCGATGGCTTCGCGCGCGCCGGTGTCGCGGTCCACGACGGTCGCGACGCCGACGACGGTGGCGCCGGCCTCGCGGAGCGCTTCGACGGCGGTCAGAACGCTCCCGCCGGTGGTGGAGGTGTCCTCGACGGCCAGCACCCGCTGCCCGGCGACCTCCAACCCCTCGATGCGGCGCTGCATCCCGTGCTGCTTGACGCTCTTGCGCACCACGAACGCGTCCAGCACCATCCCGTCCGCGGCGGCGGAATGCAGCATTGCGGTCGCGACCGGGTCCGCGCCCAGCGTCAGCCCGCCGACGGCGACGTAGCTCCAGTCCGCCGTGAGCTGCCGCAGCAACTTGCCGATCAGCGGCGCCGCGGCGTGATGGAGGGTGGCGCGACGCAGGTCGATGTAGTAGTCGGCTTCCTTGCCGGAGGACAGCGTGACCTTGCCGTGGACCACGGAAAGCTCGGTGACGAGTCGGGCGAGCTCGAGACTCGCCGTTTGATCCAACCCCGGATTCTGCACACCGCGAGTCTTACACAGCACCGTCAGTACCCGACAGCGAACCACCGGTCCTCGCCCGGCTGTTCCAGCTCGTCCAGCACCGCCGGAGTCCACAGTGGACCCGTTCCAGGCTGCGTCGCGACGACCGCGGTGAGGGCCGGCACGAACCTGGCGAGCAGCCCGCCGACCAGGCCGAGCCACCGGTAACCGGCCAGGGCGGGCACGTCGGCCGAGCGCCATCGACGCCGCACCACCCAGACCTGCCGCGATCCCAGCGGCGTCGGACCCCGCGTTCGGGCCGAGCACCACCAGGCCGACCCCGACCGTGCCGAGAACAGCCCACGCGAAGTCCGCAACGACGGTCGTTCACGCCGCACCGCCACCGCCGGCACGGCGACGATGAGCGGCTGGCCGGCACCGACCGGGCATGTCTCGCCCTGGCTGCTGACCTACCGAACGGCGTTGGCGTGACCGCGGATCGCGCCTGGGCGGAGCTCGATCTCGACGTGCCGGTCGAACTGATCCGGTAGCCGCGCTACGTCCGGTCGCGTCCCGAGAACAGGCCGGACAGCCGGCGGATCACCGAACGCGGCAGCAGCCCGCCCAGCACGACGACCGCCTTGTACTGCGGGCTCGGGATCGAGATCACCTTGCCGCGCCGCAGATCCGTGAGCGCGTCGGCCACGACGCGGTCCGCGGTGAGCCAGAACGCTTTCGGGCCGGACGTCTCCAGCCCGGCCCGCTGGTGGAACTCCGTGCGGGTGAAACCCGGGCACAGCGCCATCATCCGCACGCCCTTCGGCAGCGCGGCCCCGATGCCCTCGCTGAACGACGTGACCCAGTTCTTGCTCGCCGTGTAGCTGGAGCCGCGACCGGAGAAGAACCCCGCCACGCTCGACACGTTGATGATGTCGCCGCTGCCGCGCTCGATCATGCCCGGCAGCACCGCGCGCGTCAGCTGCTGCACCGCGGTCACGTTGATGTCGAGCTGGCGCTGCAGGTCCTCGGGCGACGCCGTCCAGAACTCGCCGGCGAGGCCGATGCCCGCGTTGTTGACGAGAAGATCGACGGGGTCCGTCGCCAGCCGGTCCGCGACGAGCGCCCGGCCGTGGGTGGTCGACAGGTCCGCGGGCAGCGCCGTGACGGTGACGCCGTGGGACTCCGAGAGCTCAGCGGCCAGCGCTTCCAGGCGACCCGTGTCGCGCGCCACGAGCACGAGGTTGCTGCCTTCGCGCGCGAGCCGGCGGGCGAACTCCGCGCCGAGGCCGGCGCTCGCGCCCGTGATCAGCGCGGTTGTCACGCAGGGCCCTGCTGCTGTTGCTGCGCCGGCGGTGAGCCGGGCGCCTGCTGCCAGTGCCGGCCGCTGTCCTCATCGTCGAAAGGGTCGACGATGTCGGCGATCTCCCCGAGGTCGCGCAGCAGCCGCTCCAGCCGCGACGGGCCCGCCTGCGGGGCGACGCTCGCCAGCACCCACTCGCTCTCCAGCCACGCCACACCGACGTCCCCGCCGAGCGCGTCCGCGGCGTCCACCAGCTCCTGGGTGATGACGCGGCGGGCGCCTTCGGGGTCGTCGGCGAACGCGTAGCGCTGCCCGACCGGTCCCAGCAGTTCCGGCATGTCGGCGCGCTGGAACGGCACGCTCGCCAGCCACAACTCGACCAGCACCGGGTGCACCCGGTTGCAGCGCACCGCGACCACGACCGCGGGGATCTGGCTGTCGGACTCGATGTCGAACACGAACACCGGGCGCCGGCCGTCGGAGGTGAAGGTCGAGCCGGCTACGACGTTGACCGCCGTCTCCGCGCTGAAGTACCCGATCGCGCCGCCGGACCATTGCTTGGCCAGCCGCTCGTCCTCCTCGACGAACTGCCATCCGCGCAGGTCAGCCCATCGCTGGCGCTCGCGGTTGCGCGACCCTTCCCGGGTCCGGTCGGCGACGAGCAGCACCAGGCCGGCCACCAATGCGACGGCGGCGATCACGAACCAGACCCACGCTGGAATACCCACCCACACAGGGTAGCGACACGGGCCGCCGAACCAAGATCAGCGGCCCGTGTCGGATCCAACTCGTTCGGGTCAGGAGCGGGTGACGGTGAGTGTGTTGCTCGCCTCGAGTTCCGGGAGGTCCACCCGGACGGTGTCGCCGTCGCGGACCTCGCCCGCGAGCAGCTTCTTCGCCAGCTGGTCGCCGATCGCCGACTGGACCAGCCGCCGCAGCGGCCGCGCACCGTAGATCGGGTCGAAGCCGTTGAGCGCGAGCCATTCCCGGGCTCCGTCGGTGACCTGCAGCGTCAGCCTCCGCTGCGCCAGCCGCTCGGCCAGCCGCTTCACCTGGATGTCCACAATGGATGTCAGCTGCTCCGTGTCGAGCGCGTGGAAGACCACGATGTCATCGAGCCGGTTCAGGAACTCCGGCTTGAAGTGTCGCTGCACCACCGACATCACCGCGTCCCGCCGCTGCCGCTCGTCCATCGCCGCGTCGGCGATGGCCTGCGAACCGAGGTTCGACGTGAGCACCAGGATGGTGTTGCGGAAGTCGACCGTGCGGCCCTGGCCGTCGGTCAGCCGCCCGTCGTCGAGCACCTGCAGCAGCACGTCGAACACGTCCGGGTGCGCCTTCTCGACCTCGTCGAGCAGCACCACCGAGTACGGGCGCCGCCGCACGGCCTCGGTCAGCTGACCGCCCTGGTCGTAGCCGACATACCCCGGTGGGGCACCGACCAGGCGAGCGACGCTGTGCTTCTCGCTGTACTCGCTCATGTCGATGCGGGTCATCGCCCGGTCGTCGTCGAAGAGGAACCCCGCCAGCGCCTTGGCCAGCTCGGTCTTGCCGACGCCGGTCGGGCCGAGGAACAGGAACGAGCCGGTCGGCCGGTCGGGGTCGGCGACGCCTGCTCGTGCGCGCCGCACGGCGTCGGACACCGCCATGACAGCTTCGGCCTGCCCGACGACGCGCTTGCCCAGCTCGTCCTCCATCCGGAGCAGCTTGCCGGTCTCGCCTTCGAGCAGCCGCCCGGCCGGGATACCGGTCCAGGCGGAGACGACGTCGGCGACATCATCGCTGCCGACCTCCTCCTTGAGCATCACGTCGGCGCGGTCGGCCGTCGCGACCTGCGCGGCTTCGAGGTCCTTCTCCAGCGCCGGGATCTTGCCGTAGCGCAGCTCGGCCGCGCGGCCCAGATCGGCGTCGCGCTCGGCGCGGTCGGCCTCGCCGCGCAGCTGCTCCAGCTGCTCCTTGAGGTCGCGGACCTTCTCGATCGAGCCCTTCTCGTTCTGCCAGCGCGTCAGGAGCACAGCCAGCGCGTCCTTTTTGTCCGCGAGTTCGGCGCGCAGCGCGGCGAGCCGCTCCTTCGAGGCGATGTCCTCTTCCTTCTCCAGGGCCATCTCCTCGATCTCCAGCCGGCGCACGGCACGCTCGACCTCGTCGATCTCGACGGGCCGGGAGTCGATCTCCATGCGCAGCCGGGACGCGGCCTCGTCGACGAGGTCGATCGCCTTGTCCGGCAGGAAACGCGCGGTGATGTAGCGGTCGGACAGCGTCGCGGCCGACACCAGCGCGGCGTCGGTGATGCGGACGCCGTGGTGCACCTCGTAGCGCTCCTTGAGGCCACGCAGGATACCGATGGTGTCCTCGGCCGACGGCTCGCCGACCAGCACCTGCTGGAAGCGCCGCTCGAGCGCCGCGTCCTTCTCGATGTGCTTGCGGTACTCGTCGAGCGTGGTCGCGCCGACCATCCGCAGCTCGCCGCGGGCCAGCATCGGCTTGATCATGTTGCCGGCGTCCAGGGAAGAATCAGCGCCGCCTGCCGCTCCCGCGCCGACGATCGTGTGCAGCTCGTCGATGAACGTGATGACCTGCCCGGCGGACTCGGTGATCTCCTTCAGTACGGCCTTGAGCCGCTCCTCGAACTCACCGCGGTACTTCGCGCCGGCGACCATCGAACCGAGGTCGAGCGCGACGACCTTCTTGCCCCGCAAGGATTCTGGCACGTCACCGGCGACCACGCGCTGGGCGAGGCCCTCCACGATCGCGGTCTTGCCGACACCGGGCTCACCGATGAGCACCGGGTTGTTCTTGGTTCGCCGCGACAGCACCTGCACCACGCGGCGGATCTCGGTGTCCCGGCCGATCACCGGGTCCAGCTCGCCCTTGCGGGCCCGTTCCGTCAGGTCGACGCCGTACTTCTCCAGCGCCTTGAAGGTGCCCTCGGGGTCCGGGCTGGTGATCCGTGCCGACCCGCGCACCTTGGTGAACGCCTCGCGCAGCGCGTCGGCCGTGGCGCCGTGCCGCTTGAGCAGGTCGGCCACCGGACCGCCCTCGGCGGCGAGACCGACCATCAGGTGCTCCGTGGAGACGTACTCGTCGCCCATCTCGGTCGCGAGCTTCTGCGCGTGCGTCAGCGACTTGAGGGCGTAGTTGTCGAGCTGGGGGGTGGAGACCGTCGCGCCGATGGCTGCGGGCAGCCCGTTGATGATCGGCTCGAGCTCCTTGTGTATCTGCTCCGGATCGGCGCCGACCGCCGTCAGCAGCGGGCCGGCGATACCGTCGCTCTGGGCGAGCAGCGCGCCCAGCAGGTGCGCCGGTGCGATGCTCGGGTTGCCCGCGACGGTCGCCGCCTGCGCCGCCGACGAGATCGCCTGCTGGGTCTTCGTCGTCGGGTTGAAAGCGTCCATCCCACACTCCATGTCAAGGTCTGTGCTGTTCGCTAGGTACAACGTCAGAAAAGTTGAGTGTGTTCCGCTCAAGTCTAGGGCCTTCCCGTCCAGAGCGCCTCGAGGGGAATCGCCCGCAGTGTGGGGCCGAAGGAGAGCGTCTGTGGCCCCACAGGAGCCGGTGAGCAGGGCACCTGGCCGCTTTGGGCGCCAGCCGTGTCGGGCTCAACTCTGCGCACGATAGCGCAGGTGCACGACGCCGCCCGGGAAGCGGTGCTCGTCGACCAGGGCGAGCTTGATCCGCACGTCCGCGGGCAGGTACGGCTTGCCGCCGCCGACGACGATCGGGTGGACGAACAGCCGGTACTCGTCGACCAGGCCGGCTCGGATGGCATGCGCGGCCAGCTCGGCGCCGCCGACCGACAGGTCGCGGTCCGACTCGTCCTTCAGCCGCTGAACCGCGCCGGGGTCGAAGACCCGCTCGATGCGGGTCCGGGCGGTCACCGGCTGCTGCAGCGTCGTCGAGTAGACGATCTTCTCCGCCGCCTGCCAGAGCTCGGCGTAGTCGCGCATCGTCGGGGACTGCGTGGCCAGGGTCGGGTCGGTCTCCCAGCACTCCATCGTCTCGTACAGACGGCGCCCGTACAGGTAGGTCGCGACCGGGCGCTCGAGGTCGTTGATGAACGCGTGCACGTCGACGTCGGGCGCGGAGAAGTCGAGCTTGCCGTCCGGGTCCTCGGTGTACCCGTCGAGCGACACGTTGCCGGTGTAGATGAGTCTCGCCATGGCGGTGCCCCTTAGGTCAGCAGGGAACGTCCCCACCAATCCTGCCCGTCGCGCACGCCCGGAAGCACGTAGAAATACCCTCCGCCATACGACTGGATGTAGTCCGTGAGCGGTTCGCCGGCCAGCCGCGTCTGCACGGCCTCGAACTGGCGCTCGAGATCCTGCTGGTAGCAGGCGAAAATGAGGCCCACGTCGATGTTGCCGTTGAGGTCGACGCCGAGGTCGTAGTTGTAGCCGCGGCGCAGGATCCGGCTCGGTGCCGTCTCGGTCGTGCGCGGGTTGGCCAGCCGGATGTGCGAGTCGAGCGGAATGATCTTGCCCCCGGGGTCCGCGCCGTAGTTCGGGGTGTCGAACTCGCCCGCGCCGTCGAGCGGGGCGCCGCTGTCTCGCTTGCGGCCGAACATGTTCTCCTGCTCGTTGATCGACACGCGGTCCCAGAACTCGACGAGCATCCGGATGAACCGCACGACCTGGTACGACCCACCGTCGGGGGTCCAGACCACCTGGTCGGCCTCGACCGGGTTCGCGATGCCGTCCTTGAACCCCATCAGGTTTCGCGGGGTGCCCGACGGCCGTGGCGGCGAGTGGAAACCGTTGATGCGGTAGCGCAGCTGCATCGCGCCACGGGTGTGCTTGGCGATGTCCCGCAGCGCGTGCTGCACGGTGTCGGTGTTGTTCGCGCAGAGCTGAAGCATCAGGTCCCCGTGACACCACTTGGGGTCGAGCGCGTCGTCCGGGAACGTCTTCATCGGCTTGAGCTTCGCGGGCTTGACCGCGGCCAGTCCGAACCGGTCGTCGAACAGCGACGAGCCCGTCGACACGGTCACCGTCAGCCCGTCCGCTGGCACGTCGGGGCCGAGGACGCCGCTGTCCGAGGGCGGTGAGCCGACGCCCAGGTCCTGCGGTGTGCCGCCCGAGGTGAGGAAACGGGCCCGCTCGGTCAATGTCTTGAACAGGTCGGTCAGCCCCGCCCGGCCGGCGGCGGTCACGTCGAACGCGGCGAACGCGGCCGCCGTCTGCGGTGGCGTGAAGATGCCGGCCTGCGTCGCGCCGTGGAACGCGTAGCTCTCGACGGCGGTCGCGGTGCCGTTCGACGAGTCGTCGGCGTACGCACCCGCGGCGATCATGCCGCCGGTGAGCGCGGTGCCCGCGACGCCCGCACCGGTGCCCTGCAGGAACCTGCGCCTGGAGATGCTCATGAGGTCTGCCTGATCTCGAGAAGGTCGGGGACGAGGGACAGCGTTTCCAGCACCTGGCCGATCGCTGCGTCGACGCGCTGACGCTCGGCGAGCGGCGCGGTCTCCGGGCTCGCCGTGGTGGCCTCCAGCGCCTGCTGCAGCGTGTCCACCTGTGCCTTTGCTTCTGCGACAAGCTGTGGCCGCCGCGTGTTGATCAGCGGCCCCAGCTCGTCCAGCACGACGCGCGTGCCGTCGAGGTCGGCCAGCGTCTCCTGATAACTGGACCCGGCGCCCTGGTCGGAGTTCCCGGAGAGCTTGTCGCGCAAGGCATCCTCGAGGATCTCGTGTGCGCGCAGCGGCAGGTCGGCCGGATCGGCGGTGATCGTCGGCAGCTGCTGCCGCAGCTTGCCGAGGTCGGTCGCGAGCTGGTCGGCGATCGGCGCGAGCGTGGCGGCGTCCTGGCCGTGCCACAGGCCGTACTCGATGCGCCGCAGCCCGCTGAAGTCGCTGTCGTGCACACCATCGGCGAGGCCGTCCGGTTCGCCGTCGATCGCGTCGGTGAGGTCGCCGAAACTGTCGTAGGCCGCGCCGACGCGTTCCCACGTGAGCTGCGCCTGCAGCCAGTCCGTCTTGGCCGCGCCGAGATCCCCGGCGGCCAGCGCGGCCCGCAGCGTGTCGACCTGACCAGCCATTGTGGACAGTTGTGGGGCCACGTACGCCTGGTATTGGGCGAGCGGGCCCTGCAGGTCCTGCTCCGTCACGGGTAGGACGGCCGGTGGCGCGGACCCGCCGGTGCCGGTCGCGGCGACCGTCGCCGACCGCTGCTCGGCCGCGCCGGACATCTCGCATCGCCACCCATATTCGCCTGCGGGCAGGTTCGCGGGCATCGCCCGCCGCGTGCCCGGCCCGAGCCCTTCGAGTTCGCCGACGACGCCACCGTCCGCGGTGCGGATCAGATAGATCTCGCCGCTGCGGCCGGACTTGTTGACGACGGTGAACTCCTGGTCCCCCGCGGTCAGCGCCCGGAACTCGGGCGCGCAGGCCGAAGCGGTGATCGTGACGGTCTGTGCGTTCGCGGCCGACGAGGGCACGACGAGCGCGAAGACCCCGGCGGCGATCAGGGGCACGCCGACCGCCGCCGTCACCACGACCCAGCGTTTCACCGGTTTGCGCTCGGTCTGCGGCTTCTCACGCGCGGGCGCCGGGGTGCGCGCGAAGAACACCGTCAGGACCACGGCCAGGTAGCCCACGTACGCGACGACCTGCAGCCACGTCATCGTGGGCGAAAGGTTCGTGACGCCGCGGACGATCGTCACCCACCACGCGTCCGGCGCGATGACCGAGGACAGGTCGAACGCCAGCCACGTGCGCCCGGGCAGCAGCCCCGCGTCCTGCAGATCGCCCAGCCCGTAGGCGAGCACGCCCGCGGCGATCACGATGAGCAGGACGGCGGTGCGGGAGAAGAACTTGCCGAGGTTGATCTTGATCGCGCTGCGGTACAGCAGCCAGCACAGCAGCACCGCGATCGCGATGCCGACCGCCGCCCCGATCAGCGGGGCTGTGGATTCGCCGGCTGCCTGCACCGTCGTCCACAGGAACAGCGCGGTTTCCAGCCCTTCGCGGCCGACCGCGAGGAACGCCGTCAGCGCCAGCGCACCCGCGCCGATCCGCATCGCGCCGCTGACCTTCTCCGACAGCTCACCCGACAGGCCGCGCGCGGTGCGGCGCATCCAGAACACCATCGCGGTCACCAGGCCGACGGCGATCACACTGAGGGCGCCGCCGAACGCCTCCTGCGCACGCGTGGACAGCTCCGCGCGGGAGAACGTCAGTACCGCGCCGAAACTGGCCGCGAGCAAGGTGGCGACGAGCACGCCGAGCCAGATCGGCGCCGAGGACGCCTTCGCGTCACCACGCCGGAGCGCGGCGAGCAGGATGCTGACGACGAGCCCGGCCTCGAGGCCCTCGCGCAGTCCGATGAGCAGGTTCGGAACGGCGTCGGCCCACACGGAGAACTCCTTGGCACCAAGGTGAGATGGTTAGCCTCACTTTAGTCACGGGAAGCCCCTGGGCAAGGGTTGCCTGCCCTTAATCGCACAGGTCATACGGCATCTTTCACATATCAGGACATATATCAGGACATGCTGTCCGCCGGGCGCACGGCGGTGCGCAGCGCCTCGTTCATGGCCTGCAGCCGTCCGGTGAGCGCGCTGACGTCGTCGTCGGTCCAGTCGTGCAGCGCGTCGCGGACGAAGTTCAGGTGACTCTGCCGCCAGCGCTTGAGCAGGACCTCGCCGTCCTTGGACACGCTCACCAGCGAGGCGCGGCCGTCCTCCGGTGCGGGACGCCGGTCGATCAGGCCGGCCGCGGACAGTTGGGTGATCTGCCTGCTGACCACCGAGATGTCGACCATGCGCCGCTTGGCCAGTTCGGAGGGCCGGGACTCGCCGTGGATCGCGAGGTCGCTGAGCAGTGCGGCGGCGGCCGGGTGCAGGCCGGCGGCGGGTGTCCAGTTCTGCAGGGCCCAGGCATGCTGGAGCTGGGCCGCGATGCGCAGCTGCCGCATCAGCTCGACGCTCGCGTCCTCGCTGAGGGTCATCCAGCTCTCCGTCCGCCTTATTGGTTGTCGCATACAACTATACGTGACGTGATCAGACGGGCCAGCCCCGAAGGGGTGATGCGGGTCACTAATCAAGATCGCTGCGGCCACCCGGACGGAGCAATCCTGCCGGCAAACGGCCGGTCAGCGATTACCCTCCGAGCCGATGCGTTCCCACTTTCCGGCATATCATTGACCGAACGGGGTGGAATACTCGTGAGCATTTCACGCAGTAGCGAATCGGCTGGCCTGCGGCGGTGTTACGAGCCGCTGCTATTGCGCATTCATGAATAATCGACTCCGACCCCGAGCGCACCTCGAGCACCCCGAAGGCCCATGACCGCCGAACCCGTCAGTCCCGTCCCCCGGTCCACGCCCCGGGAGGCGCCGCCGGCCGTCGCCGCGATGGTCCGGCTCATCCGGGATTCCTGGGCGAAGGCCGAGCCGTACTTACCCGAAGTGACGCAGTTCTTCTACGGGATGCTCTTCACGCTGGCGCCTGCGACGCGGGACTTCTTCCCCATCAACATGGAGGTGCAGCGCAACCGGATGGTGCGCGCCCTCGTGCACGTGGTGCAGATGGTCGACCAGCCCGACGACCTCGTGCCGTTCCTGCGTCAGCTCGGCCGCGACCACCGCAAGTTCGGCGTGGTCCCGAGGCACTACGAGGCGATCGGCACGGCGCTGCTCGCGGCGATGAAGACCCAGCTGGGCGCGCAGTGGACGCCCGACGTCGAACGCGCGTGGGCGGAGGCGTTCACCATCATCGCGCGGCAGATGCAGGAGGCCGCCGCCGCGGACACGAACCCGCCCAGCTGGTCCGGCCTGGTCGCCGACCACCGGCGGTTGAGCTGGGACTTGGCGATGGTCCGCGTCGAGCCCGAGTACGAGGTGCCCTTCGAAGCGGGGCAGTACCTGAGTGTCGAGGTGCCGCAGCGCCCGCGCCTGTGGCGGTACCTGTCCCCGGCGAACGCGCCGCGGCCGGACGGGTCGCTGGAGTTCCACGTCCGCGCCGTCGACGGCGGCTGGGTGTCGCGCGCGATCGTCAGCCACACGCAGAAGGGCGACCTGTGGCGGTTCGGGCCGCCGGTCGGCCGGCTGGGGGTCAACCGCGAATCCGGCCGTGAGGTGCTGATGATCGCGGGCGGCACCGGGGTCGCGCCGATGCAGTCGCTGCTCGACGACCTCGCCCAGTGGGGTACCAACCCGACGGTGCGGCTGTTCTACGGCGGCCGCACACGCGACGACCTGTACGCGCTGGAAGGGCTGCGGATGATGGCGTCGTGCAATCCGTGGCTGACGGTCACGCCGGTGGTCGAGGGTGGTCCCGGCGTGTCCGGGTGCGAGCTGGGCACGCTGGCCGACGTCGTCACCAGGTTCGGCGCGTGGCCCGGTCATGACGTGCTGGTGTCCGGCTCGCCGGGCATGATCCGCGCGACCGTGTCACGGATGCTCGTCGCCGGGACGGCGCTGGACCAGATCCGCTACGACCCGTTCACCATCGACTAGCTGTCGACCGGCCGGTCAGCAGAGAAGGCCAGAGCGCGCCACCTACCGGCGGGTGGGCGGGGAATGGCGGATCGTGCACCGGCACGGTGATCGCCCGCCTGCCGGGGAGGGCCCAACCGGCTAGCCTTGCCGCCATGGACATCCCCGTGACGGACGGCAGCATCCGCGGTTACCTCGCCGAACCGGTCAAGGCCGTCGCCGGCGATCCGCCATGGCCCGGCGTGGTGGTCGTGCACGACGCGCTCGGGCTCAACGAGGACGCGCGCAACATCACCGACCGCTTCGCCACCGCGGGCTTCCTCGCGCTCGCGCCCGACCTGTATTCGCGTGGCGGGTTCGTGCGCTGCGTCAAGACGGTGTTCCAGGAGCTGGCGACGGGGAAGGGGCGTGCGTTCGACGACATCGACGCCGCGCGCGGCGTCCTCGCCGGGCGGTCCGACTGCACGGGCAAGGTCGGGGTCGTCGGATTCTGCGCGGGCGGCGGCTTCGCACTCGTCGGCGCGACCCGGGGGTTCGACGCGTCGGCGCCGTACTACGGCCAGTCGCCCAAAGATCTGTCCATTTTGGATGGGGCTTGCCCGATCGTGGCGAGCTTCGGGAAGAAGGACCCGGCACTGCGCGGCGCGGCGGCCAAGCTTGAGACTGAGCTGTCCGCGCGCGGAATTCCCCACGATGTCAAGGAATACCCCGAAGCCGGGCACAGTTTCGCGAACCAGCTCCACCTCGGTCCGCTGACCGTGCTGGCCCGGATCGCGGGAGTCGGCTACCACCGCGAGTCCAGTGAGGACTCGTGGCGCCGGGTGCTCGCGTTCTTCGCCGAACACCTGCGGTAGCAACGACGGGAACGTGCGACTCGCGGTACGGGAACGTGGCACTCGCGGGTCGGGAACGTGCGACTCGCGCTACGGGAACGTGCGACTCGCGGGTTAGCGGCGTTTGCGGGCCGGTTTCCAGACGACCAGGGCGGTTTCGGTGCGGACCGGGACGAGGTCCTTGCGGTAGCTGGCGTGCACGGCCGCGGCTGCCTGCTCGGCCGCGGCGTACGCGGCGGCGAGTTCCTCGGTGAGCTCGGCGACCCTCGCCCGGAGCGCGTCGACCTGGTTCTCCAGTTCGATGATGCGCTTGACACCGGCCAGGTTCACACCGTCGTCCTGGGACAGGCGCTGGACCTCGCGCAGCAGCGCGATGTCCCGCATCGAGTACCGCCGCCCGCCGCCGGCGCTGCGGCCCGGTGAGACCAGCCCGAGCCGGTCGTAGGACCGCAGCGTCTGCGCGTGCAGTCCGGAAAGCTGCGCCGCCACCGAGATGACGAACACCGGAGTGTCCTCATCCGCGCCGTGGGGCAGCCCGCCGAACGCCATCACCGCTCCCCGAGCATCTTCGTGATCGCCGGTCTCGGATCGTGCTTCGCGGACGTCTCGGCGAACTGCTCCAGCGCCTCCTGCTCGGCCGCATCGAGCCGCGACGGCACCGCCACCTGCAGCGTGACGAGCAGGTCGCCCTGCGAACCGTCGCGCTTGTGGATGCCCTTGCCGCGCACCCGCAGCACCCGGCCGTTGCCGGTGCCCGCGGGCACCTTCAGCGAAACCTTCCCGTCGAGAGTCGGCACCGCGACCGTCGCCCCGAGCGCAAGCTCGGTGAAGTTGACCGGAAGGTTGATCGTCAGGTCGTTCCCGGACCGCCCGAACACCGGGTGCGGGGTGACGTGCACGCGGACGTACAGGTCACCGGCCGCCGCCCCGCCGCGGCCCGGCTCGCCCTGGCCGGCCAGCCGGATGCGCTGGTTGTCGTCGACCCCGGCGGGCACGCGCACGGTGAGCGTCCTGGTGCGCGTGCTGATGCCCTCGCCGCCGCATTCCGGGCACGGGTCGTCGATGATCTTGCCCCGGCCGCGACAGTCGCGGCACGGCTCGGAGAACGCGAACGCGCCCTGGCTCCGGCTCACCAGGCCCGCGCCGTTACACGTCGGGCAGGTGCGCGGCGTGGTGCCCGGCTTCGCGCCGTTGCCGCCGCACGTGCCGCACGTGGCCGGGCTGGACAGCCGCAGCGGCAGCGTCGCGCCCTTGACCGCCTCGGCGAAGTCGATCCGGACGTCGGTCTCGACGTCCGCACCGTGCTGTGCCCTGGCCGTGCCGGTGGCGCCGGCCGACCCGCGGCGGCCGAACAGGCCGCCAAGGATGTCGCCCAGACCACCGAAACCGGCGTTGCCGCCGCCGGCGGCCTGCCCGAACAGGTCGCTCATGTCGAAGTTGCCGCCACCGGCGCCGCCCGGGAAGTTGAAACCTCCCGCGCCGCCGGCGCCGAACAGTTGGCGAGCGTCGTCGTATTCCTTGCGCTTGGCCGGATCCGACAGCACGCCGTAGGCCTCGGAGACGGCCTTGAACTTCTGCTCCGCCTCCGTGTTTCCCGGGTTGGCGTCGGGGTGGTTCGCCCTGGCCAGCTTCCGGTAGGCCTTCTTGATCTCGTCGGCAGACGCGTCGGAGGAGACGCCCAGTTCTCGGTAGAAGTCCTTACCGATCCACTCGCGAGCACTCACCGGACGTCTCCTCCTTCCCGCTATTGCTGGGTGTTCTCATTCGACAGCTGCTCGATCGGCAGCTCGCCTTCCACCGGCGCCTCGATCGGCCCCGGCTCGTGGTCGGTGACCCCGACCAGTGCCGCGCGCAGCACCCGGTCGCCGAAGGCATAACCGCGACGCAGCACCGTGGTGACCGTCGGGCCCGCCACGTCGGGCGACGTGGCGTGTTGGACCGCCTCGTGCACGCTCGGGTCGAAGGGCTCGCCCTCCGCGCCGAACGGGGTGAGGCCCGCGCGCTGCAAACCGGCCACGAGCTTGTCCGCGACCGCCTTGAACGCGCCGGTCAGGTCGCCGTGCTGCTCGGCCCGTTCGAGATCGTCGAGCAGGGGCAGCAGATCGCCGACCACGGACGCCTTGGCGCCCGCCACCACGGACTCGCGGTCCCGGTCCACCCGCTTGCGGTAGTTGGCGTACTCGGCCTGCAGCCGCTGCAGGTCGGCGGTGCGCTCGGCGAGCTCCTTCTCGACGTCCGACTGGACACCGACGGCGTCGTCCACAGTGGACTCACCGAGGGCCGGCCCCGCGGCAGGCGGGGCCGCCTCGGCTTCGGTCGACTGACGCACCTGACCGGTCTCGGGGTCGATCTTGCGACGATCCCTCACCACCACAGGTTCGGCCACCTCGCGTTCCTGGTTCTGGGCGTCCCGGAAGTGCTTGCCAGTCACTTCTTCTCGTCCTCATCGACGATCTCGGCGTCCACGACGTCGTCGTCGGCCTTGGCCGAGGACGAGGACCCGCCGTCGGCGCCCGCGGCACCGCCTGCCGCACCGCCGTCACCGGCCTGCTGCGCGTTGGCGTAGAGGGCGGTGCCCAGCTCCTGCGACGCGGTGTTCAGTTTCTCGATCGCCGCCGAGATCGCGGCCGTGTCGGTGCCCTTGAGCGCCTCGTTGGCCTCGTCGATCGCGGTCTTGACCTTGCCCTTGATGTCCTCGGGCAGCTTGTCCTCGTTGTCCTTGACGAACTTCTCGGTCTGGTAGACCAGCGTCTCCGCCTGGTTGCGGGTCTCGGCCTCTTCGCGGCGCTTCTTGTCCTCTTCGGCGTGCGCCTCGGCGTCCTTGACCATGCGGTCGATGTCGTCCTTCGGCAGCGCCGAGCCGCCGGTGATCGTCATCGACTGTTCCTTGTTGGTGCCAAGGTCCTTCGCCGTCACGTGCACGATGCCGTTGGCGTCGATGTCGAAGGTGACCTCGATCTGCGGCACGCCACGCGGGGCCGGCGGCAGGCCGGTCAGCTCGAACATGCCGAGCTTCTTGTTGTGCGCCGCGATCTCGCGCTCACCCTGGAAGACCTGGATCTGCACCGACGGCTGGTTGTCGTCCGCCGTGGAGAAGATCTCCGACCGCTTCGTGGGGATGGTGGTGTTGCGCTCGATGAGCTTGGTGAACACGCCGCCCTTGGTCTCGATGCCCAGCGACAGCGGGGTGACGTCCAGCAGTAGGACGTCCTTGACCTCACCCTTGAGCACACCGGCCTGCAGCGCCGCGCCGACCGCGACGACCTCGTCCGGGTTCACGCCCTTGTTCGGCTCGCGGCCGCCGGTCAGCTCCTTGACCAGATCGGCGACGGCGGGCATCCGGGTGGAACCACCGACGAGCACCACGTGGTCGATCTGGCCGACCGAGATGCCGGCGTCGCGGATGACGTTGTTGAACGGCGCCTTGGTGCGGTCCAGCAGGTCGGAGGTGATCCGCTGGAACTCGGCCCGGGAGAGCGTCTCGTCCAGGAACAGCGGGTTCTTGTCCGCGTCGACCGTGATGTAGGGCAGGTTGATGTTCGCGCTGCTCGAGCTGGACAGCTCGATCTTCGCCTTCTCGGCGGCCTCGCGGATGCGCTGCAGCGCCATCCGGTCCTTGGTCAGGTCGATGCCCGCGGACGCCTTGAACTTGTCCACCAGCCAGTCGACGATGCGCTGGTCCCAGTCGTCACCACCGAGGTGGTTGTCACCACTGGTGGCGCGCACCTCGACGACACCCTCGCCGATCTCCAGGAGCGACACGTCGAACGTGCCGCCACCGAGGTCGAAGACCAGGATGGTCTGTTCCTTCTCGCCCTTGTCCAGGCCGTAGGCCAGCGCGGCCGCGGTGGGCTCGTTGACGATGCGGAGCACGTTCAGGCCGGCGATCTGCCCGGCCTCCTTGGTGGCCTGCCGCTGTGCGTCCTCGAAGTAGGCGGGGACGGTGATGACGGCGTCGGTGATCTCCTCACCGAGGTAGGACTCGGCGTCGCGCTTGAGCTTCATCAGCACGCGCGCGCTGATCTCCTGGGGTGTGTAGGCCTTGCCGTCGATCTCCGGCGACGTCCAGTCCTCGCCCATGTGCCGCTTGATCGACCGGATGGTCCGGTCGATGTTCGTCACGGCCTGGTTCTTGGCGGGCTGCCCGGTCAGCACTTCGCCGTTCTTGGCGAAGGCGACGATGGACGGGGTGGTGCGGGAACCTTCGGAGTTGGCGATGACCGTCGGCTCGCCGCCCTCAAGGACAGCTACGACCGAGTTGGTCGTGCCGAGGTCGATGCCGACCGCTCGCGCCATGGTTCTTTCCTCCTGGTATACGCTGCTTGAGCTGCGGTATCGCGCCCGCCTTGAGCGGGCTTCACTCAAGTTCTATCTCGCTTGCCCGCTCCCGTCAATCCAGACTTGAGTCGGGGGCACTCAACCTTTATGGCCAGTCTAACGACGGCGTCGGCGGGCTTGTTCCCGGCTACGCGGCGGACTGGGCGAGCTTCACGTCGCCGCTGTTCGCCTGCAGGTCCAGCACGTGGGTGCCCGCCGGATCGTTCTCGACGCTGATGTCCTGGTCGCCGGACCTGGTCTGGATCTGGAGCCGGTAGCGGTTCGCCGGCACCGTGACCTTGACGTCGCCGCTGTTCGCGTTGGCCTGCACGTCCTCCGGCCGGGCCAGTGCCACGCTGATGTCGCCGGAGTTGGCGTGCACGGTGACCGGGCCCGCGGCGTCGGTGACGTGAACTTCGCCGGATCGGGTGGTCACGTCGGTGGCGGCGAGCCCCTGTGCGGTGATGTCGCCGGAGTTGGCCTCCCCGGTCACGATGGTGCCCCGCGGGACCACGACGTCGTAGTCGACGGTGCAGTTGTCGCCGCAGCCGCGCAGTTCGAGCCTGGTGCCGGTGACCGCGAACGCGTCGCCGGGCTGCGAGCCGTTGTAGTGGAAGCGCTGGTGGATCGTGGTGGTGCCGACATCGCCGGCGCGGAGGTGCACGTCGCCCGAGCCGACGTCGAGGGTGACCGTGTCGATCCGCTGTGCGACCTGCCGGTCGACGGTGCTCGTCGAAGGCGACCACCAACCGAACCCGATGGCCACCCCGACGCCGATCAGCGCGATGCCACCTATCGCGAGCGCGGGCCTTGCCATTGCGTCCTCCCCAGTCAATTTTGGTGTGCGGCTCACGCTAAGACCGGGTAACCGGGCCAGGCATCAGGGAACGCCCCCGGTTCGACCCTGGAGTTCCCCCTACTCACTAGTGTTCTCACTGACTCGCAGAGGAGGAGCGATGGCACAGCCGCCCAACCCGTACGACTTCCTGCCCCCGGTACCGACTTTCGCCGTCCGCAGTGACGATGTCGCCGACGGGCAGACGCTCGCGGCGCCGTTCACCAGCGGCGCCTTCGGCGTTCCCGGCGGCGAGGACCGCTCCCCGCACCTCGCGTGGGACGGATTCCCCGCCGGTACCAAGAGCTTCGCCGTGACCTGCTACGACCCGGACGCGCCGACCGCGAGCGGGTTCTGGCACTGGGCCGTGTTCAACATCCCCGCGTCGGTCACCGAGCTGCCCTCCGGCGCCGGCAGCGGGTCGGGCCTGCCCGCGGGCGCGGTCACGCTCGCCAACGACGGCGGTGCCCGGCAGTACATCGGCGCCGCGCCGCCGCCCGGGCACGGCCCGCACCGCTACATCTTCGGTGTGCACGCGGTGGACGTGGAGAAGCTGGAGATCCCGGAGACCGCGAGCCCCGCTTTCCTCGGCTTCAACCTGTTCAGCCACACCCTCGGCCGCGCGCTCATTACGCCGATCTACGAAAGCAAGGGCTGAGCGCCTTTCAGCGGGCCTTCAGCAGGTGCTCGACGACGGGCCGCAGCTCTTCCGCGGAGGGCGGCTCGTCGTCGATGAGGCCCTGGATGAGCAGCCCGTCGATACCGGCGAGGAACGCGCGCAGCGCGGTCAGGTCGTCGGGGCGGACCATCGAGGTCAGCACGTCCAGCCAGCGCCGCGCGGCCGGCCGCAGTTCGGGCCGCCGCGCGGCCAGCAGGTACAGCTCGTACTCCGCCATCGTCCGGCCGCGGCGCGGCCCCAGCGCCTCGGCGAGCAGCGCCGTCACCTCGTCGGCGCCGAGGCTGCCGCGCGAGCGGGCCCGGTCGATCATCCAGTAGACCTCGGTGGCCATGTCCTTCGCGCACCTGATGAGGGTGGCCACGAGCAGGTCGTTCAGGCTCGCGAAGTGATACGTCGTGGACGTGGTCGGCACGTCGGCCTCGGCTGCCACCGTCCGGTGCGTGACCCCCGCGACCCCATCGCGTTCGATGACGCGCAGTGTCGCGTCGATGATCTCCTGGCGCCGCTTGTCGCCGCGCGCCTTGCGGCCGTCGCGGTGTGCCTTCACTGCGCGACCCCCAGTTCGAGCAGGACGACGCCGCCGATGATGAGCACCAGCCCGGCGATCATGGCCAGTGTCATCTTCTCGCCGAAGAACACCACGCCGATGATCGCGACGAGCGCGACACCGGCCGCGGCCCAGATCGCGTAGGCCACGCCGATCGGCATGCCCAGCTTCAGGACCAGCGCCAAGGCCGTGAACGCGACCCCGTAGCCCACTACGACGACGATCGACGGCACCGGGTTGGAGAACCCCTCGGACAGCTTGAGCGACACCGTCCCGGAGACCTCGGCGACGATCGCGAGCGCGAGCAGCAGATAGGCAGCCACCCCGCCAAACTACCTGGACGATCGTCCTGATTTCTAGGGAGTTGTGCGCCACATCAGCGGGACCAAGCGCCCGTTCATGGATTACTCATCGTTACGCCCGGTTTGGCTCGTCCGCCAACCACCACGTACTGGAACGAAAGGCCCCGATCATGGGTGCTCTGCAGGTCACGCTCGGTGTGATCGGCGTCGCCATCAGCATCGTCGCTTGGATCGCGTTCGTCGCCGGTGTCTGGCGCATGGTGCGCATCATTCGCCTCGGTCAGCCCGACCCGACCCGGGGCGGCCCGTTCGGGCCGCGCCTGCGGACGCTGATCACCGAGTTCGCGGCGCACACCCGGATGAACAAGTTCCGGCACGTCGGCCCCTGGCACTGGATGGTCATGTGGGGCTTCCTGATCGGGTCGCTGGCCTGGTTCGAGGCCTACGGCGAAACGTTCGACCCGCACTTCCACTGGCCGATCATCGGCGCGTGGGAGCCCTGGCTGCTGCTCACCGAACTGCTCGGCCTCGGCACCGTGATCGGCGGCGTCGCGCTCGCGATCATCCGCCAGCGCAACCACCCGCGCCGCGCCGACCGGCAGTCGAGGTTCCAGGGTTCGAACTTCACGCAGGCGTACTTCGTCGAGGCCGTCGTCGTGCTCGAAGGCCTTGGCATCCTGGGCGTGAAGGCGTTCAAGATCTCCAGCGGCATCGAGGACCCCGCGCTGTGGAGCAGCTTCGTCACCAAGCCGCTCGCCGAGATCCTGCCGGCGAGCACCGCCGCCGTGTCGATCACCGCGCTGGTCAAGCTGCTGTCCGGCATGGTGTGGCTGCTCGTCGTCGGCCGCACGCTCACGATGGGCGTGGCCTGGCACCGGTTCAGCGCGTTCTTCAACATCTACTTCAAGCGTGAGGCCGACGGTGGCGTCGCGCTGGGCGCGCTCAAGCCGATGATGAGTGCCGGCAAGCCGCTCGACTTCGAAGAAGCCGACCCCGAGAAGGACGTCTTCGGCGCCGGCCGGATCGAGGACTTCAGCTGGAAGGGCTGGCTCGACTTCACCACCTGCACCGAATGCGGCCGCTGCCAGTCGCAGTGCCCCGCGTGGAACACCGGCAAGCCGCTGTCGCCGAAGCTCGTCATCACGCAGCTGCGCGACCACGCCTACGCGAAGGCGCCGTACCTGCTCGCGGGTGGCAAGAAGGACATGGCGGGTGAGGAAATCGGCCTCACCGGGGACAACCCGCACGCGGGCATCGACGTGCTCGCCCTCGCCGAGGCCGAGCGGCCGCTCGTCGGCGGCGCCGACGAACTGGGCGTCATCGATCCCGACGTGCTGTGGTCCTGCACCAGCTGTGGTGCGTGTGTCGAGCAGTGCCCGGTGGACATCGAGCATGTCGATCACATCGTCGACATGCGCCGCTACCAGGTGATGATCGAGTCGAACTTCCCGGCCGAGCTCAACGGGATGTTCAAGAACCTGGAGAACAAGGGCAACCCGTGGGGCCAGAACGCCAAGGACCGGTTGGCCTGGACCGAGGGCCTTGGTTTTGACGTGCCGGTCTACGGCGACTCTTCTGGTGAGCTGGGCGACGCCGAGTACCTGTTCTGGGTCGGCTGCGCCGGTGCGTTCGAGGACCGCGCGAAGAAGACGACGCGTGCGGTCGCGGAACTGCTGCACATGGCGGACGTCAAGTACACGGTGCTGGGGCCCGAGGAGTCCTGCACCGGCGACCCGGCCCGTCGCGCGGGCAACGAGTTCCTGTTCCAGATGCTGGCGCAGCAGAACGTCGAGGTGCTGAACTCGGTGTTCGAGGACCGCCCGCCGCACCAGCGCAAGATCGTCGTGACGTGTGCGCACTGCTTCAACACGATCGCCAACGAGTACCCCGAACTCGGCGGCCAGTTCGAGGTCGTGCACCACACGCAGCTGCTGAACCGGCTGGTGCGCGAGAAGCGGCTGGTGCCGGTCGCGCCGATCGCCGACGACGTCACCTACCACGACCCGTGCTACCTGGGCCGCCACAACAAGGTCTACGACGCGCCGCGTGAGCTCGTCGGGGCTTCGGGCGCGCAGTTCCGCGAGATGCCGCGGCACGGCGACCGCTCGATGTGCTGTGGCGCCGGCGGTGCGCGGATGTGGATGGAAGAGAAGATCGGCAAGCGCATCAACATCGAGCGCGTCGACGAGGCGCTGGGCACGGCCCCGTCGAAGATCGCCACGGGCTGCCCGTTCTGCCGCGTGATGCTCTCCGACGGTGTCACCGCCCGCCAGAGCGACGGCAGGGCGAGCGAGAAGGTCGAGGTCGTGGACGTCTCGCAGCTGCTGCTGCAGGCTGTGCAGCGGGCTCCGCGGCCGGTGCCCGCGGAAACCGCCGGTCTGCCTGCGACGGAAGCCGACCCGCTCGAGGTGTCGACCGGTACACCGCAGCCTGCCGAGGAGCGCTGAGGCTGCCCCCTCCGGGGCGCGTTCGCGCTCCGGAGGGGGTCGACAGCGGGGTTATTCTGGTCCCCTCGCAGCCACCGCTGTCCGCGAGCCTTGATGACCTGCGCGAACGGGGCGACGACATGGGCCTACCTGCCGACGACGGAGCGGCTGACCAGCCGTCCGTTGCGCGCGCGGGCGCCCGGTTCCCGTCCGCGAAGGCGCTCGATCGGTATTCCGACGAGCCCATGCGCGTGCCCCGTGGCGAACGTCACGAAAGTACGCAGTCCCGCCCCACGGGGGCGCGATTCCCGACGGAGAAGCAGATCCCGGACCGAGAACCCGAAGAGCAGCCCACCGAACCGGCGCTGCCCGCACCGCCGCCCGAGCCGGTGATGAAACCGTCGCCGGTGCCGCGGCCCCGCCCGCAACCCCGGTTCGACGAGGGCGTTGCGGCCGAGGACGCCGACGGCCCGCGCGTCCGGCCCTACGTGCTGACCGGTGGCCGCACGCAGGCGCGTTACGAGCTGGCGCTGGAGACCATGGTGTCGCTGCGGGCCGACGGGAACTGGAGCGGGCCGGCGCTGGGCAGCGAGTACCAGCCGGTGCGGATGCTGTGCCGCCGCCCGCAGTCGGTGGCCGAGGTCGCCGCCGCGCTGTCCGTGCCGCTCGGCGTCGCGCGGGTCCTGATCAGCGACATGGCGGAACTCGGCCTGCTGCACATCCACGGCACCGAGCGCACTGCGGAAGGCCGCCCGCCGATGGCGCTGATGCGTCGTGTTCTGGACGGTCTGCAACGGCTTTGAGCCCGACTGTGTCGATCGCTGCCAATCCGACCACAGCCACGGCTATCCGGCTTGCGTAGCGGCGGTTAGGTCCTGCTCGGGGTTCGCCTGCTTTTGGTCGCATTGCCAAATAGGATCTCGGCGTGGGCGAGCAAGCGAAGCCGCAGAGCGAAAGCACCCTGACCGTCCTGGTGGCAGGCGGGGTGAATCTGCTCATCGCCGTCATGAAGGCGGTCGCGGGCATCCTCACCGGTTCCGGCGCGCTGCTGTCCGAGGCGGCGCATTCGGTGGCGGACACCATCACCGAGGTGCTGCTGCTGACGGCGTTGCGCCGGTCCGCGCGGCCCGCCGACCGGGTTCATCCGTTCGGCTACGGCAAGGAGCGGTACTTCTGGTCGCTGCTCGCCGCGGTGTCGATCTTCGCTTCGGGCGCGATGTTCTCGTTCTACGAAGGGTTTTCGACGATCTTCGGACCGCCGGAGAAGCAGGAAAACCCGACCATCGGCTACATCGTGCTGGCGCTGGCGTTCGTGCTGGAATCGGTGTCGTGGATGCAGGCGTCGCGGCAGGTGCGGCGCGAGGCGGGCGAGCAGAACCGGTCGATCTGGGAGTATCTGCGGCTGGTCGACGATCCCGCGCCGAAGTCGGTGTTCCTGGAGGACTCGGCGGCGCTGATCGGGTTGGTGCTGGCGTTCCTGGGGCTGTTCCTGCATCACGTGACCGGCTCGCAGGTGTGGGACGGCGCCGCGTCGGTCACGATCGGCATGCTGCTCGCCGGCGTCGCGTTCAGCCTGGGGCAGACCAACCTGCGGCTGCTGATCGGAAGGCAGGCCGATCCGGTGGTGGTGGCCGGGATCCGGCAGATGCTCGCGGCGGCCTCGGAGATCGAGGCGGTGGTGGACCTGCAGACGATGCTGCTGGGCACCGACCAGATCCTGGTGTGCGCCCGCGTCGACTTCGACGACGCGCTCGGAGCGTCCGATGTGGAGCATGCGTGTGTCCGCCTCGCGGCCGAGATGCACGAGCGCTTCACCGACGTGACCGAGGTGTTCATCGAACCGGTGCCGCGCACCGATCCGGAGCTGCGCGCCGCGGTCCTGGCCCGCTACGGCGACCTGGCCCGCCGCTTCGGCGACAGCCCCGATCCCGCGAGTTGAGGTTTCCGTGCGCGCGAGTCCAGCTTTCCCGTCGGGCGAGTCGCGCGTTCCGGTCGGGCGAGTCGCCTTGCTGAAGAGCTGAATTGATGGTTCACTTCTTCCGTGCCCTACCGACGCACCCCGAAGGTCCAGGCCCGGCTGGACGCCCAGCGAGCGGCGCTCCTCGACGCCGCCGGTGAGCTGCTGGCCGAGCGCGGGTACGCGGGCTGCTCGGTCGCCGCGGTCGCGGAGCGGGCCGGTGTCGCGACGGGCACCGTGTACCGGCACTTCCCGGGCAAGGCCGAGTTGGTCGTCGAGCTGTTCCGTGGCGTCGTCAACCACGAGGTCGAGGCCGTCACCGCGGCCGCCGAGGTGCCCGGCGATCCGGCCGAACGCGTGGTCGCGGTGTTCGAGACGTTCGCCACCCGCGCACTGAAGGCGCCGCGTCGCGCGTACGCGCTGCTGGCCGAGCCGGTCGATCCAGCGATCGAGGCCGAGCGCATCGTGTTCCGGCGCGTGTTCCGCGACGTCGCCGCCCGACACATCCGCGAGGGCATTCGCAGCGGGCAGTTGCCCGCGCAGGACGCCGAGCTGACCGCCGCCGCGCTCGTCGGCGCTGCCGCCGAAGTCCTCGTCGGTCCGCTCACCAGCGACAACGCCGATGCGGTCAGCACTCTGCGCACGTTCATTCAGCGTTGCATGGGAGGTAGCGATGCCTGACACTCACGAGGTCCTCAATCAGGTCCCGCCGCTCGTCGACTACGACGTGGCCGGCGACGCCGCGCTGCTGGAGGGTTTGCACCGCGAGCGTGCGGCGTGGGCCGAGGACGAGGTGCATGAGCTGGGCCGGCTCGCCGGCAGCGCGAAGGGCCAGGAATGGGGCCGCGTTGCCAACGAGCACCCGCCGAAGCTGCTTACGCACGACCGATACGGGCATCGGATCGACGAGGTCGAGTTTCACCCGTACTGGCACGAGCTGATGAATGTCGCGGTCTCGCACGGCATCCACGCCGCCCCGTGGCGCGACGACCGGCCAGGCGCGCACGTCGCGCGTGCCGCGAAGATGCTGGTGTGGAACCAGACCGACGCCGGCCACATCTGCCCGATCTCGATGACCTACGCCGCCGTGCCCGCGCTGCGGGCCAACGCCGAACTCGCCGCGGTGTACGAACCGCTGCTCGCGTCGCGCGCGTACGACTTCGGCCTGCGGGTGCCGACGACGAAACGCGGCCTGATCGCCGGGATGTCGATGACAGAGAAGCAGGGCGGCTCCGACGTGCGGGTCAACACCACGACTGCGACGCCCACGGACTCCGGCGAGTATGTCCTAACTGGACACAAGTGGTTCACGTCCGCGCCCATGTCCGACGTCTTCCTCACACTGGCGCAGGCGCCTGGCGGGCTGTCCTGCTTTCTGCTGCCGCGCGTGCTGCCCGACGGTACGCGTAACCGGATCTTCTTGCAGCGCCTCAAGGACAAGCTGGGAAACAAGTCCAACGCTTCGTCCGAGATCGAGTACGACGGCGCCGTCGGCTGGCTGATCGGCGACGAAGGCCGCGGTGTCGCGACGATCATCGAGATGGTCAACAACACCCGGCTCGACTGTGTGCTCGGCTCGACTTCCCTGATGCGCCAGGGCATCGTGTACGCGACGCACCACGCGGTCCACCGGCGTGCGTTCGGCGAACGCCTGGTCGACCAGCCCGCGATGGCGAACGTGCTGGCGGATCTGGTGGTCGAGTCGGAGGCAGCGACCACGGTCGCCCTCCGCCTCGCCGGTGCGACCGGTGACCCCACGCAGGCGGCGTTCCGGCGGCTCGCGCTGGCGGTGACGAAGTACTGGGTGTGCAAGCGGGGTCCCGCGCACACCGCGGAGGCGCTGGAGTGCCTGGGCGGCAACGGTTACGTCGAAGAGTCCGGGATGCCGCGGCTCTACCGGGAGGCGCCGCTGCTGTCCATTTGGGAGGGTTCGGGCAACGTCGCCGCGCTGGACGCGTTGCGCGCCATGGGGAAGCAGCCCGACTCGGTCGAGGCGTTCTTCGCGGAGCTCGACCTGGCGTCCGGTGCCGAAGCGCGCCTGGACGACGCGATCGCCAGGCTGCGCAAGGAAATGTCCGATTTGGACGATGTGCAGTTCCGGGCCCGCCGGCTCATCGAGATGATGGCGCTGGCGCTGCAGGGTTCGCTGCTCGTGCGGTTCGCGCCGGCGACCGTCGCCGACGCCTTCTGCGCGTCCCGCCTCGGCGGTGACTGGGGCATCGCGTTCGGCACGCTCCCCGCCGGCACTGATGCCGGGGCGATCGTCGATCGGGCTCGTGTGGGTTAGCGCCAGGTGTCGACGCGGTGGAAGTTCTGGTGTGCGCGGCTCGGCGTGGGGCCGCGCTGGCCCTGGTAGCGGGAGCCGACCTCGGCCGATCCGTAGGGGAACTCCGCGGCGCTGGTCAGCCGGAACAGGCACAGCTGGCCGATCTTCATGCCGGGCCACAGGGTGATCGGCAGGTTCGCGACGTTGGACAGTTCGAGCGTGATGTGCCCCGAGAAACCGGGGTCGATGAACCCGGCGGTCGAATGTGTCAGGAGCCCGAGCCGGCCGAGCGACGACTTGCCCTCGAGGCGGCCGGCGAGGTCGTCGGGCAGGCTGACCAGCTCCAACGTCGAGGCGAGCACGAACTCGCCAGGGTGCAGGACGAACGGGTCCTCGCCCTCCTTCTCGACCAGTGACGTCAGCTCGTCCTGCTGCCGTGACGGGTCGATGTGGGTGTACTGGCTGTTGTTGAACACCCGGAAGAAGCGGTCCAGCCGCACGTCGATGCTCGACGGTTGCACCATCGCGGGGTCGAACGGGTCGATCCCGAGGCGTCCGGCTTCGACTTCTTTGCGGAGGTCGCGGTCACTGAGCAGCACTGGGACACCCTAAGCGGCGCGCATGTGCCGCGCATAGGTCGGGTCCAGCTGAAACACCTTCTCCAGCCGCGTGACGTAGCGCCGGCGCCCGAGAGTGCCCACGAACTCCTGGAGGCTCGTCGCGCCCGGGATGCGGCGGCGCGCGGTCTCGGCGGCGAAGTTCACCGCGGCCGCGGCCAGCACGGCGCCCTGGGCGACCGGGTCGTCGGGCAGCCCGAGGAAGTCGGCGTTGGTGTTGCCGAGCACCAGGCGGCTGATCGAGGCGTGGACGCGCCCCGACACGTGCCCGAGCACCTTGCCGACAGCGCCGCGCCCGGCGCTTTCATGCGTGGCGCGCAGGGCGCTGGCCAGGCGTTTCGAGTCCTCGTCGGGGACGAACTCGGTGGCCGCGAGCAGCCACAACAGGCGCCAGGCGTCCTGTTCGGAGGCGGGGAGCAGCTCGTCGTCGATGCCGATGAGCCAGCCGACGTAGCGCCAGAGATGGATGATGTCGCCGCGCTCGCGCTCGGTGTAGCGGATGCCGAGGAACTGCGTGCCGAGCACGAAGACGAGCGAGAACAGCAGGAGCGTGCCGACGGTCTGAAGCTGGTTGATGGGACGGTCCCAGGCTGCGTAGTCCCAGTCCTGGCGGCGGTTCATGGCTTCGCGCACGTAGGCGTGCACGAGGCGCACCCGGAGCGTGGCCCGGTAGCCGGTCTCGTGGCGGCGGAGGCTGCCCGGCGTGGTCACGTCGATCCACCACGCCGCGGTCTCGACGAGGCGGCGCCCGGCCATATGCTCGATCTCGCCGGTCGCGACCAGCGGTTTCGTTGCGCGCGAGGCGAGGTAGCCGCCCATCAGCGACATGTCGCCGAGTGGGAAGAGCCCGAGCAGCCCGGTGCGAGTGATCGCGCGAGCGCCCCGGTCGACGCGTTCGAGGTCGAGCCAGTAGGGGGTGGACTCGACGCCCTCGAAGAAGTCCTTGAGCGCCTTCGGCGGGCGCTTCACGGAGGCGATACCGTGCTCCAGCGCCCGGTCGAACAGGTCTTTGGAGGCCGGCCGCTGCCGCATGAGCGCGACGACGGCGTCCGCCTCCGGATCCCCCGTTTCCGCGAACGCGCGGAAGCTCGCCACCTGCTCCGGCGTGGCCCGCATGTCGCCGATGCCGGACAGCCGGGCGATGAGCTTGAACGTCCCCTGGCGGAAGAGATCGGGATCAGGCAACCGCTCATCCATGACAACAAGTGTTGTCAGTTGGTGCGCGCGCGTCAAGCGAGTGTCCTTGCGGCGAGGGATGCGGCACCGTGTATATTCGTCGGCACGCTGCGGATGTAGTTCAATGGTAGAACATCAGCTTCCCAAGCTGAATACGCGGGTTCGATTCCCGTCATCCGCTCTTCGCAGGTCAGAAGGGGTGCCACCCGATCTTGGGCGGCACCCCTTCTGCTATCTCCAGCAACATCCCAACAACATCACTCCGCGGGCTTCCCGCGGTGTTCTTCCACCAACTTCGACAACCGGTCCGCGATCACCCGGTCCGCGTCGCTGGTCGCCCGCTGGTAGATCAACGCCGCCCGCATGTCGTCATGCCCCATCCGCGCCATCAGGTCGCGAGTCGACATGCCCGCCTTGGACGCCCAGACGTTGCCCGCGTGCCGCAGGTCGTGGAAGTGCACACCCTTGAGCCCGAGCTTGGCCACCGTCTCGGTCCACTTCGTGCGCTGCGCGAAGTTCGGCCGCCGCACCGCATTGCCCGACTCCGCCAGCGTGAACAGCAGGGCCTCCTTGTCCGGCTTCACGAACCCCTTCAGGTGCGTCACGATGTCCCCGCGGATCGCTTCGGGAAGGACCACCGTCCGCACACCGGCCCGCGACTTCGGCGGCCCAGGGACGAACCCCTTGCCCGGCACCTCCCCGTACGACCGCGACACCCGAACCCAGCTCCCGTCCGTGGCCACATCACACCGCCGCAGCGCAACCACTTCGCCGTACCGCAGCGACCCGAACGCCGCGAGCAACACCATCGGCGCGAACCGCTCCGGCATCTTCTCCGCGATCTGGAAGACCTGCGCCACCGTCACCAATGGCCGCTCATCCGGGTTTTCCTTTTCAGCGCCCGGAATCTTGCACGGATTCTTGGCGATGATGTTGTCCGGATCGACCGCCGTGTTCAGGATGCCGCGCAGCAGCCGATAGCACTTGGCGAGCACGGAGGCCGACGCCCCCGCCGCAAGCCGATCCGCACGCCACTGCCGAAACGTCGCCGCCGACAGCTTGCCCAGCTCCACGTCTCCGATGTACGGAGTCACGTGCTTGCGCAACAACCACTGATACAGCGCAACGGTCCGCGGTCGCAGGCCCGGACGCTCCGTGACCCAGCGCTCGGCGTAGTCGGCCAGCGTGACCTTCGCCCGGTCCGGGTCGGTCCAGTCGCCGGAGATAATCAGGTCTTCCGTCTTGTTCAGCCAACGATCCGCATCCCGCTCCCGCTTGAACCGATGCGGCGCGAAATGCCGCCGACCATCCGGCCCCAGGTAGCTCGCCTGGAACTCTCCGATCGCGGTTGTCCGGATACTGCCAAAGCGCCGCTTCCTCCCCTTCTTGTTGGGCACGTCAGGCCGCCTTCCCGAGGTCACGGACGACGGTCGCGCGGGTGATCGGCTCGATCCGACCCGCCTCCACGAACGCCTCCAGGTCTTCCACGGCCAGGCGCACGTGTGCCCCGACTTTGTGGAACGCGATGCGCCGTTCCGCGATCAGACGCCGGATGAACCGCACGCCGGTGTTGAGGTAGGCCGCCGCTTCTTCGACGGTCAGGTACTTGGTTTCCAAGGTCTTCTCCCCCTCTGATCAGGCCGCTTGCGGAATTGCCGAAGTTTCTGGTCGTCCTGGTGGTCTTGCGGCGAGTAGTGCTCGGTCGTATTCGGCCTTCCAGGTGATCCGTTC
Source organism: Amycolatopsis sp. (assembly GCA_035248845.1). Lineage (GTDB taxonomy): Bacteria > Actinomycetota > Actinomycetes > Mycobacteriales > Pseudonocardiaceae > Amycolatopsis_E. The sequence continues at coordinate 41,272 of DATFHB010000003.1, read as the reverse complement.
GGAGATGGCGCGAATGAGCAGGTGCGCCCGTGGTGGTGCGTCCCGATCACCGGGCGCGACCTTGCGCCAGATCAGCCGCGAGGTGTCCTGCTCGGGCTTCTCGATGCCGACCGCGGCGAGCATGTCCCGCACGAAGGCCTTGCGGTCGGCCTTGTGGTCCGCCAGCGACTTCCCGGACCACCTACGCGACACCAGCACCCGCCGACCCGGCAGGCCGAGCGCGGTGCGCCGGTGCGCCCGTCCCTTGCAGTGCCCCGGCGTGGTCTTCGCCGACGCGCCGAGCGGCTGAATCCCGTACAGCAGCCACACCGCACAGCGAGGCGAACACGGCGTAATGGCCAGCTCGGCGTGCAGCCGGTCATGGTGGTCCCGCTGCCGCGCCGAGGACGCCTCCACGACCTCACCCGTGGACTTGGTGAGGTACTTGGTCAGATAGCCGATGTGCCGCCCGGCTTCCTCGGAGCCGCCGAGGATGCCCTTGGAGTGCACCTGCCGCCCGAAGGTCACCACGTGCGCCGGTTCCTCCACTGCTTCGATCGCGTCCTCCCACGGTGTCAACGGTTCGTGCGTATCCGGGTCCACAAAGGACCGGGTGCGCATGTCCCACACCGGCAGCCGGTCCCCGCCGTAGACGAGCTGGTCGTGGTGGGGCCACCACACCTGGTGATAGGTGGCCTCCGTGACCTGCCGGATCACCTCGTGCGGCACCGACCCCCGCAACGCCGTGTGCAGATGCGGTGCCGCCCGCTTCTGCGGCTCCACGGTCGCGAAGTACTGCACGTCCCAGCCGACGACCCTGCGGAGGTTTTGCCACCACCGATCCACCAGCGCGGAGAAGTGCACCGCATCCCGCGCCGCCCGCCGATAGTCATACTCGACCGGGTTGACCGGTGTGCCGTCGTCTCGGACCCGTCCGTAGGTGTCGCAGGTGAGGGTGACGAACATCGACGGCCGGAACTTGCCCGCGAACTCCCGCCCGAGGGTGGTCTTGGTGACCTTGCGGCGCGGCAGGTTCGGCGCGTCCTGTCGCCGCCTGGTCGAGCGCTTGACCGGCGACTTGCCAGGCAAGTCGGGCGACGGGAGACGGCCGCGCATCCCGAGTTGCCGAAGTTCCTCATCCACCCCGCGGATCTCCTCGCGCAGCTCGTCCGCCTGGCCCTCCTCCCCGGTGTCCACAGCGTGCCGGTAGGCGGCCACGAGGTCGGCACGGAATGCCATCAGCTCCTTCTGATCCTCGCTCGGTGGCTCCGGGGTGAAGTCGGGTTCCTCGTCCAGGTGCCAGCCCTCCCGGCACTGCGCCATCCGCAGCGCTTTCGCCTTCTTCGCACACGGCGCACAGACACTTTCCACAGTGGAACCGCAGGGCACGGCGACGTAGCGCAGCTCCCCGGTGTCGGGGTCGCCGACCTCCATCGTGAACGGCCGGACACACACGCCATGCTTTTCGGCGGTGGCCTTCATGACCTCAGACGACAGCGGCAGCCGCATCCGCTCAGCCCTGGTTCCAGCAGTAGTCATTAGGCAGCCACCTCGCCCTCTACCCGCTCGGGCAGGACGACGACGTGCGGGTTGGATACGAGGGTCTCCAGCGCCTTCACCGTCTCGTCGGGCACCCATCCGGCACGCACCCGCAGCGGTTCGCGCAGGCCTTCGCCCCAGACGTAGCCGACCCCGGCCGCGGACTCATCGATGCGGTTCGCCCAGGCCCCGCGTTCGTACGCCTGATCCCCGAGGACCATGCCGACATGCGATTTCGCCGTGACGCGCAGGCAGATACGGCGCGGGAACAGCTCTCGCACGGGCACGGTTTCCTTGGTCGGCTCTTGGACGTAGCCGCGCACGGTGAACCCGAGCGCCCGGCCTTGTGTGGTCAGCAGTGCGACCTTCTCCACGATCTGCTCGCGGGTCTTGCGGTCGCAGTACTTGGTGAGCGCGCCGATCTCGTCAAACTCCACCAGCTCCAGTGGGTTGTCTCGCGAGATCGGGACGGTGCGGACCCGGCCGGCGAACTCCCGCTTCCGCGCATCCATCGCGGCCACGAGGTCATCCAGCAACTCGAGCGCGTCCTTCGGGGTGACGGCGTAGCGGTGGAAGATCCCGCGGCCGTAGGCGAGTTCCATGCCCTTCGGGTCGATCCCCGAGACCCGCACCAGGCCATCCCGGATGGCAGGTGCGATCGCGACGAGCGGGCACCACATGACGGAGTTCTTGCCCGCGCCCGAGGCCCCGGCCGTGAGGGTGTGGCTGCCCGAGCCGTGTAGCGGGATGCGCCAGTCCTGGCCGTACTCGGTGCGTCCGGCCCAGGCGTGCCGCAGATCCACCGAACCCTCATCCAGGTCCGGACAAGGGATCGGGTGCGCGAGCAGGTCGCGCCGCTGAAAGTCGATCGACACCACGTTGGGCGCGACCTCCCGCACCTGACACCGCGCCACCTTCCGGGCCGACGCCAACGCCCGCGCGGCCTCGTCGAAGTCCTCCGGCTTCTGGCCCGGCACGAGCTGCACCCGCACCTCATCCCACGACGGCCCCGACTTGACCCGCTTGACCCTGGGCACGGTCACGCCGGACTGCTGCCGGTCACGGCTGATCTTCTTCCGGCCCACCAGAGTGACTGTCAGGTCGACGGGGATCATTTCGTCCTTCACGCTCAGCCCGCACGCGTGCAGCCAGCCGGGCAGCTTCGGCACGTAGATGGCCCACTTCTGCCACCAGGTGCGCAGCACGCGACCGGCCCACTGGTCGAACGACACCAGATCCACCAGCCGCCACACGCCCAGGGCGGCCGCCACCGCCGCCACGCTCGGCACGAGCGAGAGCCAGCCCCACCAGTGCAGCCATGCCGCCACGGCGACCACGGTGAGCGCGGTCCGGGGATGAGTGACGATCTCCCGCACGACCCAGCCCAGACCCTTGAGCAGCCACCACAGCGCCACGAACACCACCGCGGCAGCGGCCAGCGCCTCCGCGATCGAGGCGAGGACACGGCCGAGCTTGTGCAGCACCCACACCAGTACGGCCAGCCCGACACCACCGAGGAAGAGAAGCCCGAAGGTGTGCGCGTCCATCACCGACCACCCCCGATACGAGCGGGGTCGATCGGCAGCGGGAGCCTGCCCGCACAGGCAGCACATTCGGTGTCGCCGGGGGCCAGACGGGCGAATTTCTTGCACGCGGCACACCGCGTCGGGGCGCGACCGCTTGACACGCGTTGGTTCGCGTTGTCTAGGGTTTCCATTCGTCTACTCCGAGAGGGTAGGCAGCGCAGGAGCGGGAAGGTTGGTAGCCGGATTCCGCTTCTGCGCCTTACATTTCTGGATTACGTGCACGAGGACGTGTTTCATCGCCACACGCCCCCACGTGCGTTCTGGTCTACTGTGGACTTCCAGTCAGAGTCCTTCGAACGGGCGCACAGAGCACGCCCGGCAGACATGAACCTTGTCGCGGATCAGCCGATGCGGCCGACCGCAAAGCCAGCACCGCCGCCTAACAAGCCACCGGCGCCGGGATCTCGCGGCCACCACGACCACCTCCCCTCCGAGGGATATGGGTGGATGGCACGGGGCAGACGCGACAGCCCGCCCCGTGCCCGAGCTAACCACCGCCGTTGTGGCGGCTTCGATCCGCGACGAACGTGCCCTTGGCTCGGATCGTGAACACCAGTCCCCGGTCCCGCAGTACCTGCGTGGCATGTCGTGCGGTCCCCAGCGACACCCCGAACTCATGGGCCATGTCCTGCTCGCCCGGTAGGCGCTCGTGACGGGCCAGCTCACCGGATTCGATGCGAGCCGCGATCCTGTCCGCTATCTGCAGGTACACGTAGCCCGGCTCATACTCCGGCGCGGTCGGCTGGTCCGACGAGTCCGTGTCGCGCGCGATCACCTCCCCTCACCCCTCACGCGGCCTTGGCCGACTGCTCGCCAGCCCCGACACTCGACTTGGCCGCGCGACCACCCGTGCTGGCGGACGCCTTGAAGCCGGTCGAGCGGAAGACGTAGGACTGGTACTTGAACTCCCCGTTGCCCGCCACGCGCGGCTCGGCCGTCAGGCCGTCCAGCTCGATCGGCCTCATGCCGGGCAGCGCTTCGCTGGTCGTCGGAACCGGCTGTACGTCCGCCAGGAACGTGATCTCGAACGATGCGCGCTTCGCGTTGGGCTCGGACGGGTCGGTTACAGCTGCCTTCCACTGCCGTTTGCCGGTGGCCTCGTCCACCCGCTGCCGAGTCGGACGGCCTGCCGCCCGGTCCTCGCGCGATTGGTACTCGGTGTCGGGCGCCACGTCGCCCACCATCACCAAACCCTGCGGAAACGCCTCATCGAACTCGATCGGAAACCGGTGTCCCCTGTTGATTGCCATCTGCGCTTCTCCACCACTCGGGCCCCATCGGGGCGGTTTAGGCCCCTAAACACTCGCGGCGTGCCGCGCCCTGGTGTGTCTAGGGGGTGTAAACACCAATGTAGGTCAGCCTGGAGCGATCCGTCAAGGGGGTCTAAACTCGCGTGTCGTGACCAGTGCGGAGGACTTCGAGAGTGTCCGGCGCGACCCCGACCCGATCCGGCGGGGCAAGCGCGCCACTGCGCTGCTCACGATGTACCAGCAACGAGCCACGGAGCTGGCACGGTTGCGCAAGGCCGCGATCGAGGAAGCTCACGGAGACATGGGCTTGAGCTACACGGAGATTGCCAACGCGCTTGGCATCACCAAGGGCAGGATCACGCAGATCCGCAGCACCGCGCCAGCCGCCGAGCGCGCGTTCTTCGGTGTCGGCCCGGTCAGCGTCGGGGTGCCATACCGGTACCAGACCACCGACCGGGAGCGGCCGCTGATCGCCGCCGAGGACGCCGAGACCGGCAACCAACTCGAAGCCCTGCTCAGCGACCTGTCACTGACCGTGTCCCGCTACCAAATCGAGCCCGAGCGCACCGACCCGCCGGCGGGGGACGTCATCGTGGTGTGCGGCCCGAAATCCGCACCACTCGGCGCCGACCTCATGGACCAGGACCCCGCGCTCGGCATGGTCGAGGACGAGGGCCGCTGGTGGATCGAACACCGCACCGACGGCACCCGCTTCGGTTCACCCAGCGACGACCCGAAACCGCAGTCCGCCGACGTGGCCTATGTGGCGCGGCACGTGGTCGACGGCCGCGTGATCGTGCACATCGCAGGCATCCACGGCATCGGCTCACTCGGCGCCACGCACTACCTGAGCCAGCATCTTCCCGAGGTCTTCCGCGAGGTCGGGCCACAATCCGCCTCCCTGGTCGCGCGTTCGACCCACGCCGGGCTGACCATCACAGGCAGCGAACTTGCCGCAGGCCCCTACGTTTGGTGAACCCATGCGCGTCACAACGGCCCAGCTCCCGCCAATGGAGGAAAGCGCCGACAAGATCTTTGTCACCCCGCACGCCGTGATCATGCTCGACGGAGCCTCCGCCTTCGTCCCCGTGCCCGTACCAGCCGCCGACTACGCCGACCACCTGGGCCGCCTCGTCGCGGGCACCTTGACCGCCGACCCGGCGGCGGACCTGCCCGACGTCCTGGCCGAAGCCATCAGCTCCACCGCCGCACACTTCGACCTGCACGCGGGGGAGTCGCCCTCCAGCACGGTCACCATCGCCCGCGAACGCGCCGACCACCTGGACCTCCTGGTCCTGGGCGACAACATGGTGATCCTCCCGGACGAGATCATCACCGACGATCGCCTGGCCCGCCTCAACCTCGAACCCCGCCGCCGATACCGCGAACGCCTCGCCGCAGGCCACGGCTACGACAATCAACACCGCCGGATGCTGCGGGAGTTGCAGATACAGCAGGCGGAGTCACGCAACCGGGACGGCGGGTACTGGATCGCAGAGACTGACCCCGAAGCCGCCCGGCACGCGCTTACACTCACCCGCTCGATCGCTGCCGGGTTCATTGGCCAGCTTGCCACAGACGGTGCCTATAATCCGGCGACCTATTTGGCCGCCACCGACCGACCAAACTGGAGTCAAATGTCAAGGGACGAGCTTGATCATTGTCTGCGGAGTTATCAACTCTGGGAGGACCTGGACGATCCCGAGGGATGCAAACTCCCGCGCGCAAAACGACATGACGACAAAGCGGTCGCTGTGTTCATTATATTGTAAGGGCATTGAAGTCACGGCGCCGAGGGTGGAACCTCAGTCCACACTACCCGGCATTTCATGCTTAGCCCAAGGATCATGGAATCCATCACACGGAAGCAAGCAGCGAAAGCACCTAATCCGCCTACCGCTTGAATGTTGAGATAGAGCAACAGGAGTCGAATTCTCCCCAAATTCAAGTTTCGTAGGTCGAGCTAAGGGATCCCTTGGATAGCGGACCATGCTGACCTCGTGTAGGTCTGCCTCAGCTATGATCGCATACGGGTACTCCAATACGCGATCGCCCTCGCTATGAGGGCAAGATGGCCGTCGGCAAACGTTACATGATCCGCCTCCTTTGGAAACCACGACGGAATACAGCTGATTCAACACGTGCGGACACTCATCAATATCCTGGCCGCATATTGAGCACAATCTACGTCCGGTAAAACCGATGGAGAATCCCCACCTGTTGTGCATCATCGATAAAGGGCACACGTCGAATTGCGTGCCGTCTTCATCTTCAATGAAGCATCCGAAGATGCCGCAGTTTAGTGCACCGATTCTGTGTGCATGCAAGTGTGCAGCGAATTCCAGAGCGGTATTCTCGAGGTAGTTGTACGCGTTGACTGCGAACCGAAGGGAGTCCATCGACATATCCGCGAGGCTTCGCCAGATGTCGTCGAAATCTCCGATTGGCTCGTAAACCACACTTGGCTCGTCGCGTCGATCCGATGCATGCTTACGCGACCTGACTGCAGCAACGCGAGCGCCTTGCTTCGCCGCCTCTTCCACCCTTTCCCATCGAGCGCGAATGACCGAAGCGTGGTATTCGTAGTCGCCGATGCGGGTAAACTCCCGCTCGGGTTCGTTCGGTATATTGCCAATCCCGCCAAGACATTCAATCCCCGTAAGTCGAAGAAGTCTCCCATAGAGACGTGTGGAGCAACGTAGGCTCCTCACGCCCTCTCGTAGCAGAAAACTAGCGCGCCTGGGGCCACCGGCGGGTGGCAACGGAACATCGGTGGTGATGACCCTGCCTCCGATTCTCAATTGCCTTCACCGTCCCGGTCATCTGCTTCTTCTGATTGATTCACTGTAGCCAGATGACCGTTTAGAACAGTTTCGATTGCTCCGATTGGCCCTCTGTACTTAAGACCTTCGATCACGCGGTGGTCGCCGTATGCCTCAAAGCGTGCTATCTCTAACTCTGCCGTAGTCGCATCGACGGTCGCGTCATCTACGTTCGCACCCAATATTTGTCTGGCTCGAAATTTTGTGATCCAGTAAGCGTACTTGACTAAGTCAGTGCTGAGGTTTCCAGCTATAGCCATACCTATGTTTATCGCCAAATCGGTCGCGCTGTATTCACCAAGATAGCGCCGATTTTCCGCGTTATGTGAAAAGTACAGTTCTATGCCGGAACTTCTGACGGTTTTGGGAAAACCGGCAAAATCATCTTGATAGAGGCCGTATCCGTTTTCATCTAGCCGTGTCGGCAGCAAGAATAGCTGGCCAGGCCGCGCGTTTCGAATCACCGCCGGATCCATCGGCAATTCGTCAACATTCCATGGCTCAACCCCGTTAGTCATTGCCTACCCAATCGTTGCGTGCTGCCGTACGTCGACGGCGATCCTATCGGCTTCAATTGCTGCCGAACTTGACTCTATGGGATCAAGAGCGGCGCGCAGAGCGCGCCGCGGGGCCGACCGGCCTACCGCTCCGCTCCGGCCGGCGGCCCCGGCCCGCGTCGATCGTCGTTTGTCTCCAAGACCTCCATCGGATCGGCGCGTCGGCCTTCCTCGTTCGTCGAGGTGGCTCACACTGACGGAGTGCAAGGCTGGGGCGACGTGAACGCAGTTGCAGCGGTTACGTCGGCGGTTGCATCTGCTGTCGTCTCGTTCACGATCGCGCGTGCGATCGCAGTCCGACAAGCCCGGGCAAACTCCCGTGAGGCCGCCAGGCGCAGGATGATGTCCCTTGTGGCGCCGCTCCTTGGCAACGTCAGATCGCTCCTGGAGGTAAACAAACACCGGAGAAGTCGAGCGCCGATCGGTCGCATCGAGCCATGGCGAGACCGTGGAGGAGCGGATCTGCTACGCGAGGTTGCGCGTGCGACCGACGACCTTGGCGTCGTCCAGCGCTGGCGAGCACTTCGCGTTGCCCGCCGGATTTTCGGTCGAGACTTCGAGGTCGCCTTGCTGGGTCGCTGGAGCCCTGACAGCGAAGTCCTCGCCACGATGATCCTCGCGGGTACCGATAAGAAGCAACCAAGGTTGAATCGCGGGCTCTGGGCGTATGCGCGCGCCAGGAACCCGCCGGTGAGGTTGCTGCGCGTGCTAGAAGCGAAGCTAACGAAGCTATACAAGTGCGGCAGACTTGTCCCGCCCCCGCCACGTGCGGTGACGCCTCCAGTCCGACTGGCTGACACCGCCGTCGTTCTCTGGCTTCGGTTCCTCCGTAAATGGCCGCCGGGCGTGCCGGAGTTCGACGATTGGGACGAGGACTGAGGCGATAGACGACGGGGCTCCGCCCCAAACCCCGCACCGCTTCGGAGAGCAGGGGGAGGGCACGGCCGGTGATCTCCTCACAGCGCGCCCGAGGGCTGCCAGACCGGGCGGCACCGATCAAGGGCGCTGCGCGGCCTCCGGCAAACCCTTGACCGGCACCACCCGGCCTGGCAGGGGTGAACCCGCGCCGCGAGGAGATCACCTCCAGCCCCAGGTCACTGGGGCGATTCCCAGCAACATCCCAGCAACATGCCCCGGTCAACCACGGTCAATGGGGGTACCCCAGGCGCATCTAAAACCGCAGGTCAGAGGCACTTTCCAGGCGCTCGGGTATGGTTCCCAAGCTGAATACGCGGGTTCGATTCCCGTCATCCGCTCTTCACGCGAAGGCCCAGGTCAGAAGGTGTCCACTTCGGACCTGGGCCTTCGTCGTTTCTTGATCAGCTCGGTGCGCGTGCCATTAACGTGCCATTAGGTCGCGGGGACCAGGGCGCCGGAGCCCCAGTCATCGTCTGGGTCATCCCGGTCGGCGTCGCTGGTGGCTCGCTGGTAGATCAGCGCGGCCACGCATGTCGTCGTGCCCCATGCGCGCCATCAGGTCCTTGGTCGACGTCCCGGCCTTCGAGGCCCAGATGTTCCCGGCGTGCGGCAGGTCGTGGAAGTGCAGACCCTTGAGCCCCATGTCGGCCACAAGCCTCGTCCACTTCACCCGCTGCGCGAAGTTCGGCTTCCGCACCGCATTGCCGCGCTCACCGGTGAACAGCACAGGCCAGTTGGCCCGGCTTGACGAAGGCAGACAGGTGTTTGAGCACCTCCGGCCGCGCCGACGCCGGAATGATCACCGTCCGAACGCCAGCACGTGACTTCGGCGGACCGGCGATCAGCCCTTGCCCCGACACCTCCACCGGGGCCCGCGACGCCCGGACCCAGCTCCCGTCCTCAGCCACGTCACACCGTCGCAGCGCCGTCACCTCGCCCCACCGCGAGCCGAAAGCACGAGCGCCCAAAACCGCTCCGACATCCGGCCGGCCAAATCGAAGATCTGCGCAACGGACAGGACCGGCCGCTCTTCGGAAGTCTCCCGGTCGGCCCCACATGCGCGGCACGGGTTGTGTTGAAGGATCTTGTCCTCATCCACGGCCGTGTTCAGAATGGCCCGCAGCAGCCGGTAGGCCTTCGCGGTCATCGACTCAGACACACCCGCTTCAAGAGCGGCGCGCAAGCGCGCCGCCACCTAGGGCCGCTCGGCCCGCCGCTCCGCTCCCGCCAGCGGCCCCGGCGCGCGAGGTATCACCGCTCGACGACTACCGATCCAGCTTCCGGATCACCCGCGCCGGGTTGCCCGCAGCCAACACACCCGCCGGAAGATCGCGTGTGACTACGCTTCCGGCGCCCACCACGGTGTTGTTCCCGACCGCCACACCAGCACACACGATCACTCCGCCACCGAACCACACGTTGTCGCCGATCACGATCGGTTCGGCACGCTCCCAGCGCTCGCGCCGCATCTCGTGCTCGTCCATCGGGTGCAGCGCGGTCAACAGCTGCGCTCGCGGCCCGACCGAGACATCATCGCCGATCGTGATGGGCGCGCAATCCATGAGGATCGCGTCGTAGTTCAGGAAGCTGTTCGACCCCACCCGGATGAGATAGCCATAGTCGCACTGGAAGCGCGGCATGATCCCTGAGCCCTGGCCGATCTCACCCAGCAGCTCCCGCAGAATGCCCTGCCGCTGCTCGTCCTCACCGGCCGCAGTCGCGTTGAACCGGTCAAGCAGCGCCTGGCAGTGACGCCGCTCCCGCACCAGAACCGGATCACTGTCCTTATACCACTCGCCGCGCAACATACGGTTCCGCTGATCGCTCATTACCCGATCATGCCTCCGGCGGCCAGGGCTCTGCCCTGGAACCCGGCACCGCTTCGGAGATCAGCCGAATGGACTAGCGTCCGGTGACCTCCTCGGCCCGAACCGTGTAGGTGGGAGCCGGCCCCGCCGTGCCATTGGCGCGCCATTCGAGGGGGTCACCTTCGGTCAACAGCGGCACTCCCGCGCAAGGCTCAGCCGCAGCTCAGGACCGCTTTCCAGCAATAATCCAAGCGATTCCCAAGCTGAATACGCGGGTTCGATTCCCGTGATCCGCTCTTTTGATGAAGGCCCAGGTCAGAAGGTATCCACTTCGGACTGGGCCTTTGTCGTATCTAGATCAACTCGCGTGCTGGGCCCTTGGCCGGCCGTGCCGTGTCGGTCAGGGTAGGAGTTCGAACGAAGCGACGTGTCGTGGTCGCACCACTGAGAAAGCCTGGTGTCCAGCGTTGCCGCGCGTGTGACGCCGAGGCGTTCCGCCAGCGCAACGAAGCACGCGTCGGCGTACTTGTCGACCAGATCCCGCAGCACGCGCGATGTCGGTCAGGGCCATTGACTCCATCACGGAAAGGCCATCCGCGATGTCACGCCGAAGGTCCGCTTCCGCCGCTGCGCCACCAGGGGACCCGAGCATGTAACAACTCTGTGCATCGGTTCGAGCCCTCGGGTGCTCGCTGACGAGCTTGGACAACCGGTCTGGAGTGCGCTCATCAGCGCCACGGGTGGCTCGCTAGGAATGAGTCAACCAACCGCTTGCCCAGCACGGTGGCGTCGTCATAGCCGCTTGCGCAGGAGAGCCGCATCCGCGGTCAACCACACCTGTGCCGTGTGAGTCCGGGGCAGCTGTGCAATGCGATCCGGCCACAACGCTGATCCCTCGAGCACGATCTCTGGCCACACGCGCGCGTATCAACCGACAGTGTCGCGTAATGCCCGACCACATGCTGCGGGACTGGTCGATCGTGAGTCCGCCACGGACGGCCGGGGCGGCGCGCCAGCGCATCCGTCGAAAGGCACTGGAACCCCCGCAAGGTAGCTACAGCCTGAGCGACAGCCTCCGGCAAGCCCTAACCCGGCGCCAGCGGGCCTGGCAGGGCCGCAATCATGAACCCTTCAGGAACCTCAGATAGAACGCGGCGAAAACCAGGACGATGCCGATGTTCACTATCAGCCGCTCCCAGAAATAGTTCCTGAAGAAGAGGATGTCCACGCCGACCACGACAACTACCAGCGCGAGTACGTACAGCGCGACGGCTCCCTGCCTTCCCATTCTTCCTTTCTACTACGTGCGGACGGGGCTCGCTTCGGTGAGGTCTGGCCTTTCCCTGGCATAGAGCGCGGTCCAGAAGATCGACAGACGCTCTGCAAGACCTCCGGGATGCCGCTCCCGGACGAGCCGACCGACCTCCTCGATGCCAGTGGAAACCCCGGCCAGAACCAGCGCGACGTCGACGTCGCTCACGAATGGCGCGAAACCGTCGTGTGCCAGGCTGCCGACCGCGAACACCGCGGACAAGTCCTCGCCGAAGATCTCGGATGCGGTGGTGACCCCGGCACGCAGAACTTTGTTCGCTGTTGCCGTCGTCACCTGGCGATCATGACACAGTAACGGCATGAGAATCCCCGACGACGTGCGTTCCGATGTGGAAACGCTGTGGCGCTACCACGATCTCGGACACCGCATCACGCCTGCCGACATCGGGATCGGACTTGGCGGTCACGATCTCGGTGTCGCGACGCACACGGCGGAGCTGTTCCACGCCGGGATGTTCCCGGAGATCGTTTTCACCGGTGCCAACGCGCCCACGACCGTCCAACGGTTTCCGCGTGGGGAGGCCGTGCATTATCGCGAGCACGCGATGAGGCTCGGGGTGCCGAACAGCGCGATCCGCATCGAGACCGAGGCCCGCAACACCGGCGAGAACGTCGCGTTCACCCGGCGGCTCCTCGGGAACCGGCGTGTCGAATCGGCGATTCTGGTTTGCCGGCCCTACCAGCAACGCCGCGCCTACGCCACATGCCGGAAGATCTGGCCGGAGATCGCGGTGAGGTGTTCATCGAGCCGATTGCCGTTGGACGAGTACGTTGACTCGATCGGCGACGTCGACCGCGTCATCAACATGCTGGTGGGTGACACACAACGGATCGAGGAGTACGCCGAGCGCGGATTCGCCATCACACAGGAGATTCCTGAAGAGGTGCGGTGCGCCTTTCGGCGACTCGTCGGAGCCGGTTACACCCGGCGCCTGATTTGAGTTATGTTCGGGCGGCGCAGGGAGGTGCGATGAATCCAGACGACACCGATTTCCCCAAAGGGGCAGGCGCTCCGGCGCGACGGGCACTCGTCGCGGCGGGGTACACCGAGTTGCGGCAGCTCGACGGGGTTTCTGCCAAGGACCTTGCTCGCCTGCACGGCATGGGGCCGAAGGCGTTGCGCGTGCTCCAGGCGGCGCTCGAGGCACAGGGGATGTCGCTCGGGTAGAAATTCACCGCCAACAATGTCCGGCAGAATCGCGACGGTGATCTTGACGCGGGTGGCAGGCTCCTTCGGCTGGTGGTCGCAGCCCCCGGGCCTGCCGTTACGCCGCCTACTCCACCGTCACGCTCTTCGCGAGGTTGCGCGGTTTGTCGATATCGCGGCCGAGGTGGTGGGCCAGGTGGTAGGCGAAGATCTGCAGCGGCACCGTGAACAGGATCGGGTCCAGTTCCGGCTCGCTGCGCGGAACCTGGATCACCGAGTCCGCCAGACCCTCGGGCAGCGCGGCGTTCGTCACCGCGATCACCGGGCCGCCGCGCGCCTTGATCTGCTCGATCGTGCCGATGTTCTTCGTCAGGAGTTCGTCGTCGGGAACGATCACCACCGACGGCATCTCGGGGTCGATCAGCGCCAGCGGGCCGTGCTTCAGTTCGCCCGCCTGGTACGCCTCCGCGTGCACGTACGAGATCTCCTTCAGCTTCTGCGCGCCCTCCCGCGCCACCGGCCACCCGCGCACGCGGCCGATGAAGAACATCCGCGCCGCGTTGCTGTGTTTCTTTGCCACGTCGGAGATCTCGGCTTCGCTCGCCAGCACCTCCGAGATCTGCGCCGGCAGGGCACCCAGCGCCGTGACGATCCGGGCACCGTCCGAAACGGACAGATCCCGGACCCGGCCCAGTGACAGGGCGAGCATCGCGAACGCGACGCCCATGTTCGTGTAGGCCTTGGTCGACGCCACCGACACCTCCGGCCCGGCGTGCAGGAACACGCCCTTGCCGCATTCCCGCGCGATCGCGCTGCCTACGGTGTTCACCGCGCCGATCACCTGGCCGCCCTTGCGCCGCAGCTCCTGCACGGCGGCCAGCGTGTCCGCGGTCTCGCCGGACTGGCTCACCGCAACATAGAGCGTGTCCTCCTCGACGACGGCGTTGCGGTAACGCAGCTCCGACGCGGACTCGGCGTCGGCGGGCAGCCGTGCCCACTCCTCGACCAGGTTCGCGCCGATCTGCCCGGCGTAATACGCCGAGCCGCAGCCGATGAACTTCACGCGCCGGATCGCCCGCAGCGCACGAGGATCGAGGTTGATGCCGCCGAGCCGCGCCGTGCCGAACCGCTCGTCGAGCCTGCCGAGCAACGCCCGCCGCACCGACTCGGGCTGCTCCCAGATCTCCTTGTGCATGAAGTTCGTGTAGTCGCCCAGCTCGTAGTCGGCGTCCGCCAGCTCGACCGTCGTCGGCGTCTTCGCGGTCCGGTGCGCCTGCAGCGTGCTGGTCACGAAGTCGTCCGCGGTGATCGTCGCCAGTTCGCCGTCGTCGAGATAGACCACGCGCTGTGTGTACCGCACGAGCGCGGCCACATCGGAGGCGACAAACATCTCCCCGTCGCCGATCCCGAGCACGATCGGGCTGCCATTGCGCGCGACGACGAGTTGCGTGGGGTTCTGCGCGTCCAGCACGACGATCCCGTAGGCGCCGTTGACGTCGCGCAACGTGGTGCGCACGGCGTCCTCGAGCGACGTCGCGCCGTTCCGCAACGCCGCCCCGATCAGGTGCGCGAGCACCTCGGTGTCGGTTTCGGACGCGAACGACACGCCGTGCTCGATCAGCCGCGCGCGCAGCCGGTCGGCGTTCTCGATGATCCCGTTGTGCACGACCGCGACCCGCTTGGCCGTGTCGAGGTGCGGGTGCGCGTTGTCGTCGGTCGGCTCGCCGTGGGTGGCCCACCGCGTGTGGGCGATGCCGATGGCGCCGGGCTGGTCGTCCTCGACCAGGGCGCGCAGCTCGTCGACGCGTACCGCGGCCTTGGTGACGCGCAGCCGGTTGCGATGTGTGACGGCGAGTCCGGCCGAGTCGTAGCCGCGGTACTCGAGCCGGTGCAGGCCCTCCAGCAGGATCGGGGTGGCCCTGCGTCTACCCACATAGCCGACGATTCCGCACATCACAGTCCCCTCTCAGCCGTAAACGATTCTGCGCAGCTGGCGCTCGGTGAACTCGTCCGCGGCGAACGGCCGTTCGGCCAGCTCACCCGCGATGACCTGCCAGATCTCGGCGTTCCTGCGCCCCCGTCGCTGCAGTTCGGCGTGCCGCCGTCGGATGAATGTGTCGGTCGTCTCGTTGAAATACGCGACGACGTCCGCGATCACCCGTTCCGCGACCTGCGCCGAAAGGCCGGTGGAACCCACGACATGGCGGACCAGCTGCTGATCCATCCCACGACGGTCGCAGCCAAATAGGGGTTTGGGCAAGGTTCCTGCCCGATTTCGGGCAGACTCACCCGCCGGAGTGCATGTCCTCGGCCTCGGGGACACAGTCGTCGTCCGGATCGTCGAGCCAGCCGTGCGGGAGGGTGACCTTGCCCGGCGAGCCCTGGCGCCCGCGCGGGCCCAGCCCGTCGACCGGGAACGGCACGTCGGGGTCGAGCTGGGTGATCAGCTCGTCGAGTTCGTCCATCGATGACACCATCGCGAACCGGCGGCGCAGCTCGGACCCGACGGGGAAGCCCATGAAGTACCAAGCCATGTGTTTGCGCAGGTCACGCATGGCTTTGCCGGCACCGTCGTGCTCGACGAGCAGTTCGGCGTGCCGCCGCAGGATCCGCGCGACCTCGCCGAGCGTCGGGCCCTCGGGGATCTCGCGACCCGCGAACGCGGCTTCAAGCTCGGCGAACAGCCACGGCCGGCCGAGGCAGCCGCGCCCGACGACGACGCCGTCGCAGCCGGTCTGTTCGACCATCCGCAGGGCGTCGTGCGCGGTGAAGATGTCGCCGTTGCCGAGCACCGGGATGCTGGACACGGCCTCCTTGAGCCGCGCGATCGCGGACCAGTCGGCCTGGCCCGAGTAGCGCTGGGCGGCCGTGCGGGCGTGCAGTGACACCGCCGCGGCGCCCTCGGCCTCGGCAATCCGCCCGGCCTCGAGGAAGGTGCGGTGATCGTCGTCGATGCCGATGCGGAACTTGACCGTGAACGGCACCCCGGCCGACTCGGCGGCCTTGACCGACGACGACACGATGTCGGCGAACAGGCGCCGCTTGTACGGCAGCGCCGCCCCGCCGCCCTTGCGCGTGACCTTCGCGACCGGGCAGCCGAAATTGGAGTCGACGTGATCGGCAAGGCCCTCACCGACGATGATCTTGACGGCTTCCGCCATGGTCTTCGGGTCGACCCCGTAGAGCTGCATCGACCGGGGGTACTCGCCCGCGTCGAAGGCCATCATGTGCAGGGTTCCGGGGTGCCGCTCGACGACGGCCCGCGCGGTGATCATCTCGCACACGAAGATCCCGCCGCCCCCCGCCCCACGAGGCCGGCCCGTGTTCTCGCGGCACAGCCGCCGGAACGCGACGTTCGTGATGCCCGCCATCGGAGCAAGCACGACCGGCGGATCGACCTGGTATGGCCCGATCTTCAGCGCTGGCTTGGTCAGGGACGCGGTCACGTGCTCCATTGTCCCTGATGGTGCCTGTCACACCGGCGCAGGTCCGGCGATCAGCTCGATGAGGGCGCGCTGAGCGTCCGGGCCCAGGCTCGTCGGGTTCTCCCGGGTGAGGTGGATCGGCAGGTCGGTCGCTGGTGAGTCGAAGATGCAGGCGGACCGGGCGGCCGCCTCGGCGGCGTCGTGGACGATGCCTCGATCGATCAGCAGCCGGGTCGCGCGGTCCCACAGACCCGGGTTGTCCATGAGGTCGCGGACGGTCTTGACGGTGTCGGCGCTGGTGAAGGGTTCATCGATGGTCCAGGTGTGGGTGCCGTGGCCGATCTCGACGGGGTCCGCGCCGGGGACGACCACGGTGGCGCGGGTGCCGGCGGGGATGGTGATGTCGAGGGTGAACCGGCCCCGGTCGCGTTTCCAGGCCACGGACGCTTCGCCGTAGGGGGTGTGGTGGCGGGCCGCGGCGTAGCTGAGTCCGGGGTAGGGCAGCGGGTGGACGGTAATGTGGCGGTAGCCGGGTGCGGCGGGGGCGAGGCCCGCGACGGACCGGTGCATCCAGTCGGCGACGGCGCCGAGCGCGTAGTGGTTGAAGCTGGTCATCTCGCCGGGGTTGATGGTGCCGTCGGGCAGCATGCTGTCCCAGCGTTCCCAGATCGTGGTGGCGCCCATGGTGACGGGGTAGAGCCAGGACGGGCAGCTCTTCTCGAGCAGAAGCCGGTAGGCGAGGTCCGGATGGCCGGCGGTGACCAGGGCGTCGGTGATCAGCGGGGTGCCGACGAAACCGGTGGCGATGCGGAATCCGTTGGCGCGCACCAGGTCCGCGAGGCGTTGGCCGGCGTGGTGGCGTTGTTCCGGGGTGGGCAGCAGCGCCCATTGCAGCGCGAGCGCATAGCCGGTGGGGGCGTCGGAGAGGACGCGGCCGGCGTCGGTGACGTAGTGGCGGGCGAAGGCGTCTCGGGTGGTGGCGACGAGGTGGTCGTAGCGGGCCGGGTCGTCGCCGAGGACCCGTGCGGCGTCGGCGACGATCTCCGCCGAACGGGCGAGGTAGGCGGTGGCGACGATGTCGGGGTCGGTCTTGGCGGCGAACGGGTTGTCGGGCGGAGCGGTGGGGTCCAGCCAGTCGCCGTACTGGTAGCCGCCGGTCCACACCCCGTCGGTGGTCAGGGACGCGATCTTGTCGACCCAGTGCTTCATCGACCCGAACTGGCGTTCGAGGATCCGGCGATCGCCGTAGCGCCGGTAGAGCACCCACGGCACGACGACGGCGGCGTCGCCCCACGCGGTGGCGGCGGGTTCGGCGTCGTACAGGATGTCGGGGATGACGTAGGGGACCGCGCCGTCGGGGTGCTGGTCGGCGGCCAGATCGGCGAGCCAGCTGGACAGGAAGCCGGCCGCGTCGAACAGGAAGCTCGCGGTGGGGGCGAAGACCTGGATGTCGCCGGTCCAGCCGCAGCGTTCGTCACGTTGCGGGCAGTCGGTGGGGACGTCGAGGAAGTTGCCGCGCATGCCCCAGACGACGTTGCGGTGGAACTGGTTCAGGTCCGGGTTGGAGCAGGCGAACCAGCCGGTGCGGCGCAGGTCGGTGCCGACCACGACGGCTTCGGCCCGGAAGTCGGCGGCGCCGGTGATTTCGGCGTAGCGGAAGCCGTGGAAGGTGAAACACGGTTCCACGGTGTGTTCCCCGGCGGGCAGCACGTAGGCGTCGGCGGCCTTCGCGGAGCGCAGGGGTCGGGTGCCGAGCTCGCCGTGTTCGAGGACTTCGGCGTGCCGCACCGTGATCTCGGCCGGGCCCGCCACGCGGAGGCGCACCCAGCCGACCACGTTCTGCCCGAAGTCGACCAGGGTCTTGCCCGACGGGGACTGCCACGAATTGACGGCGGGCAGCACCTCGGTGACCCGCACCGGCGGGCCCTCGGGCGCGACGAGGCGGGTGAGGTCGCCGTCGACGATCTCGACGGCGTCCGCCATCGGGGCGGCGGTGTGATCGGTGGCCTGGCCGTCGTAGAGGTCGTCTGCCTGGATCGCGCCCGTGCGTGCTGTCCAGGACTCGTCCGTGGCGATCACCTCGTGGGTGCCGTCGGCGTAGGTGATCTCCAGTTGGGCCAGCAGGGCGAGGCGGTCGCCGTAGAAGGCGCGCTTGCCGGTCCAGCCCAACCGGCCCCGGTACCAGCCGTTGCCGAGGGTGACGTCCAGGGCGTTCTCACCCTCCTCGAGCAGCGGAGTGACGTCGTAGGTCTGGTACCGCAGGCGGTGTTGGTACGAGGTCCAGCCCGGGGCGAGTACCTCGTCGCCCACCCGTTGCCCGTTCAGGGTGGCGTCGTACACGCCGTGCGCGGTCGCGTAGAGCCGGGCCGACGCCACATCCGGGCGCACCGTCAGCGTGCGCGACAGGATCGGGGCGGGGCCGTCGATCGTTGCCGGGCTGACGAACCACGCCCGCCAGTCCGATGTGGACAGCAGGCCCGCTTCCACTGTGGACGGTTCGCTCCACTCCGACCACGCGCCTCCCGAGGCGACCCGCACGCGCACGGTGGCCCGTTCCCGCGAACGCAGCGGTTCGAACGGCCACGGCACCAGCACCTGCTCGCCCGACTCGACCCGAACGACCGTTGCGGCATCCCGTTCGACCTCGTACGCCGTCTGCGCCCACGAGGCGTCGTGCGTGGCCACCTGCCACGACAACCGTGGCCGCGCCACGCCCACACCCAGCGGGCGATCCCGATGCTCGAACCGAACAGGACTGACAGCCAACGGAAGTCCTCCCTGGAATTGGAATCCCACACGTTGAAACGGACGTAGCTGTGAGGATAGCCAAGGGAGGGGGCTGGTTCAACTGGAGAATGAATCGTTTCATTCAGGGCGGTAGGTCGTGAGGTGTTGACGGCGCGCGAGCAGGTCCCGCATGGCGCCGAGGCCGCCGGAGATCGCGCCGTGCGCCCTGGCCTGGACCAGCAGGTTGCCCAGCGCAGTCGCCTCGACCGGCCCGGCGACGACGGGCCGGCCGCATGCGTTCGCCGTCAACCGGCACAGCAGTTCGTTGCGGGCGCCGCCGCCCACCACGTGCACGACGTCGACCGGTTGCCCGGACAGCCGGACCGCGTCGTCCAGGGTGCGCCGGTAGGCCTCGGCGAGGCTGTCCAGGATGCAGCGCGTGAACTCGCTGGGCGTGCCAGGCACCGGCTGGTCCGTCTCCGCGCATACCGAGGCGATCCGCGACGGCATGTCGCCGGGCGGCAGGAACCGCGGATCGCCGACGTCGACCACCGCGCGCCGCGGCAGCGTGGCGGCCTCGGCGAGCAGCCATCGGGCATCCGGGATGTCCCAGACCCGCTGGCATTCCTGCAGTAACCACAGCCCGGTCACGTTGCGCAGGTAGCGGACCGTGCCGTCGACGCCGACCTCGTTGGTGAAGTTGGCCTCGCGGCTCGCCCGCGTCAGCACTGGTGCGGCGAGTTCGAGGCCCACCAGCGACCACGTGCCCGACGAGATGTACGCGAAGCACTCGCTCGTCGCGGGTACGCCGACCACCGCGGAAGCCGTGTCGTGCGAACCCACCGCGTAGACCGGGATCCCGTCGTGCGTGCCGGCGTGACCGCCAGGTCTTCGTAAGGGGGCGAACAGATCCAGGTCGACTCCGGCCCGGTGCGCGACCTCGGCTGACCACCGCCCGGTGCGCGGATCGAGCAGCGCGGTGGTGGACGCGTTCGTCAGCTCTGTGCCGGCGATGCCGGTCAGCCAGAACGACAGGAGGTCCGGGATCATCAGCGCCCGCTCCGCCAGCCGGGTGCGGGAATCCGCGGCGAGCTGGAACACGGTATTGAACGGCAGGAACTGGATGCCTGTCTCGGCGTAGAGCGCCTCGGCCGGGATCTTCGCGAGCACGTCGTCGAGCACGGCCTCGGTGCGGGTGTCGCGGTAGTGCACCGGGTTGCCCAGCAACGCCCCGTCCGCGTCGAGCAGGCCGTAGTCGACGGCCCACGTGTCGATGCCGATCCCATCGACCGGGCCCGCCTTGCGCAGCCCGTCGAGAACTCCCTGGTACAGCGCGAGAATGTCCCAGTACAGCGTGTCGCCGATGCGCACCGGCCGGTTGGGGAACCGGTGCACCTCGGTCAGCTCGATGCCGCGCGAGAAGTCCCCGACGATGACCCGGCCGCTCGAAGCGCCGACGTCGACGGCCGCGAACGTGGTCATCGCAGGAACGCGGCGGCCACCCCGGCATCCACCGGCACCTGCAGGCCGGTGGTGTGGGACAGCTCGCCGCCGGTCAGCGCGAACACCGCGTTCGCGACGTGCTCTGGCAGGACTTCGCGGTTGAGCAGCGTTCGCTGTGCGTAGAAGGCGCCGAGGTCCTCTTCCCGCACGCCGTACACCGCCGCGCGCTCCGCGCCCCAGCCGCCCGCGAAGATGCCCGACCCGCGCACGACGCCGTCCGGGTTGACGCCGTTGACGCGGATCCCGTGCTCGCCGAGTTCGGCCGCCAGCAGCCGGACCTGGTGCGCCTGGTCGGCCTTCGTCGCGCTGTAGGCGATGTTGTTGGGTCCGGCGACCACCGAGTTCTTGCTGGTGATGTAGACGATGTCGCCGCCGAGGCCCTGCGCGATCATCGTGCGCGCGGCCTCCCGTGACATCAGGAACGATCCGCGCGCCATCACGTCGTGCTGCAGATCCCAGTCCCGCGCGGTGGTTTCCAGCAGGGGCTTGGAAATCGACAGCCCCGCGTTGTTGACGACCAGGTCCACGCCGCCGAACGCGCGGGCCGCGGCCTGGAACGCGGCCGCGATCTGGTCCTCGTCGGTCACGTCGGTGACCACCGAGATCGCCGTGTCGGGTCCGCCGAGTTCCTCGGCCACCTCGTCGGCCTGCGTTCGGTCCGCGATCACCACGCACGCACCCTCGGCGGCAAGCCGCCGGGCGATGGCCTTCCCGATCCCCGACGCGGCGCCGGTCACCAGCGCGACGCGGGCGGCCAGCGGTTTCGGTTTGGGGCGCCGGTGCAGTTTGGCCTCTTCGAGCGCCCAGTACTCGATGCGGAACTTCTCGCTCTCGTCGATCGGTGAGTACGTCGAGACGGACTCCGCGCCACGCATCACGTTGATGGCGTTGACGTAGAACTCCCCGGCGACGCGCGCGGTCTGTGCGTCCGTGCCGAAGGCGAACATGCCGACACCGGGCACGAGCACGATCGCCGGGTCGGCGCCGCGCATCGCCGGCGAGCCGGGTGTGGCATGCCGCTCGTAGTAGGCGCGATAGGCGTCGCGGTACTCCGCATGCAACTCGCGCAGCCGCGCGGCGGCGTCCTCCAGTGGCGCGCTGGGCGGCAGGTCCAGCACCAGCGGGCGGACCTTCGTGCGCAGGAAATGGTCCGGGCAGGACGTGCCCAGCGCGGCCAGTCGCGGATGTTCCTTGCGGGACAAGAAATCCAGGACCACGTCGGAGTCGGTGAAGTGCCCGATCTGCCTGCGGTCGGCGGAGGCCAGGCCGCGGATCACGGGCGCCAGCGCGACCGCGCGGTCACGGCGTTCGGCTTCGGGGAGCGGCGCGTGCACGACCGGTCCGAACGGCTGCGCACGCCCGTGCTCGGCGAGGAACTGTGCGGCCGTGCGGATGATCTCCAGCGAATGGGCCTCGGCCTCGTCGGAAGTGTCGCCCCACGCGGTGATGCCGTGCCCGCCGAGGACGCAGCCGATGGCCTGCGGGTTCTCGCCCTTGATCCGCGCGATGTCCAGGCCGAGCCGGAACCCGGGCCGGCGCCACGGCACCCACACCACCCGGTGACCAAAGCACTGTTCGGTGAGCTTCTCGCCGTCGGCGGCGGTGGCCAGCGCGATGCCGGAATCCGGGTGCAGGTGATCGACGTGCGCGGCGTCGACCAGCCCGTGCATCGCGGTGTCGATGGACGGCGCGGCTCCCCCCTTGCCGTGCAGGCAGTAGTCGAACGCGGCGACCATCTCGTCCTCGCGCTCGACACCGGGGTACACGTCGGCCAGTGCGCGCAACCGGTCGAGGCGCAACACGGCGAGCCCGGCCTCGGTCAGGGTGCCGAGGTCGCCGCCAGATCCCTTGACCCACAACAGATCCACGGGTTCCCCGGTCACGGGGTCGGTGGCGGTGCCCTTGGCGGAGGTGTTGCCGCCGGCGAAGTTGGTGTTGGCCGGGTCCGCGCCGAGCCGGTTGGAGCGGGCGATGAGTTCGTCGACGGTCATGCGCCCCACCCTGCCTGGTTGCCGCCGGCGCGCTCGGCGATGATGCGCTCCTGGTAGCCGGAGCGGAGGTACGCGGCCAGCGGGTCGGGGTCGATGCCCAGGTCTGCGCGCAGCTCCGCGAGGAGCGGGCGGACATCGGTGTTGAACGCGTCCATCACCACGTCGTTCGCCGCGATGACGTCACCCGAGCGCTGTGCGTCGGCCAGCGCGTCGCGGTCGACCAGCAGCGCCTTCGCGGTCGCCTCCTGGACGTTGCACACCGACCGGATCTGGCCCGGGATCTTGGGCTCGATGTTGTGGCACTGGTCGAGCATGAACGCCACGCCAGCCTCGTGTTCGAACCCGCCGCCGCGCACGACCTCGTACATGATCCGGAACAGCTGGAACGGGTCGGCCGCGCCGACCATCAGGTCGTCGTCGGCGTAGAAACGCGAGTTGAAGTCGAACGCGCCGAGTTTCCCGGCGCGCAGCAGAAAAGCCACAATGAACTCGATGTTCGTCCCTGGCGCATGGTGCCCGGTGTCGACGCACACCTGGGCCTTGTCGCCCAGGTGCACGCAGTGCGCGTATGCGGTGCCCCAGTCCGGCACGTCCATGGTGTAGAAAGCCGGCTCGAACAGCTTGTACTCCAGCAACATCCGCTGACCGTCGCCGAGCCGGTCGTACACCGCGGTGAGCGCCTCGGCGAGCCGGTCCTGCCGGGCGCGGATGTCGTCCTGGCCGGGGTAGTTGGTGCCGTCGGAGAACCACAGCTTCAGATCGCTTGAGCCGGTGGCGTCCATGATGTCCACGCACTCCAGCAGGTGGGCCAGGGCCTTGCGGCGCACCCGCGGATCGGGATTGGTGACGCTGCCGAGTTTGTAGTCGTCATCCTGAAAGACGTTGGAGTTGATGGCACCGAGCCGGATGCCCACATCCTCGGCGTATTTGGCCAATCTGTCGTAGTCGTCGACCTTGTCCCAGGGGATGTGGAGGGCGACGCGCGGCGCGACGCCGGTGAACGCGTGCACCCTTGCGGCGTCGTCGATCTTCTCCTCGACCGTGGTGGGCACCCCCGGCTGCGCGAACACCTTGAAACGAGTGCCCGAGTTGCCGTACGCCCACGACGGGGTCTCGATTCGCTGCGTGCGCAGGCGCTCCTTGATCGCGGTGCCGGTGCTCATCGTGCCTCCCCGGGAAGAGTTTAAAACGTTTCAACACGATGCTAGGCTAGATCACAAGACGGAGCAAGGGGGACACATGGTCGGCATCAAGGACGTGGCGCAGCGAGCCGGCGTGTCCATCGGCACGGTGTCCAATGTGGTCAATCGCCCGGACATCGTCTCGTTCGACACCAGGACGCGCGTGCTCGTGGCCATCCAGGAGCTGGGTTACGTGCGGGACGAGTCGGCGCGTCAGCTGCGGGCGGGGCGAAGCCGGATCATGGCGCTGCTGGTGCTCGATCTGGCCAACCCGTTCTTCGTCGACGTCGCGCGCGGCGCCGAGGAGGTGGCGCACGAGGCGGGTCTCAACGTCATCACCTGCAACAGCGCGCAGCGCGTCGACGTGGAGGGCTCCTACCTGGCCATGCTGGCGGAGCAGCGGGTGCGGGGGGTGCTGCTCAGCCCGGTCGGCGCCACCGGCGTGGCGCTCGAGGCGTTCCGCCGCAGCGGCATCCCGCATGTCTTCGTCGACCGCAAGGTCCCGGTCGCGGAGGCCAGTTCGGTCTCGGTGGACGACGTGGTGGGTGGTTCGCTCGGCGCACGGCACCTCGTGGAGACCGGGCATCGGCGGATCGCGTTCGTCAACGGCCCGCCGATCCTGACCCAGTGCCGCGACCGCGAGGCCGGGGTTCGCCTGGCGCTGGCCGGCTCGGATGTCGAGTTGTCGGTGCTGGACGCGGCCGCCCTCGACGTCGCCTCCGGTCGGGACGCCGGCGCGCGGCTGCTCGGCATGAGCCCGCGGCCCACGGCCGTGTTCTGCGCCAACGATCTGCTCGCGCTGGGTGTGCTGCAGGCGATGGCGCGTGCCGGGGTGCACGTGCCATCGGAGATGGCCATCGTCGGGTACGACGACATCGAGTTCGCCGCGGCGGCCGCGGTGCCGCTGACCTCGGTGCGGCAGCCCGCCAGACGGCTGGGCCGCACGGCGGCCGAACTGCTGATCGCGGAGACCGCCGACGGCGACGAGCCGGTGGAGCACGAGGAGGTGGTGTTCACGCCCGAACTCGTCGTGCGGGACTCGACGCGGGTGTAAAACGTTTCAAATCGGCTGCGCTGCCACCCGGCTGGACTTTTCGTAGTCTGATCGGATGACGGGCGAGGACGAGGAGACCACGAACCAGCGGCTCACCCGCAACGTCAACGAGTTGCTGAGCGAGTTGCGCGTCGCGCAGGCAGGTGTGCAGATCCTGTTCGGCTTCCTGCTGTCCGTGGTGTTCACCGCCCAGTTCCGCGAGGCCAGCGGCTCCGAGAAAGCGATGCATCTGGTTGCGGTCGTGCTCGCCGCGGCTTCGACCGCGCTTCTTGCCGCGCCCGCGGCGTGGCACCGGGTCCTGTTCCGGGGCGGACGGCGCCGCGAGATTCTGGCGGCGGGCAACCGCGTCACGCTCACCGGCATGGTGTTCCTGGCTGCCGCGATCACCGACACGGTCGCGCTGATCGCCAAGGTCGTCTACGGACCGATCGCGATGGGCCTGGTCGGTGGCTTGGTAGGGATCGCCTTCATCGTGCTCTGGTTCGTGATCCCGCGACGGCTCGGCCGCGACCGGGAAACCTGAGCGATCTCCCGAAAGCGGTCATCGTCCGTGGTGGACTCGATACACTGCGGGTCCCCACCCGTCGCACCCGGAGGCCGCGTTGACCCGCCTCACCGCCTTTCTCGCCTGGTCCACGCAGGCCGGTTCGCCCGACGCCGTGAAGAAGGTGCTCGCGGTGATGAAGAACAAGCTCGGGGAGCAGGGCTTCGAGTACTACGACTGGAACGAGAACCAGAGCGTCAACAAGGACATCGGCGCGAAGGTCAGCGACGAGCTGCTCAAGTCGGACATGGTCATCCTCGAGGGCAGCACGCAGCGGCCGAACCTGGCCTACGAGGTGGGTTTCGCGCACGCGCTGCATCTGCCGCTGGTGGTGGTGAAACAGGTCGGGTCGGAACGGCTGCCGGAGAACTTCGGTGAGCCCGACTACCTGTCCTACCCCGACGACGTGGGGGACGAGAACGGTTTCCGGAACTTCGAGGCGCGTTTCGCGGACTGGCTGCGCAAGCTCGGCCTCACCACGCTCGCCCCGGGGCAGCGGTCGGCGCGGCAGGGCCGCAACGCGCTCAACGAGCAGATCAACAAGTTCATCAACGGCTACTCCGAGGAGCACGCGAGCCTGCACCTGCTCGGCGGTTGGGCCGGCGCGCTCGCGCGCGAGCTCGACTCGGGTGGCGCGTCGCAGCTCGTCGTCGACGCCGACTACTACCTGCCGAGCTTCTCCAGCCTGCGCGGCTGGAACGGCGGCGACATCCGCGCGATCGCCGACCTGACCGACGAGACCGAGCAGTTCTGGACCCCCGACCACCCCGAGGAGATGACGGCGAACGTCAGTGAGCGCGTCTTCCTCATCGACTGGTCGTGGTTCTTCGAGAACGAGGACAAACTCGCCCGGCAGATCGACCTGTGGCGCCGCCATCAGGCGCGCCACCGCGACGGCCCGTACGACATCTACATCGCCGCGAAGGAGGAGCTGCGGCCCGGCGAGGTGCATCCGCTGGGTCCGGCCGCGGTCGGGCACCACCTGCTGCTGCTCGACCCGGACCTGATCGGCGGGTACCGGCCGAACCCGGGACGCATCGACGGCCGTCAGCTCGTCATCGAGCGCAACACGCTGCGGTTCGCCAGCGCGGCCCAGTTCTACGACTCGATCAAGGCGCGGGCAGTGCGCTTCGAACCGACGATGAAGACCGCCGACCTGCGCCGCGCGTGGGTCGCGAAGACCGGCGTCGGGCACTGGGACGAGGACTGGACGAGCGAGACCGAGTTCCGCTCTCCCGACTACTTCGACCACTACGAGCGGCACATCCGGTGCTGGATCCCGCGCTACGACCAGATGATCCGGGACAGCGCCGCGACGGTGTTCCGCGAGATCCTGCGCATCTACGCCGACACCATGCGTTCGGTGGACGTGCTCGAGATCGGCTACGGCACCGGGCGGCTGACCAGCGAGATCGTGCCGTGGATCCGCAACATCAACCGCCCGTTCTACGACCTCGAGCACCACGGCCCGGTGCGGCTCTACCGCGGTGTCGACCGCGCCGAGCAGATGACGGCGTACGCGCGGGACCTGCTGCAGCCGGAAACGCAGGCGGGCCTGGACATGCGGCTCGTGCGGGGCACGGCGTGGGAGGACGTGGAGGGTCGCTACGACGTCGTGTTCGGGTCGCTGGTGATGCACTTCCTGATCGGGCCGGAGCCCACCGCCGAGGCCCTCGACGAGTTCTTCGCGAACTGCGCCGAGCACACCACCGACGACGGGACGCTGGTCTTCTCGGACGTGTTCGGTGTCAACGGCGACAAGCGCGGCACATCGGCGGTGGACAAGTGGCGCGAGTGGATGAGCCGCTACGCGCTGGCCGACGACGAGGTCGACGGGTACCTGGCGGGCAACGCCGACATGACCAGCGCGGCCCCGGTTTCGTT
Organism: Amycolatopsis sp.; assembly: GCA_035248845.1. Lineage (GTDB taxonomy): Bacteria > Actinomycetota > Actinomycetes > Mycobacteriales > Pseudonocardiaceae > Amycolatopsis_E. Next base: position 14,025 of record DATFHB010000003.1, on the reverse strand, counting down.
GCTGCGCAAGGCGGCCGAGGCGCACGGGTTCACGACCCGGGTCAAGGTCGTCGGCGCGCCGACGCTGCCGTTCAGGATCGTGGTGTTCCAGAAGGCCCGGCCGGCCTAGCGCCGGCAAGGTAGGCGACCGCCTGCGCGCGGGCGACCTGGCGGACCGACTCGGGTGGCGGAAGGAATTCGGGGTGGTGCAAGGGACGCGACCGGAAGCCGGGCGCGCCGCGGAGGCCGACGAAGGCCATCAGCGACGGGCCGAGCCGGTGCAGGTGGGCGAAGTCGTCGCCGCCGCACGAGCGCCACGTCGGGGCGACGGCGAGCCCGGCGGCCGGCGCGAGCGAGGCCGCCAGCCCGGCCAGCTTCTCGTCGTTGACCAGGGCCGGCTCGCTCTTGGTGAACCGCACCGTCGCCGTGCATCCGTACGCCGCGGCCAGGTTGTCCACAGTGGACACCAAGGACTCGCGCAGGGTGGCCTGGTCGGCGGCGTCCAGCGCGCGCACCGTGACCCATGCCCTGGCCCGCGCGGGAATCACGTTCTCCGCGGTACCGGCCTCGATGCGGCCGACGCCGAGTGTCGCCGCGTGCGTGGGGTCGATCTTGCGGCCCACCATCGCGTGCAGCGCCACCACGATCTGCGCCAGCGCGAGCACCGGGTCGGTCGCCAGGTGGGGGTACGCGCCGTGCCCGCCGGCCCCGTCGACGACGATCTCCGCGGCGTCGGCGGCCGCGTTCACCGCGCCCGGTGCGACCCCGACCGAACCCCAGCCGATCAGCGGGTGCACGTGCGCGGCGACCACGGCGTCGAAGCCGCCGGCCAGCTCGGGCGCGTCGAGCAGCGCCAGCGCGCCGGACGGGTGCCGTTCCTCGCTGGGCTGGCACACCGCGACCAGCGGCGCGGGCAGGTCGTCGCGCATCCGGTACGCGGCGCGGGTCAGCGCGACGAGCGCGGCCAGGTGCACGTCGTGCCCGCACGCGTGCATGTGCCCGTTGGCTGCCGAGAACGGGGCCTTCGTCTCCTCGTGCATCGCAAGCCCGTCCAGCTCGGCGCGGACGAGCACGCCGCGCGGGCCGCCGATCCGGGCCACCAGCCCGGTCTCGGCGACGCGCCCACAGTCCACCGGCATCGCGGCCTGGACCAGTTCGGCGGTGCGTACTTCGGCGAACCCGATCTCGGGCACGGCATGCAGTCGTTCCCGCAGCGCGAGTGCGACGGGGACCTCGTCGTCGACGAGCCGGAGCAGGTGATCGAAGCTGGACACGCTTTTCGTTCTTAGTACCTGGAGGACTCGGTGACATCACGACCGGCCGTGCTGCTCCGGATTCTTTTCGGCGTGCTGGCGTTGCTGTCGCTGGTGCTGGGCTACATCGGGCTTGCCGCATACCTCGCCACCAGCACCCAGTTCGCGCACCGGCCGATCGACCTCGTCTACTACGACCTGCAGCTCTTCGTCATCAACTCGGGGCCGGTGACGAACGGCGGGCCGTATCCGTGGCCGCTGGAGGCCAGCCGGTTCCTCACGCCCGCGGTCACCGGCTACGCCCTGATCGAGGCCATCCGGGTGGTGTTCTCCGCCGAGATCGCGCGGCTGCGGGCGCGCCGGCGTGCGCGGCATATCGTGGTGTGCGGGGATTCCGGCGGCGCGCGCACCGTGGCCGCGCGGCTGCGCGCGGACGGCCACAAGGTCGTGCTGGCCGAAGCCGCCCGCAGCCCCGCCGGGCTCGCCGCCGCCGGACTCGCCCGCGCGGCCCGGCTCTACGCGTGCGCCGACGAGACCCCGGCCAACATCGCGACCGTGCTCGCGGCCGGTCAGGTCGAGCGGAAGGTGGACGCGCCGCTGGAGGTGCATGCGCACGTCGCGGACCCCGAGCTGGGCGACTCGCTGCGCGGCGGCCGGTGGCGAGAGGGCCTGGAGGTGGACTTCTTCTCCCTCGATGGCGTGGCCGCGAAGGAGGTCGTGGCGAGCGAGCAGCCCGCGGGCGAGCGGCTGGTGGTGATCGGGCTGAGCGGGTTCGGACGCGCCCTGCTGCTGGAGCTGGCGCGCCGAGCGGACCGGGCCGGCGGCGAGCCCGTCGAGGTCGCCGTGGTCGATCCGGACGCCGACTCGGTGCTGGCGCAACTTCACGCCCGGCACCCGTTTTTCGCCAAGTCGTGCCGTGTTTCGGTGGTGCCCGTCTACCGTCCGGAACCGGGCGCGCACCGGGTGTTCGTCTGCCATGACGACGAGGAGCGGGCGCTCCGGGACGGGCTCGGCGCGGCGGCTACAGTCGACGCGACCCGGGGCACCGTGATCGTCCGGATGGCGCAGCTGGCCGGTGTCGGTGAGATGATTGTGCAGCACGGTCAGGAGGACCGGTTGCGGTTCGTGGGAGTACTGGACATGGCGAGCGCGTACCTATCCGAGCGGATCACGGATTCGCTGGCTCGCGCGGTCCACCGGCGCTACATCCGCGACGAGACGGCGCTCGGGCAGACACCGGAGACGAACCCGTCGCTGGCGGCATGGGACGACCTGCCGGAGACGCTGCGTGACGCGAACCGCGCACAGGCCGCCGACATCGAGCGCAAGCTCGCCCTGGTCGGCTGTGCGATGGCGCCGAGCCTGGAGAGCGTGCCGTTCGGTTTCGAGCCGGACGAGGTGGAGCGGCTCGCGGTCCTCGAGCACGAGCGGTGGATGGCCGAGCGGACGGCCGACGGCTGGCGTTACGGACCGGTGCGCGACAACGCGGCGAAGCGGCACCCCGACCTGCGTCCGTGGTCGGATCTGGGCGAGGACGAACGGCAGAAGGACCGCAATGTGGTGCTCTCGCTGCCCGAGATCCTCGCCGACGCCGGCTTCCGGATCACCCGTAAGGCCTAGTGCAGGCGGTACAGCCAGCTGCGCCAGATGATCGCCGTCGGCACCGCCGCGACGAGCAGCGTGCCCAGCACGATGAGGAAGCTCTGGTGGGCCTGCGCGCCCGCGACGAGGACGAACAACCCGATGACCACCGCGCCGAGGGCGCCGAGTATCGCCAGCACCACGCCCGGTATCCGCATCGGCCGGAGCTCAGCCAGCCGCTGCGCCAGGCGCGGATTCTCCTCGGCGAGCTGTCGTTCGATCTCGGACAGCCGCCGCTGCTCTTCGCCATGAAGTGCCATACGCCGCACCGCCTCTTTTCCATTATGAGCCTGGATGTGGCGGTTGTCATGACAGTGATCTGCGTGAATCTTCTTCCGTTCACCGCCCGTCGCTCACGGTGAGTAGGTAACATAACCTGCCGTTAACACTTCCGTGGGGCAGAGCGACGGGGAAAAGGTGCTCTACCTGCGGAAACAGAACCGCGCGAAGAGTGACGCGCGGGCGAGGAGGACGGTAAATGAACGTCAAACAGCAGGAGCTGGAGAAGAACACTCCGATCTTCGCGGCCCTGACCAAGGAGTTCGACATCGAACGTCTGCTCGGCGACCTCGCGGAGGAGCCGGAGAAGAAGGGCGCCGACAAGGGCAAATGAGCGCGTCGCTGCGCTTGACGATCTTCGTAGGCGAGTCCGACAGCTGGCATCACAAGCCGCTGTACAGCGAGATCGTGCACCGCGCCCACCGGGCCGGCCTCGCCGGTGCCACCGTCATCCGGGGCATCGAGGGGTACGGCAAGGCCTCGCGGATCCACACCACCCACCTGTTCCGGCTGAGCGAAGACCTCCCGATCGTGATCACCATCAGCGACGAGGAGAGCCGGATCCGCGAGTTCCTCCCCCAGCTCGACGAGCTGGATTTCAGCGGCCTCGTCATCCTGGACGAGGCCGAGATCTATTCTCGACCTCGTGAGTGAGGTCGAGCTGGTCGAACCGGTCAAGACGCGCACCCGGCGCGTGGCCCGGTCCCATGCCCCCGTCGCGGCCGTCATCGCGATCGGCGGCGGGCTCGGAGCGCTGGCCCGTTACGGCCTCGCGCTGGAGCTGCCGACCCGGCCCGGCCAGTTCCCGTGGGGCACCTTCATCACCAACATCGCGGGCTGCTTCCTGATCGGCGTCCTGATGGTGCTGGTCACCGCGGTGTGGTCGGCGCACCGGCTGGTCCGGCCGTTCCTCGGCGTCGGCTTCCTGGGCGGTTTCACGACGTTCTCCACCTACGCGGTCGAGGCCCGCGGGCTGCTCCAACCGGGCGAGGTGCTGGTCGCGTTCGCGTATCTGGGCGGCACGCTCGTGGGTGCGATGGGCGCGGTGATCCTCGGCGTGTGGCTGACCCGCAAGCTCACCGGAGCGGTCCGGTGAAGCGCGGGCTGCGCGCGTCGATCTTCCTCGGTGAGGACGACGTCTTCGAACATCACCCGCTCCACCACGAAATCGTGACCAGGGCACACAAGACGGGCATGGCGGGCGCGACCGTGCTGCGCGGGGTCGAGGGCTACGGCGCGTCGTCGCTGATCCACACCACGAGGCTGCTCAGCCTCGCCGACAACCTGCCCGTGATCGTGATCCTCGTCGACGAGCCGGCGAAGGTGCGCGGTTTCCTGGACGAGATCGGCGATCTGCTCACCGAGGCGACCGTGGTCGTGGACGAGGTCGAGGTGCGGTGAACGTCGTCCTGGTGTTCCTCGGCGCCATGATCGGTGCGCCCGCGCGCTATTTCACCGACCGGCTGGTGCAGGCGCGGCACGACAGCGTCTTCCCGTGGGGCACGCTGACGGTCAACATCGTCGGCTGCCTCATTCTCGGCGCGATCACCGGCGCCGCATTGCCGAGCGCCGTGCTTGCGTTGCTGGGCACGGGTTTCTGCGGCGGCCTGACCACCTACAGCACCTTCAGCTACGAGACGTTGCGGTTGATCGAGCAGAAATCGTACTTCTACGCCGTGATGAACGTGGTGGTCAGCGTGATCGCCGGGCTGGGTGCGGCGCTCGTCGGATTCACCACGGCGCAAGCCTTTCTGCCCTAGAAGCCGGCCGGCAAAGGGGTTTACGAATACCGTTCCTGGAGCTGCTTTTCCAGGGATTCCAGCGAGCGGCGTCGAGTCCAGTTCGGACCGTGGTGGTGTCCGCGGCGCCGGCCTGGGCGATGGCTGCGATGAACTCGTCCACTGTGGACGCCTTCCGCACCGTCGCGCCCGAGGCTGGCGGCGTTGGCGGCCGGGTCGTCCAGCATTCCCGAATCGGCCCGGTACCGGTACTGGGTGCCGAACGAGCTGTCCGTCGTCGGGTTCGACGACAACCCGATCGCCCACCTCTCGCACATCGACGGGCAAGCCACCTACGTAGCGATCTCGGTATAAACCCGGTTCATTCGACGAGTAGTGTCCGTCACAGTGTGCGCATGACAGACAAGCGACCGCTGTTCGATCAGCACCTGCATCGCGCGCTGCTCAAGGTCGCCCGTGGCGAGATCGGCACCACGAGCTTGACCGGAGCATTGCGACACCGCAGCGCCGACCTGGCGCCCCGCCTGGTCAGCGCCCTGTTCGGGCTGTACCGGGACGGTTACGTGGCGTTGAGACCGAGCCATTCCGGGGACGCCTGGCTGCCCGCCGAGTTGACACCCGCCGGCGTGAAGCTCCTGACCGAATGGCAGAGCCAGCTGCTCGACGTGCGGGCTCAGGCTGGTTGAAGCGCGGAGTCGCTGCGCGGCGGCGGCCCCGCGTCTTCGGCGTGTCCCGGGCCCAGTTGAGTCCACAGGATGACGTTGCTGCCCTCCTCGGCGCCCGCGGCGGCGACCGGCGCCTGCGCGACCACCACCCCGCCCCCCGGTTCCGGCTCGCCCTCCGGCCCGCGCGGCACGAGCCCCGCCCGGCGCACGATCTCACATGCGTCCTCGCTGCCCAAGCCGACGACGTCGGGCACCTCCGTCACGGGATGACGTGCGCGCATACGGCCAAGTCTAGGTCGGTTTGCCGGTGTGGCCGAACGGACCACTCGTCCTGAAGACGAGCCGAACGGTCCCGTCCGGCTCGTTCTCCGGTGGCGCGATCAGCAGGAAACGGTGCCCTTGCGCAGGGCGTGGCCGCTGGTGTTGCTGTCGTCGGACCAGTACGCCGGCTTGGTGCCGCCGGCACACTCGCCGCGTCGGCGTCGACGGAAGCGATGCGGCTTGGGATGGCCCCGCTACGACGCGATGCCGACGCGTTGACCGGATCACGGCGCGGCGACACACCCGGCCCGCTCACCCGCCGCGTGCGCGAAGTCGCCAAGCATGTCGCGGACGGCCTGACGAACAAACAGATCGCGGCCCTGCTGCACATTTCCGAGCGCACCGCGGAAAGCCACGTCCAGCACATCCTTACCAAGCTCGGCTTCACCAACCGGACTCAGATCGCCGCCTGGGTCGCCGCGAACCGGTAGCCCGGGGCAGGAGCGACTGCCTCCGGGTGCGTCCGCACCCATGCAGCGGAACTCTCCGTTGTGGACGCGGCTGACGGGACTCCCGGGGATTTTGGTCGCAATCGGCACCCAGGGCTTTCGCGACGAGGGTGGTGTGGCCCATGATGTCGCGGTCATGGCGGGGGCCGGTTGACAAGGTGGTGAACGCGCGGGTGTCGGTCCCTGACAGTGGCGACGGGCAGGCAGTGCCGGACGAGGACTCGGAAGAACGATGGACGGTACCGGCACCGGGGCCGGCGGACCCGGCGGCCGTGTTGCGTGCGGCGCAGGCGGGTGATGAGGAGGCGTTTCGCCTGCTGTATCGGCATGTGCAGCCGGGGTTGCTGCGTTATCTGCGCGTGCTGGTTGGTGAGGACGCTGAGGACGTCGCGTCCGAGGCGTGGTTGCAGATCGCCCGTGACTTGCGCCGTTTCAAGGGCGAGCTGGACGGCTTTCGTGGTTGGGCTGCCACGATCGCCCGGCATCGGGCTCTGGATCATCTGCGTCAGCGGCGAAGACGTCCTGTCGCGGCGGCGCCGGTCGAGCAGCTTGTGGAGCTGCCCGCGGGTGAGGACACCGCGGGGTCGGTCGTGGCCGCGATCGGCACCGATGCGGCGCTGGCGCTGATCGCGCGGCTGCCGCGGGACCAGGCCGAAGCGGTGCTGTTGCGGGTCGTGGTGGGCCTGGACGTGGCGGGCGCGGCGAAGGTGCTGGGCAAGCGGCCCGGCGCGGTGCGCACCGCGGCGTATCGGGGCCTGCGCAAACTCGCCGAAATACTGGCGGACCAATCCCCCGAGAGGGCGGGAAGCCGCAGGTCAGGGTGTGGTGTGACAGAACCGGGTGCGCCGGCGCTGAAGGAGGTGAGATGAGCGTGTACCGATTCCGACGCTTCGGCCGGCTCACCGCGGAGCGACTGCTCCGCGGTGAGCCCGCCGCGCGCGACCGTACGTTGCACGATCTGCTCACGGCCGCGGCCGCCCCCGCCCGCGACGGTGAGCTGGATCGTGAAAACGCCGCGGTGGTGGCGTTTCGGGCCGCTCGTCTGCAACCGGTCCCTCAGCCACGGAGACGTTCAATGATCAAGACCACACTGGCGAAACTGCTCACGACCAAGATCGCCGCGGCGGCCGCCGCGACCGCGGTCGTGACCGCCGGTGGTGTCGCGGCCGTCGCCGCGACCGGCAACCTTCCCAGCCCGCACGGTGGCAGCTCGAGCGTGGAGACGACCACGTCCGCCGCCCCGAGCACCACGGCGGACCCCACGCACGAAAACCAGCCCGCCAGTAGCGCCAACGGCGAGGGCCACGACGCCTCGCCGTCGCCCTCGCTGGAGGGTCTCTGTCGAGCCTACACCGCCGGCGCCGGCTCCGAACACGGAAAAGCCCTGGACAGTCCCGCTTTCACCGTCCTGATCACCACGGTCGGCGGCAAGGACAAGGTCGACACCTACTGCACGGCGCTGCTCGCCACGCCACACGGCGATCAAAACCAGACCCACGCCGCGAACCCGTCGACACCCTCCGCCGCGAACCACAGCACCGCAGCACACGACCCGCAAGCCCCAGCCAGCACCCACCCGACCGGAGCGCCCAGCACCCACCCCAGCCACTAGTTCCACCCACGAACCGGCCGCGGCTCTCGCGAGAGCCGCTGTCCGAAAAGCGGGTGGCGGTCACCCATACCCCCCCATCGGGAGGCCGCCACCCGCGCCGCCTGAGCTCGGCCGCACACCCGCCCCGGCACCGAGTGTCGCGATCGGACCGTCCGATTGCGACACTCAGGGGCGGGTCGCGCCCTACACGCAGGATGTGCGCCTCGCCCTGGATCAGCCCGATGCCACCGGACGACCGGACAAGCGCATAGTTCCGGGATTCCCATTCCCCATCATCGGAGGCATTGTGAAACCACCAACCGCTCGACACATGCTGCGCGTCCTCGGGCTGCCCGCTGCGGCCGTCGCGTTGGCCCTTCTCCCCGGCCAGGTCGCGAACGCGACACCGGCGGGCGACAGCGGCGCGACGACCAAGGCGCACACCCCGCTGGCCGGCGAGTCCACCTCGGACCTGACCAGCCCACAGCCGCCGTCCAACGCGGACTTCTCCGGCAACGGCGCGAACACGCACGGTCCGTACGACTCGACGCGCGACGGCTCGCCCTCAGGCAACGGGAGCGGCAACGGCCAAGCGATCGGCAAGCCGTGCGCCGGCTGCGTCGGCAAGGCGGACAACAAGAACCCACCCGGGCAACTTCCCGGCCCGTCAGACCCGAACGCCGGGTACGAGTGCGACACCAACCACGGCATCGGCCGCACCAACCCGGCGCACACCGGCTGCCCGACCGCCACCCCGCCCGGGACTCCAGGTACCCCCGGAACCGCCGGCACTCCAGGTATCCCCGGAACTCCCGGCGCGCCGGTCACGCCCATTGCGCAGCCGGTCAGCGAGGTCATCCCGGTCGCCGGTTCGTTCAGTGGCACCCTGCCCCTCCCCGCTGCGCAGGCCGCGCCCAAGATGCTGGCCTCCACCGGGTCGAACGTCGAATTGCCCCTCGAGATCGGGCTCGGCCTGCTCGCAGCAGGCGGCGCGCTCTATGCGTCGTCCCGCCGCCTCCGCCGCTCCAACTGACGAGTACAGGACCGGCGGGACACGTCTTCCCGCCGGTCACAGCCCGTGCCACACACCCCCGAATTGCCGGTAATGCAGCGTAGTTCGGCCAAAGCCAGGCCGGTGTTGTCGGGCAGATCCTGATCCATTTCGGGTGCGCCGGCACCAGCAACCGGTGTCCGAAGAACCTGCCGCCGCCGGGCCCTAACTTGGGCCGGCGTTCGTTCTGGCACCACCATTTCCCGTCCGCGATCTCGGGCGTACTACGGCGCTACCTGCAGTTGCGAGAAACCAATGCCGGTTGGAATGAAACGTGGCAGCGTAATGAAGGTTGCATCTGTTCCGGTGTAGTGACCGAACGCCGCAGGGACGGTGACGGTGGCGGGGAAGCCGCCCAACCCATTGAGCACAACGTCATGGATGATCACTGATTTCTTGTCCGCGCTCAAGCTCCAAGTGGTGTCCCCCTTGTCGGAGGCAGCACCCTCGCCGCCGTGGCCGCAGTCCGAACCTGCATAGTCGACGGTTCCGTTGCGGTCGAGCGCGAACCACAGCCAAACCCCGCCGCCCTGTGGACCGGGCACGTTCATCGACAGTTCGATCTGGTAGATGTTGGTCGGGCCATAGTGTATCTACGGACCATTTAGGGTATTTATCCCAATTGTGTCGTGCATCGGGGGTCTTGGCTGTCGACTCAGAACGGGCCGTGGAGACTGCCCGGTCGGTCGGTCAGGCGCAGCTTCTCGGAGTAGTCGACAGGGCAGCTGATCACGGAGCCTGTGTCGTCGTCGAGGGCGCGGCGCAGTACGGGCAACAGTTGGTCGGCGTTCTCGATCGCGTAGCCGCACCGCCGAAGCTTTCGGCGTACGCGACCAGGCCCGGGTTGGTGAACCGGGTGTGGCTGTGGCGGCCGAGTTCGAGTTCCATTTTCCAGGTGATCCGGCCGTATTCCTCGTCCACCAGGACGAGGAATACCAGCGGGATGTGTTCGTGCATGGCGTCTCCAGGTCCGGGCGAGCTTGGCGGCGATGGCGGCTGGCGACGCGAAGCCCATGGTGGACAGGCCGTTGGAGATCAGGCAGGTGTCCGGTTCGTAGGTCGGGTATAGGTGGGCCATCCACATTTTTCCGGCGCCGGTGTCGGCGAGCACGATGTCGTGGCGGTCCAGGGCGGTGCGGACATCAGTCACCACGCGCGGCACCAAGGGGAAAGCGTCGCTGTGGCGTCTGTGTCGGAGTTCGGTGTCGAGGAGGGTACGGATGTTCTTACTGCTTCCCGAGTCGTGGGTGAGCCGGTCGGGCAGTGCCGCCGCCAGTTCGTCCAGCGCCTGCGCGGGGTCACCTTCGACGCCGACCGCAACCGGGTAGTGGGCGTCCACCGAGCTGCCGATCGTCACCGTCAATCCGGCCGCACATATCAGCGACGAGCTCGGCGAGGCCCGCGGGACCGGCGAACCCCGGTGAATCAGGCGTCGGTCTCGGGCGGGCCGTAAAGGTAGTGCTCGTAGATCGCCACCCACAGCTCGACCTCCTGGAGCTGCCGCGCCAGCTGTCGCCCGAGGTCGGTCAGCTCGAATCTTGTCGCAAGCTCCGGGCGCGCATCCCAGCTGCCCAGTACTCCACAGCGGGCGATGAGCTGACGCGCCGCCAGCACCCGCAGCGCGGCCTCGGTCGCGCGCCGCCCCACCCGCGCCAGCGCTCGCAGCTCGCGCAGCGACAGCCGCCCGATCGCCAACGTGTCGACGAGGATGATCGCCAGCGGGCAGGCTAGGAGGTCGGCCAGGACGGGGTCGAGGTCGCCGTCGCGAGACATGAGGCTCTCGCCACCTTCGTCGTATCGGGGCGACAGGGAGTGTCGGGTGTTCAGCCCGCGCACGGTAAGGGCAGCCAGCCGGGATTTTCGTGGTGTTTGACACATCCCTAACGACCTACTTCCCGGAGGCCGGGAGATTTTGACGGAATCTTGATGCCTGGCTCCCGGTGGTCGACCGGGGCCGTTCCCTACTCTGCGGGCGTGGGATCTCCGACGTCGGTGCTCAAGCGGCTGGTGCTGGGCCGCCCGTTCCGCAGTGACCAGCTGCATCAGGAGCTGCTGTCGAAACGGCTGGCGTTGCCGATCTTCGCCAGCGACCCGCTGTCCTCGGTCACCTACGCCACCCAGGAGATTCTCCTGGTGTTGTCCCTCGGCGGGATCGCGTTGCTGCACCTGACGCCCTGGGTGGCGCTCGCGGTCGTGGTCCTGCTAATCGTCGTGGTGCTGTCCTACCGGCAAGTGGTCCAGGCCTACCCCAGCGGCGGTGGCTCTTACGAGGTCGCCTCCCGCAACCTCGGCCCGACCGCCGGGCTGGTGGTCGCCGGGGCATTGCTCGTCGACTACATCCTCACCGTGGCGGTGTCGGTCGCGGCCGGGGTGGACAACATCATCTCCGCGGTCCCCGAGCTCAACCCCTACCGTGTGCTGATCAACATCGCGTGCATCGCGCTCCTCACGGCGATGAACCTGCGCGGAGTGCGCGAGTCCGGCCGCGCGTTCGCGACTCCCACGTACGCTTTCGTGGCCGGCGTGATGATCATGGTCGCGGTTGGACTGTTCCAGGCCGTGCTCGGGCACGCCCCGGTGGCCGAAAGCGCGCACTACGACATCCACGCCGAACAGGTCGGACTGTCCAGCCTGGCGCTGGTGTTCCTGCTGCTGCGCGCATTCTCCTCGGGCTGCACCGCGCTGACCGGGGCCGAAGCGATCTCCAACGGGGTGCCCGCGTTTCGCAAGCCGAAGGGACTCAACGCCGCGCGCACCATGAGCGCGATGGGCATCCTGTCGATCATCATGTTCAGCGGCATCACCATGCTAGCGCTGATATCCCAGGTCAAGATCGCGGAGAACACCTGCGACCTCGTCGGCTTCACCGGCAACTGCGAAACCGACACCCAGCGCACCGTCATCGCGCAGATCGCCGCCGCCGTGTTCGGCGGCGACCACAGCGTCGGCTTCTACTACCTGCAGGCCACCGCCGCGCTGATCCTGATCCTGGCCGCGAACACCGCGTTCAACGGGTTCCCGCTGCTCGGCTCGATCCTGGCTCAGCACCGCTACCTGCCGCGCCAGCTGCACACCCGGGGTGACCGGCTCACCTTCTCCAACGGCATCATCCTGCTCGCACTCGTCGCTGCCGTGCTGATCTATGTGTTCGAGGGCTCCACCACGAAGCTGATCCAGCTCTACATCATCGGCGTGTTCACCTCCTTCACCCTCTGTCAGGCCGGCATGGTGCGGCACTGGAACCGCGAACTACAGGCAGCCACCACCCCGGCCGAGCGGCGGCGCATCCACCGCAGCCGGATCATCAACGGCTTCGGCGCCTGCTTCACCGGCGTCGTCCTCGTGGTCGTGCTGATCACCAAGTTCAGCCACGGCGCCTACCTCGTGGTCATCGCGATCCCCGTGCTGTTCGGCATCATGGTCGCGATCCGCCGCCACTATCAGCGCATCCGCGAGGAACTCGCCCCGGACGAGGCCAGCGCACTCCTGCCCAGCCGCGTGCATGCCGTGGTGCTGATCTCCACCCTGCACAAACCCACCCAGCGCGCACTGTCCTTCGCCAAAGCAGCCCGGCCCGACACGCTGACCGCGATCACCATCAACGTGGATGATGGCGAAACCCGCGAACTCCAGCGGCAGTGGGAAAAGTACGGCATCAAGGCGCCGTTGAAGGTGCTCGAATCCCCGTACCGTGAGATCACCCGCCCAGTCCTCAACTACATCAAAAATCTGCGCCGCGACAGCCCACGCGAGGTCGTCTGCGTCTACATCCCCGAATACGTCGTCGGGCACTGGTGGGAAAACCTGCTCCACAACCAGAGCGCACTGCGGTTGAAGGGCCGGTTGCTGTTCGAACCCGGCGTCATGGTCACCAGCGTCCCCTGGCAACTACGCTCCAGCGACCGCCGCGACCTCGAACGCGCCGACCACCTCCCCGGCGACGTCCGCCGCGGCATCCCCTGACTGGCGTCCACAGTGGACTCTTGGCCGTCGCGGCGAGCCAGCACCATCAGGTACGACCACCGGACGGTCGAGGTCCGGGCCAGCTGGGCGACCAGCGCCGGCACCGAGGCCCCGGCGTGGCTCGATGACACCGAGAACATCACCACCACACCGCCACGCCTGGCGGACGTCACCGGCGCGGCTGCCCTCGCCGGCGCCGGTTTCTGACTGACGACCAGCCCGGTAGCTCCCATGAGACGGGAGCCGTGCTGATCGTCCTCGCCCTGCGGGCAGCCCACAAGCGGCACCTGCACCATTAGCGCGCCCTTACCGGCCGGAGATCCAGGGCCTGCGCGCCCTGGCCTGCGCTCGTGGTCGTCTATCACGTCTGGCTGGACCGCATCTCCGGCGGCGTCGACGTCGTCTTCCTGCTGTCCGGGTTCCTCATCACCGGCATGGCTACCCCCAGCACTCACGCCAGCTGAATAGATACGGGAGAGTTGGGCCGGTGCCATTGTCAATGAATCGGAGCGTCAGGTACCCGCCGGATCGTCGAGCACTCGCACAGCCGAGGATCGCCGGCGTGGCCCACGTCGGCGAGGCCATTGAACAATCCGTCGCAGGCCGTACTGGGTTTCCGGTGCAGGCATGGTTGTACGGTCTTACTGGCCCAGGGGAAGGGTTGTTCGCCGCTCGACGACGTGCGAACTCTCTCGGCGTCGTAGTGGATCTCGGCCGGACCCCACATCCCGTTGACGCCGAATCGTGAAGTGTCGATCTCGCACGCCGGCGCGCACTCCAGGCACCTTCCGTCCACAAACATCCACTGTGCCGTGCCCGTCAAGCGAATAGACCGACCGGTCATCCAGGCGGTGGCCCGAGGGTCTCGATGCCGTAGCGGCGGCTCACCTCGATCAGCGTCGGCACGTCGGGCGGCTCGGGCGGGGGAAAGCCGGGCCCTTGCGCGGGACTGCCTAGTGGTCCGTCTGGGTTTTGATCTGGTGGAGGGTGGTGCGGCCGCGTTGGACCTGTGCGATGATGTTTTGGGCGGTGGCCTTCCACACGAAAGGCTTCGGGTCGGTGTTCCAGTGTTGTGCCCACGCCGTGATGGCCTG
>DATFHB010000002.1:0-49845 GCA_035248845.1 Amycolatopsis sp. | reverse complement strand
CGCCTGGGTACGGGTCATATGGCGCTGCTGGCAGAACGGCACACCCTACGACCCCACTCTGCACGGCGGCGCCCAGCACCTCATCGCGCAACCCGCTGCCGCGTGAGTTCGATCTTGAGGTTGACACAAGGGGTGTCATGCTTCCTCCATCAGTGCGTTCGTGAGCCGGCGCATCGCGGGCAGCGCATCCGCAAGCGCCTTTCTGTCCTTTTCGGACAGAGTGGCCAGGGTGTTCGCCACGACCTCGGTCCTGGTGCGCCGCCACACGTCCAGCCGCTCCCGCGCCGCGAGTGTGAGCGCCAGCCGGACCGCCCGCCGGTCGGCCTCGTCGATGGACCGCGTCAGCATCCCGGCGTCGACGAGCTGGTTCACCAGCGTGCTGACCGAGTTGCCCGCCAGATGCAGCGCGCGGGCGGCGGCCGCGACGCCGATGCCCGGTTCCTCCTCCAGCACGCGGAGGAGTTCGATCTGGGCGCCGCGCAGCGGGACGAGACCGGGCAGTCGCGTGCGCACCCGGCGGCGGACGAGGCGGCGCAGGCCGAGGACGTGGGCCATCAGGTTCTCGGCCAGTGCGGTCTCGGTCGTCAGCACTCTTCCGAAGATAGCTCTTATTGAGAGCTATTAGCAAGGCTCACTTTCTTCGTGGGCGCTTGGTCTGGTTCGTCCCCGCGCGTTTAATGAGGCGATGGACGTGCTCCTACGAGCGCGCGCCGCGTTCGAGCGGCGGGAGTGGATCGACGCGTGTGCCGCCTTTGGCGAGGCCGATCGCGACGCGCCGCTGGCGGGCGCGGATCTCGAGTGGTACGCCGTGTGCGCGCACATGCTGGGCCGCCGCGAGGAGACGCTCGACGCGTTCGGCCGCATCTACCGGGCCCGAGTCGACGCGGGCGAGATCGGCGAGGCGGTGCGGTGCGCGTTCTGGCTGCGCGAGGTGCTGTGGATCGAGGGCGAGTTCGCGCAGGCGGCCGGCTGGCTGGCGCGTGGGGCGCGGCTCGTCGAGGAGCAACCCGAATGCCCGGAGCGCGCATACCTGCTGCTCGCCGAGGCAACCGAGCAGGAGGGGGAGCAGGCGTTCGCGAGCGCGGGCGCGGCCGTCGAGCTGGGCAACCGGTGCGGTGACCGGGATGTCGTGGTGATCGGCGTGCACATCCAGGGCCGGGCGCGGCTGGCTCAGGGCCGGGTCGCCGAAGGGCTCGCCCTGCTCGACGAGGCCATGCTCGGCATCGCGGCCGGGGAGACGTCCACGCAGGTCACGAGCTGGATGTACTGCAGCATGATCGCCGGGTGCCGGGATGTCCACGAGCTGCGCCGCGCCCGTGAATGGACCGCTGCGCTCAACGCGTGGTGCGACGTCCAGCCGCAGTTCACCGGTGCGTACTCGGGGATCTGCCGGGTGCATCGCGCGGAACTGTTGCAGCTCGGCGGGGCGTGGCCGGACGCGGTGCGCGAGGCGCGGTCGGCGTGCGAGCGGTTCAGCGACGGGTATGGCCGGGTCGTCGCGGGCATGGCGTTCTACCAGCTCGGGGAGATCCACCGCCTGCGCGGCGAGGTCGCGCAGGCGCAGGACGCCTACCGCTCCGCGAGCGAGCGCGGCTGGGACACCCAGCCCGGGCTCGCGTTACTCCGTCTCGCGCAAGGAAAAGCGGAACCGGCGGCCGCCGCGATCCGCCGCGCGCTCACCGAGTCGCCGGACGCCATGACCCGCTCGCGGCTGCTGCCCGCGCAGGTCGAGATCGCGCTCGCGGCCTCCGACGTCGCGACGGCGCGCTCGGCCGCGGACGAGCTGTCGCGCATCGCGGACACTTTCGGCACGTCGGCGCTGCGGGCGCTCGCGCTGTACGCGCGGGGCGCGGTCGACCTCGCCGGTGGCGACGCCGGGGCCGCGCTGCCGGTGCTGCGGCAGGCGTGGCGGATGTGGTCGGAGCTGGACGCGCCGTACGAGGCCGCGCGTGCCCGGGTGCTGATCGGGTCGGCGTGCCGGGCGCTGGGCGACGACGACGGCGGCGCCATGGAGCTGGCCGCCGCCACGAAAACGTTTGCGCAGCTCGGCGCGGCCACCGACCTGGCGCGGCTCGACGGCGGGGGTTCGGTGCTGAGCCCGCGCGAGGCCGAGGTGCTGCGGCTGCTCGCCGAAGGGCTGACCAACCGGGGCATCGCGCACCGGCTGGTGCTGAGCGAGAAGACCGTGGCGCGGCACGTCAGCAACATCTTCGCCAAGCTCGATGTCCGGTCGCGGACGGCGGCCGCCGCCTACGCGTTCGAACACGGAATGGCCTGACTGGGCAGAAATACCCAGTCCCATGCGAGCGGTTTGGGTCGTTCTGCCGAAGTGGCGGGGCGGCCGGAGTTCGTAACGTCGAACCCGACTCAGGAGGTGATCGGCGATGCGAATCGACACAGTGGTGATCGGCGCCGGACAGGCAGGGCTTTCCACGGGATACCACCTGGCGAAACAGGGCCGGCCGTTCGTGATTCTCGACGCGCACGAGCGGGTCGGGGATTCCTGGCGAAGGCACTGGGATTCCCTGAAACTGTTCACGCCGGCGCGCTACGACGGGCTGCCAGGAATGAAGTTTCCCTTGCCGCCGAACAGTTTCCCCACACGTGACGAGATGGCCGACTATCTCGAAGCGTACGCAGAGCGGTTCGAGCTGCCGGTGCGCGGCGACACGCAGGTGGACCGGCTGACCAAGGTCGGCTCCCGGTTCGTCATCAAGGCCGGGGCGGAGATGCTCGAGGCCGACAACGTGGTCGTCTCGTCCGGCGTGTGGGGTGCACCGTCCACTCCGGACTTCGCCGACCGGCTCGACCCCGGCATCCGGCAGCTGCATTCCAGCCAGTACCGCAATCCCGCGCAGCTGCAACCGGGCTCGGTGCTGGTGGTCGGTGCGAGCCACTCGGGCGGGGACATCGCGTTCGAGGTCGCGCGGTCGCACAAGACCACCCTGTGCGGGCCGGACACCGGCGAGATCCCGTTCTACTTCGAGGGCAGGCCGGCGCGGGTGATCCTGCGGGTCCTGTGGTTCGCCGCGACGCGGATACTCACGGTGCAGCGGTCGGTCGGGCGCAAGTTCCGGGCGGAGGTGCGCTCGCACGGCGGGCCGCTGATCCGGGTGAAGAAGGCCGACCTGGCCGAGGCCGGGGTCGACCGGGTCCTCGACAAGGTGGTCGACGTGCGCGACGGGATGCCGGTGCTCGCGGACGGGCGGGCGCTCGACGTCGCGAACGTGGTGTGGTGCACGGGGTTCCGGCCGGACTACGAGTGGATCGACCTGCCCGTGACCGGCACCGACGGGTACCCGGAGCAGGACCGCGGGATCGTGGCGGACGTCCCGGGGCTGTACTTCGTGGGCCTGCCGTTCCTGTTCTCCTTCAGCTCGATGCTGGTCGGCGGCGCGGGCCGGGACGCGGAGTATGTCGTGCGGCGCCTCATGTCCCGCGAGGCGGAGACCGACCCGGTCGATTCGGCTTCGACCCTCAACGCCCTCGGTGCGGCGAGCCAAGCACACGGCCGCCTCTCGGAGGCCCAACGCTTCTACTCCCGCGCCCTCCGCGTCGTGGACCACTGACCCTACCCGCGCGAGTTGAGGTGTCCGTGCGGGCGAGTTGGGGTTTCCGCGCCTGCGGGAACGTGGGACTCGCCCGACGGGAAGGTGGGACTCGCCCGACGGGAACGTGGGACTCGCCCGACGGGAAGGTGGGACTCGCGCTGGCGCCGCTACGGGCGGAAGCGTCTGACGTAGCGGCGCTGCCAGGGTGTCTCGACGGCGTGGCGGCGGTAGTGCGCCCGCACGTAGGCCACCGCTTCGCCCGAGGGCACGCCGTCGAGCACGGCGAGGCAGGCGAGGGCTGCGCCGGTGCGGCCCTTGCCGCCCGCGCACGCGATCTCGACTCGCTCGAACTCGGCGCGTTCCCACGCCTCGCGGAGGGCCTTCGCCGCGTCCCCGCGGTCCGACGGGAGCCAGAAGTCCGGCCAGCGGACCCACCGGTATGCCCACTCGACCGTCGGCGGGGCGGTCCCCAGCGGGTACAGCGCGAACGTGGGCAGCGGCCCCTCCGGGAGCGGGTGGCGCAGCCCGCGCCCGCGCACGAGGCGGCCGGAGGGCAGCCGCAACACGCCGGTCGTGTGCTCCCAGGTGACCACCATCGATACAGTACTCACCCGTGACGTCCCAGATCTCCGCGCTCGCCGGCCGGGGCTTGTCGCACGCGGTCAAGCTCACCGGCTGGGTGGGCAAGGGCAAACCCGTTACGGCAAAAGGGGTTCTGCGACCGTCGGAGCTTCCCGGGGCGGCCGCCGCGCTCGGGATCGACGCGCCGAGGAAGGTCCGCACGGCAGCGGATGTCGCGCCGATCCACTGGCCGTGGGTCGCCGCCGAGGCGGCCGGGCTGATCAAGGTCGGCACCGCGAAGGCCGTCGCGTGTGAAGTGGACGGTGACCCGGTGCAAATGTGGCTGACCGGGCTGGACGCCGTGCTGCGCGCCGAATCCCACGACAGCGGCAGGCGCGGCGCGGTCACGTTGTGCCGAGCGCTGCTCGCGGCGCGGCTCGAGGACCGCTCGGTCGAGCGCGTGCTCGCCGGCTACGAGGACGGCGACACCGCCGAGCTTTCCTTTCGGCAGGCCGGAGAACTGCCCGTCGACGATGCGGTCGCGCTGCTGACCAGCTTCGGCGCGCTCGACGCTCAAGGTGAGCCGACCGCGCTGGGCGAATGGGCGCGCGAGCGGTTCGACGCGCGGGCGCCCGAATCGGTTACCCCGGACCTGCCGCCCGCGGACCTCCTCGCCCGGCTGGCGCCGCTCCCGGAGGACGAGGCGTGGCGGCTCGCGCTGCGGTGGTTCGGCGAACGCCCGCCGGTGTTCGGCGCGGCGCAGCTGCTGTACACGGCGGATTTCGCCACGCCGGCCGAGCGTGTCGCCGCGGTGGTCGTCGTGGCGGGGTTCGGCGGTGACGTCCTCGCCGCGTGGCGGAATGCCTTGGGGTACAAGAACTTGCGCGCGCACGCGGCCGCCGCGCTCGCCGACTGGGGCGAGGGCCGGGGCGTCGACGAGGCGCAGCGCGGATGGCTGGTCGCCGAGTACGCGCTGGCGGCGCGTGTGAAAGGCAACATCGACGACGCATTCCATTACGTCCGTGACAGCGGTGGCCTCGACCTGCTGGCGACCGGCGACCACCCCGCTGCCGCGGACCTGCATCGCGTGCTCGTCGCCGCGACCGTGCGGATCCGGGTGCAGCAGCTCAGGATCGCGCGCGGGAAAGATGTCTGGCGCCGCGTGCTCGTGCCGGATTCCCTCACGCTCGGCGGGTTGCACGAGATCATCAGGATCCTCATGGGGCACGACGGCGAAGCGCTGCACGAGTTCGATGTGGACGGTCAGCGGTACTCGGATCCGTTCTACGGGTTGGCGGATCACCGCGACGAGCACGAGGTCCGACTGTCCACAGTGTTCCCCCGCCCCGGCAACGGCCTGCACTACTCCTACGACCTGGCGGAGCCGTGGGAGTACCGGATCACGTGCGAGAAGATCCTCGCGCCGGTCGCGGGCACTACCTACCCGTCCAGCGTGGCGGGCGAGGGCGAGCGGTTCGACCGGGAGTGGCTCAACCGGCGGCTGGCCCTGCTGCGGATTCCGCAGCCGCTCACCGGGCGAGGCGGCTGAGCAGGAAGTCCCGGAGGCCGTCGAGGTCGGCGTCCACCGCCACCTGCACGGTTCCGCGTGCCACGGCGCCTTCGCCCTCGCCGCGCAGGCCCACCGAACGCCGGTCGACCAGCGTCGCGCCGCGGCCGGGTCCGAACGTGCAGTCGACGTCGACCGGGAACGCCTCCGTCCGCAGGATCCCCGGGTTGATCGCCTCCGCGACGGCGACCGCGTCGTGCACGACGATCCCGCCCCAGCCGAGCGATTTCCGGTACGACGCCAGGTAGTCCGGCGTCAGCGCCTCCAGCGCCGCGCCGATCGGGCCGCCGCCGGCGAGCTTGCCCAGCCACCCCGTGTCGACCGCGCACCGGTGCGTCATGTCCAGCGGCACCAGCACGCACGGCACGTCCTCCTCGACCAGCACCCGCCGCGCCGCCTCGGGGTCGCTCCAGATGTTGAACTCGGCGGCCGCGCTGGTGTTGCCGTGGTTCATCGCGCCGCCCATGATGACGATCCGGGCGATCTTGTCGCGCACCTGCGGAAAGGCCGCGAGCAGCAGCGCGATGTTGGTCAGCGGTCCGATCGGCGCGATCGTCACCGGCTCGTTCGCTTGTTCGAGCAGCGACACCAGCAACCGCACGGCGCCACCGGGTTCGGCCGCACGCTTCGGCTCGGGCAGTGCCGCCGAGCGGCCCGACAACCCGTCCGTCCCGTGGATGTGACCGGCGCGCGCGGCCTGCGGATGGACCAGCGGGCGCGCGGCGCCCGCGGCGACCGGCACGTCGGAGCGGCCGCACAGTTCGAGCACGCGCAGCGCGTTGCGGGTGGTGGCCTCGAGCGGCACGTTCCCGAACACCGTCGTGACCCCGAGCAGGTCGACGTCGTCGGAGAGCGCGGCGAGCGAGATCGCGAACGCGTCGTCCACACCCGGGTCCGTGTCGATGATGAGGCTGGTCGTCATAATCTCAAACCTATGACATCGATGTGGGGATCGCCCGTGGCTTCCCGGCTGGGGGCCTGGCGTCAGGCGCGTCGGGATCCGCGGCAGGCACGGTTCCTGACCAGGGATTCCCTGCGCTGGGTCCGGCGCAACCGGGCCTACACGCCCTGGTACCTGGTCCGCTACTGGCGGCTGCTGAAGTTCCGGGTCACCAACCCGCACATCATCCTGCGGGGCATGGTGTTCCTGGGCAAGGACGTCGAGATCCACTGCCGTCCCGGCTACGGCCGGATGGAGATCGGCCGCTGGGTGCACATCGGGGACGGCAACGCGATCCGCTGCCACGAGGGCTCGCTGCGGATCGGCGACAAGGCTGTGTTCGGGCGCCAGAACGTCGTCAACGGCTACCTCGACATCGAACTCGGGTCGGCCACGCTGGTCGCCGACTGGGTCTACATCTGCGACTTCGACCACGTCACGAGCGACATCACCCTGCCGATCAAGGACCAGGGCATCGTCAAGTCGCCGGTGCGGATCGGGCCGGACACGTGGATCGGCACGAAGGTATCGGTGCTCAAAGGCACGCGCGTGGGCCGGGGCTGTGTGCTCGGCGCGCACGCGGTCGTGCGCGGGGACATCCCGGACTACACGATCGCGGTCGGCTCCCCGGCCCGCGTCGTGCGCGACCGGCGCGCCGACTACGAGGCCGACGCCGAACGTCGCGAGGCGATCAAGGACATGGCCCGCAAGGCGAACAAGGCGCTGCAGAAGACCTTGGGTGAGGGTTCGTGATCGGCGTTGGCGTTAGCTGGCCGCTAACCCGCTGTCGATCTGCGCTAACGGCGCGTCGCGTGCGTCGCCGTCAACCCTGGGCCAGCCGGGCCAGCACGCCGGCGATCGCGCCTCGCGTGTCCTCGTCGTGCACCAGGCCGTCTTCGCCGACGAGGTCCCGTCCGACCGGGATGTGCACGCACGCGTCCTCGACCAGCGTGACGCCGAGGTAGCCGAGCACGGTCCGCAGGGAGGCATGCGCATGGGCGGCGCCGGTCGCCGCCCATGACGCGTTGACGAACGCGACGCGCTTGCCGTACATGGTTTCCGCGCCCACGCACCAGTCGAGCAGGTTCTTGAACGACCCCGGCAGCGCACCCGCGTACTCCGGGGCGCACAACAGCACCGCGTCCGCCGCGCCGAGCCGCGCCCGCAGGTCCGCGACGGCGGGGTGCAGCGGCTCGGTGTCGTCGTCCGGATCGAAGTGCGGCAGCGCCGCCAGCCCGTCGAACTCGTCGATCTCGACGCCGGCCGGGGCGACCGCGACGGCCGTGCGCAGCAGCGCCGCGTTGGTCGAGCCACGCCGGAGGCTGCCGCACACGCTCAAGATCCGCACCCCGCCAGGCTATCCCTTCGGCACGGCGGGGTAGGGCACGAACGTGCTGGTGTTCTCGTCCACCGTGAGCTGCTTGCCGATCGTCGGGAAGGCGCGCTGCGGGCAGGCCGGCCGGTCGCACACCTTGCAGCCCATCCCGATCGGTGTCGCGGCCGCGCGGTCGTCCAGGTCGAGGCCGGTGGAGTACACCAGCCGCCGCGCGTGGCGCAGTTCGCAGCCCAGTCCGACGCTGAACATCTTGCCCGGGCTGCCGTAGCCGCCGATGTTGCGCGCCACCGTCCGCGCGATCCAGAAGTAGCTCTTGCCGTCGGGCAGGGTCGCGATCTGGGTGATGATCTTGCCCGGCGCGGTGAACGCCTCGTAGATGTTCCACAGTGGACACGCGCCGCCGACGCGGGAGAAGTGGAAGCCGGCCGCGGACTGCCGCTTCGACATGTTTCCCGCGCGGTCCACCCGCACGAAGGAGAACGGCACCCCCCGCATCTTGGGCCGCTGCATCGTGGACAGCCGGTGACACACCGTCTCGAACCCGACGCCGAACAGGTCGCACAGCCGCTCGATGTCGTAGCGGTGGCGCTCGGCGGCTGACAGGAAGGGGCCGTAGGGCAGGGTCAGCGCGCCCGCGAAGTAGTTCGCCAGCCCGACCCGGGCCAGTGACCGCGCGGCCGGACCCGAGAACGACCCCGAGTCGGCGAGCTGGGTGATCAGGTCGTCGTACTCCAGCAGCGCGATCTGCGACGCCATCCGGAACGCCCGCTGCCCCATCCGCAGCGTTGGGGCCATCCGCAGCACCCGGGCGTCGGGTTCGTACCGGTGCTGCTGGCCGCGCTCCTCGTCGATGCCCTCGGTGGTGACCTGCACGCCGTAGTGCTCGGTTAGCCGGTCCTGCAGCGTGTTGTGCACGGTGCCCGCCGTGAGCCGTATCTCGGCGGCCATTCTCTCCGCGCGTTCGTCCAGTTCGCCGACGTAGTTCTCGCGCTCGTAGAAGAAGTCGCGGACCTCCTCGTGGGGCAGGGGCGCGGCGGCGCTGCCGTGCAGGCCCATCCCGTTCTCGGTGACCAGCAGCGCGGTGGTCTCCACGGCGTTGCGGTAGCTGCGGTGCAGCTTCACGAGCGCCTGGGCGACGGCGGGCAGGTTGGTCGCCAGCTCGTTCAGCTCACTCGTCGTCGCCTGGGCGGCGACCGCCTCGTCCAGCAGCGCTTCGCGCACGTCGGCGACCAGTCGCGCGGTGTCGTTGTTGGCGAAGAACTCGGTGTCCACGCCGAACGCTTCGGTGATGCGCAGCAGCACCGGGACGGTCAGCGGACGCGAGTTGTGCTCGATCTGGTTGAGGTAGCTGGGGCTGATTTCCAGCAACCTGGCCAGATCGGCCTGGCTCATCGAGCGGCTTTCGCGCAAGTGCCGCAGCTTCCCGCCGGCGAAAGTCTTGTCCACCACAGGGGTCCTCCGAGGAGATCTTCCGGCCCGTACCGGTCAAGAAACCGGTTCAGTCGCCAAGTTTTGCCGTGGCTGCCAACACCTCGTTCGCAACCTTTACAACATGGTACGGAAAATTTGCAGAAATTGGCAAGTTGGAGAAGTGGCGACGTTTTACCAGCTCATGTCATGGTCATGTCACGCAGCGAGTCAATCGCAAAGTTTGCAAAGGTGGACATCCAATGGCTACGAACTTCGAGCAGGCAGCCGCAGAGCTCGCCAAGCAGTGGGAGACCGACCCCCGGTGGGCGGGCGTGCAGCGGTCCTACAGCGCGGCGGACGTGATCAAGTTGCGCGGCAGCGTGGTCGAGGAGCACACGCTGGCGCGCCGTGGTGCTGAAAAGCTCTGGAAGCTGCTCCACTCTGAGGACTACGTGAATGCGCTGGGCGCGCTCACCGGTAACCAGGCCGTCCAGCAGGTCCGCGCGGGCCTCAAAGCCATCTACCTGTCGGGCTGGCAGGTCGCGGCGGACGCCAACCTGTCCGGCCAGACCTACCCGGACCAGAGCCTCTACCCGGCCAACTCGGTGCCTGCCGTCGTGCGCCGCATCAACAACGCGCTCGGCCGCGCCGACCAGATCGCCTGGGCGGAAGGAAACACCGGCAGTAACACCACTGACTGGTACGCGCCGATCGTCGCCGACGCGGAGGCCGGTTTCGGTGGCCCGCTCAACGCGTTCGAGCTGATGAAGGGCATGATCGCCGCCGGCGCCGCGGGTGTGCACTGGGAGGACCAGCTCGCGTCCGAGAAGAAGTGCGGTCACCTCGGTGGCAAGGTGCTGATCCCGACCAAGCAGCACGAGCGCACCCTGAACGCCGCGCGGCTGGCCGCCGACGTGCTGAACGTGCCGTCCATTGTGGTCGCCCGCACCGACGCGCAGGCCGCGACGCTGCTTACCAGCGACGTCGACGAGCGCGACCGCAAATACCTGACGGGCGGCCGCACCTCGGAGGGCTTCTACGAGGTCACCAATGGCATCGACCCGTGCATCGACCGCGGCCTGGCCTACGCCCAGTACGCCGACCTGCTGTGGATGGAGACGTCCGAGCCGGACCTCGAGGTCGCGCGGAAGTACGCCGAGGCGATCAAGGCCCAGTACCCGGACCAGATGCTGGCCTACAACTGCTCGCCGTCGTTCAACTGGCGCAAGCACCTGGACGACGACACCATCGCGCGGTTCCAGCGCGAGCTGGGCGCCATGGGCTACAAGTTCCAGTTCATCACGCTGGCCGGCTTCCACGCGCTGAACTACTCGATGTTCGACCTGGCGCACGGTTACGCCCGCGAGGGCATGACCGCCTACGTCGACCTGCAGGAGCGCGAGTTCGCGTCGGAGAGCCGTGGCTACACCGCCACCAAGCACCAGCGCGAGGTCGGCACCGGCTGGTTCGACCTGGTCTCGACCGCACTGAACCCGGAGAGCAGCACCACCGCGCTCAAGGGTTCGACCGAGGAAGCCCAGTTCCACTGACCCTGTGACACCGGGCTGGTGCCTCCGCGGGGGTACCAGCCCGTCCTTTCCTTTTCGCGCCGAAGAGAGGCCGTCATGTCAGCCAGGTTCACGTCCCGCATTGACGTCGCCGGTCCTGCTGGGGACCGGTTCGACGAGATCCTCACGCCGGCCGCGGTGGACTTCATCGCCAAGCTGGACAACGCTGTCGCGGCCCGCCGCCGGGAACTGCTCGACGCGCGGCGCACGCGCCGCGAGCAGCTCGCCTCGGGTGAGCGCCCGCTGGACTTCCTGCCCGAGACGCGCTGGATCCGCAACGATACGTCGTGGCACGTGGCTCCCGCCGCGCCCGGGCTCGAAGACCGGCGGGTGGAGATCACCGGCCCGACCGACCGCAAGATGACGGTCAACGCGCTCAACTCGGGCGCGCGCGTGTGGCTGGCCGACTTCGAGGACGCGACCTCGCCGACCTGGCAGAACATCATCGACGGGCAGATCAACCTCTACGACGCGATCCGCCGCAACATCGACTTCGAAAGCAACGGCAAGCGGTACGCGATCGGGGACGACCCGGCGACGATCGTCGCGCGCCCGCGGGGCTGGCACCTGGTGGAGAAGCACATCCGCATCGACGGGCGGCCGGTTTCGGCGAGCCTGGTGGACTTCGGGCTGTACTTCTTCCACAACGCGCGCCAACTGGTGGCGCGGGGCAGCGGTCCGTACTTCTACCTGCCGAAGCTGGAGAGCCACCTCGAGGCGCGGCTGTGGAACGACGTGTTCAAGCTGGCGCAGCGGGAGCTGGGCATCCCGCAGGGCACGATCCGCGCCACCGTGCTGATCGAGACGATCACCGCCGCGTTCGAGATGGACGAGATCCTCTATGAGCTGCGGGAACACGCGGCCGGCCTGAACGCCGGGCGCTGGGACTACATCTTCTCGATCATCAAGAACTTCGCCGACCACGGCGCGGACTTCGTGCTGCCGGACCGCGCGCAGGTCACGATGACCGTGCCGTTCATGCGGGCCTACACCGAGCTGCTGGTGAGCACGTGCCACCAGCGCGCCGCGTACGCGATCGGCGGGATGGCGGCATTCATCCCGAGCAAGGACCCGGAGGTGAACGCGACCGCGATCGAGAAGGTGCGCCAGGACAAGGAACGTGAGGCCGGCGACGGTTTCGACGGGTCCTGGGTCGCGCACCCCGGTCTCGTCCCGGTGTGCGAGAGCGTGTTCGACGAGGTCCTGGGCGGGTGGCCGAACCAGCTGGGCCGGCTGCGCGACGACGTGTCGGTTTCGGCGGAGGACCTGCTCAACGTCGCCAGTGCCGGGGGTGAGGTGACCGAGCAGGGCGTGCGGTCGAACATCAACATCGCGCTGCGGTATGTCGACTCGTGGCTGCGTGGTACCGGTGCCGCGGCGATCTTCGACCTCATGGAGGACGCTGCTACGGCCGAGATCGCGCGGTGCCAGGTGTGGCAGTGGGTGCGCAACGGCACCAAGCTCGACGACGGGACGGCGGTGACGCCGGAGCTGGTGGCGGTGTGGCTGGACGAGGAGCTGACGTCGGTGCGCGCTGACCTCGGCGAGGGCATCCGGTTGGACGACGCGCGGGAGATCTTCGTGGAGACTGCGCTCGGCGACAAGCTGCCCGGCTTCCTGACGACGGGCGCGTACGCGCGCTACCTGACGGATCTCTGACGTCCGCCTTCCCTCACTCCTGACGGGGAAGACGGCTCGCGCTGATCTCTGGCCGGACAGCGCGGCGAAAAGAGTCTGGTAGGAACCCCCAACTTCCTACCAGACTCTTTTTCGTACCTAATCCTGGAAGGCATTTCCGGTCGGGATCTTCGGGCGCGGCAGCTCGGTCTGGGTGCCCGGGCGGGCGCGGCGGTAGACCTCCGCCGTGGCGTCGGCGATCCGGCCCCAGTCGAAATCGGCGGACAACCGGGCCCGTGCGGTGCGGGCGCGATGTGCCGCGGCGGCGCCGTCGCGCAGCACGGAGTCCACCGCCGCGCGCAGTCCGGCCACGTCGCCGGGTGTGAAGGCGAGGCCGGTGACCCCGTCGACGACGACCTCGCCCAGCCCGCCCGCTGTCGACGCGACGAGCGGGGCCTGCGCGGCCGCGGCTTCCAGCGCGACGATCCCGAACGGTTCGTAGCGGCTGGGCAGCACCACCGAGTCGGCCGCCGCGAGCACGGCGCGCAGTTCCCGGTCGGGCAGGTGACCGGCGAAGTCGACGGCACGGCGCACGCGCAGCTTGCGGGACTGCTCGACAAGCTCCTCGAGGTGCCGCCCGCGACCGGCGACCACGAGCCGTGTGCCGGGGTGGTCGCGCCGGATATCGGGCAGCGCGGCGAGCAGGTCCTGCACGCCCTTCTCCCATTCCAGCCGCCCGAAATACAGCAGCAGCGGTTCGCCGGCGGGCGCGTATTTGCGCCGCGCCTCGGCGATCTCGTCCTGCGGCACCTGCCAGCCGCGTTCCTCGATGCCGTTGTGGATCATGGAAATGTCGTCGGCGGCGACGTCGAACAGGCCCGCGACCTCGGCGCGCATCGCGTGCGAGCACGTAATCAGCTCGTCGGCGCGGTTCGCGAGCCACCATTCGACGGAATGCACCTGCTGGTTGAGCGGGTGCGACAGCCAACCGGAATGACGACCCGCCTCGGTCGCGTGGATCGTGCCGACGAGCGGCGTGCGCGTCGCGTCGGCGAGCGCGATCGCGGGGTGCGTGACGAGCCAGTCGTGCGCGTGCACCACGTCGGGCCGCCAGGTGCCGATCAGCTCGAGCCCGGCGCGGATCATCGCGTGCCCCATCGACAGCGTCCACGCCACCAGGTCGCGCTCGAACGTCACGTGCAGCGGGTCCTCGGCCACCCGGATGATCCGGACGCCTTCGGCGACCCGGTCGGTGGTCGGGTGGGTTTGCGCGTCGGTGCCCGCGACGTGCCGGCACAGCACGACCACCTCGTGCCCGTCGCGCGCGAGGTGCCTGGCCAGGGCGTGCACGTGGCGGGCGAGCCCGCCTACGACGACCGGCGGGTACTCCCAGGAGAGCATCAGCACGCGCATGAGGCGAGGCTACTCACTGGTCACCTACGACCAGAACCGCCTGCTGGGCGCTCTCCGACGATCGTGATGGGGCTCACTCACAGCACGAGCAGGCCGAAGACGCTCGAGTACGCGGAAGCATAGATGCTGGTCTCCGGGTGGTATACGCGCAACGTCAAGCGGGCCGACAGGCTGAAGGTGAGGTCGATGCGGAACGTCCCGTTCGGACGGCAGGACCCGGTCGAGAGGTCCACCCACACCCCGCCCTGCAAGCTCTGCACGACGACCGGTTCGGTGCCGCCGTCGATGCGGGGCTCTGTCAGCACGTCCAGGCCACCGTCGATCTTCACCTGCTCACCGACCCGCACGGTGTCCTTGTCGGCGTTGGCGTGCAGATGCACCTTCGACTTGGGCGCCGCGGGCGCGGCGGACGCGGCCGGCGTGACGATCAGCATCGAGCAGCCGACCATCAGCGCGATCAGCACGCGGCGAAAACTCGATCCGTTCATGGGAAGAGTTCACCACCATCGCATCCGGAGTGCGCCGGAATCCGCTCGAACGGGAAGCGTCGACCACCTGCGTGAGTGACGTCGTGACCGCGCGTGACTACAGGAGGCGAGCGTCGACGTGACCGAAAACCCTGTCCTGCCAAGGTAAACCGCCCTTGCCGGCGACGTCGATCGAGTCGAACCGTTGCATGTGGACTGTCGCGCGCCGGCGGGCGTAGTCGGCTGCCGAGTCCTTCGTGACCATGAACGCCCAGTCGCTGGACAGCGCGAGCATGGCCTCCTGCACCGCCAGGTCCCGTGCCGGATCGCGCAGGTGGGCGCGCGGTAGTGCGAGCAACCGCTGCTGCAGCGCGGCATTGGCCTGCACCATGTCGGCCACCTGCTCGCCGTCCCAGACCCGCCAGTCCTTTCCGGACCCCCACGACGACGCGGGCAGGTCGACCCGGTCGCCGAGGTGTCCGGTGTCCAGCGCGCCGCGCAGGGTCGTGACCCGCACGCCGGCCTCGGGCAGCGCGCGCAGTATGCCTTCCAGCCAGGCCGGTCCCTCGTGCCACCAGTGTCCGAAAAGCTCGGTGTCGTAGGCCGCGACCACCAGAGACCGGCGGCCGTGCTGCCGGCGCAGCGCCCGCAGCCGGGTCACCACGGTGTCCACGAAATCCGTGATGTGCAAGCGAAGCGTCTCGTTCGCCAGTGCGGGTTCGTACGGCGCCTTATCGTGCGGAGCGACGTGCTGGCCGGTCACTCGCGACGGCTTGAGACCGACCTCGTGGGCCCAGGTGTGGAAGTCCCGGTAGTTCGCGTGCCCGGGGTAACCCGCCTTCGGGGACCAGACGCGGTAGGTGACTTCGAGATCGCGCCCGAAGCACACGACGTCCGACGAGCCGACGGTATGCGCGGCCGACGTATCGCCGTGCAGGGACGGCCCGTCGACGAGGAAGCGTTCGACACCCGCGGCGGCGTAACCGTCCTCCATGCCCGGCGCGTACCCGCATTCCGGCGCCCAGATGCCCGCCGGGCGGTGTCCGATCCGCAATGCCGTGTCGGCCAGGCCCATGTTCAGCGCGAACGACCGCACCCGCGGTTCGAGCAGCGGCTGGAACGGATGTGTCAGCGGGCCGCCGAGCAGTTCGACCACGCTCGAGTCCACAAGGGACCGCAGGATCGGTGAAAAGCCGTGCCGCCAAAGGTTTTCGAAGTTCTCAGCCGCGGCGGAGGCGGTCAGGTACTCGCTCGCGCCGAGGTCGCGCAGCCTGGGCAGCGTGCTCGCCTGCAGTGCCCGCAGCTGCCAGTGCCCGAGCCACTCGTGGAACGTGCGCAAGCAGTACGGGTCGTCCAGTTGTGCGGCGAGCACGGGGGTAACCCCGAGTGTCAGCACATCGCGGCGCCCCTCGTCGGCGAAGCGTCGCAGCAGGTCGACGACGGGCAGGTACGAATGAGCCCACGCCTGGTAGAGCCATTCCT
Organism: Amycolatopsis sp.; assembly: GCA_035248845.1. Classification (GTDB taxonomy): domain Bacteria; phylum Actinomycetota; class Actinomycetes; order Mycobacteriales; family Pseudonocardiaceae; genus Amycolatopsis_E. The sequence continues at coordinate 33,933 of DATFHB010000002.1, read as the reverse complement.
CGCCGACCGGCCACGCGCCGTGGTGCGCCAGCCATGGCAGATGGCTGTGCAGCACCAGGCAGAACGTGCCTTCGTCGTCCATGGTCACCGCGCTACCGCGACCAGGTCGAGGCTCTCGTCGAGCCGGTCGCCGTGGATCTCGAACCCGTCGGCGGGGATCGCGGCGACGTCGGCCAGCAGCGGTTCCGGCCAGCTCGCCTGTCCCGGCAGGGAGCCCATCACCACGGCCAGTTGAGCGTCGATGACGGAACCGCCGTAGCGCTCGTCGAGCGCGCGCACGGCGGGGCCGTGGTGCAACCCGTGCAGCAGCTCGATCTCGAACCCGGCCTCGCGCAGCAGTAAGTCCAGTTCGGACGGTGCAAGTTCCCTGGTGTGGTAGGGATTGAGCGGGATGTCGCTGTCCGGCGTGAACGTGAGGCGGTTCGGCGTGGTCACCAGCAGGCGTCCGCCAGGCCGCAGGACTCGGCGGCATTCGGCGAGGAATCCGACCTGGTCCCACAGGTGTTCGATCACCTGGAAGTTCGCAACGACGTCCACTGTGGACGATCGAAGCGGCAGGAAGGCAAGGTTTCCACGGACTGCCCCCACCTGGGGATAGCACCCAGCGACGTGTGCAGTGGTCGGCTCGTCGTAATCCAGCGCCACCACCCGCTCGGCGCGCTCCGCGATCAGCGCCGCGCCGTAGCCCTCGCCGCACCCGGCCTCCAGCACGGTGCCGACGTAGTAGGGGAGCAGGGCGCGGTAGGCGGCCTCGTGGCGCCTGAACCAGTAGTTCTCCGCCGGTACGCCGGGCACGGTCCGTTCCCCGGTGAGGTGCAGCGCCGCCGCGCGCGCGGATGAACTCGTCACACAGGCGACCCTACTGGGCGGTACACAGCATCAGGGAGCCCGGCCGACACCCCGCGAGTTGAGGTTTCCTGGCCGGCGAGTTGAGGTTTGCCGACACCCCGCGAGTTGAGGTTTCCTGGCCGGCGAGTCGGGGTTTCCTGGTCGGCGAGTTGAGGGTTGGGCGGCCGGAACGCCGAGTGGAAGGTGTGACTCGGTCGTCCGGAACGTGAGACTCGCGGGCGCGGAAACCTCAACTCGGGTGCGCGGAAGCCTCAACTCGCGGGGGCGGGAGGGGAGGGGAGGGTCAGGTGGGCCATTTTCGGAGGATGACCGACCATGCTGTCGGCTCGACGCGGAACTCCGGGACCGGTGAGCTCGCGCGTGCCATCGCGGCGCGGATGCGCCAGATGCCGCGGCCGAAGCGGTTGACGTAGCCGAGCGCCTTCATCGCCCTGGCCAGGCCAGGGTTGCGGTAGTCGTGCACGCGGTCGAAGTTGTCCGGCCGCACCTGCCCGAACGGCCCACCGGGGTTGGTCACCTCGATCCGGTCGTCGAACCACGAGATGCGCACGGGCGCGTGCGAACACTCGTAGTCGCGGTGCATGAGGGCGTTCATGCACGTCTCGCGCAGCGCCTCCAGCGGGTAGTCCGGCAGCTGCTCCTCACGGAAGAGACCATCGCCGTCGGCGAGGCGCGTGCGCAGGTGGCTCGCGAGCAGCGCGCTCAGCCGCGTCGCGACGCCGACGAGATTCGTCCGCAGCTCGTGCTGGTCCACCACGGGCGCGTCGGGATCGGTGCCCTGGTACCGCACGAACTGCACGTACGCGCCGGGCACGTGCGCGGTGGGATCGCTGCCGACGGTCAGCACGCCGAGCGCGGTCGGCATGCCGCCGGGCGTGGTCAGCCGCATCCACGCCAGGTCGGCCTCGATCGGCCGCTGGTCCGCCAGGGCCTCGGCGGCCACGAAAGCGGGCAGGTAGGTGGTGCGAAACAGCCGGAGATCGAGGTCGTCGTCGGTCGCCGTCACCATCGGTCTGGCGTCGAACGGAGCCGGCGCGAACCGTCTGACCTCGGCCTCCAGCCGCGACTGGTCACTGATCTCGTCGCGAGTCGTCGTCCCCGATTGCACCGAGCGGCTCCTTCGGCTAGTGCGAATGGGCGCACACTATCGGGTGACGGGCGGCGAGCGTTACGGATTGGTCGAAAAAAACCGTCACTCAGGCCGGGGAGACGGTGATGCTCAGCGCACCGGGGCCGACGTGCGCACCGATGACCGCGCTCGCCTCCACGACGAGGAGTTCACGCACGTCCGGCACCCGCTCGCGCAGCTGGTGCGCCAGCATCAGCTCCCGGTCGCTGGGCCGGAAGCACGAGATCGACAGCTCGCTCGGATAACCGCCGGCGCGCTGCGCGGCAACCTCGGCGAGCCTGGTCAGCGCGCGCCGGGTGCCGGGCACACGGGCGACCGGCGCGATCTCGCCGTGCCGCACGGTGAGCAGCGGTTTGATCGACAGCGCGGTGCCGACCAGCGCCGACGCCGCGCCGATCCGGCCGCCGCGCCGCAGGTACTCCAGGGTATCCACGAAAATCAGCTCTGAGCTGCTGGTGAACCGCCGTTCCGCGGCCTCGATGACCCGGTCGACGCTGGCCCCGGCGGCCGCGGCGCGCGCGGCGGAGAGCACCGCGAACCCGAGGCTCATCCCGGTGGTGCCGCTGTCGAGCGCGTACACCGGGATCTGCACGCCTTCGGCCGCCTGGCGGGCGGCCTGCACGGTCGCGGACATGCGTTCGGAGATGTGCAGGCTCACGATCGCGTGCGCCCCGGCGGTCACCGCGTCCTGGTATGCCCAGAAAAAGGCGCCAGGATCAGGCGGCGTGGTGCTCACGTTGCGTCCCTGTTTCAGCGCCGCGACCAGCTCGGCTCTGTCGAAGCGGTTCTCATCGTCGATTCGCTCGCCGACCCGGAGCTGCAGCTGCGCGACGTGGATCCCCCACTGCTTGACGAGCTGGTCCGGGAGCGAGGCTGTGCTGTCGGTCACTATCGCTACGTGAGTGGACACGGTCTGTGAGGTTAGCCCGAAAGGTCTATCAGGTGTAGTCCGCGCGTCCAGAGCGGCCACTGGGAGTAGCCAGGATGCCCCTCGGGAAGAATCGGGACTATCGTCCTAGTAGATTGCGAATCCGGGTGAATGCCGTCACCTAGGCGCGCCACGCATCCGAAAGTTGCCTAACGTACCGCGCAGTAGGGCTTGATATCCGTGTCGAAGGGGACCCATGACGAAGATTGTTGTCCTGGTCAAGCAGGTGCCAGACACCTATTCGGAGCGGAAGCTTTCCGACGCTGACCACACGCTGGACCGCGAGTCCGCCGACGCCGTGCTCGACGAGATCAACGAGAAGGCCGTCGAGGAAGCGCTGAAGATCAAGGAAGCCGGCGAGGGCGAGGTCACTGTGATCTCGGTCGGTCCGGACCGCGCGACCGACGCCATCCGGAAGGCGCTGTCGATGGGTGCCGACAAGGCGATCCACGTGTCCGACGCCGCGCTGCACGGCTCCGACGTCATTGCCACCGCGAAGGTGCTCGCGGCCGCGATCGGCAAGGTCGAGGGCTACGACCTCATCATCGCCGGCAACGAAGCGTCCGACGGCCGCAGCGGCGCGATCCCCGCGATCCTCGCCGAGACGCTGGGCCTGCCGCAGCTGACCTACGTGCGCGAGCTGACCGTTGACGGCGGCACCATCAAGGCCAGCCGCGAGACCGACGACGGCCTGACCCGCCTCGAGGCGAGCCTGCCCGCCCTGGTGAGCGTGACCGAGAAGATCAACGAGCCGCGCTACCCGTCCTTCAAGGGCATCATGGCCGCGAAGAAGAAGCCGGTCGAGACCCTCACCGTTGCCGACCTCGGCGTCGACGCGGGCGAGGTCGGCCTGGCCAACGCTGCATCCACTGTGGTCGAGGCGGCCCCGAAGCCGCCGCGCCAGGCGGGGCAGCGCGTCGAGGACGAGGGTGACGGCGGCAGCAAGATCGCCGAGTACCTGGTCGGCCAGAAGCTCATCTGACAAAGGAGACAGATCAACAAATGGCTGAGGTTCTGGTTCTCGTCGACCACCTGAACGGCGAGTTGAAGAAGACCACCTTCGAGGCGCTGACCGCCGCCCGCGAGCTGGGCGAGCCGTCGGCCGTCGTGGTCGGTGCCCCGGGCACCGCCGGCAAGTTCAAGGACGCGCTGGCCTCCTACGGTGCCGCGAAGGTCTATGTGGCCGAGTCCAACGACGCCGGCAACTACCTGGTCACCCCCAAGGTCGACGCGCTGGCCGCGGTGGCCGCGCAGGCGTCCCCCGCGGCGGTCGTGGTGACCGCGTCGGCCGAGGGCAAGGAGGTCTCGGGCCGGCTGGCGGCGCGCCTCGGTGGCGCGCTGCTGTACGACGCCGTGGGCGTGAGCTCCGACGGCACGGTCGAGCAGTCGATCTTCGGTGGCGCGTACTCGGTCAAGGCCAAGGCCGCCAAGGGCCTGCCGATCATCTCCGTGCGCCCCGGCGCCGTCGAGGCCGCGCAGGCGGACGGTGCCGCCGCGGAGGAGACCGTCGCGCTGCCCGCGGTCGACCCGGCGAAGTCCGCGAAGATCACCGGTGTGGAGCCGATCGTCGGTGGCGACCGCCCCGAGCTCACCGAGGCGTCGGTCGTCGTCTCCGGTGGCCGCGGTGTCGGTTCGGCCGAGAAATTCGAGGTCGTGGAGAAGCTGGCCGACTCGCTCGGCGCCGCCGTCGGCGCGTCGCGTGCCGCGGTCGACTCCGGCTACTACCCGGCGCAGTTCCAGGTCGGCCAGACCGGGAAGACGGTCTCGCCGCAGCTGTACATCGCGCTGGGCATCTCCGGCGCGATCCAGCACCGGGCGGGCATGCAGACCTCGAAGACCATCGTCGCGGTGAACAAGGACGCCGAGGCACCGATCTTCGAGATCGCCGACTTCGGTGTGGTGGGCGATCTGTTCAAGGTCGCCCCGCAGCTCACCGACGAGGTGGCCAAGCGCAAGGGCTGATCACCCGAAAGTCGGAAAAGGCGGTCCCGTCCCCGGGGCCGCCTTTTTCCGTTTACTCAACGTGCACAAAGTGGTCACGCGCCGGGCCTGCCGGGGGTTGCCTACGGGCCGGTAGACCTCTAGTCATGACGCGGTCACAGCTCCTGGCCAGCACCGACGCGGAGGCACCCGGCGGCCCGGCCCGCTACTCGCTGCTCGTCGCCGCCGACAGCGACGAAGTCCTTGCCGCGCAAAGACTTCGGCACCAGGTCTTCGCCGAGGAAATGGGCGCGAAGCTCGACACCCTCCACTCCGGACTCGACGTCGATCGCTTCGACGAGTTCTGCGATCACCTCGTGGTGCGCGACGACAACAGCGGGGACATCGTCGGCACCTACCGGATGCTCCCGCCGGACCGCGCCGCCGACGCGGGCATGCTCTATTCCGACACCGAATTCGACCTCACCAACCTCGTCGGGCTGCGCGGCTCGCTGGTCGAGACCGGCCGGTCGTGCGTGCACCCCGACCACCGCACCGGCGCCGTCGTGAGCCTGGTGTGGGCGGGGCTCGCCCGCTACATGCTGCTGGCCGGGCACCGCTACCTCGCGGGCTGCGCGTCGGTGCCGCTGGCTGACGGGGGCAGCTACGCCGCCGGTGTCTGGGACATGATCGAGGCCACGCACTACGCGCCTGAGGAACTGCGCGTCACGCCGCTGCGCCCCTGGGAGAACGAGCACCTGCCGCGGCCCAGCAGGTCGGTCCTGCCGCCGCTGCTGAAGGGCTACACACGGCTTGGCGCGAAGGTGTGCGGCCCGCCCGCGCACGACCCGGACTTCGGCGTCGCCGACTTCTTCACCCTGCTCGACCTGCAGCAGGTCGACGAGCGCTACCTGAAGTACTTCCTCGGAGCCGGCGAATGAGCCACCCCTGGATGCCGGCGTCGCCGTGCGGCGACGGCTGCCTCACCGAGGGGGCGCCGACGGTGGCGCTGCCGCGGCGCGTGCTGCGGGTCGCCGCGGCGGTCTGGGTGGTGCTGCTGGCGTTCGCGGCGAGCCCCCTGCTGATGGTGCCGCGCATCCGGGAACGCTTGGTGCGCTTCATCTTCTCGTCCGTCCTGCGCGCTTTCGGGGTACGCCTGGAGGTGCAGGGCGGCAGGGATCTCCATGAGTTCCGTGACGCGGAACCCGGCCGCGGGGCGCTCGTGGTGAACAACCACATCTCGTGGCTCGACACCGTCGCCGTCAACGCGGTGCGCCCGATGCGCGCACTCGCCAAGCGCGAGATCGCGGACTGGCCGGTGCTCGGCGCGCTCGTCGCGCGCGGCGGCAGCATCTTCCTCGACCGGGAGCGGCTGAGCACCCTGCCCGGCACGATGACCGAACTGGCCGACACGCTGCGCGCCGGCTCGCTTGTCAACGTGACGCCGGAGGGCACCACGTGGTGCGGCCTGGCGTCGGGCCGCTTCACCACGGCAACCTTTCAGGCCGCGATCGACGGCGGTGTACCGGTGCGGCCGCTCGCGCTGCGCTACCGGCTCGCCGACGGGCGCGAGACGAGCCAGCCGGCGTTCATCGGGCCGGAGTCGCTGATCGACTCGCTGCGCCGGGTCGCGCGGTTGCGCGGGCTGGTGCTGGAAGTGCATGTGTGCGAGGAGATCGCCCCCGGCCGGGCCGCGGACCGGCGGGAGCTGGCCGGGCTGGCCGAGTCGGCCGTGCATTCCGCGCTGGGCACCGTCCGGATGCCGCGCCGCGCGAGGCAGCCGAGGGAGACCCTGCTCACCTGACGGGCTCACCCCGGGGCAATGCGGACGGTCTACCCTGGTAAGACGATGACCTATCTCGACCACGCGGCGACCACACCCATGTTGCCGCAAGCAATCGCAGCCATGAGCGAGGCGCTGTCCACGGTGGGCAACGCCTCGTCGCTGCACTCTTCGGGCCGGCGGGCCCGGCGCATGGTCGAGGAGAGCCGCGAGGTGATCGCCGAGGCGCTCGGCGCCCGGCCGTCCGAGGTCATCTTCACCGCCGGCGGCACCGAGAGCGACAACCTCGCGATCAAAGGCATCTTCTGGGGCCGCCAGGCCGCCGATCCGGCGCGCCGGCGGATCATCGCGAGCAGCGTCGAGCACCACGCGGTGCTGGACGCCGTGCAGTGGCTCGCCGACCACGCCGACGCCGACGTCACGTGGCTCGACGTCGACGAGCACGGCCGCGTGCTGCCCGAGACGCTGCGCAAGGCCATCGACCACGACCCCGCCGATGTGGCGCTGGTCAGCGTCATGTGGGCCAACAATGAGGTCGGCACGGTCAACCCGATGGCGGAGCTCGCCGGGATCTGCGCCGAGCACGAGATCCCGCTGCACTCCGACGCCGTGCAGGCCGTCGGCGGCGTGCCCATCGACTTCGCGGCCAGCGGTGCCAGCTCGCTGACGCTGACCGGGCACAAGCTCGGCGGCCCCTACGGCGTCGGGGCGCTGCTGCTGGCCCGCGATACCCCGTGCGTGCCGCTGCTGCACGGCGGCGGGCAGGAGCGCGACGTGCGGTCCGGCACGCTGGACGTGCCCGCGATCCACGCGTTCGCCACGGCGGTGCGCGCGACCGTCGACGACCTTCCCGAGCGCGCCGCCGAAACGGCGGAGCTGCGGGACACGCTGATCGAGGCCGTCCGGCGGGAGGTGCCGGACGCGGTGCTCAACGGCGCCCCGCCCGGGCCGGAGCGGCTGCCGGGCAACGCGCACTTCACGTTCGCCGGCTGCGCGGGCGACAGCCTGCTGATGCTGCTGGACGCCAAGGGTATCGAGTGTTCCACCGGGTCGGCGTGCACGGCCGGGGTCGCGCAGCCCAGTCACGTGCTGCTCGCGATGGGTGCCGACGCGAAGTCGGCCCGCTGCTCGCTGCGGTTCTCGCTGGGCCACACGTCCACCCGCGCCGATGTCGACGCGCTGGCCCGCGAGATCGGCGCGGTCGTGGCTCGTGCGCGGCAGGCTGGGCTCACGGGGATGCGCAAGAAGGCGCAGGAGGTGTGATGCGGGTACTGGCCGCGATGAGCGGGGGCGTGGATTCGGCGGTGGCCGCCGCCCGCGCCGTGGACGCCGGGCACGACGTCGTCGGGGTACACCTCGCGCTGTCGGCGAAACCTGGCACGCTGCGCACGGGGTCGCGTGGCTGCTGCACGATCGAGGATTCGCACGACGCGCGCCGGGCCGCCGACCTGCTGGGTGTTCCGTTCTATGTCTGGGATTTCGCCGAGCGGTTCACCGAAGAGGTGATCGAGACCTTCGTCGGCGAGTACGCGGCGGGCCGCACGCCGAACCCGTGCGTCACGTGCAACGAGAAGATCAAGTTCGAGGCGCTGCTCGACAAGGCGATGGGGCTGGGCTTCGACGCGGTCGCCACCGGGCACTACGCGCGACTGTCTGTTGTGGACGGTGTGCCGGAGCTGCGGCGCAGCGCGGACGCGGGCAAGGACCAGTCGTACGTGCTGGCCTCGCTGACGCCCGAGCAGCTGCGGCATTCGCTGTTCCCGCTCGGCGACTCGCACAAGACCGACGTGCGCGTCGAGGCCGAGCGGCGGGGACTCGCCGTGGCGCGCAAGCCCGACAGCCACGACATCTGCTTCATCCCGGACGGGGATACCCAGAAGTTCCTGGAGAACAAGCTCGGCGCACGGCCGGGTGACCTGGTGGACGCCGAGACCGGCGCCGTACTCGGCAGGCACACCGGCGTGCACGGTTTCACCATCGGGCAGCGCAAGGGCCTCGGCCTCGAGCAGCCCGCCGCGGACGGCAAGCCGCGCTACGTGCTCGCGCTCGAGCCCGTGTCGGGCACGGTGCGCGTCGGGTCGGGCGACCGGCTCGCCGTCCGCGAGATCACCGCCGACCGGCCCATCTGGCCGAGCGAGCGGCCGCTGACCGGACCCACCGAGTGCGTCGTCCAGGTGCGTGCGCACGGCGGTACCGCGGAGGCCGTCGCTGAGGCCGCCGGCGGCGAGGTGCGTGTCCAGCTGCGCGAACCGCTACGCGGCGTCGCTCCCGGACAGGTGCTGGTGCTCTACCGGCCGGACAATGGTGGAGATTTGGTTTTGGGTAGCGCCAGGATCGCCGCCACGGCATAGGCTTAGTCGTCTCCGGTGGTGGTGGGAGGCGGTGCCGTGGGGGACGAGACGCTCTTGCACCTGGATGTGAAGCGGCCGCGGGCCGGCACGGTGGTCGTCGCCGTGCACGGTGAGGTCGACATGCTCACCGCGCCGGAGCTGGCGGCAGGCCTCGAACAGCAGCTCGACTGGGCGTCCGCGCTGGTCGTGGACCTGTCGGAGGTCGAGTTCTTCGGCGCGGCGGGCCTTGAGGTGCTGGTGCAGGTCCAGAGCGAGACACGGCAGCGGGGACTCAGCCTGCGGCTGGTGGTCGGGCCGCACCTGCGCCGGCTGCTCGCCCTCGTCGATCTCGAGGGCGAGCTGTGCGTGCACGACGCGCGCGGGTAGCTCTACCGTGGATCTCGCACCCGAGCGCCCGGAGGGGACCATGAGCACGCTCCGTTCCAGCACTGTCGCGGACATCCTGCGGCGCAGCGCGGCGAAGGTCCCGCGGCGGGTCGCGCTCCGGTTCGCCGACCGGTGCTGGACCTACGCCGACCTGGACGCGGCGGTCACCCGGGCGGCGGGGCACCTGCTGGGCCTCGGGCTCGCGAAGGGCGACCGGGTGGCGGCCTACGGCAAGAACTCCGACGCTTACCTGATCGGGTTCCTCGCGTGCGCCCGCGCGGGGCTGGTGCACGTGCCGATCAACTACAACCTGACCGGCGACGAGTTGGCCTACCTCGTGCGGCAGTCGGGCAGCCGGGCCGCGCTCGCCGACCCGGCGCTGCTGCCCAACCTGCCCGCGCTCGACCAGGTCGTTCGGTTGCGCGATGCGGACGGTTCGCTGCTCGCGCTCGCCTCCGCCGGGGCCGTGCCCGAGCTCGACGTGGCGGTCGAGGACACCGACCTGGCGCAGCTGCTGTACACATCGGGCACCACGTCGCGACCGAAGGGCGCGATGATGACGCATCGGGCGCTGGTGCACGAGTACGTGTCGTGCCTGGCCGGGCTGGACATGACCGCTGACGACGACCCGCTGCACGTGATGCCGCTCTACCACAGTGCGCAGATGCACGTGTTCCTCATGCCGTGGCTCGCCGTCGGCGCGGTCAATACGCTGCTGGAGACACCCGATCCGGCCGAGATCCTGCGCCGGCTCGACCAGGACAGGCATGGCGCGTTCTTCGCCGCACCGACGTTGTGGGTGGCGCTGGCCAACCACCCCGACTTCGCCGAGCGGGACCTCTCCGCGCTGCGCAAGGCGTATTACGGCGCGTCGATCATGCCCGGCCCGGTGCTGCAACGCCTCCGGGCAGCCATGCCGTAGCTGGGTTTCTACAACTGCTTCGGCCAGTCGGAGATCGCGCCGCTGGCCACCATTCTCGGCCCGGCCGACCACGAGACGCGGCCCGAGTCGGCGGGCAGGCCCGTGCTGTTCGTGGAGTTGCGGGTGGTCGACACCGAGGACAACGACGTGCCGGCAGGCGAACTGGGTGAGGTCGTGTACCGGTCGCCGCAGCTGTGCACCGGCTACTGGGACAAGCCCGAGGAGACCGAGGAAGCGTTCCGCGGCGGGTGGTTCCACTCCGGCGATCTCGTGCGGATGGACGAGGACGGCTACATCTACGTCGTCGACCGGATCAAGGACGTCATCAACACCGGCGGTGTGCTGGTCGCGTCGCGCGAGGTCGAGGACGCGCTGTACACGCATCCCGCCGTCGGCGAGGTCGCGGTGATCGGTGTGCCGGATGCCAGGTGGATCGAGGCGATCACGGCGGTTGTGGTGTCCAAAGCGGACGTCCCGGCGGACGTGCTGGTCGCGCACGCGCGGGAGAACCTGTCGGCGTTCAAGGTGCCCAAAACGGTGCATTTCGTCGACGAGCTGCCGCGCAACGCGTCCGGGAAGATCCTCAAGCGAGAACTCCGCGACCGGTTCGTGTGACTCGGACGACGGGAACGTGAGACTCGCGGGTCAGGGGAGGGCGTAGTGCTTGACGGCGTCCACTGTGGACACCCGCAGGCGGCCCTGGTAGACCAGCAGGTCCAGGTGCGCCATCGTCTCGGTCACCGCGAGTGTCTGGTTGAACGGGTCGAGCTCGGCGAGCTTGCGCTGTCGCCGAGTCCAACCCAGTCTGAGGGCGGCCTCGTAGGCCGTGGTGGCGCCCGCGACGATCGCGTCTGCGGTGGTCGCCAGGCGCTGCTCGTGGTGCTCGAGCAGCTCGTCGACGCGCTGGTGCACGCTCGGCGACACGGGCCCGTGCGCCGGCAGCATCCTCCGGTCCGGCATCCCGCGGACCAGGTGCAGCGAGCCGAGGAAGTCCTTCAGCGGCATCTCCGACGAGCCCGGCTGCAACCCGATCGACGGCGTGATGTGCGGAAGCACGTGGTCGCCGGTGAACATCAGGCCGGCGGCACCGTCGTCGAACACCACGTGCCCGGTCGTGTGGCCCGGCGTGTGCACGACGTCGAGGGCGCGGTCGGCCATCACGGTGCGCCGGCCCTGGGTGAGCCACTCGTCGGGCATCTCCCACAGGTCGCGCTGCATCAGCGGCGTGCGGTCGCCGAGGATCTTGCGCAGCTCCGCCATGACGGGCTCGGCGCCGGCCGGCCATAGCCGCTTCTCGTTGGACCGCAGCGGGGAGAAGTCCGGGTCGGCGGTCAGGCGCAGCGAGGTCTCCTCGTGCTCGCCGAGCCCGACGCGGTTGCCGAACTCGCGGCGCAGCGCGACGGCCATCGTGTAGTGGTCGCGGTGCATGTGGGTAACCAGGAACTGGCTGACGTCACCGAGCTCCGCGCCGATGCCCTTGAGGCACGCGGCCAGCTGCTCGCGCGCCTCGGTCAGCGCCCAGCCCGAGTCGACCATGGCGAGTTCGGTGCCATTGGTGATCGCGTAGACGTTCACCGCGCGCAGACCGTCGTTGGGCAGCGGCAACGGGATGCGGTAGACACCCGGCGCCACGCTGTAGATCCCAGGCTCGGTCCACAAGCGTTGTTCGTCTTCGGCCAATGGTTCCACGCGACCTCATCGTCCCTTCGCTGCCCGTTCATTTACTTTGAAACGCGAAGGATCAATTGTCTACACGGCCGGGTTGAGACGCCGGTCACTAGTCGTGTTCGGCCTGCTTGAGTGCGGTGTCGACGGTCAAGGCCGAGGCCACGACCATGCTGGCCAGCGGGTCGGCGAGATGCTGGTAGACCTCCACGACGTAGTTGTCCGCTGTGGTGAACGACTCGGCGAGGAAGCCGGCGTAGGTCTTGGTGACGCGGGCGACCTCGGCGCCGTCGCGGTCGATGATCGAGAAGTCCCAGGCGCGCCAGTTCTCCGCGCGCAACTCGCCGATCCGCGCGCCACCCGCGGTGAAGGCGAACCGCACCTTGCCGAACACGTTCTGCTGGGCGATCTCGCCGATCGGGGTGCCGTCGGCCCGGGTGACCAGAAATCGCGATTTGAGCGCTTTCACCGGGCGGGTCACCTTGAGTACGACACTGCCGCCGGTGTCCCGGACCTCGAAGCTGTGCGAAAGGTACGGACCGTAATTCGTGAACAGCCGAAGGACTTTGCGGAACACATTCTGCCCGACCTCGACGACGGCGCCGAGCGACCGGCCGTACTGATCGAAAACACCGAACTCATTGGTCGTCTCGACCAGTTTCGCCCGCTGGTTGACCACCAGAACCGGCTCGGTGAACAGCGTGCCGCCACCAGCACGCCGCGAATCGCTCGTCATACGAGTAAATCGTAGCCAGCTGATTCCGCATCCGCGTTGCCAACACCGAATTACGGAGAAATGTCCTTTTTAAGTGGAACGCCGTTAATCGGAACCGCCTTCGTTGATGAGCCTTTCCAGTTCCCGGCGGAGCAGGCCGAGGCGGGCGTCGGCGAGTAAGGGAATCTCGCGGCGGCGCCGGCGGACCGCCGCCGGGTCGATGTCGAGCACGATCAGCGCCTCCTCCCAGGTCGGTGCGGTCGCCACGACCGAACCCCACGGGTCCACGACGCGCGAGCCGCCCCAGAAGCGCACGCCACCCTCGTCGCCGACGCGGTTGCAGAAGATCACCCAGCACTGCTGCATGCGCGCGGTGAACGTGAGCAGGTCCTGCCAGTACTCGGCCGGGTCGAACGACCCGCCGGTCAGCTTCGCGGCGGAGTTCGTGGGCACGAGCAGGATCTCCGCGCCGTCCTGCGCGGCCAGCCACGGCAGCATCGGCTGCCACGCGTCGTTGCAGATGAGCGTGGCCATCCGGGCGAAGCGGGTGTCGAAGGCGCGCATGTGCGGCCCGGGGCTGGCGTGCTTGCGCTCTTCCCAGATCAGGTAGTTGGGCAGGTACAGCTTGCGGTGGTTGTGCACCAGGCCGCCGTCGGAGAGGTACAGAGCCGAGTTGTGGCGCCGGATCCGGCCGTCTTCGAGCAACCCGATCACGACATCGGGCCCGTGCCGCGACAGTTCGGCCAGGCGCGGGTCGTCGGGCCACAGCGAGATGTCGTCGGCCACCTGCCCGAGCGCGTAGCCGGTCAGGCTCAGTTCGGGGAAGACGACCAGGTCCGCGCCGTCCGCCGCGGCCTCCTTGATCAGCCGTTCGGTGGTCGCCAGGTTGCCCTCCACGTCGCCGAGCCGGCAGTCGGTCTGCGCCAGTGCCACCCTCATGCTTGTCACCTCCTTGCGGTCGGGGCTGGATCAAACGATCAAACACAGTCTTCCTGGGATTTTTCCTGAAAGGTACGGGATTCCGGCGGCCTCGCGCGAGATGACGGCACCCATCGTTTACCGGCCCGTCACACCGGCCACAATGGCGGTGTGAGCGACTACCCCTGGCCCGCCGGCGCCGTCACCGGGATCGGCTCGATGCCGGGCACCGATGCGGCCGAGGCCGCTGCCATCGTCTTCGGGGAACTGCCCGAATTCCCGCACGTGCCGGAGCTGCCCGCGCGCGGTCTCGGCGCCGACGTCATCGGCCGCACCGCGGCTTTGCTGGTCGACCTCGCCGTCGAGGTGGTGCCCAGCGGCTACCGCGTCGCGTCGCGGCCGGGCCGAGACCACCGCCGCAGTGTCGACCTGTTGCGCTGGGATCTCGACGCGGTCGACGAGGCCGCGGCCACGCCACCGCTGGTCAAGACACAGTTCGCCGGGCCGTGGACACTCGCCGCGGGGATCGAGCTACCGCGCGGGCATCGCGTGCTGACCGACCAGGGCGCCGTTCGCGAGTTCACCAACTCGATGCTCGAAGGTCTCGCCGCGCACGTCGCCGAACTGAAGGCGCGCACCGGCGCGGACGTGGTGGTCCAGTTCGACGAGCCGGCGCTGCCCGACGTGCTCGCCGGGTCGCTGTCCACCCCGTCGGGATACGGCACGGTCGCCGCCGTCCGCGCACCCGAGGCGCGCGACCTGCTGTCGACGGTCGTGGCGCGTGCCGGCGCGCTGACCGGGCAGCCGGTCGTCGTGCACTGCTGCGCGCCCAAGCCCCCGCTGGCGCTGTTGCGGTCGGCGGGTGCGGGTGCGCTCGCGTTCGATGCCACGCTGTTCTCGGGCGCGCCCGCCACGCTGCTCGACGAGCTGGGCGAGGCGTGGGACAGCGGCGTCGCCATGTTCCTCGGTCTCGTGCACGCGCTCGCCCCGGCGGCGCCGCCGTCGCTGCGCGCCCTCGCGAAGCCGGCGCTGGACCTGGTGGACCGGCTCGGCTTCAACCGCTCGATCCTCGCCGACCGTGCGGTGCCCACGCCCACCTGCGGTTTCGCCGGTGCCACGGGCGACTGGCTGCGCCGCGCGCTGTCGCTGACGAGGGATCTGGGCAAAGCGTTCGTGGAGCCGCCGGAAGGCTGGTAGACAGAAGCGATGCGATGGTTCCGCCGCGGGCAGGAGGACGTACCCGATCCGCGCACCCCGTGGCCGCACCAGGAGGTCCCGGACGATCCGGTGGCCGCCGCGCAGCGGTTTTGGGAGCACTGGTTCGAGCTGTTGCCGCAGACCAACGCGGCGCTCGGCGACCGCGAGCCGCAGCGCGTCGAGAACGCGCTGGCCGACGCCGTCGCCGCGCTCCACCCGGATCTGCATTTCTCGCTGGAACGCGGGCACCAGGCCATCTACGCGCTCGTCGTGACCGGGCAGGAGGATCCCGGGCTGCGGCCCTTCACCGACGCGTGGAAGGCGGCCGCGCCGCCGGACGACACGATCTGGGAGTTCCACGACTCCGTGCCGCCGGTACCCGATCCGAGCGAGGTCACGGTGAACCTCGGCCCGCGCCGCATCTCGCTCGCGGACGTGCGCGTCGCCGTTCAGGTCGAGGACGGCGTCGTGGACGTCGCCGTGCACCATCCCGAACTCGCCGCGCTCGACGAGCAGGCGCGCCAGGCCATGACATTCCTCCCGCTGGATGCCACGCTCGGGGAACGGCTGGCCGGGAAACGGCTACGCAGAGTGGAGACCGCGGCGGCCGAACCCGCCGACTCGATGTCGTTGCTGGAGCTCCGTGACCTCGTGCGGGAGCTGGACGAACGGGACGGCGGAAATGTCGGTGCGGCTGACTAAGCTGACGGGCTGTGAGTGAAGCACCCGAAGGCGACGACTCGTGAGCATCGTAGGGCCGGCCGCGGCCCGAGGAGCGGAGCGGGGAGGAGTCGAGGCATGACACAGGACGTGACGGAGGTCCCCGCCGACGTGCGGGAGCGGTGGGGCGCGCTCGCGGAGGAGGTCCGCGGCCACCAGTTCCGCTACTACGTGCTGGACTCGCCGGTCATCTCCGACGGCGAGTTCGACGAGTTGCTGCACCGGCTCGAGGCGCTCGAGGCCGACCACCCGGGCCTGGCCACGCCCGATTCGCCGACCCAGAACGTGGGCGGCACGTTCTCCACGGAGTTCGCCGCGGCCAACCACCTCGAGCGGATGCTCAGCCTCGACAACGTCTTCGACGCCGAGGAGATGCTGGGCTGGATCGACCGCGTCGAGCGCGAGGTCGGCGGGGCCACGCAGTACCTGTGCGAGCTGAAGATCGATGGGCTGGCCATCAACCTGCTGTACGAGAACGGGCAGCTCACGCGCGCGCTCACCCGTGGCGACGGCCGCACGGGGGAGGACGTCACGCTCAACGTGCGCACCCTGGAGCAGGTGCCGGACCGGCTCACCGGCACCGATGAGTTCCCGGTGCCCGCGCTGGTCGAGGTGCGCGGCGAGGTGTTCTTCCGCGTCGAGGACTTCGCGGAGCTCAACGCGAAGCTCGTCGAGGCGGGCAAGCCGCCGTTCGCCAATCCCCGCAACACCGCGGCGGGATCGTTGCGGCAGAAGGATCCTCGGGTTACCCGCAGCAGGCGGCTGCGCCTGATCTGCCACGGGCTCGGCCGCCGCGACGGCTTCGAGCCCGAGCGGCAGTCGCACGCCTACGACGCGCTGGCCGCCTGGGGGCTGCCGGTGTCCACACACACGAAGGTGTTCGACACGGCCAAGGAAGTCCTGTCCCACATCGACTATTGGGGTGAGCATCGGCACGACGCCGAGCACGAGATCGACGGTGTCGTCGTCAAGGTCGACCAAGTGTCGCTGCAGCGCCGGCTCGGCACCACGTCACGCGCGCCCCGCTGGTCGATCGCCTACAAGTACCCGCCGGAGGAGGCCACCACCCGGCTGCTCGACATCCAGGTCAACGTCGGGCGCACCGGCCGCGTCACGCCGTTCGCCGTGATGGAGCCGGTCAAGGTCGCCGGTTCCACGGTCGCGATGGCCACGCTGCACAACGCCGAGGAGGTCAAGCGCAAGGGCGTGCTGATCGGCGACCGGGTGGTGATCCGCAAGGCCGGCGACGTGATCCCCGAGGTGCTCGGGCCGGTCGTCGACGCGCGCACCGGTGACGAGCGCGAGTTCGTGATGCCGTTGTTCTGCCCCGAGTGCGACACGCGGCTTGCGCACCAGAAGGAGGGCGACGTCGACATCCGCTGCCCCAACGCGCGGTCGTGTCCCGCGCAGCTGCGGGAGCGGCTGTTCCACCTGGCGGGGCGCGGCGCGTTCGACATCGAGGTGCTCGGGTACGAGGCGGCCACGGCGCTGCTGGAGTCCGGCGTCGTGGCCGACGAAGGGGACATCTTCGACCTCACCGAGGAGAAGCTGCTGCAGGTCGAGCTGTTCCGCACCAAGGCGGAGCAGCTGTCCGCGAACGGGCGCCGGATGCTGGACAACCTCGACAGCGCCAAGGACCGTCCACTATGGAAGGTCCTGGTCGCTTTGTCGATACGACATGTCGGCCCGACCGCGGCGCAGGCGCTGGCCAGGGAGTTCGGTTCGCTCGACGCCATCGAGACGGCGAGCGAGGAGGCACTGGCCGATGTGGACGGTGTCGGCCCCACCATCGCCGCCGCCGTGCTGGAGTGGTTCGCCGTGGATTGGCACCGCGAGGTGGTGGACAAGTGGCGCCGCGCCGGGGTGCGGATGGCTGAGGAGCGGGACTCCTCGATCCCGCGCAACCTCGAAGGTCTGTCCATTGCGGTCACCGGCTCGCTGGCCACGTTCTCCCGGGACGAGGCCAAGGAAGCGATCATGGTCCGGGGCGGGAAGGCCGCGGGCTCGGTCTCGAAGAAGACGGCCTTCGTCGTGGTGGGCGACGCGCCCGGTTCGAAGTACGACAAGGCCGTGCAGCTGAAGGTTCCCGTGCTGGACGAGGGCGGGTTCCGCGTGCTGCTCGACCGGGGCCCGGACGCCGCCGCGGAGGTGGTGCTGCCGGCCGGCGAGCAGGACGCCGATGAGTGAGGCCGTGGCGACGGGTGTCGTGGTGCGCCCGGCGCGCCCGGACGAGTTCGCCGAGGTCGGCGTCATGACGGTGGCGGCCTACGAGGCCGACGGCCTGCTGGCCGCGGATGCGGAGTACCGGCACGAGCTGTCCGACGCCGCGCGTCGCGCCGAGCAGGCCGAGCTGCTGGTCGCCGTGACCCCGGCGGGTGAGCTCCTCGGCTCGGTGACGATCACTCCGCCGGGCAGCGCGTTGGCGGAGATCTCCCGTGACGGCGAGCTGGAGTTCCGGATGCTGTCCACCGCCCCGGCCGCGCGGGGCCGCGGTGTCGGCGAGGCGCTCACGAAAGCCGTGGTGGACCGGGCGGGTGAGCTGGGTGCGCGGCGCGTGGTCCTGTGCAGCCTCGACTCCATGACGACGGCGCACCGCCTCTACACGCGGCTCGGGTTCGTGCGCCTGCCCGACCGCGACTGGGAACCAGCCCCGGGCTTCTGGCTCCGCGCCTTCGGACTGGCGTTGTAACCTCGATACACCACGTTGTCATGCTCGACGTCGATCCGCAGATCGATTTTCACCAAGCGGCACATCTGTATCGCGCCGTTCGCGAGTCCGGCAACACCGTCCGCTCGTCGATCGGCAGCTTGATCGCCGCGGTGGCTTTGCGCCGCAACGCCACGATCGTCCACAAAGACGCCGATTCGAGCGTATCTCCGCGGTCGTGCCTGATCTGTCCACCGAGCCGCTGACCTAACCGTCCAGGACGACGGCGACGATGCCGGCGAAGTGCGCGAGCCGGGCGACCTCGGCGGCGCGGAACAGTGGCCCGCCCGGCCGGCCGACCAGCAGTGCTGTGCCCGGTTTGCCTAGCGGGGTCGCGGCGAGTTCGGTGCCCAGTTCCTGCCAGGTCTCCGGCACCCAGGTGCTGTCCTCGCCGTCCAGCACCGTGGCGCGCTCGAGCGGCATCCACGGCAGCTCGGTGATCGGCACCTCCGGTGCGGCGCTCGAACCGGCCAGCCGCACGATGCCGTCGTCGGTGTGGGTGACCACGACCGACCAGCCGGCCCGGATGATCCGGGGCACGCCCTCGACCAGCGTCTCCAGTCCGATGGCCGGCTGCGCGGCGATCTCCTCGACCAGTTCGAGTTCGCGATGCGTGTCCAAAAGGCCCGCGTAGGGGCGCACGGCGTCGACCTCGACACCGGGCACGCTCTCCGCCGCGGTGATCAGCGCGTCGGGCAGCCGCCCGGACGGCAGTTCGATCACGAGGTCGTCGATAGCGACGCCGCCGCCGCGCTCGACCACGTCCACGCTGAGGATGTCCGCCCCGATCGTGCCGAGCGCCGTCGCGACCGCGCCGAGGGTGCCTGGCGAGTCCGGGAGTTGCACCCGGATCAGGAAGGACAACGCGAACCCCTCTCGCGTCTGAGCGCTCCCGCCTTGCCGTGGAGCGCGTGCCGGCCGCTGATTGTGACAGACGGACCGGGTAATAGGGAGTCACTGTCCGCGTTCCGAGACCGTTCCGGGTGCCAGCTGTGCGTAACCCAGTCGAGTCGCGTGCGAGGTCAGCCATAGACTCATGCTCTTAAGAGCACAAGCACAATTTCCCCGGGAGTAACCCGCGTGCCCAACATTTCGCGTGAAGAGGTCTCGCACCTCGCCAAGCTCGCCAGGCTGGCCGTGACCGAGGATGAGCTGGACGTTTTCGCAGGTCAGCTTGATCAGATTCTCGACGCCGTCGCCAAGGTCGGCGAGGTCGCGCAGGACGACATCCCGCCCACGTCGCACGCCGTCCCGCTGACGAACGTGTTCCGCGAGGACGTCGTCCGCCCGTGCCTCACCCAGGAACAGGCGCTGGCGGGTGCACCGGCTGCCGAAGAGGGCCGCTTCCGGGTGCCGCGGATTCTGGGGGAGGAACAGTGACCGACCTAACACGGCTGTCCGCTGCCGAGCTGGCGGACAAGATCCACGCGGGCGAGGTGTCCTCGGTCGAGGTCACCCAGGCGCACCTCGACCGGATCGCGCAGGTCGACGACGTCGTGCACGCGTTCCTGCACATCGACGCCGAGGGCGCGCTCGCCGCCGCCCGGGCCGTCGATGCTGCGGCCGAGGCGGCCTCACCGCTGGCCGGCGTGCCGCTCGCGCTCAAGGACGTGCTGACCACGAAGGGCGTCCCGACCACGTGCGGGTCGAAGACCCTCGAAGGCTGGATTCCGCCCTACGACGCCACTGTCACGCGCAGGCTGCGGGAAGCCGGCGTGCCTATCCTGGGTAAGACGAACATGGACGAGTTCGCGATGGGCTCGTCCACCGAGAACTCGGCCTACGGCCCCACCCACAACCCGTGGGAGCACGGGCGCATCCCCGGCGGCTCCGGCGGCGGGTCGGCCGCGTCGCTCGCGGCGTTCGAGGCGCCGCTGGCCATCGGCACCGACACCGGCGGCTCGATCCGCCAGCCCGGCGCGGTCACCGGCACCGTCGGCGTGAAACCCACCTACGGCGGCGTTTCCCGGTACGGGCTGGTCGCGTTCTCCTCGTCGCTGGACCAGGCCGGCCCGTGCGCCAGGACGGTGCTCGACGCGGCCTTGCTGCACGAGGTCATCGCCGGGCACGACCCGCTCGACTCGACGTCGATCGACGCGCCGGTGCCGCCCGTGGTCGCGGCCGCGCGGGAGGGCCTGAAGGGCAACCTCAAGGGCGTCAAGGTCGGCGTCGTCACGGAGTTCTCCGGCGACGGCTACCAGGCCGGGGTGCAGCGGTCCTTCGAGGACGCCGTGGCGCGGCTGCGTGAGCTGGGGGCGGAGATCGTGGAGATCTCGTGCCCGAACTTCACCTACGCGCTGCCCGCGTACTACCTGATCGCGCCGAGCGAATGCTCGTCGAACCTCGCTCGGTTCGACGCGATGCGCTACGGCCTGCGCGTTGCCGACGACGGTGCCCACAGCGCCGAAGAGGTCATGGCGCTGACCCGCGAGGCCGGCTTCGGCCCGGAGGTCAAGCGGCGCATCATGCTCGGCACCTACGCACTGTCGTCGGGCTATTACGACGCCTACTACGGCTCCGCGCAGAAGGTGCGGACGCTGATCACACGGGACTTTGACGCGGCCTTCGAGAAGGTGGACGTGCTGGTGTCGCCCACCACGCCCACCACCGCGTTCAAGATCGGCGAGCGGGTGGACGACCCGCTGGCCATGTACCTGTCGGACATCTGCTCCATCCCGGCCAACCTGGCGGGCAACGCGGCCATGAGTGTCCCGAGTGGACTGTCCCATGAGGACGGTCTGCCGGTGGGCCTGCAGATCATGGCGCCCGCGCTGGCCGACGACCGGCTGTACCGGGTCGGGGCGGCGTACGAGGTGGCACGTGGCGAGATCCTCGAGCGGATCCCGGAGCTGAAGGGGGTGTCGGCGTGACCCCGAAGACGACGCGCGAGCATCGGCGGGCCGCCAGGGCCCAAGGAGCACAGTGGGGAGGAGTCGAGGCGTGACTACCGTGGCCGACCTGATGGACTACGCCGAGGTCATCGAGCGGTTCGACCCGGTGCTCGGGCTCGAGGTGCACGTCGAGCTCAACACGAACACGAAGATGTTCTGCGGCTGCGAGAACACCTTCGGCGGTGAGCCGAACACGCACGTCTGCCCGACCTGCCTCGGCCTGCCCGGTTCGCTGCCGGTGGTCAACGGCAAGGCGGTCGAGTCCGCGATCCGGATCGGGCTGGCGCTGGGCTGCGACATCGCGCCGTGGTGCCGGTTCGCCCGGAAGAACTACTTCTACCCGGACATGCCCAAGAACTTCCAGACCTCGCAGTACGACGAGCCGATCGCGTTCAACGGCTACCTGGACGTGACGCTGGACGACGGCGAGGTGGTGCGCGTCGAGATCGAGCGCGCGCACATGGAGGAGGACACCGGCAAGTCGCTGCACATCGGCGGCGCCACCGGTCGTATCCATGGTGCCGAGCACTCGCTGCTGGACTACAACCGCGCGGGCGTGCCGCTGATCGAGATCGTCACCAAGCCGATAGTCGGAACGCGCGACAGCGCTCCCATGGTGGCGCGCGCGTACGTCACGGCGCTGCGGGACCTGCTGCGTGCGCTGGGCGTGTCCGACGTGCGGATGGACCAGGGCTCGCTGCGGTGCGACGCCAACGTGTCGCTGATGGCCAAGGATGCGGCCGAGTTCGGCACCCGCACCGAGACGAAGAACGTCAACTCGCTGCGCAGCGTCGAGCGCGCCGTGCGGTACGAGATGACGCGTCAGGGGGCGGTGCTCGCCGCCGGCGGCACGGTGACGCAGGAGACGCGGCACTTCCAGGAGGCCGACGGCACCACGTCCCCGGGCCGCACCAAGGAGACCGCGGAGGACTACCGGTACTTCCCGGAGCCCGACCTGGTGCCGATGGCGCCGTCGAAGGACTGGATCGAGGAGCTGCGCGGCACGCTGCCCGAGATGCCCGCGGCGCGGCGCCTGCGGATCCAGACCGAGTGGGCGCTGACCGGCGAGGAGCTGCGGGACCTGTTCAACTCGGGTGCCGTCGAGCTGGTCGAGGCCACCGTCGCGGCCGGTGCGAAGGCGGGCGACGCCCGGGGCTGGTGGGTCAACTTCCTGGCGCAGGAGGCCAACTCCCGCGAGGTCGAGCTGGGCGCCCTGCCGATCACCCCGCCGCAGGTCGCGCGCGTGATCGAGCTGGTGTCGTCGGGCGAGCTGACCAACAAGCTCGCGCGCGAGGTCGTCAAGGGCGTGCTCGCCGGCGAGGGCGAGCCGGACGAGGTCGTCGAGAAGCGGGGCCTGAAGGTCGTCTCCGACGACTCCGCGCTGCTCGCGGCCGTGGACGAGGCCCTCGCCGCGCAGCCGGACATCGCGGAGAAGATCCGCGGCGGCAAGGTGCAGGCCGCGGGTGCGATCGTCGGCGCCGTCATGAAGGCGACGAAGGGCCAGGCCGACGCGAAGCGAGTACGTGAGCTGATCATCGAGCGGGTCGGCGCCTGAGCCGATGGGTGCCTTCTCGCCGCGCCAAGTCTCGTGGCGTGAGTGGGTCGCGCTGGGGTCGGGTGTCGTCGCGGTGGGCGCGTTGTTCCTGCCGTGGACGAACCTGACCGCGACGAACCAGGACGCGGAGGAGGCGTTGCGCGACTCGCCCGCGGGGGACGTCGCGCGGAACGCCTTCACCACGGGATTCCTGGCGTACGCGGGGCCGATCCTGTTGCTGCTCGCCGGGGTCGCGATGGTGGCGTTCGGGCAGAACCGCAAGGCGCGGGTGAGCGGGCTGCCACACCTGTGGCTGATCGCGAGCGTAGTGACGCTGGTGCTCATGGTGCTCGGCTGGGTGGCCATCGAGCGCCAGTTCGACGACGACGCGCGAGCCCTGCTCGAGGCCGGCGGCGTCGGGATCTACGGCGGCGTGGGTCGGTACGTCGGGATGCTGTGCGCGGTGGTGTCGGTCATCGCGGCGGCGTGGGATGTGCGCCTCAGCCGGCGGCAGGCGCCCGCGGGGCGCGGCGCGTCCGGGCGACCGTAGGTTCGCTCGGCCCGCTCGCCTCAGTCCTTGCCGCTGCCACCGTTGGGGCTGGGCTGCAGCTGGATCACCACGACCCGGTCGTCGCTGCTCACCGGCTTGCCGCCGTCCTTGTTGACCGTGCCGACCAGGGCGTACTGCGTGCTGATCGGGTCCATCCCGCCGTAACGGCCGTAGGCCGTGCCGTTCTTGCCGTCGAGGATCGCCTTCGGCTGACCGCCCACGGAACCGTCCAGCGTGATCGGCACCTGCTGCACGTTCCCGGCCACCGACGTGCCGATCATGATGGAATCGCCGCCGTCGGCGCAGCCGGCGACGCCCGGCTTGTCCGGCCACGTCCACGCGGGCACGGCCAGCGCGGCGCCCGGCTGGATCTTGTACAGCGCGTCGGTCGCCGGAGCACGGTCGGTCAGCCACAGGCGCGAGCCGTCCGCGGCCTTGCACAGGCCGCCCGGTGAGTGCACCCCGGTCGCGTACGTCCGGGAACCGGCCGTCGGGTTGCCCTGTGCCGCGGCGCCGCTGGTGTCGATGCGCAGGATCTTGCCGGCGAGCGAAGCCGGGTCGCCCGCCGCGGACGGGTTGCCGCCATCGCCCGTTGCGACCAGCAGCGCGCCCTTCCCGTCCGTGGTCAGCACACCGCGGTTGCCGGTGGCGCCCTTCGGGATGCCGGTCAGGATCGCTTTCGGCTGCTGGCCCTTCGCGAACCGTACGACGCGGTTGTCCGTGGCCGTGGTGAGGTAGGCGAACATCAGCTGGTCCTCGCCGTACGTCGGCGACAGCGCCAGCCCCGTCAGCCCGCCGTCACCGGACGCGTCGACCGGCAGCGTGGTGAGCACCGTCGCCGGCGCGCCCGCCGTGACGACCAGGACGCGCCCGCTCCTGCGCTCACCCGCCAGGGCGCTCGGCGTGGACCCGTCACCGGGCAGCGCCGCGACCGCGGTGACCGTGTCCAGGCACGTCGCGATGACGGCCTTGTCGTAGTCGGTGCAGCCCTGCGGCGGGGGCACCGACGCGGGCCCGGGCCGGGGCGTGGCCGAGTTGCCGCGCGTGGTGCCGTCGATCTCCGGCAGGTCGGGCTGCGGCCCCGCCGGCGCGCTCAGCTGCGGCGCCGGGGTGAACGTCTGCCCGGCCGCACTGTCGTCGAACTTCGCGCACCCGGACAGCAGCAACCCCGCGGCCGCAAGCAGCCACGGAGTCCTCCCCACCCTGATGCGCATAGAACACCAGCCTAGGTCCCCACGCGTGAACGACCGGTAATGCCCGGTGATTACCGTGGCCACCGTGACTGTCACTGTGCTGGTACCCGACCGGGAGGGCGTGCGTGTACTCGAGAACGTGCCCGGTGTGAGGGCCGTCCACTACGCCCACGACGACGCCCTGCCCGCCGAAGCCGCCGACGCGGCGGTGCTCATCCCCGGGCTCGGCCCGCCCGCGCGATACCGGCCGCTGCTCCCGCGGATGTCCGGGCTCAAGCTCATCCAGCTGCTGTCCGCGGGCGCCGACGAATGGCTCGACCTGCTGCCCGACGGCGTCCTGCTGTCGACGTGCCGCGGCGCGCACGGCGGCAGTACCGCGGAGTGGGTCGTCGCGGCCTTGCTCTCGGTGTACCGCGAGCTGGACGGGTTCGCCGCGGCCCAGCGCGCCCGGTACTGGGACCGGCGTGCCACGGACAGCTTGCAGGACAAGCGAATCCTGATCATCGGCGCGGGTGACGTCGGCGGGCAGCTGCAACGCCGCCTCGAGGCGTTCGACACCGAGGTCACGATGGTCGGCGTCACGGCCCGCGACGGCGTCCGCCCGGTCGGCGAACTGCCGGAGCTGCTCGGCGCCGCCGACGCGGTCGCGCTGATGGTGCCGCTGACGTCGCAGACGCGCGGCCTGGCCGACGCGCGGTTCCTGGCCGCGATGTGCGACGGGGCGGTGCTCGTCAACGCCGCGCGCGGGCCGGTGGTGGACACCACGGCACTGCTCGCCGAGCTGGAATCCGGCCGGCTGCGCGCCGCGCTCGACGTCACCGATCCCGAACCGCTGCCGCCCGACCATCCCTTGTGGACGGCACCCAACCTGCTGCTGACGCCACACGTCGGAGGTTCGGTACACGGACTGTTGCGTCGCGCTTACGCGGTCGCGGCTGCGGAAATCGAACGTTATGTGAGCGGCGAACTCCCGTGCAATCTTGTGCACGGCGAATACTGACCCAAAGAAAGGGTGCATTGAAAGGCGTTCATGGCCTACTCTTCCGCGCGTGACAACCCAAAGTGAAGAGTCTCCTCGACGCACGATGGTCGAAGATTCCGGTTACTACGAAGCACAAGACGGCAACTCGGCGCTCGATGAGCCAGTGGACCGTTTGGCCTATGACGATACTCCGGTCACGCAATGGCACGGCGGTCTCGACTTCGGCTTGCTGGTTTTGCGGATCGTGCTGGGTGCGACGTTGGGGGTCCACGGTTTGCAGAAAGTGTTCGGCCTTTTCGACGGGTCGGGCATCGACGCGTTCGCGCGCATTCTCGGTGACCACGGTTACACGTCGCAGACGACGACGCTGGCCTGGGTCGGTGGCGTCACCGAGATCGGCGGCGGCGCGCTGCTGATCCTCGGCCTGCTCACCCCGGTCGCCGCGAGCGCGCTGCTGGCCGTCGCCGCCAACGCGGCCTACCTGACCTACGGCGCGGGGTTCTTCCCGCAGAGTGTGAAGGGCTTCGACTACTACGTCGTGCTCGCGGGCATCGCGTTCGCCCTGCTGTTCACCGGGCCCGGCCGCGTCTCGATCGACGTGAACACGCCGTGGCGCCGCCGCCCGGCACCGTTCGGCCTCGCGTTCCTGATCCTTGCTGCCGGCGCGGTCGCCGTGCTGGCGACCGCCTTCCGCTGATCAGTACAGGAAGTCGCCGGCCAGGTCGACGACCTGGCCGGCGAGCGGCCGGACGCCGGGATCGACGCGCACGGCCGCCTCGGCGAGGCGCGTGACGTCCTCCCGCCACTGGCCGGTGGCCTTGTCCTCGGCTTCGACGCGCTGGAACGCCCGGTCGAGCAGGCCCACGGCGACGCCGGGCTGGTCGCGCAGGACCGCCTTCACGGCCGCCACCGCGTTGGCCAGCGCGCTCGCCGCCGGGGACCAGTCCTCGCCGGGCGCCGGCGCGGCGTTGGCCGGGCAGGACTCCGCGCGCACGTCGAGGTCGAGCCGCCAGAACAGCGGCAGGTCACGGAACGCGACGAACACCAGCCGCCGCTGCTCGGACTTCTGCCACTCCGGGTCCTCCCGCACCAGCGCGACCGGCCACACCTTCTCCAGCACATCGGCCACGCCGGCCACCACGTCGTCGAACGCGTCGTCCGGCACGCGCCATGTGATGTCGATGTCGCTGAAGGCGTCGGCCTGGCCGGTGGCCAGCGAGCCGCGGAGGCGGGTTCGCGAGTCGGGGCAGGCCGCGGCGAGCACGCGCAGCAACTGGCGCGCGAGCGCGTCACGGTGGACGGCGTCCACCATTACCGGTTCACGTCGCGGACGGCACCACGGTCGGCCGACGTGGCCATGCGCGCGTAGGCGCGCAGTGCGGCGGTGACGGGGCGCTGCCGTTCGGCGGGCTGCCAGGGGCGCTCACCGGCCTCCGCCTTCGCTCGGCGCTCGGCCAGCACGGCGTCGTCGACGAGCAGTTCGAGCCTGCGCTCGTGCACGTCGATCAGGATCTGGTCGCCGTCCTGCACGAGCCCGATCACGCCACCCGAGGCGGCCTCGGGGGAGATGTGCCCGACCGAGAGCCCGGAGGAGCCACCGGAGAACCGGCCGTCGGTGATCAGCGCGCACTTCTTGCCGAGCCCGGAACCCTTGAGAAACGCGGTGGGGTGCAGCATCTCCTGCATGCCCGGCCCGCCGGCGGGGCCCTCGTAGCGCACCACGAGCACGTCACCCGGCTGGATCTGCTTGCCAAGGATGACCGACACGGCCTCCTCCTGGCTCTCCACGACGCGGGCCGGGCCCTGGAAGTGCCACAGCGACTCCTCGACGCCCGCGGCCTTGATCACCGCGCCGTCCTCGGCGAGGTTGCCGCGGAGGATCGCCAGCCCGCCGTCCTTGGTGTAGGCGTGCTCGAGGTCGCGGATGCAGCCGCCGGCCGCGTCGGTGTCCAAAGAGGACCAGCGGTTCTCGGTGGAGAACGCCTCCGTGGTGCGGACTCCGCCGGGAGCGGCGTGGAACAGTTCGACCGCTTCGTCGGCCGGCGCCGAGGCTCGGATGTCCCAGGTGGACAGCCACCGCCCGAGCGAAGGCGAGTGCACGGACGTGACATTCTCGTTGAGCAGCCCCGCCCGGTACAGCTCGCCCAGGATGGCCGGGATGCCGCCCGCGCGGTGCACGTCCTCCATGTGGTAGTCGGAGTTCGGGGACACCTTGGACAGGCACGGCACGCGGCGGCCGGTCGCATCGATGTCGTCGATCGTGAAGTCGACCTCGCCTTCCTGCGCGGCGGCGAGGATGTGCAGCACCGTGTTCGTCGACCCGCCCATGGCCATGTCCAGCGCCATCGCGTTCTCGAACGCCGCCTTGGTGGCGATCGAGCGAGGCAGCGCGCTCTCGTCGTCCTCGCCGTACCAGCGCTTCGCCAGCTCGACCACCGTGCGGCCGGCGTCGGTGAACAGCTTCCGGCGCGCGGCGTGCGTGGCCAGCGTCGACCCGTTGCCCGGCAGCGACAGCCCGAGCGCCTCGGTGAGGCAGTTCATCGAGTTCGCGGTGAACATGCCCGAGCAGGAGCCGCAGGTCGGGCAGGCCGAGCGCTCCACTATGGACAGCCCGTCCTCGTCGACCTCGGGGCTGGCCGAGGCCGAGATCGCGGTGATCAGGTCGGTGGGCGCCTGCGCGACGCCGCCCACGACGACCGCCTTGCCTGCCTCCATCGGACCGCCGGACACGAACACCACCGGGATGTTCAGCCGCATCGCGGCGTTGAGCATGCCCGGGGTGATCTTGTCGCAGTTGGAGATGCAGACGAGCGCGTCCGCCTGGTGCGCGTTGACCATGTACTCGACGGAGTCGGCGATGATCTCGCGCGAGGGCAGCGAGTACAGCATGCCGGAGTGCCCCATCGCGATCCCGTCGTCCACCGCGATCGTGTGGAACTCGCGCGCCACGCCCCCGGCCTCGGCGACCGCCTCGGCCACGATGTCGCCGAGGTCCTTGAGGTGGACGTGCCCGGGGACGAACTGGGTGTAGGAGTTGGCGATCGCCACGATCGGCTTACCGAAGTCGCTGTCGGTCATGCCGGTGGCCCGCCAGAGGGAACGGGCGCCGGCGGCGTTGCGGCCATGTGTGGTGGTTCGGGAGCGCAACTGAGGCATGGCCCGAGGTTACGCCCTTGGTGATCAGTGCCGACCAGGCGGCGGCCGACTGGTGCGCGTTCCCGGCGGAATCCCGACCGGATCGTGAGAAACCCCAGGTCCGGGCGCCGGGCGTGGGCGCGCGATCGGCGTAACCGGGCGCAGCGCATCCCGACACCCGGCGGAAATACGCCATTCCTAGCTTCGGCCCAACTCGAGCGAAGGGATCGGGAATGGGCCTCGCTGACAATCCGCAAATGGAGGATTACTCGCTGCGGTACACGCCCGCGGCGTTTCGCAAGTGGTCGCCGTGGATGGTGTTCCTGTCTTGCCTCGTCGGCATTTCGGCGATGGCGGGCTACGCGCTGGACGCGGCGTTCGTGGACGCGTTCGGATTCGCCAACGCGCTGATCGGCTTCCTCGTCGCCGCCGCGGTGACGCTGCCGCTGACGCTCGTCATCGCGTTCGCCATCGCGCGCAAGCACGTCGACATCGACCTGCTCACGCGCGGCTCCGGGTTCGGTTACCTCGGCTCCACACTGACCTCACTGGTGTACGCGACGTACACGCTGATCTTCCTCGCCTACGAAGGCGCGATCATGGCGCAGGCGGTCACCGCCCTGACGCAGCTGGACATCCACCTCTCCTACGCCGTGGTGTCCGCGGTGATGATTCCCCTGACGCTCTACGGGATGTCGTTCAGCGCGAAGTTCCAGGCGTGGACGTGGCCCATCTGGATCGCGCTGATCGGGCTGGCGCTGGGCACCGCGGCGACCGCGCCGGACTCCGGGCACAACATGGTGCATCCGGCGACCGTGTCACCCCTGGGCCTGGGTGGGCTGACCGTGCTCGCGGTGTTCACGATCGCCGCGGCGCAGCTCTCACTGGCCGCGCAGGTCGGGGAGCAGGGCGACTACCTGCGGCTGATGCCCGACCCGACCGCGCGCAACCGCGGCCGCTGGCGGCTCGCAGTGATCATGGGTGGACCCGGCTTCGCGCTGTTCGCGGTCGGGATCTTCTTCGCGTCGACGCTGCTGGTGGGCTATGCGTCCACCAAGCTCGGCGCCGAGCAGGTCGGGGTACCGGTCGATCTGTTCACCGCGGTCTACGAGCGACTGACCGGCAACCATACGGTGGCCCTGATCCTGGCCGGGCTTCTCGTGCTGCTGTCCCAGATCAAGATCAACATCATGAACACCTACTCGGGGTCGCTGTCCTGGTCGAACTTCTTCTCCCGCCTGCTGCACCGCCACCCCGGCCGCGCCGCGTGGGTGTTCCTGCAGGTCGGCCTGTCGCTGGTACTGATGGAGCTGGACATCTTCAGCCACATCGTCGACGTGATGGCCTGGTACTCCAACGTCGGCGTCGCCTGGATCGCGGCGATGGTGTCCGACCTCGTGATCAACAAGAAGTGGCTCAAACTGGCGCCGCCGAACCTGGTAT
The DNA here is from genome assembly GCA_035248845.1 of Amycolatopsis sp. Classification (GTDB taxonomy): domain Bacteria; phylum Actinomycetota; class Actinomycetes; order Mycobacteriales; family Pseudonocardiaceae; genus Amycolatopsis_E. Next base: position 4,035 of record DATFHB010000002.1, on the reverse strand, counting down.
TCCACCGGGCGCATCTCTACAACATCAACCCGGTGGGCTTCGGCTCGATGGTCGTCGCGGGGGCCGCCTCGATGGTCGCCTACTACGGCGCCTTCGGGGCGACCGCCGCCGCGCTGTCACCGTTCATCGCGTTCGTGGTCGCGGTGGTGCTGCCGCCCGCGGTCGCGTTCGCGACGAAGGGCCGCTGGTACATCGCGCGGTCCTCGGAGCTGCCCGAGAACGACGGTGAGCTGCCCTGCGCGGTGTGCGAGGGCGCCTACGACGTCACCGACATGGCGACCTGCCCGTTCCACGGCGGCACCATCTGCTCCCTGTGCTGTTCGACCGAGGGCGCCTGCAAGGACGCGTGCAAACCCAGTGCCTGGCGCCCGCCCAGGGGAGCGGTCCCGCTCGGCATGCCCGGGTTCACCCCTGAAAAGGAACTGGAGGTCGCGTGAGGAAAGCGCTGCTCGAGGACTGCTGCGCGGCGCAGACCACGCGCCCGCACGAGACCGGTATCGAGGTCCTGCGCGACTGCGGGTTCGCGACCGTGATCCGGGTCGCCGAGTTCGCCGGAACGTTGGTGGCCGCATGATCAGTCTCGCTGGTAACAGGGCGGTGATTCCCCGGAGACCGCCCGGCAACGCAACGCCCTTAGCGTCTCGAAGGGTGAGGCCGGCTACTCACCAGCAGCGGGTGCACGACGTGCGCCGGCTGCGGGACATGCTGCGGGGAGCCGTGCAGGGCGGGTGGTATCCCGACGGTCAGCTGCCGGGTGAGGCCGAGCTGATGGCCACCCACCAGGCGTCGCGGGCCACGGTGCGGGCGGCGCTGGCGCTGCTGCGGTCGGAAGGGCTCATCGAGCGGACGCAGGGCATCGGCACGCATGCCGTCGTCAGCCCGGTGAAGACGTCGCTGCCCGAGGCGCACGGCGTCATGAAGCCTTCCCGCGACAGCATGTGGAACCAGCGCATGCGGCCACGCGAGATCGACCGCTCGATCGTGCCTGCGCCGGCGACCGTCGCGGGGCGGCTGGACACCGCCCCCGGAGTGCAGTGCCTGCGGCTGGAATACGTCGCGCTGCACAACGAGGAACCGATCGCGCTCGCGACGAACTACGTGCTCTTCCCGGAAGCGGGCAAACTCCGGGACACGCCGTTCGTCTCCGACTGGTACCGCCTGCTCGACGACGCCGGCGTCACCCTGTCGGACTCCGAGTTCATCTTCGACTGCGAACTCGCCGACGCGCCGCTGGCCGCGGTGCTGGGCGTCCGCGAGGGCTCGCCGCTGATCTCGATGGAACAGATCATCTACGACCTCGACGGCCGGCCCTTCGACCTGGCCTTCATCCACACCCGCGGCGAGCGCTTCCGCTTCGTCTCCCGCGGACTCAAGTAGGAGCTGTCATGACCGAACTCCCCATAACCCTCACCGACGCGGCCGCCGCACTGCGCGCGGGGACCGTCACCTCGGTCGAGCTGACGCGGGCCGCGATCGACGCGGCCGACCGGCTCGACGCCACGATCGGCACCTACCTCGCCCGTTTCGACGAATACGCGCTGGAGCGCGCCGAGCAGGCCGACGCGGAGTTGAGCCGCGGTGAGGACCGCGGCCCGCTGCACGGGATTCCCTTTGGTGTCAAGGACATCATCGCGATGGCCGAGGGCCCGACGACCGCGCAGAGCCTCGTGCTCGACCCCGCCTGGGGCGAGGGCAAGGACGCGCCCGTCGTCGCGCGAGTGAAGGCCGCGGGTGCGGTGATCACCGGCAAGGCCACGACGATGGAGTTCGCGTGCGGGATGCCGGACCCCGCCAAGCCGTTCCCGGCCCCGCGCAACCCCTGGAACCCCGACACGTGGCCCGGCGGGTCCAGTTCGGGCACCGGCAGCGGCGTCGCGGCGGGCATGTTCCTCGCCGGGCTCGGCACCGACACCGCCGGCAGCATCCGCATTCCTGCCGCGTTCTGCGGCGTGAGCGGGCTGATGCCGACGTTCGGGCGGGTGCCCAAGTCCGGCTGCGTGCCGCTGGGCTACACGCTCGACCACATCGGGCCTCTGGCCCGCAGCGCCCGTGACTGCGCGTCGGTGCTCGAGGTGCTCGCCGGACCGCACGCTAGCGACCCGGACTGCGTCGACGCACCCTTCGCCGCACCCGAGCCGACCGGCGACCTGACCGGGATGCGCCTCGGAGTGGTGCGGGAGCATCACTTCCCGGACGGCCGGGACTCCGCGCTGGAGGGCGTGTTCGACGCCGCCGTCGCGGTGCTGACCGAACGGGGCGCGTCCGTTGTGGACGTCACGTTGCCGTACTGGCACGAGATGATCACCGTGGACATGATCACGATGGGTTGTGAGGCGCTCGCCTACCATCGGACGGACCTGACCGGACGGTGGGACGACTACTTCGTCGCCACCCGCGCGCTGCTCGCCACCGGGGCGCAGGTTTCCGGCGCCGACTACGTGCAGGCGCAGCGTGTGCGACGGGTCGCGCAGGACGCGATCGGGCGGCTGTTCGAGACCGTCGACGTGATCGCTTGCCCGACCGCGTCGGTAGGCGCGCCCAGCTACGAACTGATGACCGGGCCCGACGGGCAGCCCGACGTCGGCGCGATGTTCTCGATGATCCACACCCCGTACTGGGACACGCTGGGCAATCCGGTGCTCGTGGTGCCGATGGGCTTCACCGGTGCCGGGATGCCGCTGTCGCTGCAGCTCGCCGGGCCCGCGTTCGGGGAGGCCGCGATCCTGCGTGCCGGCGACGCGTTCCAGCAGAGCACCGATTGGCACCTGCGGGTGCCCGAGCCCGCGATCGAAGGAGCCGCCGCGTGAACGAGATCATGAAGACCCTGCTGTCGGCCGCGAAACTGCCCGCGTCCGGAACCGAGATCGAGACCTACGCGGCCGGGTATGCCGTGCAGCGCGCGTCGGTGGACGCACTGTACGAAGTGCCCGAGGCCCGGTACGTGGACCCGGCACTGCGCTTCCGCGCCGGCGCCCGTCTGGTGGACTGGGCGAGTTAAGCCTTCTCTTCGGGAGCGTCCCCGGTTACCTCCGCCGGGGACGCGCCCTTGCCGGTCAGGTCGTCGGTGAGGCCGGTCGGGTCGGCGACCTTGCCGTCGCTGACCAGCGAAATCACCGGGATGTGCCGGGTGCGGACGGTGGGCAGCGGGATCTGGCTGTCGTCGGCGAGCACCGCGCGCACCTTCGCGTGGCGGGTGATCGCCAGCCCCTTCATCGCCTCCCACGGGATCTCCCGGTGACCGAGCAGGGTGCGCACGTCCAGGCCCTGCGGCGTCGCGATGGTCCGCGTGCGCGCCACGAACGCGATCAGCACCAGCGGCACGATGTAGAGCGCCCACAGTCCGGGCACCCCGTTGAACGAGACGGGGATCAGACAGACCATGAGGAACACGACCGCCAGGTAGGAGATCGCGGGTATCCGGAAGACCGCCTTGCGCAGCTTTTTCTCGGTCACTCCCTGATGGTGCACCGCGGCGCTGACCGGGGACAAAGCGGGTAGTCCAACTATGGGATCGCCCAGTATCCGGGATCACCATCCCGCAGAGTTGACACCTCTCGTGACGAGCCGTTAACGTCGTCGCCGTGACACCGCAGATCGGCATCGTACTTCTCCCGCGCGTCGACGCGTAGGGGACTCTCTAGCGTCGACGCGCGACCCTCGTGCGACCTCACGGTCGGCGGGGGTTTTTTGTTGCCCTGACCGCCACCTGACCCCCAACGCCCGAACGAGTGACAGCAACCACGAGACCCCCGAGGCAGAACTGATGACAAGCGCCACCTCGCGACCGGAATCGAAGGCCGGCCCGACCCCGGCTCCCGCGTCGCCCGCCCAGCTCGGGGCCCGCCCCAAGCCCACCCCGCCCGCCGGCACGCCGGTACGGCTCACGGGTGCGCAGTCGTTGGTGCGTTCGTTGGAGTGTGTGGGTGTGGAGGTTGTTTTCGGTATTCCGGGTGGCACGATCTTGCCGGCGTATGACCCGTTGTTGGATTCGACGAAGGTGCGGCATGTTTTGGTGCGGCATGAGCAGGGTGCGGG
>DATFHB010000001.1:0-31398 GCA_035248845.1 Amycolatopsis sp. | reverse complement strand
CGCCGCCTTCTTCGACGCCCTGTCCACCATCGGCTACGACCTCCGCCTCATGGACTACAGCGAACACACCCTCACCCCCGGCGACGACGCGAAAGCCGCCTCCTACATCGAGTGCGCCATCGGTGACAAGGTGTACTGGGGTGTGGGCATCGACCCATCGATCGTGACGGCGTCGCTGCGGGCCGTCGTGTCCGCGGTCAACCGCGCACACCGCTGAGTCCGGCCGCCTCCGCCGCTGACCGCGGCGGAGGCAGTGTCCGGCGACGAACTGGGGGCGATGGCGCTGTCGGAACACGAGGAGCTGACCCGGATCGCGGTCGACGGGCTGCTCGATCGCTGGGATTCCATCCGGGAGCACCAGGCCGAACCGAACCGGGCTTTCCACGACTGGCTGTTCGGCACCACGCTGGAGCAAGCCAGCCGGCCGGACCTGCATGTCGACCCGGAAACGTATGCCGGCATCGTTTTCACGTGCGCGGACCGCTGCGGGCAGCTCGGCCGCTACGCCGACGGCGTCTCCCTGCTGCGCTGGACGGCGGAGCACTACGTCCCGCAAGGTGACGACCTGGCCTGCCGCGTGCTCGGGTCGGTGGCCGAAGGTCTGGTCCACTTCGCGCGCGACGCGGACCTGCGCGACGATGTGCTGGCGGCGACGCGCGCGGCCATCGAGGCCGCACCGCGTAACGCCGGGGTCCGGATGGGCCGGGAGATCTGCCGGGCGATGGTGCTGCACGCCGGGATCAGCGCGGTGATCGTGAACCAGAACGACCGGCAGGTCGACGATTTCGTTGCGGCGTGGCGGGCGGTGGTGTCCCGTTGGGACGGGCACGAGGACCCGGAGATTCGCGCAATGGTCGCGGAATCCTTGTGCAGCGAGGCTTCCGCCCGGTTGCAGCAGGGCCGTGAGCGCGACGCGCTTCGCGCCTTCGCCAGGGTCCGGCCCGGCCTGGACTCGTACAGCACCATCGCCGAACACGCTCCGGCCATGCTCGAGGCGGTGCGCATTCCCGAGCCGGAACTGAAGACCGCCTTTCTGGCCGCGCAGCGGCGCCAGGACCGCCGCCGACTGCGCCGGCAGCCGATCCAGTGGATCCGGGCGGGTATGCCGCGCAACCAGATGCGCCAGGTGGTACGGACGGCGCGGTGGCAGCACCGGATGTCCGCGGGCACGGTGCGCAGCTGGGCCTGCCACGGCACGCCGTTCGTGCTGGTACTGCGCAACTTCGACCTGACAGAGACATCCGGTGTGGTTGCGGAGCCCGACGTGCTCAGCGACGAGCCGATGCCGGAGACGTTCTTCCAGCACATCCGGTGTGCCGACGCCGAACCCGTCCTCGCCCAGCTCGCGCAGAGCACCCACCTGGTGCACGTCGCCAACACGCAGTCCGGCGAGCTGGAGACCGGCGGCCTGGTCCGCTACCGGCCACAGACCCGCCTGTACCTGCCGGACGCCACCTGGTTCGACACCGTGCGCATGCTGGTCGCGCTGGCGGAATGTGTGATCGTGTGGGCGGCCGAAAAGACAGGGCCGCTCACGCAGGAACTGGCGTTACTGGCCGACACCGGCCGCGCGGAGGACACCGTGGCACTGCTGGAAAACTACGACCCGCCGGACCGCATGCTCGAATACGTCACGCACACCCGGCGGGCGCCCGGCACGCCGCTCACGCCCGACGATCCGGCGCTCGCCCCGTTCCCGGTGGTACTGCCGGCCGCACAGGCCGGCCCCGATCTCGTCGACCGCGTGGTCGACCTGCTCGCCGCCGCGCACCACCAGGTCCAGGCCGTTCATGTTCCCGACGCGTCGCACTGCTGTGGGGCCTGAACTTCCTCGCCATCCACGCGATGCTCGGCGATTTCCCGCCCCTGTTCACGGGCATGCTCCGCTTTGGTCATCGCGATCCCGACGACGCTCTGCGTCCCGCGGCCGACGGTGGAGGCACGCTGACTGATCGGGTACGGGCTCGGCTTCGGCACCGGCCAGTTCGCGTTCCTGTTCATCGCACTCAACACCGGCATGCCGACCGGCCTCGCGTCGCTCGCCCTGCAGGCCTCCGCGCCGTTCACGGTGCTGCTCGGCTCGGCCTTCCTGCGCGAGCGACTGTCCTCGCGACAGGGGCAGGCATCGTGCTCGCCCTGGCCGGGCTGGGCGGATTCGGCTACGTCGTCATGTCCGGCACTGTGGTCGACGGGGTGCTGCTCGGGTCGTTGCCGCGTCAGCGCTCGACGGCGGCTCGCTCCTCGGCTGTGGTCGTCTCGTCTTCGTGATGATGCGCGCCCATCCGCTTCTTGACCACGAGGCTGATGACGACGCCGGCCACGATCGCCAGACCGAGCGCGACGTAGGAGAACCGGGACAGCCATTGCTCGGCGACCACACCGAGCGTGTAGACGAGCGCGGTGGTGCCGCCCGCCCACGCGATGCCGCCGAGGGCGTTGGCGGTCAGGAACTTCCCGTAGTGCATCCGTAGCGAGCCGGCGAGCGGTCCACAGAGGATTCGGAGAATCGCGACAAAACGCCCGAAGAAGACGGCCCACACGCCGCGTTTGGCGAAGATGCGTTCCGCGTTCGCGACGTGCGCGGGCCCGAAATGCTTGGGGAACTTCCGGCCGGCCCAGTCGAACAGCCGCTGCCCGCCCTTTCGCCCGATCAGGTACCCGATGCTGTCGCCGATGATCGCGCCTGCGCTGCCCACGATGCCGACCACCCACGGGTTGAGGCCCGAGTGCTGCGACGCCAGCAGCGCCGCGCTGACCAGCACGATCTCGCCGGGCAGCGGGATGCCCAGGCTCTCGAACCCGATCACCGCGCCCACGGTGAGGTACACCAGGAGCGGCGGGATGGCCTCGAGCCACTGGTCGATGTGCACGGGTTCTCCCTTGTGTACCGACGGACATTCGTCAGGGTACCCGGCACGCCGGGTACCCGTCCGACGCGCGGAAACCCCAACTCGCCCACCGGGAACCCTCAACTCGCGCGCCATTCGCGCGAGTTGAGGGTTCCGCGCCCGCGAGTTGAGGGTTCCCGGGAAGGGCAGCGTCAGAGGGCGCGGCGGCCGGACAGCGCCCGGCCGAGCGTAAGCTCGTCGGCGAACTCGAGGTCGCCACCCATCGGCAAGCCCGAGGCCAGCCGGGTGACCGCAAGGCCGGGGAAGTCCCGCAGCATCCGCACCAGGTACGTGGCGGTCGCCTCGCCCTCGGTGTTCGGATCGGTCGCGATGATCACCTCGGTGACCTCCTCGCCGCGGATCCGGGCCAGCAGCTCGCGGATGCGCAGCTGGTCCGGGCCGATGCCGGACAGCGGGTCGAGCGCGCCGCCGAGCACGTGGTAGCGGCCCTTGAACTCGCGCGTGCGCTCCACGGCGAGCACGTCCTTGGGCTCCTCGACCACGCAGATGACCGAAACGTCGCGCCGCACGTCCCGGCAGATGCGGCACTGCTGCTGCTCGGAGACGTTGCCACAGATCTCACAGAACTGGACACCCTCCCGGACCTTGCCGAGCACGTCCTGCAGCCGCGCGATGTCCGCCGGGTCCGCGGCGAGCAGGTGGAACGCGATCCGCTGCGCACTCTTCGGCCCGATCCCGGGCAGGTGCCCCAGCTCGTCGATCAGGTCCTGGACTACACCTTCGTACAAGCCAGGCGCCTTCTAGCCGAGCCCGGGCAGGCCGAGACCACCAAGGTCAGGCATGCCACCGCCGCCGCCGAGCGCACCGGCCACCGGGCCGAGCTTCTCCTCGGTGAGCTTCTGGGCGTTCTTCGAGGCGTCGCGGACTGCGGCGACCACGAGATCGGCGAGGGTTTCGGTGTCCTCGGGGTCGACCACCTTCGGGTCGATCGTCAGGCTCTTGAGTTCCATGCTGCCGGAGACCGTGGCGGTGACCAGTCCACCGCCCGCGCTGCCTTTGACCTCGGTGCGCGCCAGCTCCTCCTGCGCAGCGACGAGCTGCTGCTGCATCTGCTGTGCCTGCTGCAGGATGGCCTGCATGTCGGGCATTCCACCACCGGGCTGGACCATGTTTGCCGTTTCCGATCCTTGAGGGACTTGGACCTGCGTGGTCCAGCCTAACGCGCCTTACTGTGGCACCCTGTTCGCCGTGCGATCGCGTGTGTTCCCGGTGTTGGCCGGTCTGCTGGTGGTTGCGGGGTGCTCGACAAGCACTCCCGCTTCGGCGCCGTCTCCGTTGCCGTCCCCGCCCGAACCGGCCCCGGTGACCACGCCCTCCGCACCATCACTGTCGTCCTCGTCGCCGGCACCGTCGCCGTCACCGGTCGCTCGGAACGTCGTGGTGGTGCTCGACCCCGGCCACAACGGGGGCAACGCGAGCCACCCCGAGATCATCAACAAGCAGGTGCCTGCCGGCCGCGCCCAGACGAAACCGTGCAACACGACCGGCACCGCGACCGACGCCGGCTACTCCGAGCACGCGTTCAACTGGGACGTCGCGCGGCGCGTCGGGGCCGAGCTGCAGGCGCGCGGGATCAAGGTCGTCTACACCCGGGACAGCGACACCGGCGTCGGCCCGTGCGTGAACGACCGCGCCGCGATCGGCAACACCGCGAACGCGACGGCCGTGGTGTCGATCCACGCGGACGGCTCGACGTCGGCGGGCGCGCGGGGCTTCCACGTGGAGTACTCGAACCCGCCGCTGAACGCCGCGCAGGGTGAGCCGGCGATGTCGCTGGCGCGGGCGCTGCGGGACAGCATCCGCACCCAGTTCCCGATCTCGAACTACCTGGGCCAGAACGGCCTGTGGCCACGCGACGACCTCGGGGGCCTGAACCTCTCGACCCGGCCCGCGGTGCTGATCGAATGCGGCAACATGCGCAACGCGACCGACGCCGCCGACATGTCCACATCGGACGGTCGGCAGCACTACGCCGACGTGATCAGCGCGGGCATCCTCGCCTACATCGGCTGAGTAGGGGGACGTTGGGTCCATGGACGTCGCCTTGGCGGCTTGCTCGCGCTGCGGCCGCAGCCTGGCGACAGATCATCGGAAATCAGCCGTTCACGACGATCGTGACGAAGAACTATCCCGACGACGAGGTGTCCTGCCTCGACCGTCCCGGCGTGTTCCGGGTGAACGTCGCCGGCCAGCGGAAGCCGCCAACCACGACGTGGAGGCCAGTCACAACTCCGCGGGGGCCGGGTCCACGGAGGCCGGGTAGGTCAGCCGAGCGGGCGGCCGCCCAGGTGCTCCGCCACCAACTGGTGCGCGACGGCCTCCGGGTCGAGGGCGGGCGCCGCTGCCGGCGGGGCCGGGTCGAAGTCCTCGGTCATCATGGCTTCCTCGTCCTCGGGCTCCGGCGGCAGCGGGATGTCCGGCTCACCCGGGGCCGGGCGCGGCGGCGCGGACGCGGCCGGGGCAGGCCGCGGGGACGCCGGGCGCTGGTAGGTGCGCTGCGGTGGCTGCGGAGCCTCGCGCTGTGGCGGGTTCGGCTGCGGGCGCGGGCTCGACGGGCGCGCGGAACCGCCGCCCCCACCGCCGTGCACGCACCGCACCTGCCACGTTCCCCCGAGCACCTCGTGCAGCGCGCCCGCGATGAAGTCCGCGTTGCGCGGCTCGGAAAGCCTGCGCGCCAACGGTTCCGCAGTGTGCGCCAGCACCACCGTGGACCCCTCGACGCTCTGCACCGTCGCGTTCGTCAGCATGGCCTCGGTGCTGCGGCTCGTCTTGCGGATCGCGGCCAGCAGGTCCGGCCAGACCCGCCGGATCGCGGTCGCGTCGACGCCGCCGGGTGACGGCGGACCAGGCTCCTGCACGGGTTCTTCTTGCACCGCAACGGGTTCCGGGCGCGCCGCGGGCGCCGGGCGCGGCGGCTCGGCGGCCGGGCGCGCAGGTTCCGGGGTGGGCTCGGCCGGTCGCTGGGAAGGCCGCTGGAACGCGCGCTCCGAAGCGTTCGCGGCAGGCTGCCCATCGGCAGCGGGAGCACCGACCGTCACACGGCGTTCGAGGCGCTCCAGCCGCTGCAGCACGGCGGCTTCGCTGTCCGCGGCCGAAGGCAGCAGCATCCGCGCGCACAGCAACTCCAGGAGCAGCCGCGGCGCGGTGGCGCCCCGCATCTCGAGAAGTCCATTGTGGACGATTTCGGCGTACCGGGTGAGCGTGGCGAGGCCGACCCGTTCGGCCTGCGCGGCCATCCGGCTCAACTCGTCGTCGGGCGCGGACACCAGCCCGCGCGCCGCCGCGTCGGGCACCGAGCGCACGAGCACCAGGTCACGCAGGCGGTCGAGCAGGTCGGAGGCGAACCGCCGCGGGTCGTGCCCCGCCTCGGCGAGGCGCTCGACCGTGCCGAACACCGCGGCCGAGTCCTCGGCGGCGAGCCCGTCGATCATGTCGTCGATCAGCGCGACATCGGTGACGCCGAGCAGGCTCATCGCGCGCTGGTAGGTGACGCCGTCGGGGCCGGCACCGGCCAGCAGCTGGTCGAGCACCGACTGGGTGTCCCGGGCGGACCCGCCGCCGGCCCGGATCACCAGCGGGTACACGGCCGGGTCGACGTGTGTCCCCTCGGCGGCCACGTTACGTTCCAGCAGCTCCCGCATCGCGCTCGGCGGGATCAGGCGGAACGGGTAGTGGTGGGTACGCGAGCGGATGGTCGGCAGCACCTTGTCCGGCTCGGTGGTCGCGAAGATGAAGATCAGGTGCTCGGGCGGCTCTTCCACGATCTTGAGCAGGGCGTTGAAACCCTGCGTGGTGACCATGTGCGCCTCGTCGATGATGAACACCCGGTACCGCGATTCGGCCGGCGCGTAGAACGCCCGGTCCCGCAGCTCACGCGCGTCGTCGACACCACCGTGGCTGGCCGCGTCAAGTTCGGTGACGTCGATGCTGCCTGGGCCCTCCGGCGCCAGCGCGCGGCACGAGCCGCACTTGCCGCACGGGTCGGGGGTGGGGCCTTCGACGCAGTTGAGCGAGCGGGCCATGATCCGCGCACTGGACGTCTTGCCGCAGCCGCGCGGACCGGAGAACAGGTAGGCGTGGTTGATCCGTCCAGCGGCGAGGGCCGTGCGCAGGGGTTCGGTGACATGCTCCTGCCCGACGACCTCGGCGAAGGTCGCCGGACGGTACTTGCGGTAAAGGGCCAGCGCCACGACGCGAGACTACCGGGACCCCCCGACACCCCGTCGACCCGTTCGTCCACGCACGCCCGCCACCCCCCGGGAACCCTCAACTCGCCCGCCGGGAAACCTCAACTCGCCCGCCGGGAAACCTCAACTCGCGCTGGTCGAACGGGACGTGCCCAGCGCTCGCCAAGGGGAGGAGCTCGCGCCGTGGGGGTTTGGGGGCTCGGCCCCAAGCTCGATGAGGGGCCGCTTCTCCCGGGAAGGCGCGCAGCGCCGAACAGGAGAAACAAGGGGACCCCCGCACCCGTCAGAGCCTGCTTATCCTTGCTGCCTTCCGGCCCTGGGGAGGTTCACAGGATGGACGCCGCGGGGGTCCGCTCGCCAGTGTAGGTCAAGACGAGGACACGGGCTCCGTCAGGTCGTAGACCGTCGTGCTGCCCACCGTCGTCGACTGGTAGTTCGCCTGCACCCAGGACTCGATCGAGCCCGAGCCGTCCCGGCCGCCGCCGAAACCGCCCATCCCGCCGGAGACGTAGTAGGTGATCTCACCCTTGGCCACGTACTGTTCGAACTCGTCCAGCGTCGGGGCCGGGTCGCCGCCGTTGAAGCCGCCGATCGCGATCACCGCCGTGCCGGAGCTGAGCGCGAGCGTCGCCGCCGACATCGAGCCGTTGGCCGCGGCCGACCACTTCGTCGTGGTGTCCTTGAGCATCGAGATCACGGCGCTGTCGGTCTGACCGCCGCCCCTGCCGCCGATGCCGTCTGCCGAGGAGGGGCCCGACGTCGGGATGGATCCGGTGTGCCCCTGGCTCGCCGTCACGATCGTGTAAGCCACGGGCGACAGCAGGCCCGCGAAGATCGCGCCGGCCGCGAGCAGCACGCCGACGTTGCGCAGCCGGTACGCGCCGAACAGCAGCCCCGCCACCACGAGCGCGGTCAGCACCAGCACGACGTACCGCAGCCACGGCTGCCACGACGAGTTCCGCTCCAGCACGATGAAGTCCCACACGCCGTTGGTCGCGAGCATCAGCGCGAGCACGATCCGCGCGGCGAAGTTGTGCCTGCCGCGCCACAACTCGACCGACCCGATGCCGATCAGCGCGGCGATCCCGGGGGCCAGCGCGATCGTGTAGTACGGGTGGATCGTGCCGCTCATGTAGCTGAACACCAGTGCGGTCACGACCGTCCAGCCGCCCCACAGCAGCAGCGCCGCGCGAGTGCGGTCGGTACGCGGCGCGAACCGGGTGAACCACAGGCCGGCCACCAGCGCGATCAGCGCTGCGGGCAGCAGCCACGAGATCTCCGACCCGAACGAGGCGCCGAACATGCGGGTGAGGCCGGTTTCACCGCCGAATCCGGTCCCGCCCATGCCACCGCCGCCACCGCTGCCCTGGCCACCGAGGATCCGGCCGAGACCGTTGTAGCCGAACGCCAACTCGAGCGCGCTGTTGTCGGTCGAGCCACCGATGTAGGGCCGGCTCGACGCGGGCCACACCGCGACGACCGCGACGTACCAGCCCGCGGACACCAGCACGGCGACCCCGGCGCCCACCAGCTGCGCGATCCGCTTGACCAGCGACGCCGGCGCCGCGACGAGGTAGACCAGCGCGAACGCGGGCAGCACCAGGAACGCCGCCAGCGACTTGGTGATGAAGCCGAAGCCGATCGCCACCGCGCCGAGCAGCAGCCACTTGGTGCTCGCCCGGTCCAGGGCACGCACGGTGCAGTACGCACCGGCCACCTCGAGCAGCACCAGCAGCGCGTCCGGGTTGTTGAACTTGAACATCAGCGCCGCAACGGGCGTGAACGCGAGCGCGGCACCGGCGAGCAGCCCGGCGGCCGGCCCGGACAACCGGCGCACCGCGGCGTAGAGCAGCCCGACCGAAGCCACGCCGCACAACACGTTGGGCGCCAACATGCTCCACGAGCCGAACCCGAAGATCCGGCCCGACAGCGCCATCAGCCACATCGCGGCGGGGGGCTTGTCGACGGTGATCACGTTGCCCGGGTCGAGCGAGCCGAAGAACAGCGCCTCCCAGTTCTTCGTGCCCGCCTGCACGGCCATCGCGTAGAAGTCGTTGGCGTACCCGGAGGCACCCAGGTTCCACAGGTACAGCACGGCGGTCACGAGCAGCAGCAGGGCCACGGAGGGGCGGACCCACCGTGGCCGTAGTGCTGTGCGGGTGGCTGCGACGGGGCCTGCCCCGGTAGTGCGGGCCGGCGCGGCGGGCGCAGTCGTCATCTGCGAGTTTCTCCTATCGGTTCTTGCGGAAGACCCAGTTGCGGAACAGCAGGAAGCGCAGCACCGTCGCCGCCAGGTTGGCCACGACCAGCACGATCATCTCGGTCGCGCGGCCGGGTTCGGCACCGGCGTGCAGCAGCGCGAGCGACCCGCTGGTGGGCGCGAGTCCGAGGCCGAACACGATCAGCCCCTCGAACTGGTGCTTGCCGGCGCCGGAGGACCCCCGCACGCCGAAGGTGAACCGGCGGTTGGCCGCGGTGTTGCCGACCGCGGTGACGCCCAGCGCGAGGAAGTTCGCGGCCTGCGCGCCCATCCCGAGGCGCAGCAACAGAAACAGCACCAGGTAGGCGAGGGTGCTGCCGATGCCGATGGCGGCGAAGCGGACCAGTTGGGTGGCCAGGCGTGGCGGGACGCCGGGGGTGGACACGCCGATGGGTTCGCGGCCGAGCTGGGCGCGGATCTCGCTGATCGGGAGGGAGCCGGTCGCGAACGCCTTGGTCATGCGGGCGACGCCTTTGAGGTCGGCGGTGGCGGTGGCGAGGATGTTGACCGAGGAGTTGGGGTCGTCGATCCAGTCGACCGGCACCTCGTGGGTGCGCAGCCCGGCGCGCTGGGCGAGCACGAGCAGTTCGGTGTCGAAGAACCAGTCGGTGTCTTCGACCAGCGGCAGCAGTTGCTTGGCCACGTCGGCGCGGATGGCCTTGAAGCCGCATTGCGCGTCGGAGAATCGGGCGGCGAGGGTGCCGCGCAGGATCAGGTTGTAGCAGCGGGAAATGAACTCCCGCTTCGGGCCGCGCACCACCCGCGCGCCCTTGGCCAGCCGCGACCCGATCGCCAGATCCGAATGCCCGGAGATCAACGGCGCCACCAGCGGCAGCAACGCCGCAAGATCAGTCGATAAGTCGACATCCATGTAGGCCAGCACCTCGGCGTCCGAGGCGGACCAGACGGCCTTGAGTGCTCTCCCGCGGCCCTTCTGTTCTAGACGGACGAGCTCGACCTCGGCGATGTCGCGTGCGAGGCGGTTGGCGATGCTCAGTGTGCTGTCGGTGCTGGCGTTGTCCGCCACCGTGATCCGGAACGGGTAGGGCAGCGTGTCACCCAGGTACGCGTGCAGCCGCTGCACGCACGGAGGGAGGTCGGATTCCTCGTTGTAGACGGGGATCACGACGTCGAGAACGGGACTGGGACTGCCTTCGGGGGTGAGCGCCCGCGCCGCTGCGGGAGAAGCGTCTGCGGACGTCGTCATGCGCACAACGGTGTCGTGAGCCGTTGTGGCGACCATGTGGCCTAGCTGTGGGTGACCTGTGAGGGCACCACCAACGGGCGAAAACAGCTAACCGTTGTGCGTGAAGTCGTCCGCGGGTTTGGCTGCCGGGAAACGCACGGTGAACTGGGTCCGTCCCGGCTCGCTGTGCACCGCGACCTCGCCCGCGTGCGCGGCCACGACGGCGGCGACGATCGCGAGCCCGAGCCCGGTGCTGCCCGCCGCCCGCGACCGCGACGTGTCGCCGCGGGCGAAGCGCTCGAACACTTCCGGCAGGATCTCCGGCGGGATACCCGGCCCGTTGTCGGTGACGGTCAGCGTGACCGAACCCTCTGATGTGGACAGCGCCGTGGTGACCTCGGTGCCCGGCGGGGTGTGCGTGCGGGCGTTGTTGAGGAGGTTCAGTACGACCTGGTGCAGCTGGTCGGAGTCGCCGACGACCATGATCGGCTCGGCGGGCACGTCGAGCAGCCAGCTGTGGTCGGGGCCCGCCGCGTGCGCGTCGGCGGCGGCGTCCATCACGAGCCGGGTCACGTCGACCGGCTCGTACACGCGATGCCGCCCGGCGTCCAGACGCGCGAGCAGCAACAGGTCCTCGACGAGCGTCGTCATCCGCGCCGACTCGGACTCCACCCGGGACATCGCGAAGGCGACGTCGTCCGATACGTCGTCCCCGCTGCGCCTGGTCAGCTCCGCGTAACCCCGGATCGCCGCGAGCGGGGTGCGCAGCTCGTGACTCGCGTCGGCTACGAACTGGCGGACCCGGCTTTCGCTGGCGTGCCGCGCGGTCAGCGCCGCGGCGACGTGCCCGAGCATCCGGTTGAACGCCGCACCGACCTTGCCGACCTCGGTGCGCGGGTCGGTGTCCACTTCGGGCACCCGCACCGACAGTGCGACCTCGCCGCGATCCAGTTGCAGCTCCGACACGTGACTCGCGGTACGGGCAAGCCGGTCGAGGGGGCGCATCGTGCGGCGGATCGTGACGGCGCCGAACCCACCGGCGATCAGCAGCCCACCCAGGGCGACGGCGCCGAAGATGAGGCCGAGCTGCCACAACGTGGCGGTGACGTCGCTCAGCGGTAGGCCGGTGATCATCACGTTGCCGTCGGCGCTGCGGACCGACACGACGCGGTACTCGCCCAGCGAGCCGAGGTCGACGCTGCGTTTCTTGCCGTCCGTCGGCAGGTCGAGAAGTGTCGTGAGCTGGTCGTCGGGAACCGACCGGCTCGGGAACGGGTTGTCGGCCGTCGGCGCGCCGGCGCCGCCGAGCACGCCGTCGCGGACGGTCCCGTCGAACTGGACCAGCACGACGAGAGTGCCGACGCCCTGGCCAGGCACGCGCAGTGAGTCCGGCGGGTGCTGCCCGGCGGGGAACGAAGGGGTGCCCGCGGGCGGCGGCCTACCGCCGCGCTCGCTCGCGGCCGAGAGCCGGTCGTCGAGCTGGTGGATGAGGAAGCTGCGCAGCGCGAGCTCGGTGACCAGGCCGACGACCAGGCACACCACCGCGAGTAGCGCGATGACCTGCGCGATCAGCTTCCCGCGCAGTGAGGAAGGAAAGGGGGCGCGCCTGCGCTCAGGTCGCCGGCTTGAGGACATACCCCGCGCCGCGCATCGTGTGGATCATCGGCTCCCTGCCCGCGTCTATCTTCTTCCGAAGATACGAAATATAGAGCTCCACGATGTTGGCCTGTCCGCCGAAGTCGTAACTCCACACTCGATCCAGGATCTGCGCCTTCGAAAGGACGCGCTTGGGGTTGCGCATCAGGAACCGCAGCAGCTCGAACTCGGTCGCGGTGAGCGACACCGGCTCGCCGGCACGGTGCACTTCGCGGCTGTCCTCGTCCAGGGTCAGGTCGCCGACGACCAGCGTGGAGCCCATGTTCGCCGACACCGCGTGCGACCGGCGCAGCAGCGCCCGCAGCCGGAGCACGACCTCCTCCAGGCTGAAGGGCTTGGTGACGTAGTCGTCGCCGCCCGCGGTCAGGCCCGCGATGCGGTCCTCGACCGCGTCGCGCGCGGTGAGGAACAACACCGGCAGGCTCGGCTGCTCGGCCCGCAGCTTCGCGAGCACCGCGAGGCCGCTGAAGTCGGGCAGCATGACGTCGAGTACGACCGCGTCGGGCCGGAAGTCGCGCGCCAGGCGAACCGCCTCGCTGCCGTTGCCGGCGCTGCGGATTTCCCAGCCCTCCATGCGCAGCGCCATCGACACCAGCTCGGCGAGCGTCTCCTCGTCGTCGACGACGAGCACGCGCACGGCGGAGCCGTCGGCACGCTGCAGGTCGGCCTTGCCGGGACCGGAGGTGGCCGCGTTCATGCTGGTCATGGTGCCATCCTTGGCGCAGCTCGTGGGCCGCGCCTGTGGAAACACTGTGGGTTTCCTGTGGAAGACCGATCGGTGTGAAGGGCCCACATGACACAGCACGCGCCCATCTCGCTCACAGCCTGCACACAGAAACGGTCCGGAGCCTGGTCGCCGTAAGCGAACTCCGGAAGAGGGGCAGTATGAGCACCGGACCGACGACGACAGAGCAAGCTCCCCCGGCGTGGGGCGACCCGCAGCCCCCGGCGCCGAAGTGGTCCGGCAAGAAGACGCTGGTGGCCGCGGCTGTGGCCATCGCGATCGCCGCCGTCGGCGGGGTCGCGATCTACCTGGGCACGTCGGCCAACAGCACCAGCTCGCAGCAGGGCGGCTTCGGCGGCCCGGGCGGCGGCGGTGCCCGGATGAACATCCTCGGCCACCGCGGGATGGAGACGCTGGCCCAAGCGCTGCACGGCGACTTCACGGTGCAGGAGAACGGCTCCTACGTGACCGAGCGCATGCAGCGGGGCGAGGTGACGGCGCTGAGCAGCGCGTCGATCACGGTCAAGAGCACCGACGGCTACACGCAGACCTACACGATCGACTCGTCGACGGAGAAGGCGAGCAACCTGGCCACCGGTTCGTCGGCCATGGTGCTTGCGAAGCTGAACGGCACCGCCGCCACCGCGACGAGCGTCACGGACGCCAACCAGACGCTGGGCGGCGGCATGAACAGCGGCCCGGGCTTCCCCGGTCAGGGCTTCCCCGGCCAGCAACAACCGCCCGGCAACTAACCGCAGGCCGCGCGAGTTGAGGTTTCCCGTCGCGCGAGTTGAGGTTTCCGTGCGGTCGAGTCGTTCACCGGGCCGGTGTGGGCCACCTCGTGTGGGTGGCCCACACCGGCCTTTCCGTTCCTGTGCTGGATAACACAGGAACGTGAGTAGTCTGGATCACACGTCGAGGTCGAACTGCCCCGCCTTGACGCCGGTCAGGAACGCCTGCCATTCGCGCGTGTCGAACACGAAGACCGGGCTGCCCACGAGCTTGGTGTCACGCACGCCCACCAGGCCCACGTTGCCGATGTTGACTTCGACACAGCTGCCGCCGTTGGGCTCGCTCGCGAACGACTTTTCCCAGCTTTCCTCGTCGAACAACGCCGCGGCCGTCGCCGGATCGTAATCCAGTCGGCGAGGATATTCCGTCATAGGTGGTACCTCCGTGCCTGTCGGGGCCGCCCGTTGACGTGCGAAAACGAGCGAGCCCCCTACTTTTCTTGACGTGGGCCAGGTCCAGTTGAGTGATCCACATCGTGATCACTCGACACCAGGATTATTCCAGGGTTAGGATTATTCCGTCGGTGGGGGTACGACCACCGGCCTGGACCACCAGCAACCCACGTCACGGCGGAGGTCATCGTGCTCGGAGGGAACGCTGCGGGAGTGCTCGCGTCGCCACGGCGTGACTCGCCGTCCTGCGCCGAGCCGCAACCCCCGACGAGGCACTGGCCTGCAAGCTCGAATGGCGGACTGCGCTTCCCGGCTGAACCCGGGCACGGGCATGCCGTGCGTGTGCTGCCTCGCGCTGAGCGGGTCGCGGCCGAGACCGGAGGGATGACGAGATGACCGTCAGGATCGGCGACACCGTGCCCGCGCCCCGGCGCCGCGACGACGAGCCCCCCGCCGAAGGCACCGGCGCCCCGCGGCGCGTGCTTTCCCGCGCCACACAACGCAAGACGCGGTTCGCCTGGCTGAGCCACCTCGACACGGCGCTGCAGAAAGCCCGCTCCTGAAAGCGAACATCACACCGGGCAGCTACACCCGGGCGCTCATCTGTTCGCGGTAGGTTTCGGCAAGCCCCTTGAGGAACTCCCGCGTGTCCTGGCGCTCCATGGCCGCACCGCGCAGCCGGTCCCATGCGTCGACGAACAGCTGGAAGTCCTTCTGGTCGTCGAGGTAGATCCCACCCGCCGAGTGCTCGATGTAGACGAAATCCCGTGTGCGGTCGGGGAACCGCATGATCGTGAAGTCGTTGGGCACCGAAGCGAGCCGCGCGTCGAAGCGCAGCACGTGGATGTACACGCGCTGGCGGCGGTCGAGTTCCATCAGGTGCTCGATCTGGTCCAGCATCACCGCCGGCGACCGCCCGCCGGGCGCACGGCGCAGCGCCGCCTCGCTCAGGATGAACCGGTAGTACGGCGGCTGCGGCTGGTCGAACACGGACTTGCGGTCGAGCCGGTTGCGCACCAGCGAAGTGACGTCCGTGGCGCCGAACTCGGTGAACTGCTTGAGCATGTAGTGCTCCGACTGCAGCGGCCCGGGGACGCGCTCCCCGTGCCACGTCATGATCTCGACGGCCGCCGGCTCGAGGTCGGTGAAGGTGCGGAACCAGTGCGGCACGACGGACCGGTAGCCCGACCAGTGCCCGCGCTGGCCGGCGGCGGCGCGCGCCAGGTTCATCAGGGCCTCGGACTCGTCGCCGTTGATGCCGAACGCGTCGAGCATCGCGCGCACGTCGCCGAGTTTGACGCCGACGGCGCCGGACTCGATCTTGTTGACCTTGCCCTGGGTGCAGCCCAGAACCTCGGCCACCTGCTGCTGCGTCATTTTCGCGGCGGTTCGTGCGTGGCGGAGCTCGTTGCCGAGCTGTTTACGCCGGGAGGTCACGGTGCTAGCCATCGCTCACTTCCCGGATCCTCGCCTTTCCACACCACGTTCGATCATGTTCGTAGGCCGCTGATCTCACCGTCATCACGCACCGGATAGACACAGTAACAGCGAAACCATCCCAGGAAACGTCCTCGAACGCTAGTTACTCGCGCGTTCAGCCGACCGACACTACCAGCGCGCTAGGGTTCGGCGTAGGCGAAGACGGAAGGCGAGGACGTTCATGAGCACCAAGGCGAGCATCGGAGTCACCGGCCTGGCGGTGATGGGGCGCAACCTGGCCCGCAACCTGGCGCGGCACGGACAAACCGTCGCCCTGCACAACCGGTCCGAGCAGCGCACCCGTGACCTGGTCGAGCAGTTCGGCGGGGAGGGCGAGTTCATCCCCGCGTACTCCGCGCAGGAGTTCGTCGACGCGCTGGCACGGCCCCGCCAGATCGTGATCATGGTGAAGGCCGGCGCGCCCACCGACGCGGTCATCGAGGAGTTCGCGCCCCTGCTGGAAAAAGGCGACGTGATCGTCGACGCGGGCAACGCGCACTTCGCCGACACGCGGCGGCGCGAAGCCGCGCTGCGCGAGCGTGGCCTCCATTTCGTGGGCACCGGCGTGTCCGGCGGCGAGGAGGGCGCGCTGCTCGGACCGAGCATCATGCCCGGCGGTTCCGCGGCGTCGTACGAGTCCCTCGGCCCACTGTTCGAAGACATTTCGGCCAAAGTGGACGGTGCGCCGTGCTGCACCCACATTGGGCCGGATGGCGCAGGGCACTTCGTCAAGATGGTCCACAACGGCATCGAATACGCGGATATGCAGCTGATCGCCGAGTCCTTCGACCTGCTGCGCGGCGCGCTCGGTTACGAGCCCGCGCAGATCGCGGACGTGTTCCGCACCTGGAACACCGGCCGGCTCGACTCGTACCTCATCGAGATCACCGCCGAGGTGCTGGCACACACCGACGCCGCCACCGGTAGGCCGTTCGTGGACGTCGTCGTGGACCAGGCCGAGCAGAAGGGCACCGGCCGCTGGACGGTGCAGATCGGGCTCGACCTCGGCGTGCCGATCAGCGGTATCGCGGAGGCGGTTTTCGCCCGCTCGCTGTCGGGCAGCGCGGACCTGCGCGCCGCGAGCCGTGGCCTACCGGGTCCTTCGCGGGCACCGATTTCCGGTGCGCAGGCGGAGACTTTCGCCGACGACGTGGAGCGCGCGCTGTACGCGTCGAAGATCGTCGCCTACGCGCAGGGCTTCAACCAGATCCAGGCCGGCGGCGCCGAGTACGGCTGGGACATCGATCTCGGTGCGGTGGCGAAGATCTGGCGCGGCGGCTGCATCATCCGCGCGAAGTTCCTCGACGACGTGACCGCGGCGTATGCGGCCGAGCCGGGCCTGCCGACGCTGCTCACCTCGGGCGACTTCCGCAAGGCCGTCGAGGAGGCGCAGGACGCGTGGCGTTCGGTCGTGTCGACGGCGGTGCGGCTCGGCATCCCGACGCCGGGTTTCGCCACGGCGCTGGCCTACTACGACGGGCTGCGCGCCGAGCGCCTGCCCGCGGCGCTGGTGCAGGGGCAGCGGGACTTCTTCGGTGCACACACCTACCGTCGCGTCGATCGCGAGGGCTCGTTCCACACGGCGTGGGCCACCGAGGACCGGGCGGAGCACCAGTCCTGATCGTCCGGTGGAACGGGGCGCCCGCGGGGACGCCCCGCGCCGCCTGCTTCGGAACGCCCATGCTGGAGCCGATTTCGGCCCACGAGGCGCCGGAACGCCTTGCCTGGTCAACCACCGGTTGACGCGGGCGGACCGGCTACTCGAACGGGAGCCCGACGTAGTTCTCGGCCAGGCTGGTCGCCGCCGCGCGGGAGAACGCCGTGTAGCGCAGTTGCGACAGCTGCAGGCGGCGGGCGAAGGCGTCGGCCGACGGGTCGACATGCAGCATCGACGTCATGAACCACGAGAAGTGCTCGGCCCGCCACACCCGCCGCAGGCACGTGTCCGAATAGGACTCCGCAAGCTCGGTTCGCTTGTGCCGCACCAGGTCCACGAGAGCCCGGGACAGCACCCGGACATCCGCGACGGCCAGGTTCATGCCCTTCGCCCCGGTGGGCGGCACGATGTGCGCCGCGTCGCCGGCGAGGAACAGCCTGCCGTACTGCATCGGCTCGGTGACGAAGCTGCGCATCGGTGTGATGCCCTTGTCCAGGATCGGGCCTTCGCGCAGGCTGAACTCCCCGCGGGTCTCCAGGCGCCGCGTGAGTTCCGACCAGATCCGGTCGTCGGACCAGCCGTCGATCCGCTCGTCGTGCGGCACCTGCAGGTACAGCCGCGTGATCTCCGGCGAACGCATGCTGTGCAACGCGAATCCGCGCTCGTGGTGGGTGTAGATCAGCTCTTTGTGCGACGGCGGCGTCCGGGCCAGCACGCCGAGCCAGGCGAACGGGTAGTCGCGGTCGAAGAACCGCACGCTGCCGGCCGCGATAGCCGGTCGGCTGACGCCGTGAAAGCCGTCGCAGCCGGCGATCGCGTCGCATTCCAGCGTGTGCTCGGTGCCCGCGGAACGGTAGGTCACGCGCGGGCGCTCGGTGTCCAGGTCGTGCAGCGCCACGTCGGACACCTCGAACTCGACGGGGTAGCCGTTCGCCTCGTGCGCGGCGATCAGGTCCTTGACGATCTCCTGCTGCCCGTAGACGGTGATCGTCCTGCCGGTCAGCGCGGACAGCGCGATGCGGTGGTCCCGGCGGTCGAAGCGGAGCAGCAAACCGTGGTGCGGCAAGCCTTCCGCGTCCAGCCGCCCGGCGACGCCGATCTCCCGCAACAGCTCGACGGTCGGCTGCTCGCACACCCCGGCCCGCACCCGCTGCTCGACGTAGGAGCGGCTGCGCGCTTCGAGCACGACCGCGGCGATGCCCTCGGCGTGCAGCAGGTACGACAGCAGTAGTCCGGCCGGCCCGGCGCCGATTATTCCGACCTGCGTGCGCGTCATGACCTCAGCCCCACACCAGGGCGGCGGTTTCCACGATCCGTTCGAGCTTGGCCTTCTGCTCGTCCTCGGTCAGCTCGTTGCCCTCTTCCGTCGAGGAGAACCCGCACTGGGGCGACAGGCACAGCTGGTCGAGGTCGACGTAGCGCGACGCCGCCTCGATCCGCCGCCGCAGCTCGTCGACGCTCTCCAGCTCGCCCCGTTTCGTCGTGACGAGACCGAGCACGACGTACTTTCCCTTGGGCACCAACCGAAGCGGCTCGAACCCGCCGGATCGCTCGTCGTCGAACTCGAGGAAGTAGCCGTCCACCCCGAGCTCGTTGAACAGCGCGTCGGCGACGAAGTCGTAACCGCCGGAGGCGACCCACGAGGACCGGAAGTTGCCGCGGCACAGGTGCGTGGTGACGGTCAGGCCCGCGGGGCGGCCGGCGAGCGCGGCGTTCATGGTCTTGATGTTGCGCACGTGCTGCTTGTCCGGATCGCCACCCATCTTCGCGACGAGCGCACGCTGCTCGGGGTCGTTGAGGTAGGCGAGGCTGGTGTCGTCGAGTTGGAGGTACGTGCAGCCCAGCTCGGCCAAACCCGCGATCTCCCTGACATAGGCGGCGGCGAGATCGTCGAAGAACTCGTCGAGGTCCGGATACACCGACTGCGACACCGCGGCCCGGCCACCGCGGTAGTAGACCATGCTGGGCGAGGGAATCGTCTGCTTCGGCTTCACATCTCGGTCCACAATGGACTTGAGGAACGTGAAGTGCTCGCCGAAGATCACGTCGTCGAGACCGACCTTGCCGTGCACCTTCAGCCCGGCCGGGCTGAACTCGATGTCCCCGGCCGCGTTGTGGAACCTGACGTGCAGCTTCTCGTCGCTCTGGGAGATGCCGTGCAGCCGGTAGATGAAGTCCATGTGCCAGCTGGCGCGGCGGAACTCCCCGTCGGTCGCGGACCGCAGCCCGGCGGAGCGCTGCAGTTCGACGACGTCCCGGATGGCGCGGTCCTCGACGGCTCGCAGCGCGTCGGGGCTGATCACCCCCCGCGCGAACTCCGCGCGGGCCCGGTGCACCTCGGCCGGGCGCAGCAGGCTGCCCACGTGGTCGGCGCGGAACGGCGGTGTCGTGCGCGGGGTCATGGCCTGATCCTGAACCCGCGCGCGCCGCGGGGCAACCGTCAGGCGACGTGCACGAGCGGCCGGCACTCCGGATCCGGTTCGGCGCGCCGCAGCACCTCGCGGGTGACCGGCGGGATGTCACCGTCGCCGAAGATCAGATAACGGCCGATGGCCTTGAACGGGTTCTCCTCGGTCCAGCCGAAGTACACGTGCGGCCGGAGCCCGGTGTCGTCGCGGATGTGCAGCAGGATCGCGGCGATCGCGTTCGCGATCGACGGGCTCTTCACCCGCAGGATGTGGTAGCCGTACCGCTTCTCCCCACGGACGTGCAGGACCGACTCGAACTCCGACGCGTCGGTGACGGTCACCTCGAGGAAGATCGGCTCGGAGTCGCGGGGGATATGGCTGTTCTCGCGCGCCTCCTGCGCCTTGTCCCGGTACTCCGCCTCGTCGCGCGCGTCCGGTTCGTTCGCGATGATGCGGATGTGCCCCTGCCGCACCGCCTTGGCCACGATGCGCTTCGCCGGCGCGTCGAGACGGACCTCCACCACGCGCAGTTCCAGCGACCTGGTCGCCCGCGAGACCAGCGACGTCGTGATGATCACGACGATGAAGAACCCGGCGATCTTGACGCCGTCCGGCCGCTCCACGATGTTCATGATCGTCGTGTAGATGAACACCAGCGTGATCAGCAGATACGCGACGAACGCGGCCCGCTGCCCCTGCCGGTACGCGGCCAGCGTCACCGCGAGCGCCGCCGACGAGATCAGCACCAGCACCCCGGTCGCGTACGCGCCGCCCTGCGCATCCACGTTCGCGTCGAAGATCCACGTGATGACGAACGCGATCGCGGCGATCACGATGACCAGCGGCCGCGTCGCGCCCGCCCAGTCCGGCGCCATGCCGTAGCGCGGCAGGTAGCGCGGCACGAGGTTGAGCAGGCCCGCCATCGCCGACGCCCCCGCGAACCACAGAATCGCGATCGTGCTGACGTCGTAGACCGTGCCGAACCCGCTGCCGAGATAGTTGTGCGCGAGGTAGGCCAGCGCGCGGCCACTCGCCTTGCCGCCCTCGGCGAACTCCTCCTGCGGGATCAGCACGGTGGTCGCGAAACTGCTGGTGATGAGGAACGCGCTCATGATCAGCGCGGCGGTGGTGAGCAGCTTGCGCGTGTTGCGGATGCGGCCCGACGGCGCGGCGGACGTGTCGCCGGAACCCCCGCGTACCAGCGGCATCACCGAGACACCGGTCTCGAACCCCGACAGGCCCAGCGCCAGCTTCGGAAACACGACCAGCGAGATCCCGATCATCGCCCACACGCTGCCGTGCTGGCTGACCAGCATGTTCTGCCAGTTCACGATGACGTGCGCGCTGGTGAAGACGTGGTACAGCGCCTCGATCACCACGACCAGGTTCAGCGCCAGGTACACCCCGACGAGCGCGACCGCGAGGCCGATCGCCTCCGCGAAACCCTTCAGGAACACGGCCCCGAGCAGCGCGATCAGCACCAGCGTGATCAGCATGTTCTGGCCGTGCAGGAAGCTCGGCAGGAACGGGTTCTCGACCGCGTGCGCCGCGGCATCCGCCGCCGACAGGGTGATCGTGATGACGAAGTCGGTCGCCGCGAAGCCGAGCAGGGCCAGCACCAGCAGCTTGCCCTTCCACTTCGACAGCAAGTGCTCCAGCATCGCGAGCGACCCCTGGCCGTGCGGGCTTTCCGCGGCGACGCGGCGGTAGATCGGGAGCGCGCCCGCGAGGGTGAGCACGATCAGCACGATCGTCGCGATGGGCGACAGCAGCCCGGCGGCCAGCGCCGCGATGCCCGGCTGGTAGCCCAGGGTGGAGAAGTAGTCGACACCGGTGAGGCACATGACCTTCCACCAGGGATGGTCGCGCTCGGTCTTCTCATCGGCCTTCTCATCGACGTTGCCATGCCGCTGCTGACCACGATTGGCCTGGCCTTCGAGCAGCCACTCCCGCACTATCACGCAACACAAGTACCACCCGGGCGCCGGTCCCGCGCGCGGATCGTGAGGAGCCCCTCCAGCGCGAGGGGCTCCCCACGATCGGCGTCTTACGCGGGCGGTGCCAGGACGACTACGGAGTTGTGGCCCCCCATCCCCAGTGAGGACTTCACGGTCAGCCCGTCACCGACGGGTGTCCGGCCGTTCAGCAACTGCGGGTGGCCCGGGGCGATGGTGGGCGCGGCGGGGATGTAGCCGCGGTCGTAGCTGAGCGCGGCGACCGCCATTTCGACCGCCGACGCGGCGCCCTGGCAGTGCCCGACCAGCGGTTTGACCGAGTAGATCCCGGCGTCCCGTCCGAACAGCTCCTCCAGCACGGTCGCCTCGGCGCGGTCGCACTGCGCGGTCCCAGGGCCGTGCGCGTTGAGGTACTTGATCGCCGACGCGGGCACGTCGGCGTTCACCAGCGCGTCCTGGAAGCAGCCCCGCACTTGCTCGAGCCCCGGGTCGACGGATGTCACGTGATACCCGTCGTGGGACATCGCACCACCGAGGGTGAGCGCGTACGGACGCTCCGCGTGTCGCGAAAGCACAAACGACACCGACGCTTCGCCCATCATGAAGCCGCGGCTGCCCTGCTGGAACGGCCTGCACACCTCGAGTGGCTCGTCGTCGCACACCGCGACGCCGAGCCGCACGAAGTGCAGCACGTTCTCCGGCGTGAGCGACAGGTCGGTTGCGACGAACACCACATCGTCGACGATCCCGGCGTCGAGCCACGCCTTGGCCGTCAGCAACCCGGCGTTACCTGACGCGCACATCGCCGACACGTTCATCGCGGGGCCGTGGAAGCCGTACTCCTGCATCAACGTCGACATCGGCGTCGACGGCATGAGTGCGAGGTAGTCCCTCGATTTGAGGTTTCCCTCACGAACGGTGTAGAAGTCGCGCCACAGATCGACTTCGCCGAGTACCACGGCATGCAGTAGGCCCACACGCCTTCCCTGCTGCCAGCCGCGCTCGCCCGCGTCGGCGATCGCTTCCCGGGCGGCGGCCCGCATCGCACGCGAGAACCGGCTCGGGCCGTCCTTCGGGTCACCGCCGTCCGCGACCTTCGCGATCCACGCGGGCTCGTCGTGGTTCGGCCCATAGCCACCCTCCAGAGTGGCCGCGTGCTTACCCTCGGTGAGACCGTCCCACAAGGGTTCCCGGCCCCAGCCGTACCCGGTCACCGCGCCAATACCGCAGATGCCTACATTTCGCGAGTTCATCACACTCGCCCCTCCTTGTGGTTGCCTTTACGATCCATTCGGGACCGAACGGACCTACCAGGGCAACGACCAGCGGGTTCAGGTCTTTTTCCATGGCAAACTGGTACTGGCCGGAAGGGTGCGTTCGTCCTACAGCCCTTCCTCCAAATGGAGTAGTCGCTGGTCACAGACCTTTCGGCGGATCGGACGGTGCATGGAGGCAAACGCCAATAGTGCGGCACGCGCCGCCGCCGCGTCGATCGATCACGAACAGGTGATCGACCTGGCCCTGTCGGCCGAACGTGCCGTCATCTGGCAGCTGGACCTCGCCGCCGACGAGTTGTCGTGGCAGGACGGTCTGGCGTCGCTGCTCGACATGCCGGAGGCGCCCGACGATGTCGTGCGAACCCGGCTGGCCGAGCTCACCAAGCCGCTAACGGCCGCCGCCCGCACCACCGAGACGTGGCAGGACCTCGAACTCGAGCAGCCGCACGAGACCGGCGAGGGCCACACGATGTGGCTGCGGTTCCGGGCCCGGCGCCGGGGCAGCACACTGATCGGCATCGTGAACAACGTCACCGACCGGCACGAGGACCGACGCGAGCTGGCCGACCTCGCCGACCGCTACCGCCTGCTGATCGAGCTGAGCCCCGACTCCATCGCGGTACACCAGGACGGCAAGGTCACCTACGCCAACGCGGCGGCGGGACGGTTCACCGGCGCGGAGTCGGCGACCGACCTGCTCGGGCATCCCATCACCGACTTCGTGTCGCCGGACTCCGTGCCGGAGATGGTGCGCCGGCTCGCCGACCTCACCGAGCCGGGCGCCACGTCGGAACCGGCCGAGGCGACGTTCCTGCGCGTCGACGGGAGCACGTACCCGATGGACGTCGTGTCGGTGCGCACCATGTGGGCCGGCCGCCCCGCGTACCAGGTGATCATGCGCGACGTCAGCGCGCAGCGCGCCGCGGAGGCCGCCCTGCGGTACCAGGCCGCCCTCGTCGAGCACGTCAGTGACGCGATCATCGCCACCGACGGCGCCGGCCGCGTGACCAGCTGGAACCCGGCCGCGGAGGCCATCTACGGGGTCACCGCGACCGAGGGGCAGGGCCGGCTGGTGAGCGAGCTCGTCGGCGCCCCCCTCGACCCGGCGGCCATCGTCGCCAGCGGCGGCGTCGTGCAGGCCGTGCACCGCGCGGCCGACGGCGGCAGCCTGACCGTCCGCGTGTCGGCGGCCGAGATGGACGGTGGGTACGTGCTGGTCTGCGCGGACGAGACCGCCCGCCGCCGCGCCGAGCAGCAGTACAGCACGGTGGTTGCGTCGCTGGACGAGGGTGTGCTGGTCGTCGCCGCGAGCGGGCGGCTGGTGTCCGCCAACCCCGCCGCCGAACGCATCCTGGGCGCGCCCGAAGCCACGATCGTCGAGTCGTCGCCGTATGACTGGCCGCTCTACGACGAATCCGGGCGGCGCCTGAACCCGTCGGACTACCCGTTGGCACAGCTCCGCCGCATCGGCGGCAACCAGCAGGGACGTGTGCTGCGGGCGGTGCGCCGGGACGGGCGCGAGGTGTGGCTGTCGGTGTCGTGCCGCGCGCTCAACCCCGAGAACGCCCCGGACTCGGGATACGTCGTGTCGTTCACCGACATCACCGAGCGGCGCGCGATCGGGGAACGGCTCGAGCACGACGCGACCCACGACCCGCTGACCGGGCTCGCCAACCGCACGCTGGTGCTCGACGAACTCACCGCGCTGCTGCGCGGGCCCAACCGTACGTCCACCGCGGTGCTGTTCATCGACCTGGACAAGTTCAAGGTCATCAACGACTCGCTCGGCCACGCGATCGGCGACCTGGTGCTGAAGATCTCCGGCGAGCGGCTGCGGCGTTCGCTGCGCCCGGGCGACATCGTCGGCCGGCTCGGTGGCGACGAGTTCGTCGTGCTGGCGGCGGATCTGCGCGGCGAACCGGAGGTGCGGGCGCTGGTCGAGAACCTGCGCGACGCGCTGACTCGGCCGGTTTCGGTGGCGGGCCGGAAGCTGCACGTGGACGCCAGCATCGGCATCGTGCTCGCCACGCCCGGCGACCAGCGCGCCTCCGACGACCTGCTACGGGACGCGGATGTCGCGATGTACCAGGCGAAAACGCTCGGCCGCGGGCGGTACGAGTTCTTCAACGTCGAGCTGCGGATGCGGTTGCAGCGGCGGATGCGGCTGGAGCAGGACCTGCGCGACGCCGTGCACCACGGCCGGTTGTGGGCCGCCTACCAGCCGGTGGTGGATCTGCGCACCGACGAGGTGGTCGCGGTCGAGGGGCTGCTGCGCTGGACGCATCCGCTGCACGGGCCGATCTCGCCGACCGAATTCATCGCGCTCGCCGAGGAAAGCGACCTGATCAACCTCGTCGGCGCACACGTGCTGCGGGAGACCACCAGAGAGCTGGCCGCGCGGCGGGCGCAAGGCGTCAAGGCCGATCTGAAGATCAACCTGTCGACGCGCCAGCTCGACGACCCCGCGCTCGTGCCGGCCGTGGAGACGGCGCTGCAGACCACCGGTCTGCCGGCATCGGCGCTGTGTCTGGAGATCACCGAGAGCGCTCTGATGCGGGACTCCGCGCTGGCCAGCGAAACTCTTGCGGCGCTTCGGAATCTGGGGGTCCGGCTGGCGATCGACGACTTCGGCACCGGCTACTCCTCGTTGGCGCAGCTGCAAAAACTCACCCTGGACACGTTGAAGATCGACCGTTCGTTCGTGTCGGGACTGGGTCAGTCCGCTGACGCGGAGGCGATCGTCACGAGCATCATCGCGATGGCGCACGCGGTCGAACTGACGGTGGTGGCCGAAGGCGTCGAGACCGAGGAACAGCTGGAACTGCTGCGGAAGCTCGGCTGCGACCAGGCGCAGGGCTTCTACCTCGGCAGGCCCGAACCCGCGCACGAGCTCTGGCGCTAGGTTTTCGCGGGCCCGCGGAAGGTGGCGCGATACGCGCTCGGCGCAACCCCCAGTGCGGCCTGCAGATGCTGCCGCAGCGACGCCGCCGTGCCGAACCCGGCGTCGGCCGCGACCCGGTCCACCGGCAGGTCCGTCTCCTCCAGCAGCTGCCGCGCGCGCTCGACGCGTTGCCGGGTCAGCCACTGCACCGGTGAAATCCCGACCTCTTCACGGAACCGGCGGGTGAAGGTGCGCACGCTCATCGACTCGCGCGCCGCGAGTTCGCGCAGCGACAGGGGTCGGCCGAGATGCTCGAGCGCCCACGCGCGGGCTTCCGCGGTGGACGACAGGCGCGGTTCGGGCACCGGGCGCTGGATGAACTGGGCCTGGCCGCCGTCCCGGTGCGGCGCGACGACAGTGCCGCGCGCGACCTCGTTGGCCACCGCGGCGCCGTGGTCGCGGCGGATCATGTGCAGGCACAGGTCGATCCCCGCGGCGACGCCCGCCGAGGTCAGCACGTCGCCGGAGTCGGTGTAGAGGACGTTCTCCTGGACCTCGACCATGGGGTACAGGAGCCGCAGTTCGGCCGCCGATCGCCAGTGCGTCGTCGCCGGCCGGCCGTCGAGCAGACCCGCGGCCGCCAGGACGAAGGCGCCACTGCAGATCGAGGCGATCCGGGTGCCCGGGCGGATCCGGCGGATGGCATCGGCCACCGGGCCGCGCAACCGTCCGCCGCGCTGGGGTTGGTAGTCCTCGTCGGAGGACAGCACCATGACCGTGTCGGCTCGGGCGAGAACTTCGGGTCCGTGCGCGACGTGGATCGTGAAATCGGCGTCGGTGCGCACGTCGCCGGGGACGAGTGCGCAGGTCAGGGCCTCGTAGAGCGGTTTCCCGGCGGCCGAGCGCGTCTGCCCGAAGAGCCGGTGCACGATGCCGAGCTCGATCGGCAACACCCCGTCCCGCACGAGCACGACGATGTGATGCATGGCCCGATTCTTGCACACAATGGCTATCAGGCCACTCGATCACGCGACCTGGTAGTCCGACGATGGGACCATGAAGGTGCTGTGGCTTTTCGCTCATCCCGACCAGCAGTCCCTGAACGCCGGCCTGCGCGACGAGGGACTGCGCACGCTGACCGAGCTGGGACACGAGTACCAGCTGTCCGATCTGTACGCGATGAAATGGGACCCCCTGGTGTGGGAAGTCGGCGCGTTCGACGAAGATGTCGTTGCGGAGCAAGAGAAACTCCGGTGGGCCGATGCGTTCGTGGTGCAATACCCGATGTGGTGGTATGGCGTGCCGGCGATCATGAAAGGCTGGTTCGACCGCGTTTTCGCGCGAGGCTTCGGTTACGGTGTGAAGGCCGAGGACGGCACGGTTCTCCGCTACGGCGAAGGAAAGCTGACCGGCAAACGCGCGATGATCATCACCACGGTCGGCGGCCGCCGCACCAGCCTGGGCCCGCGCGGCGTGAACGGCGACATTTCGTCGCTGCTCTTCCCGTTGCAGCACGGCACGTTCTGGTATGCCGGGATGTCGGCGCTGCCGCCGGTGGTGATCTATGGCGCCGACCGAGTGGAATTCTCGACGGCCGCCGCGGAAGTCCGCACCCGCGTCGCCGCGCTACCGACGGCCGAGCCGATCCGGTACCGCTACCAGAATTCCGGCGACTACGACGAAAACCTAGCCCTGCGCCCGGATTTCGCACCCGGCCGCACGGGTCTGGAGATCCACCAAGCGTGACTGCTACTCCTCCCAGCCGGCGCGCTCGAGGATCTCCCTGATCACCGGCCCCTTGGCCTCGGCGTAGTTGGTCGTTTGTGGACAGTGGCGGGCGGGTCCCCGCCCGCCACTGTCGTCAGCTGCGCGCGGCGTTGGCGCGCTTGATGAACTCGATCTGCTGGGGCGTCGGACCAGAGAACTCCTGCTGGATCCGCTCCGCGTTCTCGGTGTGCATCCGGTACAGCGAGTCCCGCAACCCGTCGTCGCCACCATGGAACGACTCGAGCAGCTCCATCCACTGGCACGCCAGCTCCTGCGCCTCGCCCGACTCCGGGTCCATGCCGCTCGCCAACGCCGCCTCGACGCGCGGAATCAGCTTCTGCCAGCTAAGCTCGGCGTCCGCGATGGCCCTTTCCCCGAGCTGCTCGCGCCGCTCGGCGAGCTGGGCCAGCTGGGTGTCGTTGAAATACCTTTTCACCGTCTCGTCCACGGTGACCACCTCCTTGATCAGCGTCAGGAAGTCGGTGACCTGGCTGGTTTCCAGGGTCGACAGCATCGTGGTCAGCTGGGCCCGTAGGGTCCGCAACGCCACCAACTGCCGATCCAGGTGCTCCCGATGCTGCGCCAGCAGCTCCGGCAGCGAGGACGTTCCGCTGAGCGCCGCGCCGATGTCGTCGAGCGCGAGGCCCAGCTGCCGCAAGGCGAGCACCTCGTACAGCCGCTGCACGTCGGACTCGTCGTACAGCCGGTGCCCGGACGCGGTCCGCCCGGACGGGCACACGAGCCCGATGTGGTCGTAGTGATGCAGCGTCCGCACCGTGAGCCCCGTCGCCATGGCGAGCTGCCCGACCTTGTAGAGCTGTCCCATACCGCCCCTCACCTGCACTTCCACCACCGCGTTCGCGGGGGCGACACCGACGCTATGACCTGACGTAACGTGAGGATCAAGTCGAAAGTACCGCGCGGATGGCACAGGAGCCGAAATGCACCGGATCGCGGTGCCGATCAGCCCATGGGCCACCACCGCCACGACCGTATTCTCCCGGGCGATCGCCCGCGCGCCGGACCGGCCCCAGCCGTACCGGAGGCGATAACCGTCCTGTTCCTAGGCTCACGTCTTCGCAGTCTGCAATTCCGAACCTGAACACGCCCGAGGATCCCCAGTGCTCGCCACAGCGTTTTCACACGCAGTTCACAGCCGAATGCTCTCGACAGGTCCGTCGACGGCTTCCAGTGACCCGCGGGCATCCGGACGAGTGCGTTGCGCCGTCCGGCGCACAAAGGTTCGGCCGCCTTCCGTCCTTTATGGACTTAGTGAGCGGTCGCGGCACGTCATGTCGGCCGCCGGGAATTCGGCACCGAGTTTCCACAATCACGGTGATTGTTGGACAGCATTACTGCAATGGTCGTAACGTAACAGAATCGGCTTGGTCCGAACGGGTGATGCGAAACATAACGGGCCCCGCCCGGAGGCGCCGAGTAGCGAGCGAGGTATGGTCTGCGCCTGGACAATCACTTGAACGGTTACCCATTTCACCGGCCGCCCATTCTTCGCACCGTGTGCGAACGCTCAGCGAATGCGGAATCGCATTCATGGAACTATCGTGCCTGCCGACGGAGAAAGACGGATAAGTGGACTTCGACGCACTGGCCTGCGAATTGCGTGGCCTCCGTGAAAGTGTCGCCGGGGTGACGGGCACGGTGCTGGCAGCTGTCGACGGGATACCCATCTTCGCCGACGCGGCCGGGATCATCGACCCCGCCAAGATCTCCGCGCTCGCCGCCGCCGACCTTGGCATCGCGCGCCAAGCGGCCGAGGTGGCCGGCCACGGCCAGCTGAACCAGACCGTCGTGTTCAGCACCGAGGGCTACCTGGCTGTCTACGCCGTCGGCCGGATCGGGCTGATGGTCGTGCTCGGCGACAAGGGGCTGAACGTCGGGCGCCTGCTTTTCGAAACCCGGCCCGTGATCGAGCGGATCGCCGTGATCCTGGCCGCCTCGCCCGGCCGAGAAAACAAGTCCATAGGAGGAAACTGACCATGATGAACATCGACACCGCGCTCAAGGAAGCCATGTCCATCACGGGCGCCCTCGGCGTCGCGCTGGTCGACTACGACAGCGGGATGTCGCTCGGCACCAGCGGTGGCGGCGACTGGCTCGACCTGGAGATCGCCGCGGCGGGCAACACCGAGGTCGTGCGGTCGAAGCTGCGGGTCATGTCGTCGCTGGGGCTCAATGACAGCATCGAGGACATCCTGATCACGTTGCATCGCCAGTACCACCTGATCCGGCTGTTGAACTCGGTAGGATCCCGGAACTCGATGTTCCTGTACCTGGTGCTCGACCGGGAACGCGCGAACCTGGCGCTGGCCCGGCACTACCTCAAGCGGATCGAAGCCGACCTGCAGGTCTAGCCCGCGCTCGCACAAGAGGAGGCGGCGATGACCGCTGGCGGCTCGAAGGCCGCACTCGTCGTCGGCTCGGCGTTCATGCACGACCTCGGTTCCCCGTTCCCGGCGTCGATGACCCTCGCCGGCGACGAGCTGGTCTTCACATTCGTGTCGTCCTGCCCGCCGTCCGGCGAGGTCGAGCAATGGCTCAAAGAGCGGTCGGGCGCCACACTGGCCGGCCGGGAGCCCCGGTTCTTCGTCGACACGAAGGAGCAGCGGATCCGCGTCGAACTCGCCGGAACCCAGATCCAGGCCCTGATCCTGCTGGCGGACGAAGCGACCGGCCCGTCGCTCGACCGGTGGCAGGACCAGATGCCCGGCATAGTGCAGGTCGGACTGGACGAACTCGCCCGGATGCTCTCGCGGTGTCACCATCGCGAGGGCGGCGCCGCCCCGCTGATCGACCTCGACCTCGCGTACCGGCCGGACCGCGACTACCACGTACGGCTCAACCAGGCGCACGACAACGTGCGCCCGTTCATCGCCCCGGTCCGGCCCATGCTGTCGCTGCGCTGGCGCTCGGTGACATCGCGGCAGCGCAAGGCCTTCCTCGACGACCTGCCGGGCGGTACGCCGGGACGCGGCCTGCTGCGCCGCCGGCGTACGGCGCGGATCATGGGGCTGGAGGTGGAGGTGGCGCCATGAGTGTCCATAGTGGACGGCGCCTGAATCAGCAGCAGTTCAACGGAGCGCACTAATTCGGCTTGTCAGCCTTCGAGGGCGCCGGCCCAGCGCCAGTCACCTTGAGGACCCAAATACTCGACGCGTTGCACCTCGTCATCGAGCTCCTCTTCGACTTGCGCCCAGGCGAGGGCGGAGGCGTGATCAGGGAAGTCACGCTCGTCCATGACGTCACCCATCCCGTCCAGGAACCGATATCGCGCCATGCCTGACGATAGCCCGGCGACCGTGCTGCGCGGGTGAGAGGACGTCGAGCAGGATCGCGGTTCCGAGCCGATGAAGATCAGTGGCCCGAGCCAATGCTGGATGCGGCCCACACGGGTAGCTACCCGGTGGTGGTTTCCGAGGCTGCGAGCGCGACGGCGATCCAGAGCGCGATGCCAAGGTAGGCCGGGGCTTCGCCCCAGAGCCCGGCACCACTCGGAGATCAGCCGAACGGACCAGTCCGGTGATCTCCCCACGGCGCGCCCGAGGGCTGCCAGACCGGGCACCACCAATCAAGGGCGCTCCGCGGCCTCCGGCAAACCCTTGACCGGCACCACCGGGCCCGGCAGGGATAAACCCGCGCCGCGAGGAGATCACCTCAGGCCAGGGAGATATGTGGAAGCGAGGGGGCCGGTCGTGCAATCCACGTGCAACTAGTGGTCCGTCTGGGTTTTGATCTGGTGGAGGGTGGTGCGGCCGCGTTGGACCTGTGCGATGATGTTTTGGGCGGTGGCCTTCCACACGAAAGGCTTCGGGTCGGTGTTCCAGTGTTGTGCCCACGCCGTGATGGCCTG